>DASRHP010000009.1:0-600000 GCA_035650475.1 Candidatus Binataceae bacterium
CTCAGACCGCCTGCTGCTCTCCGGCACCAAGGTGCGCGAGATGCTCCGCCGCGGCGAGGCTCCCCCGCCAGAGTTCACCCGCCCCGAAATCGCCGCCATCCTCCTGCGCGCCATGCGCGACCCCGCCTAGATCCCCGCGGCGGGTGCGACGCGCTCCGCGCGCCTAGTCGTCGGACGGTGGGTTCTGCGCGCCGGAGAACGCGCCGCCGTTGTCGCCCGCGGGCTGCTGAACCGGCGGAGCGTCGGCGTCGTCGTCATCGGATGACGGCGGAGGCTGCGCGGACGGATTGTCGTCAGAGTCAGAAGACGGCGGCTGCGGAGCGGATTCGAGGTCACCCGGCATCGCGGCCTGGGGCACGTTGACGGCCGCGCCGCCGTCGTCATCCTCGTCGCTAGCGCCGGCGGTCTCCGGCGCGTCGGCAGAGCCGGGAACCGCGATTGCGCTTCCCGACTGCGCGACTACAAGCGCCCGCGCAGATTTCGGATGGGAGCGCGGGTTCCTGGCGCGTGGCGTCAATCCGGCCGCGACCGCGACGCCCAGCGCAACGCTCATCAGCGCGGCTATCATATGAATTCGCCTCTACTGCAATGGCGGTTCATCGCCCTCGGGCGGCGCCATCACCGGCGAGCCATGATGGGAAACCATCCACCAACGCCCTTGCGCATGCTCGAAGACGTTGGTCGCCAGCACGCGGCTGCGGCTTCGCCCGTCGTAGCCGTGCTGAGTGAGATTCTCTTCGACCACGACAACTGCCAGATCGCCGCTGACCATCAGTTGCGCCTCGCCGAGGTCGAACTTCATCTCGAAGACGTTGTCGAAGATGCGCTCGAAGCTGTCCATGATCGCGCCCCATCCGACCAGCCGGCGCCATCCGGGATGGATGCAGATGATCCGGGGGTCGCGCAGCCACACCTCGGCCATCCTTTCGACATCCAGGCTTTCGAAGGCACGGTAGAACGCGCGATTTGCCTCAAGCACTGCCTCGCGCTCCGACATGGGGCCGCCTTCCCGGGGAATGTCCAGAGTTTATCCGCCGCGGCGTTGACGCGCTAGCGGCCGGGCGGACGCGCGCGGTACGGCCTGGGTCGGCGCCCGCTTGGGCGGGGCGAATTGCCGGGTCCGTTGCTGGCGGCTAGCATGGTCGTCGAGGCGGGGATGGAAGCGGACGCGGCGCACGCCAGCCACGACACGCCCGAGACTCTGATCGGACCGCAACGCTCGCCAACCTCGCTGCTCCGTTACTCGCCGGCGTTGGTGCTGCTGATCGCGGTGCTGATGAACGCGGCGCAGTGGACCGACGTTGATCCCTGGCTGCGTATCCTGCTCGGACGGCTGACGATCGCCCGGGGCCATGCGCCAACGAGCGAGAGCTTTTCCTACACGGCCTTCGGTCATCCGTGGTGGGACCACGAATGGCTGACGGAAGTCCTGTTCGCTGCAATCTATGACAAGTTCGGCGTGCTTGGCCTCAAACTGCTGAAACTTGCCTGCTCGTGTGCGATTGCAGCGCTGCTCGCGGCGGCGCTGGCCGAGACCGGCGCCGCGGTCAGTATCCAACTACCAATCCTGCTGGCGAGCGCGATCGGACTTGCCCCGTTCGTCCAATATCGCCCGCAGCTTTTCACCTTCCTGTTCACCAGCGCGCTGCTCGCCGTACTGGCGCGCGAGAATTACCGGCGCACGGCGCCGCTGTGGCTCGCGATCCCGATCTGCCTGCTGTGGGCCAATCTGCATGGCGCCTTCTTCGTTGGCCTCGGCATCCTCGCCACTTACACCACCGGCGCGGGCGCGGCCGATCTGATCGCCGGGCGCGGTCTGTGGCGCGGGATCAGACTTGGCGCAATCACGATCGCGGTCGCGCTGGCCACCCTGGTTAACCCCTACGGCATCCGGCTTTGGACCACGGTCCTGGCGTCAAGCGGTCGATGGATGAAGGGGCTCGACACGCAGTGGCAGCCGACGCTCACGGTGATGGCGGCGCAGCTTCACGGCTCGCCCGCAACCTTCGTATGCCTGGTGGTCGTGCTGGCCGCGACCGCGGCGCTCGGCGTGCTGCTCGTTGTGCGCCCGCGGGCTGACGATCTGCCGTTGGTGGTGGTCGCAGCAGTGGTCACCGCGAGCGGGCTGGCTGCAATTCGCAACTTGCCCCTGCAGGCGCTCGCGATCGTCGCGCCGCTGGGGCGCCGCGCGGGCCTGCTCTTCGGCCCCGCCGGCGCGGCCGCTCCCGCCCCGCCGCCGCGCCGATCGCTGGGCCACGAACTGATAATCGTCGCAGTCGCCCTGATGGTTGCGCTCGCCACCGGAGAGCTTTCGGGCAGGCTGATCAACACCGTCGATACGCCCACCGGCGCGGTGGCGTTCATGCGCCGCCACGATTTGCACGGCAACGTGCTGTGCGACTTCGACTGGGCGGCCTATTTCATCGCGCGCGAGGTGCCGCCGTCGCGCATCTTCATCGACGGCCGCCAGGACATGGCCTACCCGATCGCGGTGCTGCGCGACTACATAATTTTTACCGAGGGCGGCGCGGGCGCAGCGGCGGTCCTGCGGCGCTATCCGCCCGACTACGTTCTGATCCCGCTCGGCAAGCCGGGCTACCGTTTCATGAGCGCGCAGCCGGACTGGCGCCTCGTCTATCGCGACAACGTCTCCGCCCTTTTCGCGCGGGCGGATTCGCCCGCCGCGCGCATCGATGGCGTCCCGGTCCAAGGCCACAGCGGCCCGGACTTTGCCCCGCTGTAGAAGGGACGGGATGGGCGGGCGTTCTCGCGGCCTGCATCGGCGTCGTCGGACTGGTTTAATCCGGCTTGATCTGGCGCAGGATGAAGAGACACGGGATCATCGACACGATCGATATCGTCGATCGTCAATGGTTGGGGCTGCTCCCGGTAGTGGCTTACCTGCTGATGATGGCGGGGTGAGCGGAACTCGCGCGTCGCCCTACGGCGGCGCTCGAATTTCTCGCCGCCGCGCTGATTCTGCTTCTCCTCATCGGCACCCGCGACGCCCGGGACGTGACGGTGTGGATCATCGACCGCCGCCGGCACAGCAAGCGCTGCTGTCTTAACCGCATATATGTTGATTCGCGGACATGCGCCGCGCGCCGCGCCCGGTTACTATCTGGCCGACCAGCGCGGAGGTCTCCACGATGGACAACCGTACCAACGTCGTGAACGAAGCGAGCCTGCCGTGGACCGAGGCCGGCCACGGCGCGCGTTTCCATTGTCTGCGCAAGCAGCTCAGCGCGCCGGCCGGCGGGCGGAAGCTCGGATGCTCGCTGTACGAGTTGGCGCCGGGCAAGAGCGCGTGGCCGGCGCACTATCACACCGCCAACGAAGAGGCGATCTATATCCTTGAAGGCGCCGGCACGCTCAGACTCGGCGGCCGCGAAATTCCGCTCGCGCGCGGCGACTATGTCGCGCTACTCCCGGCCGCCGATGCGGCCCATCGCCTGGCTAACACCTCGGACAAGCCGCTGCGCTATCTCTGCTTTTCGACGATGATCGAGCCTGAGGTGACGGTCTATCCGGATTCCAACAAGATCGGAATCTCTGTCGGAGCAGCGCCTGGCGGACCCAGGGAGAAGCGCACGCTCGCCAAGTCGCTGCGCGCCGATGCCGAGGTCGATTACTGGGACGGCGAGCGCTGACCGGCTGCGCGCTGGCGCTCGCCGCTCTGTGAGCAGTCGAGCCGTCCGCACGCTGCGAGGAGCATGTCAGAATGCAATCCCGTCCTTCATTTTGCAGCACAGCGACGCGATCACGGGTTCGGATTCTGGTTTGATTTCTTCGAGGTTTTCTCTGGTTTGGAAATTGCGCTTCGCCTTTGGGCGTGAGGCTGTGGGCAAAGCTGCACCCGGCGCAGCGGATTGCAAAGAGAATGGGCAACGCCGTACTCCTCGCGCCGGCGAGATTCGGGTCAGGTCCGGTCTGTCCAATGAACATGCCGCGGCCTGGTAGCTTCTTAGCCGCCCGATTCAACCGATACAGCCTAACAGACACATTCGTCCCCCCATGGATCATTTGACGCTCTTCGGCCTGTTCGCCGTGACCGCAATGCTCGTGTGTTACGCGCTGGAGCAACGCAGCCGATGGTTCGTGCTCGCCTTTGCGGGCGCATGCGTGCTGGGCTCGGCCTACGGTTTTTTGCAAGGAGCGTGGCCGTTCGGAGTGGTCGAAGCAATCTGGTCGGCGGTCGCGGTGCGCCGCTGGTGGCTGGTCGCCGATTAGCGTTTGCGTCCCTCGCTGCAAGCAGGGCAATCGCGGCCCGCAGCTCCGCGACCGGCGCCCTAGAAGTGGAAGACGCGCACGGCGCGGATCAGCGCGCCGTCCCATTCGACCAGTTCGAGCGCCTGCGCCGGATGGTCGGCGTCCAGGTTGGAATGGCGGCGGTACTCGATCGCGGCGCGGTTGCCGGACTCCGTGACGGAGACAGCTCGAAGCGCAGCGCGGTGAAGCGCCTGAGGCGTCCGCCGCGCAGCTGCGAGGTCAGCGCCGGCGCGGAATCACGGGCAGGCTCAGGTAAGAGGCGAAATTGCACTCGTGCATCACGCTTTGCAGCGCCGGACGCATCTCGGCGTCGGTGAACAGCTCGTGCCCGGTGTTAGGATTGCGGTCGAAGCGCGGGAAATTCGACGAGCTCACCTCCAGGCGCACGCGATGGCCGGCCTTGAACACGTTAGCCGTCGCCCACATGTCGATCTTGAACTCGTACACCTTGCCCGGGACCATCAGCTTCGGCTCCGACTGCGATTCGCGCACGCGCGCGCGGATAATCCCGTCAGTCAGATTGCGCGCGAAGCCGCAGGGGCCGACGTCCACCAGCTTGGCAGTGAAGTCGGTGTCGGGCGCCGACGACGACGCGTACAGGGTCAGCGACACCGGGCCGATCACTTCGAGGTCCTCGGCGAGCGGCTCGGTGGAGTACACCAGCACGTCGGCGCGATGCTCGACCGCGCTTTGATCCATCGCGCCGCCCATCAGCGCGTTGGCGTAGCAGCAGAGCCCGCCGCCCGCGGTCGGCACCGGGTCGAGCGGATTGTAGAGGAAGGAGTCCGCCGGCTCGTTGCCGGGCGGCTCGGTCGCGAGCGCGCCGTCGCCCATCGCGCCGTTGGCCCTACCGCGGCTGTGCAGGTAGTAGCGGCGGCTCTCGGCGCCGGGCACCGGCCATTCCTTCTCCTCGCGCCATTCGTTTACGCCCATCACGAACAGCTTGACCGGCGCCTCCTTGTCGACGCCGTTGTCGATGCCCTTGAGCCAGCGATCGAAAAAGCGCAGCTGCGCGCCGTCGTAGTCGATCGCAACCGGCCCCGAGCGGAAGCCGTAATCGAACTGGCCGACCAGGCTCGAGAAGGGCAGCGTATGGTGCCAGGGACCGACCAGCAGGCGCTGGCCGGCGCGGGCCTCGGCCGAGGCCCCGCGCGCGCGCATCCCGACGTAGTTGCGCAGGGTGCCGCCCATGAAGATGTCGTGCCATCCGCCGACGTTGAGCGCCGGCACCCCGACCTTGTCGTGCTGCTCCTCGATACAGAGTGCGCGCCAGTAGTCGTCGTAGTAAGGATGGTCGAGCCAGTCGAAGAAGTAGGGCGCGCCGACACGGAAGAGCGGGAACTCACGCAGCGGCATCGCCTCCATCTTCTGGCGCATCACGTCGATGCTCTCCATCAGCGCGCTTAGCTCCTCGGCCGCCTTCGGATTTTCCGCCCGCTCGCGCATCAGGCGCGTCAGTCCCAGCGTGATCATCAGCCAACTCACGCTGAAGAACAGCTCGAACGCGCCGCCCTGATAAACCCATCCGTCGTGGTAGTCGCTCGCCGTGATCGACGGCACCATCGCCTTGAGGCTGGGCGGGCGCCGGGTGGCGGCGAGCCACTGGGTCGCGCCCATGTAGGAGGCGCCGAAGGTGCCGACGCTGCCGTTGGACCACGGCTGGCGCCCCAGCCATTCGATCGTGTCGTAGCCGTCGCGCGCCTCATCGAGGAAGCAGCGGAAGGTGCCCTGGGAGGCGAACAGCCCGCGGCAGTCCTGGACCACGACGTTGTAGCCGGCGCGCGCCGCGCGCATCACGTCGAGCGTGTTGAGCGTGATCGGCGGAAACGACTTGTCGTAGGGCGTGCGGTTGAGCAGCACCGGCAGTTTCTCGGGGCCGTCGGGCCGGTAGAGGTCGGCCTTCAGCACGCACCCGTCACGCATCGGGATTTCGATGTCCTTGTCAACGATGATCCTGGCCATGTGGCTCGCGGGCTCCTTTTCGCGGTCGCCGCCGCAGCCTGTCGCGCGTCACTGCTGCGCCTTGAGCGCGCCGCGTTTGCGCTCGGCCGCTGTGCCGTTTAAGGTCGCTTGTAGCCCGAACTCCGTAAGGGCTTCAAGCGAACGCGCGCGGCGCTTGCGGCGCGCAGGCTCGAATATCGGGCGGGAGGCGATGCGATGGCGACGGAACGGCAGCGTGAGATCAGGCGCAGGCGCAAGCGGCGCGAGAAGCGGCTCAAGGCGCGCGTGCGCGAGGCGCGCCGGCAGAAGAAAAGGCGCGCCTAGCACCCGCCACAGACGGTGCGGCGGCGCCGCCGGCGAGTTGCCATAGCCGCGCGTTCGCGCTACTTCCCAAGCGCGCGTAATCCCATTGCCGAGGAGCTCAGCGATGCAACTCCATCCGCAGATGAAGGCGATTCTCGACCAGGCCGCCGCCGCCGGCGCCAAGCCCTTCCATTCCATGACGCCGGTCGAGGCACGCCAGGCGATCAACGGCCTGCTCGAAGCGTTCAAAGGCACGCCGGAATCGGTGGCCAAGTCCGAGCGGCGCGAGATTCCGGGCCCCGCCGGGCGCATCCCGGTCCAGATCTACACGCCCGAGGGCAAGGGTCCGTTTCCGGTGCTGGTGTATTACCATGGCGGCGGATGGACGATCGGCGAGACCGCGTCATGGGATCCGTTCAGCCGCTCGCTGTGCAATGCCTCGGGATGCGTCGTAATTGCGGTCGAGTACCGGCTCGCGCCCGAGCATAAATTTCCCGCTCCGGTCGAAGACTGCTACGCCGCCGCCGACTGGGCATCCAAGAACGCGGCGTCGATCGGCGGCGACCCCCAGCGCGTGGCGGTCGGCGGCGACAGCGCGGGCGGCAATCTCGCTGCTGCGGTCTCGCTGATGGCGCGCGACCGCGGCGGACCCAGGCTCGCCTTCCAGCTGCTCATCTACCCGGCGACCGACGCCGCGCTCGACACGCCCTCGCAGCAGCAGTTCAAGGACGACGGCTACATCCTCTCCCGCCACGACATGGTCTGGTTCTGGGGGCATTACCTGCGCAACGACGCCGACAAGTCGAATCCTTACGCCTGCCCGGCGCAAGCGAGCGACCTGCGCGGTCTGCCGCCGGCGCTGGTGGTGACCGCCGGCTTCGACCCCCTGCGTGATGAGGGCGAGACCTACGCCGCGCGGCTCCAGGACGCCGGCGTCAAGTGCGAGTGCGTGCGCTACGAGGGCGTGACCCACGGCTTCGTGCTGTTCGGGACCGTGCTCGACGAGGGCCGCAAGGCGATCGCCGACATGGGCGCGGCGCTTAAAAAGGCACTCGCGCGGTGAGCCGTCAGCGCCGCTGTTAAGTTCGACGCCGAAGGTCGGTGCCCGGAGGTTCGTGCGATGCCGCTCGACCCGCAGATGAAGGCGATCCTCGACAAAGCCGCCGCGGCCGGCAATCCGCCCTTCCATAAGCTCACGCCGGCGGCGGCGCGCGCCTTCATCCGCAGTCGCCCGCCGATGGGCGCGCCGGAGTCGGTCGCCCATGTCGAAGACCGGCGCATCCCGGGCCCCGCCGGCCAGATCCCCATCCGCATCTACCGGCCCATCGGGAGCGCGCCGCTGCCGGCGGTGGTTTTCTTTCACGGCGGCGGATGGGTGGTCGGCGACATCGAGATGACCGACCCGGTGTGCCGGATTCTGACCAACGCCGCGCGCTGCGCAACGGTGTCGGTCGATTACCGGCTGGCCCCCGAGCATCGCTTCCCCGCCGGTCCCGAGGATTGTTACGCGGCCACGCGATGGGTGGCCGAGAACGCGGCGATGATCGGCGCCGACCCCGCGCGGCTTGCGGTCGCTGGTACCAGCGCGGGCGCGTCGCTGGCGACGGTGGCGGCGATGATGGCGCGCGACCGCGGCGGGCCACAGCTCGGCTACCAGGTGTTGTGGTATCCGGCAACCGACGCCGAGATGGATACGCCGTCGCATCGCAACTACGCCACCGACAGCTACTACTTCCTCTCGCGCGCCGATATGGAATGGTTCTGGGGCCACTACCTGTCGTCGGAGCGCGACAAGGCCAATCCCTACTGCGCACCCGCCGCGGCCAAGGACTTAAGCGGCCTGCCGCCCGCGCTCGTGATCACCGCCGAGTACGATCCGCTGCGCGACGAGGGCGAGGAGTACGCCGCGCGGCTGCGGCGCGCGGGCGTGGCGACGCGATGCACGCGTTACGAGGGCGTGACCCACGGTTTTGTCGGGATGGCGCAGATCCTCGCCAAGGGCCGCCAGGCGGTCGAGGAAGCTGCCGCCGCCCTGCGCGAGACGTTCGGCCGCTGACCCGCTGCTTATGTCGTGGAAACGTGGCACAGGCTTTCGCCTGTGACTAAAGAACGCCGGGACTCTTCGCCGGGCAGCCACGTGCGCGGGGGACAGAGAAAGACGCCGGCAGAAAGCACTGCTGGCGCGGGCCAGGCGCCCGCGCGCCAGTCAGCGGACAGGGACGCCCGCTCCACAGAACTGAACAAAGAGTACGCAGGCTTACAAGAGATGGACTCACTATAGGCCGCGCGTCGCGAGGACCTCGCGAGCGGGATGGCGGTCGCCGGTGCAGCTGATGCGGCGCGGTGCATCGAGGATATGCAGCGAAAAGCCGAGCCTGCGATAAAGCCGCGCGATTCGTGGGGTCGCCTGGTTCGACAGCACCACCGGGCCGCGATGGCGCGCCAAGAACTCAGCCAGCCGCACCTGCTCGTCCCATCCGAACCGTTCCTTTGAGTATTGAGTGAACACTACATCATAGGGCGGATCGGCGTAGATGAAATCGCCGCGCTCAAGCGGCAGCGACTCGAAATCGCCCGCCTCGAACTCCCATCGTGCGAACGCCTCCCGGTACGAGGAAAAGTCAGTAGAGTAGTTGATTCTGATATAACGGCCGAAGGGCACGTTGAATTCGCCCTTACTATTGAATCGGCACAGCCCGTTGTAGCCTGTGCGATTGAGATAGTAGAAGAGCGCCGCCGCTTCTTCGCTGTTTGCGTCCCCGCCGGCGATCAGTTCATTGAAGCGCGCGCGATGCGTATAGTAGAGCGTCGCGTCGTTGCGCATCTCCAACCCGATCTTCAGCCCCCGCTTGAGCCATCGGTAGAAGTTCACCACGTGTGGGTTGATGTCGGCGAGCGACGCCCGCGCTGGCATCAGGCCGAGCGCAATCGCAAGTCCGCCGCACAAGGGCTCCACGAGCCGCCGCTGCGAATGCCCGGCCCATAGCCGGCGCAGATGAGGCACCAGCCATCGCTTGCCTCCTGCCCACTTGAGCGGCGGCCGCAGCCCCGGCGCGGTCGCTGGGGCGAAGGCGGGGCTCACGCCCGAGGCTCCGCCGCGCGGCGTGCGAGGAACCGCCCGAGCACCATCCGCATCGTCTCGATCGGCTGGATTCCGATAAGCGGGAAATCACCCAGAACAAAGGTCGGATAGCCGAGCGCTGAGAAGCGATCGGCCTCGCGCTTGTTCTCGGCGATCCGCTCGGCCATCGCGCCGCGCTCCAGGGCGTCACGAAACCGCACCGGGTCCAGTCCCGCTCGGGCCGCGATCGCGCACAGGACGTCGAGCGCGCCGATATCCGCGCGTTCCTCAAAGGCGGCGCGAAAGACCGCGTCGTGGTAGGCGCGGAACGCGCCCGCCTCGCGCGCGAACTCCGCGCCCTGGAGCGCAGGCTGCGAGTCGAGCCAACGCGCGGGCGGCTCGACCGCCACTGCGGTCTCGGCGGCGACGTTTTGAATTCTGGCGCGCTCGAGCGCGCCCAGCGGCTGTCCGGGGCGCGCGCGATAATTGCGCAGCGCGATCGGTACGCCCTTCCATAGCGCGGCGAAGCCAAGCTCGCGCTCGAGTTCAACCACGATCCGCCAGGCGACATAGCACAGGGTCGAGGCGTAGTCGAAGTAGATCGGAATTACCGGCTGCTCCATCGCGACGCGTCCGGCTCAAGTATGTTCCGCGCGCTTGGCGCCCGCAATTCCGTGGCGGGGCGCGCGCGGCCCTTGCGCGCGCCCTGCGCCTGCCGCCAAGCTTAGGCGATGGGAACGCGGCGCGAAGTGCTCAAGTTGGGGGTCGTCGATCTCGGGGTGGAAACGGCGGAGCTGCCTAACGGTGTGACGGTCGAGCTCGCCGTCACGCCATCCAGGGGCAAGCGCGATCGTCGCACTTGACGACGCACGCCGTGTGGCGTTGCTCCGCCAGTGGCGCCACGCGGCCGGCGGATGGATGTGGGAGATCCCGGCCGGATGCCGCAATGCCGGCGAGGACGGGCTCACGTGCGCGCGGCGCGAACTCGGCGAAGAGGCGGGACTTGCAGCGCGCCGCTGGGAGCGGCTCGGCACGATCGTCACGATTCCCAGCTTCTGCGACGAGCGGATCGAGCTTTACCTCGCGCGCGAGCTGCGCGACGCGCCCGGTCGGCTCGACCATGATGAAGTGATAAGGCTGTCGCAGGTCAGTCTCGACGAGGCACTGGCGATGATCGCGCGCGAGGAGATCATCGACGCCAAATCGATCGTGGCGTTGATGCGCGCGCGCGATTTCCTCGCCGCCGAGAACGCCTAGGGAGGTCGGGGTCGGAAGGAGACCCGGGCGCGCTCGCGTCCGCGCCGGCCTGGCTATCGATCAGGCAGGCTGCTCAGCGCGTGCTCACTCGACGACAACTTCGTCGGGGAACAGGAAGGTGGTGGCGCCGTCGTCGAACTGGACCAGAAGCATCCGGCGTCCAAGGTTGTCGACGCTGCGCAAGATGCGAGGCCTTTCGCTAAACCTGCTAAAACCCTCGTGGTCGCGGACCGGCTTAAGCAGACGGCATCGCCGCCCGACTATCGAATCCAAGTTCGTGCTTTCCATGTCAATCATGCCCCCTCCCCGCGAATCTTCCTCCCGCTGGTTGCCGAAACATGACTCACATCCAAGCCTAAGCAATCATCGCGCCTATAGATTAGACGCCCGACGTACGATTTCGATTCCGTTCCCCGATTGCCGAAAAAGCGCAAGCGGCGCCAGCCTTTTTTCAATCGCTACGGGAACTCTTTCGCGGCCTTGCGACTTGCTCTTGATTTGCGGCCCGAATCGAGTCAGGAACAGGTTGGGCTGACTTGGGGGTACGCCGCCGCCGCTCACCGCTAGCCCTCAAAATTCTCGCTAACGGACGCCAAGTCTCAGAAGATACTCGTTATACCAGATATGTCAACGTTATATCCGCTCCTGAGAGGCCGCCAGGTGATGATTGCCACTGAGCATCACCTCTCCGCCGCCGCTGGCGCCCGCATCTTCGCGCGTGGCGGAAATGCAATCGACGCTGCCCTCGCCGCAACCCTCGTCGAGGGCGTGGTCAACCCGCACATGCACACGATCGGCGGTGAGGCGCCGATGCTCGTGCGCGAAGGCGGCTCGGGACGCGTGGTCGCGATCAACGGCAATACGATGGCGCCTGCGCGCGCGACGATCGCCCATTACCGGGCGCTCGGTCTGGAGCTGATGCCCGGCGAGGGGCTGCTCGCGGCCGGCGTGCCCGCCGCCTTCGGCGCCGTGATCTGCGCGCTGGAAAACTTCGGCACGGTGACGCTTGCCGAAGTTGCGGAGCCCGCGCTCGCGCTGTGCACGGACGGCTTTCCGATGCATCCGGGGCTGAGCGGCCCGCCCGACGGCCACGAGATTACGACCGCGCTGGGCCCCTCGACCATCCGCGCCAACGCCGAGGTCTATCGCACCCGGTGGCCGTCAACGGCGCGGCTGTATATGCCCGGCGGTGACGTCCCACACCCGGGCGAGATCATCAAGAACCCGGCGCTCGCGAATTTCTTCCGCCGCCTGCTCGACGCCGAGGCGAGCCATCGCAACGGTGGACGTGCGGCCGGCTTGCGCGCGGCGCTCGAGCGCTTCTATCGCGGCGACATCGCGCGCGAGATTGTCGGCCACAGCGAGGCCCACGGCGGTCTTCTTGCGCTCGAAGACCTCGCCACCTTCACGACCCGTATCGAGGAGCCGGTCAGCCGCGGCTATCGCGGCGCGACGGTGTTCAAATGTGGGCCGTGGTCGCAGGGGCCGGTCTTTCTCCAGCAGCTCGCGCTGCTCGAAGGCTTCGACCTGCGCGCGATGGGCCACAACTCGGCCGACTACCTTCACACCCTGGTCGAGGCGGCCAAGCTGGCGTTTGCCGACCGCGAGCTTTACTACGCCGATCCCGATTTCGTCGCTGTCCCGCTCGCCGCGCTGCTCTCGGAGCGCTATGCAGCGCTGCGGCGCGAGCTTATCGACACGGCGCGCGCCTCGATGGAACTGCGGCCGGGCGATCCGCAGGCGATGCGTGCGCGGGCAGACGCGCCTGCGCCTGCGCGCCCGTGGGGCGCGGGCACGACGCACGTCGATGCTGCCGATCGGCAAGGCAACCTGATCGCGATCACGCCCAGCGGCGCATGGATCCGCAGCTCGCCGGTGATCGAGGCGCTGGGCTTCCCGCTCGGCACGCGTCTTCAGACCTTCTATCTCGACGAGCGTCATCCCAATGCGCTGGCTCCGCACAAACGGCCGCGCACCACGCTGACGCCCTCGATAGCGGAGACGCGCGACGGACGATGGATCGCCTTCGGCACCCAGGGCGGCGACCAGCAGGACCAGTGGACGCTACAGTTCTTTCTTAACGTGGTCGAGTTCGAGATGGACTTACAGGAGGCGATCGAAGCTCCGCGCTACTCGTGCGTGCATTTTCCTTCGTCGTTCTATCCGCATGACGCACATCCGGGCGTCTTGCGGCTGGAGAATCGCGTCGACGCGCAGGTGCGCGCGGCGCTCGCCGAGCGCGGTCATTTGCTCGAGGAACGGCCGCCGTGGTGCGACGGCAATGTGCTCGCGGTCTCATTCGACGGCGCGCGCATGGCTCTGGCCGGCGGTGCCGACCCGCGCGGGCAACTCGCGCCGCTGATGCCGGCGCAGGCGATCGGATGGTAGGGGAGGGAAGACGGATGGGCATAACGGGCGGCGTGGCGGCCGCAGTGGCGCTGTTGATGCTTGCGGCGGTGGGGCCGGCGCGAGCGCAAGGCGAGCTGTTCAATCCGGAGAAGATCGTCAGCCTCAACGAGAACGGCAAGGTCGTCGATCTGAGCTACACGTTCGACGCCTCGACCATCTACTGGCCCACCGAAGGGGGCTTCGTGCATCAGTTCGAACAGTTCGGCATCCATCAGCCGGGTGGCTACTTCTATGCCTCGGCGCGCTTCGCCGCCGCCGAGCATGGTGGTACACACATGGACGCGCCGCTGCACTTCAACCGCAACGGGATGGCCGTCGATCAGATTCCGATGAGCTACCTGATGGGGCCCGCGGCCGTTATCGACTTTTCCGCCCGCGCCCTCAAAGACCCCGACGCGATGCTTACGCTGGAGGAAGTCCACGCCTACGAACGCACGCATGGGCAGATTCCGTCGGGGGCGATCGTGGTCGCTCGCTCGGGATGGGGTCGATACTGGCCAGATCGCAAACAGTATCTCGGTAGCGACAAGCCCGGCGACGTGACCCACTTGCACTTTCCCGGCTTTTCCCCCGAGGCTGTGAAATTTTTACTCACCCAGCGCAATGTGGTAGCGCTGGCGATCGACACTGCCAGCATCGATCCTGGCAGCTCCACCGACTTCCCGGTGCATCGCCTATGGCTGGGCGCAAACCGGGTCGCGTTTGAAAATCTCGCCAACGCGGATAAGCTCCCGTTCGGCGGAGCGACCCTATTCTGTATTCCGTTGAAAATCGCGCACGGCACCGGCGCTCCGACCAGGATTTTCGCAATACTTCCGTAGGGTTATCCGCAGTGGCCGGATCCTGGATTGAAGCTTCTAACCTGTGCGCGAGCTGCCTTGAGTCACTCGCGCCTGTGGCGTAAAGCGCGTAGCGGTGCACCAATTCGGCGGCGTCGCCGCACGGGCGGCCGTGAGGGGATCAAAAATAACTAGAGAAAGCGTACAATGGTTTGACGTGGCACGCGGGCATGAAAAGTGCTCAAAGGGCAACCGAAGCGTTTTGCGCATCGGAAGCCCTGACGTGCGGACAGGCGTAGAGAAAGCGATCGTGAGCTTGGCGGTTCAGACCGCGCCGACTACTCTATCGCATGCGGTGCCTGCCCATTCGAGAAGGTAATGTGAGCGGGCTCACGAAACGGAGCAGGGTGCGCTCAGTAGACAGGAGGGGAACGATGCGCAAGGGCACGGTTGTGACAATTTTACTGGCGGCGGCTGGAGCGCTGTTGTTGGCCGGATGTTCCGGGCAGCCGCTGTCGACACGTGAAAAGGGTACGCTTTTGGGCGGCGGCTTGGGTGCCGCAACCGGCGCGATTATCGGCGCCGCAGTCGGCGCGCCCGGTGCAGGCGCCGCCATCGGCGGCGCGCTGGGCGGCGTGACCGGCTTTGCGGTCGGCAATGAGATGCAGAACAACGAGGTCCAGCAGCAGCAGACCCAAGGCCAGATTCAGCAGCAGCAGCAGGAGCTCGAGCAGCAGCGACAGGAGATCGAGCGGCTCAAGCAGCAGCAGCAAACCGAGTGACAGGAGGTTGATGGAGGGTATGCATAAGCCTTCAGGGGGGAGGATGGCGGCCGCAGCGCTGATTTTGGGCGCGGCCTTTGCGCTGGCAGGATGCAGCGGCCAGCCGCTGTCAACGCGCGAGAAGGGCACACTGGGCGGTGGGCTGCTTGGCGCAGGTGCCGGCGCAATCATCGGCTCCGCGGTGGGTGCCCCGGGCGCGGGCGCAGCGATCGGCGGTGCGCTGGGCGCCGGCACCGGCTTTGTGGTCGGCAACGCGATGCAAAATCAGGAAGTCACTTCACAGCAGCAACAGGGTCAAATCCAGGCTCAGCAGCGCGAGATCCAGAGCCAGCGCCGCCAGATCCAGCAGCTCCAGCAGCAGCAGGAAACCGAGTAGCCTGACCTTTGCGCGCTTGGCGCGCGAACCCCAGCCGTGGGTTCGCGCGCCGCGCCCTCCGCCTTTCAGCGCCTGCCGGCTAGGACGGACGGCACAGCTTGCACGCGCGCATTCCGGCCCCGCGCGCACGGCGCGGATCGGCGAAGATAACCATCCGGTTGTGGTCGGCGCGCATGGCCGCGCGGCATCGCGGATCGCAGAAGATCCGCGTCTGCAGATGGCCCATCACTGTGCCGGCGGGCAGCCGGCAGTCGCGATCGACGCAAAAGCCCTCCGTGCGCAGCAGCCTTAGCTTGCGCTCCACGCCACCGCCATAGTGCCCGACCGTGCCGTCGGAGCGGATCACACGATGGCATGGCACATAGAGCGGAACCGGATTGATCGCCATCGTGGTGCCGATCGCGCGCTGCGCGTTGGGCGCGCCCACCGCGGCCGCCAGCGCCTGATAGGTGATGACCGCCCCCGGCGGCACCGCCCGCCGCAGCCGCATCAGTGCGCGCCGCTGGAAGGGGCTCTCGACGAGGCTGAGGTCCACCGGATGATTCAGCAGCGCGTGCGCGTCCCCGTCGAGATAGCGCAGGATCTCGCGCCGCACGCGCTCGGCGGCCTGTGCGTCCTCGACGAGGTCGAAGCGCCGGCGCAGGGCGTCGAGTGGGTCGGACGCGCCGCTTACGTCAAGAAAGCGCAGCGCGAGCAGGCCGCGCGCGCTTTCCGCCACCAGCATCTCTCCGAGCGGCGTCTCAATCACCCCGACGCGCGCCCGCGGGCGGCGAATCCGCGCCAATGCGCGCGCCATCGGCGCGCGCGCCACGCCGAGCGCCGCCTCGACTGCGGCGTCGTCGCGCGCGGCGTCGCACATAAGCGGCCGGTCGTCCTGGAGCATGTCGTCCGTAAGCAGCGTGTCGTTCATCGCCTTCACCGAATCGCCTGGAGCTTTTTAAGCGCCTGGTAAACGTGAGCGCGCGCGCTTTCGGCCGAGCAATCGAGCGCGGCGCCGATCTCCTCGTATTCCAGCCCCTCGAACTTGCGCATCACCAGCGCCAGCCCCTGCTTGTGCGGGAGCCGCGCCAGCGCGCGCTTGAGATTGAGCATGCCGGCGTGGCCGTCGGCGACCGCAGCCGCGTGCAGCGCGCCATTTTCCCCGCCCGGTGGTTCGGCGCCGGTGCGAAAGACGCGCGCGCGGCGGGCGTGATCGCGCGCGCGGTTGCGGCAGAGGTTGGCGGCGATCTTGTACAGCCACGGCCTCAGCCCCGCCTCCGAGTCGAGCTGCGAATAGGCGCGGTAGGCGCGCAGCCAAGTCTCCTGGAAGAGGTCGAGCGCGTCCTCGCGGTCGCGCGTCATGCGCAGGAGAAAGCGCATGATTTCGCGCTCGTGGCGGCTTAGCGCCTCCTCGAACGGAGGCGGCAGGGCGAGCGTGGCGATGGATTTCATCACGTACGCTTATAACCCCGCCGCCCGCCGGACGTGAATCGGGCCGGTTACAGGGAGCGCAGCGCTTCCTGCACGTCACTTACGACAGGGCGGCCACGCGGGGTGAAGTCTCGGCTGCCAGCTCGCGCTCGAGCGCCTCAGTGTCGGCGGCGGAAAGGCTGAAGTAGCGTGCCTCGGGATGGTGGAAGACGATCGCGCTCACCGAGCTCTCGGGATCCATCATCCAGCCCTCGGTGAGCGTCACGCCAATCGCATGCTTGTCGACGTCGAGCAGGCGGAAGAGTTTCTCCTGGTCCTCGAGCCGCGGACAAGCCGGATAGCCGAACGAGTAGCGTTTGCCGCGGTAGTGCGCCTGGAACAGGTCTCTCATCGCGATCGCCGCCGGGTCAGCGAAACCCCACATCGCGCGGATCTTCTGATGGAGCAGCTCGGCGAACGCCTCAGCGCCCTCCAGCGCGAGCACCTGCAGGATGTGCGAGCGCAGGTATTCGCCGCGCTCCTTCCATTGCTCGGCCAGCGCACGCACGCCGGTGCCGATGGTGGTCACGAACATACAAACATAGTCCGTGCGTCCTGAGCCGCGCGGCGCGACGTAATCGGCAAGGCAGAGGCCCGGCTCCTCGCTCTGGCGGCCGAAGACGAATCGTTCGAGCACGGTTTTGCCGTCCGGCGCGCAGATCTCGATCGTGCGGTCGCCGTCGGAGCGCGCCGGGAAAAAGCGATAAATCGCGTTGGCCGCGATGTCCGCCCGTGCGAGCATCACCTCTTCGACCGCGGCAACCGCCGCCTTGAGCTCTTTGGCGCGCGGGTCGCCCTCGGCGAGCGCTTGCTCGTAGTTGCGCAGGCCGAGGTGGCGCGTATAGAGCATCACCGGGTTGATGTAGCGGAAGATCTCGCCGAGGTCGTAGCCGCGCACGACGTGGGATTTGAGGTCCGGCGGCTGCGGAATCTCGACATCCTGGCGCACCGCAGACGCCTTGCGCGCGGCGCGCGCGGGGGCGGCAGCGGGCCTGGCCGATGCCAGCAGCCTGTGCGTTTCGGCCTCCAGCGCCCGGCGCAGCGCGGCGCGCCGCTCCTCGTCCATGATCTGGTTGGCCAGGTCCAGCCCTTCCATCGCGTCGTTGGCGTAGGCGACGAGTCCGTCGTATTCCGGCGCGATCTTCATCCGGGTAAAGCGCGCCGAGAGCGCGGCGCCGCCGACCAGGATCGGACAGGCGATCCCAGCCGCGCGCAGGTCCTGCGCCGTCGCGACCATCATCTGCGCTGACTTCACGAGCAGTCCGGAGAGCCCAATCGCGTCCGGATGATGCTCCTCGTAGGCCTTGATCAGCTCCTCGGGCGGCACCTTGATGCCGAGATTGAGCACGCGGTAGCCGTTGTTGCTGAGGATGATATCGACGAGGTTCTTGCCGATGTCGTGGACGTCGCCCTTGACCGTGGCGAGAACGATGGTGCCGCGGGCGGCGCTGTCCGTCTTCTCCATGTGAGGTTCGAGATAGGCGACCGCGGCCTTCATCGCCTCGGCCGACTGGAGCACCTCGGCAACGATCATCTGGTTCGCGTTGAACAGCCGGCCAACTTCGTCCATCCCCTTCATCAGCGGGCCGTTGATGATCTCCAGCGGCGGACGCGTCTTGAGCGCCTCGTCGAGGTCCTCGGTCAGTCCCTCGCGCGAGCCTTCGAGGATATAGAGCGCGAGCCGCTCGTCGAGCGGCAGCGCGCGATGCTCGGCGTGCGACGGCTTCGACTTGCGCGCGCGGAAATAGCCGGCGAATGCCGCGATCGGGTCCTCGCCGCGCCACCAGATCAGGTCCTCGGCGAGCCGGCGCTCCTCCTCGGGAATCGAGTGGTAGCGCTCGAGCTTTTCGGCGTTGACGATCGCGAGATCGAGCCCGTTTTGCACGCAATGGTAGAGCATCACCGAGTTCAGCACCTCGCGTCCGGCCTCGGGCAGGCCGAAGGAGACGTTGGAGATGCCGAGCACGGTCCTGCACCGCGGCATCGTGGTCTTGATCAGCGCGATGCCCTCGATGGTCTCGACCGCCGAGCCGATGTAGTTGCGGTCGCCGGTGCCGACCGGGAAGACCAGTGGGTCGAAGATGATGTCCTCGGGCTCGACGCCGTACTTTTCGGTGAGCAGCTTGTAGGAGCGCTCGGCGATCGCGAGCTTGCGCGCGCGCGTGATCGCCTGCGCCTGCTGCTTGTCCTCGTCGATGCAGCCGACGACCAGCGCCGCTCCGTAGCGCCGCGCAAGCGGCACCACGCGCTCGAAGCGCTCCTCGCCGTCCTCGAGGTTGATCGAGTTGATAATCGACTTGCCCGGTGTGCGCTTGAGCGCCTCTTCGAGCGCGCGCGCGTCGGTGGTGTCGATCATCAGCGGAACCTTGACCTTTTTAACCTCGACTTCGAGGAAGGCGGTCAGATCGGCGACCTCGTTGCGGTCGGGGTCCTGCAGACAGACGTCGAGCAGGTGGGCGCCGCGGCGCACCTGGAGCCGGCCGACCTCGGCGGCCTCTTCGAGGCGGCCTTCCGCGATGAGCCGCTTGAACTTGCGGCTGCCGAGCACATTGGTGCGCTCGCCGACGATCACCGGTCGGGTGTTCTCGTCGATCACCAGCGCCTCGATTCCCGAAACCACCGAGCGGCGCACGGTGGCGGGCCGTCGCGGGCGCTTGCCCGCGGCCATCTGCGCGAGCATCCGGATGTGCGCGGCGGTCGTACCGCAGCATCCGCCGACCAGGTTGATCCATCCGGCGTCGACGAAGCGCTCCAGCTTAAAGGCGAGCGACTCAGGCGACTCGTTGTAATGGCCTTCCTCGTCGGGCAGCCCGGCGTTGGGCACGCAGGCGACGTCGAAGCGACAAATTGCCGAGAGCGTGCGCAGATGGTCGGTCATGAAGTCGGGGCCGGTCGCGCAGTTGAGCCCCATCCAGAGCAGCTCGCGATGGGCGAGCGAGGTGTAGAAGGCCTCGATGTCCTGCCCCGCGAGCAACGTCCCCATCGTCTCGATCGTGCCCGACACCGCGACCGCGACTTCAATGCCTGCGGTGGCCGTCGCGCGCTCGATTCCGAGCAGCCCGGCCTTGCAGTTGAGCGTGTCCTGCACGGTCTCGAGCAGCAGCAGGTCGACGCCGCCCTCGATCAGTCCCTCGGCCTGCTCCTGGTAGGCCGCCGCCAGCTGGTCGAAGGTGACGCCGCCGGTGACTGAGATGGCCTTGGTCGTCGGCCCCATCGAGCCGGCGACGAAGCGCGGCTTAGCGGCCGTGGCGGCGGCGTCGGCGGCGGCGCGCGCGATCTGCGCGGCCGTCCGATTGATTTCGCGCGCATGCTCGGCGAGCCCGTATTCGGCAAGGACGATCGAAGTGGCGCCGAAGGTGTTGGTCTCGATGATGTCGGCGCCGGCGTCGAGGAAGCCCTGATGCAGCTCGCGGATCCTGTCGGGCCGGGTGCGGACGAGGTTCTCGTTGCATCCTTCGAACTGGGCGCCGCCGAAGTCGGCGGCGCCCAGATGCATCGCTTGGATCGAAGTTCCCGCCGCGCCGTCAATTATGACGATCCGCTCGGCGAGCGCCTCGCGCAGAAGTTTCAGTCGGTCCCGGGTAGTACTCATCCTTCGAAACAGGCCGCCAGGCCCCTGAACAGTCAGCCTATCGGAGCAGGGGGTGAGGGGCAATTTGGTGCCCGCCGCGGCGGTTCTCAGTAACCGTCTGCTTTGTATTTCCCGTCCAAGTCCTGTAACGGATCGCTGGAAGCGCCGTGGCCAACGCCTATTACAAGCAGCATTGGGTCGAAGTCGAACCCGAACGCCAGGGGGCCTATGACGAGATTCTGGCCTACCATCCGGCGCTCGACCCTCTGTTGCAGCCGCTGGAGCCGGGGCTCGGGATGCGGCTGCTCGACGTCGGCTCGGGGCCCGGCTATACGGCGCTAGAGATGGCGCGACGGGTCGGCGCGTCGGGGCGGGTGGTCGGCGTCGATATCAACGCCGACTTCGTCGCCGCCGCGTCGCGTCGCGCGCGCGCTCAGGGGCTCAATGCTGAATTCGTGCAGGCGGCGGTTCCGCCGCTCCCCTTCCCGGACCGCAGCTTCGAGCGCGTGCTGTGCAAGAACGTGCTCGAATACGTCGATTCGGCGGCGGACACGATGGCCGAGATGGCGCGGGTGGCCGCGTCGGGGGCGATCGTGGTCGCGATCGACAGCGACTGGGAGATGCTCGCGCTGGAGCTGGCGCCGCGCGCGCAGGCGCTGAGCGACCGGGTTATCGCGGCGGCCCGCGCCATCGCGGTCAACGAGCCGCGCATCGGACGGCGGCTGCACGGCCTGATGCGCCGGGCGGGACTCGACGAGGTTAAAGTTTCGGTCTTCGCGAGCGCCGACACCCGGGGCCATCTGGCCGTGATGTTGCGCCAGAGTCTGGCGCGTTACGCGCGGGACTCGGGCGCGGTCAGTGCGGCGGAGGTCGAGCGATGGCTCGGCGCGGTGGACGAGGCGATCGCCGCTGGCGAGTACCTGTTCATGCTGCCGCAGTTCGTGGCCCGCGGGATGAAGCGCTAGCTGGGGCGCGGCGCTTCGGCGCGCCGGCGGGGCCCGGGCGACGCATGTCAGCTTCGTCGCGGGAACCCTGGCGTGCCGCAGGTGTTTCGGACTGGCAAAGGCTGCGGGCGGCTCGCGCCCGCGGCGCCATACGGAGGAGAGACGATAAATGATCCCAGCCTGGCTTTCGTTGCTCGACGCGATATTGGCGGTGATCCTGCTGGCAGTCGGCATCGGTGGCGCGCACTTCTACCTGGTTGCACCGATGCTGGGCTTCCAGCTCTTCCTGCTGAGCGTGCCGCTGGCGGCGCTTGCCTTCCTGATCGGGCTTTTGGGAATCGCGCGCACCGGCGCCGAGCCGCGCCGGGCGGGGCGTCCGATCGCGCTGGCCGGCACGATCCTGGGCCTAGTGGTCGCCGTCCCGCTGATTCTCATCATTCGTAGCTGGATGTCGATGCACGCGCCGCTCATCAACGACATCACCACCGACTTCGACAATCCGCCCGAGTTCGTCAAACCGCCCGGGATGTCCCCGGAAGCGATGAAGTACAGGCGCGACTACTTTGCGCCGCAGCAGATCGCCGGCTACGGCAAGCTCGAGCCGTTGCATCTCGACGACAAGCCGGCCCAAGCCTTCGCCAAGGTCAACGCCGCGGCGCATACGATGCCCGGATGGGAGATCGTATGGGTTGATCCGGGCACGCGCACCATCGAGGGCATCCAGCGCTCCGACCTGTTCCGCTTCTGCGACGATTTCGTGATCCAGGTGCGGCCCGCCGCCGACGGCGCCGGCAGCGTGGTCGAGATGCGCTCGCGCTCGCGCGACGGCAAGGGCGACTTCGCCGTCAATTACCATCGGATCGAGGACTTCTTCGCGATGCTCAAAAACGAGAGCGCCGCGAAGTCCTAGGCGCGGGCGCGAAGGCCCGCCCCGCCGCCGCTTACAGCATCACGAAGTCGCGCGTGATGATGAACGGGAAGGGGTGGGTGGTGTCGATGAAGTTGGGCTCGTCGGCGCGCACCGCGCGGTACTCCTCGGTCTTCGCCGACTGGCGCATGGCATCAGTCGAGTCGAACCAGACCTCGGCGACGCCGTCGTAGATCGGCTGGCGGCCGCCGCGGTAGGCGCCGGCACGGACGTGGTTCTGCACGTAACGCCGCATCTGCGGGATCCTCGCGCCGAGTGGGCCGTGGACCTCGCGCCAGTAGCGCTGGAACGCCGCGACGTCCATCCCGGGTTTGCGCCGGATAAACTCCACCAGATGCATCATCGTGGGCGCCGCTGGCGCGTCCTTTTGAAGCACCTCTTCGGCCAGGATGAAATCCATCATGGACATGTCGAGGAAGGCGGCGTCGTCCTCGAGCGCGGCGCGGCTTTCCGGGCTGTTGGCGATGCGGCGCATGGCGTCAACGTCGTCGTACCACAGCTCAGCCACGCCGTCGTAGATCGGTTCGCCCTTGCGGTAGCCCGAGGGGATGGTGTGGCACTGGACGTAGCGGCGCAGCCCCGCCACCTTGCGCACGGCGTCGGCATGGCGGGTGCGCCAATACTCGCCGAAGGCCTCGAGAGTCATCCCGGGCTTGCGCTTGATGAAATAGATCGCTTTGACCATCGCGGACTCTCCCTCGGCTGTGGGTTTGGAGGCGCGTGCGGTGGCGGTGGCCCGCGCGGCCGCGCGCCCTGGCCTAGATATCGAATATTGCGCGCATCTTGTCGAGGAGCCAGCGCGAGCGGCCGCGGGTGCCGCCGTCCACGGTCTGCCCGGCGTCGAGCAGCTCGCGCCGCTGGCTCATCCGCGCGGCGATTATCTCGCTCATCTGGGCGGCAGCCTCGGGATGGGTCTTGAACAGCTCGATGAAGCCCTCGCGCGGCATCTCGATGACCTCGACGTCGGTGCGCGCGCGGATGGTCGCGTTGCGCGGCTCGCCCGTCATCAGGCCCATCTCGCCGAAAAACGCCGGGCGGCGCAGCTCGTTGAGATGGACCGGGCGGCCGTCGGCGCCGCTCGCGCTCACGTCAACCACGCCGCGGCGCATGACGTAGAGCGTGTCGCCGAGCTCGCCCTCACGCACCAGCAGCTCGCCGGCGCCAAAGTGGCGCACGCGCGCCGACGCGCTTAGGATGCGCATCTCGTCCTCGTTTAGCGCGCGCAGGAAGTCCACGCCGCGCAGCTCGGCGATAAGCTCGCGCTGCACCTCGGACTCGGCCATCCGGTGCTCGCGGCTGAGCTTGAGGGTGCGAATTGGAAATGGAATCTCGATCCCGTTGCGGCGCAGCGCGTACCACAGGCTCGAGATCACGCGGTCGTGGACCTGCTCGGTCAGTCCGTAGTCGGCAAGCCAGTACTTGACGCGGTAGCGGATGGCCGAGTCGCCATACTCCCAGGCGAAGATCTCGGGGCTCGGATGGCGCAAGATGTCGGGGATGTCGCGCAGGACACCGAGGATTACCTCGCGCACGCGGTTGGGCGGCTCGTCGTAGCTGATGCCGAGCGAAATCTCGTCGGCGACGGCGTGGCTGGCGTAATTGAAAAGCACGTCCTTGGCCAGCTGGGCATTGGGAATATCGACCCGCTCGTTGGCGCGGGTCAGAATCGTCGTCGCCCGCCAGCCCACGCCCTGCACGCGCCCGACCTTGTCGGCCGAGCGCACCCAGTCGCCGGGCTGGAACGGCTGCGAAATCTGAAGCGTCAGGCCGCTGAAGATGTTGCCCAGGGTTTCCTGGAGCGCCCATCCGATCACCACGGTGATGACGGCGGGGATGGCGAGCAGCGCGGTTACGTCGATCTTGAAGAACGTTCGCAGCACCACCATCACGACGAACGCCCACAGCGCCAGCGTCAGCAGGTCGCGGAAGATGGTGGAGAAGTGCTCGCGCCCGCGATGGGTTGCGGCGTCGGCGAGTTCGAGCGCGATCCGGATGAGCCCGCACATGAAGATCAATAGGGCCGAGGTGTCGACCACGTAGCTCAGGCGGCTGAGCCCGAGCGCCGGCGTCAGCAGGTCGATAATCAGCGCCACGCCGACCACCGCCACCGGCCAGGCGTGCAGGTGCCCGCGCCGACGGCGCAGCGCCACTGCGTAGAGCAGCACGATCACTGCCACCAGCGCCTGGACGATAAACCGGACCTCGGGGCTGAGGCGGTCGAGTCCGAGAAGGAACTGGAGCTCCGTGGTACGGCTCATCGGCTAGAGCCCGCAGAGCGTGGCGATTTCGTCGAGCAGGCGCGCGGCGTCGAAATACTCGCACGCAAGCTCGCGCGCCGCCCGCGCATGGCGCGGATAGTCGGCGTTGATCACGCGCAGCGCGTCGGCCGCCGAGGCGGCGTCGTCGAAGCCGAGCAACCCGGTGCCGGCCGGGATGAATTTTTCGAAGCCGGTGAACTGAGTGGCAGCGGGGCGCCCAGCGGCCAGATAGCACACCGTGCGATCGCTGAACCATCCCGAGCGAGTACTGACGTAGAGGTCCTTGGCCGGCGTGAATTCGCCGCGCGAGCCGCTGATGTAGGCGCGATAGGCGTCGAGGTCGAGCGACATCGGAACCACCGGCCGGAAGCTGAAGCCGCCCGCCAGCGCCCGCTCGTAGTCAGGGCCCGAAGAGAGGTCGGTCGCCAGTTCGACGGCCTGTCCGGCGCGCCGCGGAACGTCGAGCATTTTTGCAAAGTTGAGGTGCTTGGACCAGTAGTAGATGCGTCCGCTTATTTCTATGTCGTTGCCTCTGTTGCGCCAGGTTCCGACCGTGGTGAAGGGGGCAGACCGGGCCGGCGTCGGCTGCACGGGCCATTGGTCCAGCAGCACAGGCGGGCGGGTCGGATGCCATACAAGCCCGCCGGTCGGCAGCACGCAGTCGGGCTGCCCGATATTACTGGCGTAGGTGAAGAACAGGCGATGCGCCCGGGCCAGGCTCACCATCTTCGGGTCGCCGGCCGCGTAGCGCGCCTGAAAGACACCGGGATCGGTTTCAAGATACACCATGCATCGCGCGCGCAGATGCTCCTCGCGCGGCTCGGTCGCCGCGCACAGGTTGATCACCGCGTCGGCTTCGGCGAGCAGCCGATGGGTTCGCTCGCGGCCCATCCCGAGGTACTCGCCCCGCTCGGCATCGAGGAACGACCAGCGATCGGCGAAGCCGAAGCGCCCAAGCACGCCGGTCAGAAGCTTGAGATTCGGCGCCGGATCGGGCGCGACCGTGCCGGCGGCCGGGTTGTACACCCACGCCCCGTGATCCTCGACGTAGTAGACCTCCAGTCCGAGGCGCTGGAAGCCGACCAGGTGATGGAGCAGCTGCCAGATCACGCCCGCGAACGGATAGCGGGCGGCCAGATGCAGAACGACGACCTTGCCCTTGTGCCGCCGGCTCATCCGCTTACCGCAATCGCACTTCCAAATCGTTGGGCGCGCCGGGCCTCAGCGCATTCCCGCGATCCGCTCGAGATCGGCGCGCAGGGCTTCGAGTGCGGTGCGACGCTGGCTGAGCCGTGCGGCCTCCTCCTCGGGCAGCTCGCCCAGGTAGCATCGGCGATCCGGCAGGACCAGCACGGAGCGATAGGGAAAGCCCGTACGCACCGGCGTCAGCACGCGCTCCGCGATGACTCCCTCGATCGCGGCCTCGCTGACGCGCTCGTGGATCTGCCCGTGCTCGTGATAGACGAGCACCGCGGCCGCCCGCAGGCGGGCAGTGCGCCGTTCGCGCGCGACTCCCGCCATCCGCCGAATCACCTCTTCGGCCAGCGCGAGGTCGAGGCTGCCGCCGTGCGCGGCGGCGGCCGCCTCGGTGAGCCATCGATGCGACCGCACGCCCGGCTCGCCGCCGAGCGCGTCAACTTCGAGCCCGCCATCGTCGGCGAGCGTCGGTAAGTTGGCGCGCGCGAAGTAAAACCGTGCCTTGAGCCGCGCGTTGTCGGCGAAGGTCGCGCCGGTCTCTTCGGGCGTATGGTCGTCGACGCCGGCGTCGTGCAGGGAGAGTGGCGCGAGGCCGAAGCCGTGGAGCAGGATGCGATACTCGTCGAGCTTGGCGCGATTGGTAGTCGCGATCAGCAGTGGTTTCATCGCTCGCGGTGACGATTCAGCCTTCCCTGGGCTCGTAAGTTATCTTGAGTTCGGCGCGCTCGCGATGCTCCTCCAGTGCCAGCTCGAGCAGGCGCTCGATTAGCTGGGGCAGCGGCAGCCCGGTCGCCTCCCACAACTTGGGATACATGCTGATCGCGGTGAAGCCGGGGATGGTATTGACCTCGTTGACGAAGATTTCGCTCAGGGAGGGACGGGCGAGAAAATCCACCCGCGCCATCCCGCGCAGGCCGAGCGCGCGAAAGGCGGCGACCGCAAGCTTGCGCAGGTGCTCGCTTTGCGCGGGGGGCACGTCGGCCGGGATTTTTATTTCGGCGCCTTCGGGGTCGACGTACTTCGACTCATAGCTGTAGAACTCGTGGCGCCCCTTGACGACGATCTCGCCCGGGATCGACGCCTCGGGACGATCATTGCCGAGCACCGCGCATTCCAGCTCGCGCCCCTCGCAGGCGGCTTCGATCAGCACCTTGCGGTCGTAGCCGAAGGCGTCGCGCAGCGCGCGGTCGAGGTCGCTTTCCCGCTTGACCTTGCTGATCCCGACCGAGGAGCCGAGCGCGTTAGGCTTGACAAAGACCGGATAGCCAAGCGAGCGCGCCAGGTGAGCGGCGCCGGCCGGATCGTCGCGCCAGTCCGCGCGCTCGAGCGCCGCGTAGCGGACCACCGGAATGCCGGCCTCGCGCAATAGCCGCTTCTGCACGTCCTTGTCCATCCCGATTGCCGAGCCCAGCACGCCCGCACCGACGTAGGGAATTCCCGCCAGCTCCAGGAGCCCCTGCACCGTACCGTCCTCGCCGTAGGTGCCGTGCAGCACCGGGAAGACGACGTCGAGCGGGCCCGGGAGCGCGTGCCGCGCGCCGCGCGCCGGCGTCGGAGTGCGACGGGCGGCACTCGCCCTGCCATGGGCGCGGTTGTGCATCGTCTCGACCAAGGTGCGGCCGGCCGGATGTGGCAGCAGGCTGACCTCGACGCCGCCCGCGCCCAACGCCTCCAGCCGCGGCGCCGCCTCGGAGAGCATCCGCATCGCGTCGTCGCGCAGATACCAGCGGCCATCGCGCCCGATTCCGATCGGCACGACCTCGTAGCGCGCCGGATCGATCGCCGACATCACAGTCAGCGCCGAGCGCAGCGAAACCTCGTGCTCGCTCGACCGTCCGCCGAACAGCACGCCCACTGTGAGTCTTCGTTTCTCGCTCATCCGCGCCACGCCACCCCGCGAAACCGCGCTATCAGCCAGTGCAAGCCTCGATTCTGCCACGCCGCCGCAGCGCTATCGAGCGGGCGCGGCCGCGCCGGCGGCGATGCGCCGCCGCGCGCCTTGGCTCTTCCGATGGCGACGGCTGGCTGGTTTACTGCCGGTAGTTGGGGGCTTCCTTGGTGATGAAGACGTCGTGGACGTGGCTCTCGCGCTGACCGGCGTCGCTGACCCGGATGAAGCGCGCGCGCCGGCGCAGCTCGACAAGGTTGGCGGCCCCGATGTAGCCCATCCCGGCCTGCACGCCACCGACGAGCTGCTCGATGTTGGAGGCGAGCGAGCCGCGATGCGGCACCCGCCCCTCGATCCCTTCCGGCACCAGCTTGCTCTCGTGGACCTCGCTCTGGCCGTAGCGGTCGCGCACCCGTTCGCTCATCGCGCCCAGCGAGCCCATCCCGCGGTACAGCTTGTAGGTCCGCCCCTGGTAGAGAATCGTCTCGCCCGGGCTTTCCTCAGTCCCGGCGAACAGCGAACCGATCATCACGTTGGAGGCGCCGGCGGCCAGCGCCTTGACGATGTCGCCGGAGAAGCGAATTCCGCCATCGGCGGTCACCGGCACGCCGCGCGGCTCGGCGACCGCCACGCAGTCCATGATCGCCGTGATCTGCGGGACGCCGACGCCCGAAACAACTCGCGTGGTGCAGATCGATCCGGGTCCCATCCCGACCCGCAGCGCGTCGGCGCCGGCGTCGATGAGCGCCTTGGCACCTTCGGTAGTGGCGACATTGCCCGCCATCACCTCGACCTCGGGGAATTCGCGCTTGGTCGCCTGGAGCGCCTCGATCACGTTGCGCGAATGGCCGTGGGCGGTGTCGATGCAGAGCACGTCGACCCCGGCGCGCACCAGTGCGGCGGCGCGTTCGGCGCGCTCGGGACCGACGCCGATCGCCGCGCCCACGCGCAAGCGGCCCATCTTGTCCTTGCTGGAGTACGGATGGCGGGTCGCCTTGTCCATGTCTTTGACGGTGATGAGGCCGCTGAGGCGTCCGCGCTCGTCAACCAGCGGCAGCTTTTCGATCCGGTGGGCCTGGAGGATCTCCTTGGCCTCTTCGAGGCTGATGCCCGGATGGGCGGTGATCACGCGCGTGGTCATCACCTCGCGCACAGCCTTGTCCAGCCGTCGTTCGAAGCGCAGATCGCGGTTGGTCAGGATGCCGACCAGGCGGCCGTCGGTGACCACGGGCAGTCCGGAAATACCGTGGCGCTCCATTATCGATAGCGCGTCGGCGATCTTCTGCTCGGGATGGACGGTGACGGGATCAACGATCATTCCGCTTTCATACTTCTTTACCGCGGCGACTTCGGCGGCCTGGCGCTCAAGCGGGAGGTTGCGATGGATGAAGCCAAGCCCGCCCATCTGGGCGATCGCGATCGCCGTGCGCGACTCGGTCACGGTGTCCATCGGGCTCGACACCAGGGGGATGCGCAGGCGGATGTTGGGCGTCAGCATCGTGGCGACGTCGCAGCTGGAGGGCAGCAGGTCGGAGGCCTGCGGAAGCAAGAGCACGTCGTCGAAGGTCAGTCCTTCACGAAGCTCCTGGTAGGGCATCGGAAAGTCTCCTCATGACAAAAAGCCCGCGGAGATCCGCGGGCTTGTCGCCGTTTGTATGGGAGCTGCTGTGCAGCAGAGCGCCATATCTTTAACTAACAAAATGAGGATCGCCGATCAATTAGCCCTCGCGGCCGGGTAGTGAGTCAGTTTGAGGTTTTTGAACTGACCCACTACTCAAGGCCGGCGCGGGTTGCGCCGCGCAGACGCTTCAGGCTATCGAATGAACGCGCTTCCCGCAGCGAAAGGAATCGTCCGCGATGGCGAAGACCGCACTTGCCTTCTCGATCATGCCCGACAGCCCCCTTGACAAGATCGTCGAGTGGACCAAAGAGGCCGAAGACCTCGGCTTTTCCGGCGTCTTCATGACCGAGGCCAACAACGACTCGCTCGCATGCTCGCTCGCGCTCGGGATGCAGACGCGGCGGATTACGCTGGGCACCGCGATCACCAACATCTACCTGCGCCATCCGGTGCTCCTCGCCAACGAGGCCGCCACCGTCCATCACTTCACTGGCGGCCGCTTCATCCTCGGGTTGGGCACCGGCCACGGCGAGAGCAACTCGCGCCTAGGGATCGAGATGGGGACGCCGATGCTGAAGATGCGCGAGACGGTGGCGACGCTGCGCAAACTGCTCGACGGCGGCGCCACCGGCCCGCGGATAAGCGGCAGGCTGCCGATCTATCTCGCCGGCGTCTCGCGCCCGATGGTGAAGATGGCGGGCGAGATCGCCGACGGCGTGATCTTCAACTTCTTCCCGCCCGCCCGCGTGCACGAGGCGATGGCCGAAATCGCCGAGGGCGCGCGCGTCGCCGGGCGCAGCCCCGAGGCGGTCGAGCCGGTGCTGTTCGCCACCGCGTTCATCTCCGACGACCTCGAAGCGGCGCGCCGGCCCGCGCGCACGCTGCTGTCGCGCTACGGGGCGCTGCGATTTTACGGCAACATGATGGCCAAGGCAGGGTTCGCGCGCGAGATCCAGGGGATTCGCGCGGCGCGCGGCGACGCCGCCAAGGCGCTCGCCGCGGTGAGCGACGCGATGATTGACGCGACCCTGCTGGTCGGCCCCGGGGCGCGCGTGCGCGAGCGGCTGGCCGAGTTGTGCGCGCCCGGCGTGGGCACCGCGGTAGTGTTCACCAATCCAGTCAACGAAACGCGCGAGGCGGCGATCCGGCGCACGATGCGCGCGCTGCGCCCGTAGCGTCCCCGCCGGGCGGCGTCAGGCCTCGCAGGCGCGCTGGATGTCGTCGAAGAAGTTCCACCACAGATCGAGCGAGCGCGAGGCGGCCGCCTGCACCTTGGCCCTGTCGTGGTCGCTCAGCGGCAGATGGCTCAGGATATTGTCGCCGACGTCGCTATGGTCGCGGTCTGCAATCTCATGGATGTCGAAGAAGGCGACCTGCTCGGTGTTCAGCCCGTAGTGCTTCTCCAGTGCCCGCGCGAACGAGCCGAAGTTGCCCGGCACCTGACCCTCGGCGGCCACGTTGATCGCGCCGATTCCCTCGGCGAACGAGCGGTCCTTGGTCGAAAGCTCGAACCAGTCGATCAGGGCCTCGGTGCCCGGCAGCGGCTGGGCCTGGGTCATCTCCTCGCGCTTGAGCCCGAAGCCCGTCCCGAGCCGGATGAAAAGTTCCGGATGGGGCGCGCTGCCTGAAATCAGCCCGGTCTCCTCCTCGTAGAGGCTTTCGGCGAGCTTGAGCCGCTCCTGCGAGTCGTAGCATCGCGAGTGCAGGGCGCTGATCGCGCGCGGGAACTCGCGCACCTGGAGGAAGAACTGCTGCGCGAAGATCTTCATCTTGTCTCGCGGGACCTGGCCGGCCTCGATCTTCTTCCACAGCGGATGGCGCCCGAAGGAGCGGCGCTCGTGGACCAGCTTGAACAGTTCGCGGACGAATTGTTCGTTGTTCTGTGCCATGACGGTCAAAAACTCCTGGCGGAGGATCTCCGGATTCCGGTCGGCTGGCGCGCGCGCCGGCGCCGCAGGCCAAAGCCTGCGCCGCATCCTGCTCCCGCTCCTGGCCGCCTCCGGGCCTGAGGCAAAATACAAAAGCCCCGCTCTAAAGTGAAGCCGACTCCGCGGCGGGAATGGTCGTATTGCGGACCTCGGGCAGCCCGTCAATCTCGTCGATTTCGCGCAGATCGCTCAGAAACTGGCGGGCGTCGACATAGCCGACCTCGCGTTTGAGAATCCGCCCGTGCTTGTCAATGAACACGGTCGTCGGCACGCCGTGGATCTCGTACATGCTGCTGAGCTGTTTGCTGCGGAGGTCGGTCTGGGTGAGATCCGCCTGGAGACGGACGAAATGTTCGGCCTCGCGGATCACCGCAGGGTCGCGGAAGGTCGTGCGCTGCATCTCGCGGCATGGGATGCACCAGGTCGCGCTGAAGTCGATCACCACCGGTTTCTTGTCGGCGCGCGCCTGGGCCACCGCCTTCGCGTCGTAAGGGGCAAAGGAAAGCTGCGCGGCGGGTTTGGCGGCCGGGAACAACAGCAGATAGGCGAGCGCGCCCAGCGCAGCCGCCCCCAACGCACTGCGAAAGACCAGGAATGGACGCCATCCGCGCCCCACCGGCGTAACGAAGCCGAGAAAGATCCCTGCCCCAGCCGCATAGTACGGCATCAGCCGTATCGCCCATCCGCCCAGCAGCGGGTCGAGGAAATAGAGCGCGAGCCCGAGCAGCACGAAGCCGAAGAACTGCTCGATCCACGCCAGCCATTCCCCCGATCGCGGAAGCGCGCGGATATGGCCGGCGGCCAGCGCGAGGGCGACGTAAGGCAATCCAAGTCCGAGTGCCAGCGTGAAGAAGAGCGTGAAGCCGAAGAGCGGGTCGGCGCTGCGCTCGACCATCAGGAGCAGCCCGAGCACAATCGGCCCGATGCACGGTGCCGCGACGACGCCCATCCCGAGCCCCATCGCGAGCGCGCCGAGATAACCCGGGCGTGCCGCCCCCGCCCGCTGCATCATCCACTGCGGCGGCTGAAGCGAATACAGCCCGAAGCTGGAACCCGCCAGCGCCAACAGAACCGCCGCGATAATCGCGAGCACCCACGGATTTTGAAGTGCCGCGCCGAACAGGCCGCCCGAGAGTGCGACCGCGACTCCAGCGGCGGAGAACGTCAGCGCGATCCCCAGCACGTAGGTCACGGCGAGAATCGCGATTCGGCGCGGCCCGCCGCCCTGGTTGGCGAAGTAGGCCAGCGTCACGCCGATCAGCGGATAGACGCACGGCGTCAGGTTGAGCGCGAGCCCGCCAAGGAACACCGCCAGCAGGCCGAGCAGCATCCCGTGCTGCGCGAAAATGTCCGCAAGGTTCCATCCGCCGCCCACACCGCCGCTATCGTCGGCAGTGTCGGCCGGGGAATCGGCGGATGAGTCCAACGCGGTGAGTGCCAGGTGCGCAGGATGCGCCTCGTATGCGGCGGCCGACGCCACGGGAGCGTAGGCCGCTGCGCCCGCGGCGTCGCGCGACTCTCCCGCGTCAGCCGAGGGCTGGAGCGAGGAGAGCGGTGCGCTCGCCCTGATCTGCGCGGGAGGAAGACAGATATTGTCGTTGCAGGGCTGGTAGTCGAGCGTGACGGCGATCGCGGCGTCGGCCGCCGGCTTGAAGCCGGGCGCCGCCATCAGTGGGACCTCGAATTCGATCGGCCCGGTGAACACCGAAAGCTTTTCGCCGCCGGAAAACGCGGGCGCGATCTGGTCGGCCGGCGGATACTTCACAGCGCCGGTCTTGAGCCCGGGCGGCGGATTCACCGCAAGTTTGGTCGGGATAAAGTCGGGCGAGTTCGGATGGTTCGAGTTGATGTGCCATCCGGAGAGAATCTCGGCGTCAACCACCAGCTTGCTGATGCCGCCCGGCTTGAGCGGCGCGGCGAGCTTGAGCCCATCGATCCTGGCGATTTCCGACGGCTTGGGGAGCGCCTGTGCGCGAACCCGCGCCGGCGCGCCGAACGCGACGATGACGGCGAGGGCGAATGCGGCGGGCGCCCACGCGCCGATTGCCGCAAAGAGCGCGCGTACGACGCGCGACGGCGGGCCGTAACGTTCCATCATCGCAGATAATTCCGCATCGGAGCAGCCGGTTCCGCGCGGCGCCGGGCCGGGATTCAGCCTCCCGGCACCGGCTCGCCTTTGGAGAGCGGCTCGTTGCCGACGATTTCCAATCCGTAGCCGGGCAGATTGGCCAGCCGCGGCGCCTGGTCGGAGAGCAGGACCATCTTGCGCACGCCGACGTCGCGCAAAATCTGGGCGCCGATGCCGTAGTCGCGAAAGTCGGCCTCGGGTGGGCTTAGATGGGTGCTCGCGCGCTGCGCCCAGGGCGCGCGGCGGGCGGTCGCGCCGTTGCCGTTGATGTCGGTAGCGATCGCGTCGGACTCGCGCTTGAGGTAGAGGATGACGCCTTCGCCGACCTCGGCGATGCGTTCCATCGCGGCCTGCAACAGGCTGCGCGTGTTACGCTCCGTATAGCCGAAGACGTCGCCCGGGAGATACTCGCGATGGGCGCGCACGCGCACCGGGTGCTCGGCGTCAATCCTGCCCATCACGAGCACCAGATGCTCGGTGGAATCGACCAGGTTGCGATAGACGATGGCGCGGAACTCGCCGAAGGAGGTCGGCAGACGGGCCTCGGCGATGCGCTGGATCATGGTCTCGTTGCGCAGACGGTACTCGATAATGTCGGCGACGGTGACGATCTTGAGCCCGTGGATGCGGGCGAAATCGACGAGGTCGTCGCGCCGCGCCATTGTGCCGTCGTCCTTGAGAATCTCGCAGATCACACCGGCCGGCTTGAGCCCCGCCAGCCGCGCCAGATCCACCGCGCCCTCGGTCTGCCCGGTGCGCACCAACACGCCGCCCTCGCGCGCGCGCAGCGGATAGACGTAGCCGGGGGTGATGAACTCGGCGCCGGTGGCGTCCTCGCGCACGGCCTGGAGGATGGTCGTCGCGCGGTCGTGGGCGGAGATGCCTGAGCCGCCGGCGCGCCGCGCGGTAATCGGGACGGTGAACGCGGTACCCAGCGGGGCCTGATTGTCGCCGACCATCATGCTCAGCCCCAGGCGGTCGATCCTCTCGGGCGCCATCGGCAGGCAGATCAACCCGCGCCCGTACTTGGCCATGAAGTTGATCGCCTCGGTGCTGGCCTTCTCGGCCGCCATGCAGAGATCGCCCTCGTTCTCGCGCTGCTCGTCATCCATCAGGATGACCATCCGGCCGCGCCGGATCTCTTCGAGCGCTTCCTCAATCGATATGAAGGGCGCCTCGGTTTTCTCGCGGAGGACGATTTCGCCGAACATTTACGTCACCCAGGAGCGTGCCGGCTGTCTGAGGAGAGACGTGCCGCACGATCCAACCCCTCGAATCTTACACTACCGCGTGGCCACGCGTGAATCCCGGTTACGCCGGTCGCAAGGCGCGCCCGACTTTGGCACACTGAGCCCCATTCACCGCGGGAGCGTGCCGATCGAGACCTCCTCCGAGACCCCCGAAGCTGCCCCCGCATCGGCAGCGCCGCCAGCCTCCGCCGGCGGCCGGCGAGGCGCCTTCCGCGCCCTGCGCCATCGCAACTTCCGGCTCTTCTTCGGCGGCCAGTTCACCTCGCTCATCGGCACCTGGATGCAGTCGGTGGCGCAGGGCTGGCTGGTGCTCAAGCTGACCAACTCGTCCCTGATGCTCGGGGTGGTGAGCTTTGCGGGCTACCTGCCAGTGCTGGCGGTGACGCTGTTTGCCGGCGTGGTGGTGGATCATGTCGATCGCCGCCGGCTCATCATCGCCACTCAGGCACTTCTGATGCTGAGCGCTTTTGCGCTCGCCGCGTTGACCTGGGCAGGCGTGGTACGGGTCGAGCACGTTGCACTGCTGGCGGCGTTCAACGGCCTGGTGACCGCCTTCGACATGCCGGGGCGCCAGGCCTTCGTGGTCGAGATGGTCGGGCGCGAGGATTTGCCCAACGCGATTGCGCTCAACTCGATGATCTTCAATGGCGCGCGTGTGGTCGGTCCGGCGATCGCGGGCGTGCTGATCGGCATGGTCGGCACCGCCGGATGCTTCTTCCTCAACGGCGTCAGCTACCTCGCCGTCATCTGGAGCCTGTGGGAGATGGACCTGGTGGCGCGCGAGGCGGCTCCGATTGGCGGAGCGATGCTCGTTCGCCTGCGCGAGGGGCTGGTCTTCGTCCGGCGCCATCGCGCGAGCTTCTACCTGCTCTTGCTGGTCGCGATCAACGCGGGCTTCGGGATGCAGTACTCGGTGCTGATGCCGGTTTTCGCGCGCGACGTGCTCCACGGGGCGGCGAGGACCTACGGTTTCCTGCTCGCCGCGCAGGGGATCGGCGCGCTCGTCGGCGCCCTGGTGCTGGCCTCGCGCCGCAGCCCGCGGGCGTTGAGGCAGAACCTGGTCGTGGGGCTGTTCGGCGCCGCGGCGGGGATCCTGGCTTTCGGGTTCTCGCCCTGGATCTGGCTCTCGATGGTGGCGCAGATGGTGATCGGCGCGGGCCTTATCAACCATACGGCGACCAGCAACACGATGCTCCAGCTCTTCGTCTCCGACGAGTTGCGCGGGCGTGTGATGAGCATGTACACGCTGTCGTTCATCGGACTCGCCCCGATTGGCAGCCTTGAGGTCGGCTATGTGGGCGAGCTGGCAAGCCCGCAAATCGCGGTGGCGCTCTCGGCGCTGGCGACGCTTGCCTGCGGAATTATCGTCGCCAGCCGCCTCGACGTTATCGCCAGAGCTCAGGCCACAGTCAGCGACGAGGCGCACGCGGCCGCCGATTGAGCGCGGTGCGAGGGTTATCGGCGGATACGCGCGGACGGCGGGCTGCGGTTATAATGACCGATCCACGGCGGAGAGCGTGAGAGGGCGCAAGATGGCTGCGGGCCAGGCGAAAAAACAGCTCCGGAGGGCTAAGGCGGGCCACGCCTCCGTTGCGTCTCAGTCGCGCGCGGAGCTGCTGCGCGCGATGCCCACGGTGGACGAATGCCTACGCGCGTGCGAAGCGGCGCCGGAGTTTGCCGGATTCGGCCGCGAATACCTCAAACTCGCTGTGCGTCGAGCGCAGGACGAGTTGCGCGCCGCTATTGCCACCGGCGCGCATACATCATCTGCTCCTGCCCGCGACGAGCTTATTGTCGACGTCGTGCGACGCGCGCACGCCGCGATCGCCGCCGACCAGCCGAATCTGCGCGCGGTGGTCAACGCCACCGGCGTCGTCCTCCATACCAACCTCGGGCGTGCGTTGCTCGCCGAGCCTGCGATCGAGGCGCTCGCCGCCGCCGCAGCCTCTCCTGTGAATCTCGAATTCGACCTCGCTGGTGGCGGTCGCGGCGAGCGCGACACGCTGGTCGAGGACGAACTGATAAGGCTGACGGGCGCAGAGGCGGCGACGGTGGTCAACAACAACGCCGCCGCGGTCCTGCTTGCGCTCAATTCGCTCGCCGCCGGGCGCGAGGTCGTGGTTTCGCGCGGCGAGCTGATCGAGATCGGCGGTTCGTTCCGGCTGCCCGAGGTGATGGAGCGCAGCGGCGCGATCCTGCGCGAGGTCGGCACCACCAATCGCACCCATCCGGCCGACTACGAGCGCGCGATCGGCCCCAACACCGCGCTCCTGCTCAAGGTTCATCCTTCCAACTATCGCGTGGTCGGCTTTGCCTCCGAGGTTGGGCTTAAGGAACTGGTCGAGATCGGGCGCCGCCACGGAATCGACGTGGTCGAAGACCTCGGCGCGGGCGCGCTTGTCGATCTGAGCCGCTACGGGCTGGCGCGCGAGCCGATCGTCGGCGAGCGAATCGCGGCGGGCGCGTCGCTGGTGACATTCTCGGGCGACAAGCTGCTCGGTGGGCCGCAGGCGGGGCTGGCGGTGGGACGGCGCGAATTGGTCGAGCGGCTGCGCGCCAACCCGCTCAAGCGCGCTCTGCGCTGCGACAAGCTGATCCTGGCGGCGCTCGAGGCAACGCTTAGGCTGCATCGGCGCACGGGTGACCTCGCCGCAGCGCTTCCCACCTTGCGCTACCTCACGCGCACGGTGGGCGAGCTGGAGACGATGGCGCTCCGCGCGCGCGAGGTGCTCGCCGAGCGGCTCGGCCCGCAATTCCGGCTCGAGACGGTGCCGAGCGTTTCACAGATCGGCTCCGGGGCGCTGCCGACCGAGCAGATCGACTCGCGCGCGATCCGCGTGACGCATCCGGCGCTCTCGCCTGAGGCGATCGCGGCGGTCTTCCGCAGCGCGCGCCCACCCGTCATCGGCAGAATCACGGACGGCGCCTTCCTGCTCGATCTGCGAACAGTGGACGATGCCTCGGCGTTCGCGGTATCGTTTTCGCAAGCGCTGTCGTAACCGGCTGTAGGGGCCGGCCGCGATGGGCGCGGACGCGGAGTAGCGAGGCGGTGGGGTTTGCCATAACCGGATGCGTCGCCAACGCCGGGAGGAGTAAATCCAATGCCCAACAAGACCTATAAGGTCGTCGACGTGGTCGGCGTCTCCGACCAGAGCATCCATCAGGCCGTGCGCAACGCGCTCAAGAAGGCGGGCCAGACCCTGCGCAACATCGACTGGTTCGAGGTCCAGAACATCCGCGGCGCGGTCAACAAGCAGTGCGATCCCGAATTCCAGGTCACACTCAAGATCGGTTTCCGGCTCGAAGATCAGCCCGTCAACTGACTCGCGCCGCGGGGTGCGCCGGCGGGCAGTGGGGCGAGGGATGCTGCGTTGACGCGCCGTGATCTCACGCGGGCGCCGGCTTGGCCGGGCGCCGGAAAGGTGCGCTCGTGAAGTTCGCGACGTTTCTCTATCAGATCGCCGGACCTGATATCGCCCGTGTCGCGCGCCGCGCCGAAGAGCTCGGATTCGAATCACTCTGGATTCCCGAGCATCTGGTACTGCCGGTCGAGTACCGTTCACCGTACCCGTACTCGGCCGACGGCCGGATGCCGGCGCCGCCCGACACGCCCTTGCACGACCCGTTTCTGGCGCTAGCCTACGCGGCGGCGGTGACCAGCCGGATCAGGCTCGCCACCGGCGTGTTCGTGGTGCCGCTGCGAAATCCGTTCGCGACCGCCAAGGCGGTTGCCAGCCTCGACGTGCTCTCCGGCGGCCGGTTCATCTTCGGAGTGGGGATCGGATGGCTGGAGGAGGAATTCGACACAGTCGGGATGACCTTCGGCGACCGCGCGCGGCGCACGCGCGAGTACCTTGCCCTGATGCGCGAGCTGTGGACCCGCAACGACCCGGTCTTCGAGGGGCGCACGGTCCGCGTCGCGGGGTGCAAGTTTATGCCCAAGCCGATTCAGCAGCCACGCCCGCCGGTGATCTTTGGCGGCCATACTGAGCCCTCGCTGCGCCGCGCCGCCCAGGTGGCCGACGGATGGTATGGGATCGCGGAGAACATCGCCGACACCCGCGACCTCATCGCGCGTTTGCGCGGCCATGAGCGCGCGCAGAACCGCACCAGCCCGTTGGAAATCACGCTCAGCCCGCGCTTGGGCGGGCCGCTGACGGTAGCGCAGGTGCAGACCTTCGCCGAGATGGGCGTCGCGCGGCTGATAACCCCGGTCGGGCGCGAGCCGGAGCGCGCCGTGCGCGCGATGGAGCAGTTCCACGAGCAGGTAATGTCGCGCGTTTAAGATGGCGTGGTCAGCCGCCGCCGCGCGCGGCATTTTGCACCCCCTTACGCACGGGTATCATTACCATCAAACGGCACCGGGGGATGCGGCGGGAGGCCGCGTTGAGTCATGAAGACCTGTCCGCGATGTGCCAGGACCTATCCCGATAGCGAAGCATTTTGCGAGCTTGACGGCACCGCGCTGGTTTCCGGCGCCGCCGCGCAAACCGCCCAGAGCGCCACGCCGATCGACGAGAGCGAGGGCGCAATCGAATGCCCAGTCTGCGGCGGCAAGGCCCAGCCGGGTGAGCTGGTCTGCAACTTCTGCGGCGCTCGCCTGGTGCCGGACGCCGGCCCCTCGGCTGGCGGGGTGGCCCCCGGCGGACCAGCGTCCTCCGCAAGCGCCCGGCGTTCCGCAGGTGGGGCGGCGCGGCGCAGCCCCGAGACTTTCGTCCCCGCCCAGGAGAAATTCACCTCGCGCGACTTTACTCCACCAGAGCCTGAAGAAGAGGAAGAGGAGGGGGGACGGCCGCTCCTGAGCATAATCGGCTACACGATCGCCGCGCTGGCGGCGCTCGCTGCCGGTGCTTGGCTTGCGCTCAGGCTGAGCTCGCATCCCGCGACCGAGCCGTCGAAGCTGGTTTCGGCCACGCCCGTTCCGAGTGCGGCGCCTGCCGCTGCTTCGCCAGTGGTCGAGTTGGCGAAGAGCGTATCGCTGCAAACGGTGGGTGCCTCGGCCTCGGCGCCCGAGCGCAGCACCGACGTTGCGCGCAAGGTTTTCGAGGACAATAAGAGCGCGCTGCTCGACAACTACCGGACGGTGCTGGCGGGCGGCGCGGCGGTCGATGACGGTATGATGGTGCGCCTGACAGTGGCGCCCAGCGGCGAGGTAACCGGCGCCGCGGTGCGCACCTCAACCGCACCGAACCCGGAACTGGATGCGGCAGTGGTCAAGTCGATGATGGGATGGAAGTTCGCGCCGTTCAACGGCGGCGAGGTGAGCGCAGACTATCCGATGATTTTCGCGCGCGATCCCGCGCAAGCCGCGGCTATCGATACGAGTCTGGCGACCAAGGTGGCCGCGCTGACTCCCGCCGAGACTCCCGAATACGCCTTTGCGCCGGCGCCGGCCGCGCCCGCCACGGCGCCGACGCCCGCGATGGAAGCGGCGGTGCCGCCGCTCGCGCCCGCGGTTGCGCCCGAGTCGAAGCCCAAGGTCCGGCACCGTCCGCGGCGGCTGGCCGCCGTGCCGCCGCGCCAGCCGCCGTTGCTCGAGCGGGTGCAATCGGCGCTGCGCTCCAATCGCAAGCTGGGACGGGTCAAGGCCTACACTACCGGCGGCGTCGTTACGCTGTACGGCAAGGTCTTTGACGACAACGGCAAGCGGCTGGCCGAGCGTACCGTGCGCGGAGTCAGCGGTGTGACCGACGTTATCGATCAGCTCACCACCGACAAGGCGCAGTGGGCCGCGGACGAATTGCGTATCACACAGGGTCTCGCCAACGCGGGGCTGAGCGGGGTCAAAGTCAAGGTCATCGGGCGCGATGCCTACCTGGACGGCGAGGTGCCAACCGACCTCGACCGCCAGCGCGCGGTGACAATCGCCGAGGGCGCGGCGGCAGTCAAAGTCCGCAGCAACCTGATTCGTGTGGCGCCCGGCCGCGTATTTGGCTTTTAGGCGCGGGTGGACCGGACAGGCTTCCTACAGACGAAGAGGCCTGCCTAATCGGGCGCCGGTTGGCGTCTTAGACCGCGCCAAGTATTGACAACGTTTTAGCTCCACGTTTAGACTGGGTCGCAAGAACCTATCGGTTTCCCCGCCAGGAGGTCCCGCTCACAAATGGCTGACGCCCCGTCTTCGTGCAAAGAAGCGTTCGATGCCATGCCGTCGCGGTTCAAAAAGGACGCGGCTAAGGGCATGAACGCAATCTACCAGTTCGACCTCTCTGGCGACGGCGGTGGCCAATGGCAGGTCATCATCAAGGATCAGACCTGCGAGGTGAAGGACGGCAAGGCGGCCTCGCCCAACATCACCATCTCGATGGCGGCCAAGGACTACCTCGACATGATCAACGGCAAGCTGAACGGCCAGATGGCGTTCATGACCGGAAAGCTGAAGATTTCCGGGGATATGGGGCTGGCCCTGCGTCTGCAAAGTCTCTTCGCCTAGACTGCGGGAATCCCGCACCCTCCCGGGTGCGCGGAAACATGGACAGGCCTCACAGGAACCTCGAAGAATCCCAACAGCGGCCCGAACTATCGCAGCAAAGCCGGAGCACGTCGCATCCGAGCCGCTATCGGGTCAGAACTGGATAACAATTTAGAGATTGGGCGGAGCGGCTGCGAATGTCGCGACTGGCGCGGACCTGAGGACCGCTCCGCTGTAGGCACTCGCCACATGGGATTTTTAACACCGGCCCGGCCCGGTGGGGGAGGAATAAGAAGACATCTCAAATGAGTCCGCAGGATACGCCACGCGGCATCGACAAGGAGAACGGCACCGGCATGGACGCTGACCAGAACAACGACTCGCTAGCCAACAAGCTCTCCGAAGAGCTGAGCAACTGGCGACGGCGGCGAACCACCGCACGGCCTCGACGCAACGAATCCGTCGCGCCCAGCAGCTCGCAGTCCGAGTCTGCGCGCACGATTCGGGTGCGCGGTCACGAAACGCTCGTGATTCGCAAGCCGAAGATGGTGACGAAGCCTTCCAACGCCAGCGATACCGACCGCGCCAATCAGTAGTTCTTTCTTCCCTAAGCGCCGCCCGTAACCGCAGGCGGTGAAGCAGCGGCCGCTCGTTTCAGGCTGAGGGCGGCAGAGTGTCATCTCCGCGCCCACCCGCCCTTAGGAGCGGAAGACCTCGACCGGCGTCTCACGCGCGGCCTGGCGCGCGGGATAGATCGTCGCCACGAAGCACAGCACCAACGAAGCCAGCGCCACCGCCACGAAGCTCAGCGGCTGGGCGTCGATCGGCAGGGTCGAAATGCCGTAGATGCGCGCCGGGATGTGGATGAACTGGTAGCGGGCGAGGGCAAAGCAGGTCGCCGCACCGACGACCAGCCCGGCCGCCGTGCCCGCTCCACCTACGACAAGCCCTTTGAGCTGGAAGATCCGCCGCACCTCGGTTGGCGTCGCCCCCATCGCGACCAACACTGCGATATCGCGCCGCTTCTCCATCACCACCATGATCAGCGTCGCAACCAGGTTGAATGCCGCCACTCCGATCAGCAGCAGCAGAACCAGCGCATAGACCCGCTTGAGCATCGCGAACCCGGCCGACGCCGCCTGGTCGTATTCCATCCAATTGGTCACCCGGAAGTCGCGCCCAAGAGTGCGGCGCAGCTCAGCCGTGACCTCAAGCGTCGCGTCGAGATTGCGCAGCTTGACTTCGATTCCGTCGGCGCGTTGGGGCCGCCCGAAGAAGTTCTGCGCCGCCCCGAGTCCCATGAAGATCACCTCGGAATCGATAAACTGGACGCCGGATTCGAACACTCCCGCGACCCGGAATTCGCCGCTGCGCGTGCTCAGCTCACCGTTGGAGCCCGAGATGATCGGCGCCACCAGCCGCACCGGATCTCCGGCCTTGACCTTGAGTTTGGCGGCCAGAGCTGACCCTACGAGCAGCCCGCCGACGGTGCCTGGCCGGCTGGCCTCGGTGGCATCCCCCCCAGCCGCAGGCGGTTGCGCTGGCCCCGCAGCGGCGGCTCCCGGCGGTCCTCCGCTCCGCGCTCGTGAAGATTTGCCTGCGGCGGCTCCGTTCGGCGGCGCGTCCTCGGCTGGAGTGAAGCCAGCCGCGATCTCTTTGATCGCCGCCGGCGCGACGTAGCGTCCGAGCTCGCTCAGAACCACGGGGTTATCCGGCTCGACGCCGCGCACCACGACGCCCGAGATCCCGCGGGCCGAGCTGATCATTCCCTGGCCCACGATAAAAGGGTCGGAACCCGCGACGCCGGCGACGCCGCCGATCCGAGCCTGCACCGATCCGTAGTCGGCGATCGCGCCAGTGAAGCTCTGGACCTGGACCTGGGGGCTGAGGCTCAGCAGGCGTTGGCGCAGGTTCGCCTCGAACCCGCTCATCACCGCCAGCATCACGATCAGGGCGGCGACGCCGATCATCACGCCGACCGCGGTGAAGAGCGTGGTCACCGAAATGAAGGCGTCCTTGCGCCGGGCGCGCAGATAGCGCAGCGCGATCGTCAGTTCGTAGCGCAAATCGATTCCGTTTGGCGGGGCACCCAGGCAGCGCTCAGAAAATCACCCGCTCTTCCTTGAGTTGCGCGATTTCGGCCGTGCTGAGTCCCATCATACCGCCCAGCACCTCGTCATTATGCTGCCCGAGCGTGGGCGCCGGGCTGCGCAACTCGCCGGGCGTGCGGCTCAGCCGATGCTGGAGGCCCTCGTAGGGCGACGGCCCCATCACTGGATGGTCGAGCCAGTGCCAGAAGCCGAAGGCGTCGAGGTTCTCGTCGTTGTGGATGTCCACGCAGTTCTGCACCGGGTAGGCGGCTATACCCGCGCCCTGGAGCTTCGCGGTGAGCGCGCGGACTTCGCACTCGCGCACCAGCTTGCCGACCAGTTCGTCGAGCGCGGCGCGGTTTTCGATCCGGCGCGCGGCGGTGGCGAAACGCTCGTCCGGCGGCGGAGCGCCGAGCGCCGCGACCATTGCGCCCCATTGCTCGTCGCCGTCCACCGCAATCGCGATCCAGCGCTCTTGGCCGTCTTCGTCGGCGCATCGGTAGGCGCCATGGGGCGCATAGCGCTCGGAGCGATTGCCTTGCGGACCCAGCACGCGTCCGCTTGCGAAGTAATCGACCAGTGCGGGCGCGAGATTGTGCAGCGCGGCCTCGTATTGCGCCATGTCGAGGTACTGACCGCGGCCCGTGCGCCGCCGATAGTCAAGCGCGGCGAGCAGAGCGCAGGCGGCCAGGCGGGGCGCGATGAAATCGGTATACGCGCCGTAGGGCGGGCACGGCGGCTCGCCCGGCGCATAGCCGGAGATGTGATAGAAGCCGCTGAGCGCCGCCATCAGCTGCCCGTACCCGGGGTACAGCGCGTTGGGCCCGGTCTGCCCCTGCATACAGGTCGAAAGCATGATCACGTCAGGCTTGAGACGGGAGAGATGCTCGTAGTCGAGCTCCCACTTGCGCAGCGCCTTGGGAGTGAAGCTCTCGGCCACGATGTCGGCCCACGGCAGCAGCCGCAGCACCAGCTCGCGCGCCTTGGGCTTGCTCAGATCCAGCGTGATGCTGCGTTTGGAGGTGTTGTAGCTGGCGAAGAACTGGCTGCGATCGATGCCCGGCTGGGCGTCCTTCCATGGCGGCGCCAGCCGCAGGACGTCGGGGCGCGCCAGCGACTCGACCCGGACAACGTCGGCGCCGTTGTCGGCCAGATACTTGGTCGTGATCGGGCCGACTCCGACCCAGGAGAAGTCCAATACGTGCACTCCCTCAAGCGCGTAGCGTCGCATCGTCGCCTCCCCGCCGGCTCAGATCGCGCCGATCGCGCGCAGGCGGCTCATCCGCCCGCCGTCGATTCCCATCAGCTCGCCCCATACCTCGCCGTTATGCTCGCCCAGGCGCGGGGCGCGGCGCGCCGGTCCGATCGGCGTGACGCTCATCTTGGCGAACGCGCCCGGCAGGGTCAGCGTGCGGCCCAGCGTGTCGTGTTCAATCCGGACGAAGTAGTTACGTGCCTTGAGCTGTTCGTCCTCGGCGATGTCGGCGGCGGTCGCGACCGGGGCGAGCAGGATGCGCCGCTTGAGGCCTTCGGCGTAGATCTCGCGCTTGGTCATGGTCGCGAAGAAGCGGCGCACGCGATCTTCGAGGTCGGCGATCTCTTCGAGGTCTTTTTCGGTCGCCTTCATCAGGATTCCTGGCACCCAGCTCGCCCAATCCTTGTCGATCATCCACTGCGCCGCGCAGCCCTTCTCGGCCATCCATCCCACCAGCCCCTTCATCGAGATGGCGCCCACACCGGGGCCGCCGGCGAGCAGGGTCGAGATGTAGCCGTCCTTGCAAGCGTACACCAGCTGGCGGCGCGAGCCGGTGGCCGAGTAGTACACGCCATCGCGCCGGATATAGTCGCCATGCATGATCGGCATCGCCTGTTCATTCATCAGCGTCCACACCACGCACGCCTGGGTGTTGACGATCACACGCTGCCCGCGGCCCTCGATCTCGCGCGGGTAATGGGCAAGGAGCGAGGCGACCGCGGCCTCGGCGCCGGCATGCAGCCCGGCCTGCGGCACACTCATCTCCAGCGGCGGCCTCCCCTTCTCGCCCATCATGAACATCGGGCCGCCCGAGGCCCACGAAACGATATCGGCGGCCTTGTAGTTGCGGGCCGGGCCGCTGTCGCCGAACGGCGTGATCGAGGCGTAGATGAGCCGCGGGTTGAGTTCGGCGAGCCGCTCGTAGCCGAGCCCCAGCGAGTCCATGTAGCCCGGCGCGAACGATTCGACCAGGAAGTCCGACTTGCGCGCGAGGTCTTCCAGCAGCGCGCGGCCGTCGGCCGACTCTAGGTTGAGCGTCACCGAGCGCTTGCCCGCCTGGTAGGCGATGAAATAGAGCCCGCGGTCGGGGCCCGGCTGGTCGTCGAGAAACGGCGGGATACGCCTAGTCGGGCATCCGGAGGGCGGCTCGACCTTGACCACGTCGGCGCCCAGATCGGCGAAGATCTTGCCGCAGAGCGCGCCGCGCTCGTCGGTCAGATCGAGCATCCGAAATCCGCTGAGCAGTTCGCTGGCCATCGCGACTCCTGTTCCGGGAAGGCCGGAGGATGCTGCGGCGCGCAGGCCCTGGGAGGCGCCGCCGCTCGCTACGCGCGATTGTATCGTTATCCAGGCGGGGATTCGAACCCGCCGCCGCGCAGCTCAGCGCAGCGGGCCGCCGGCGGCCCGCGCGGCGCCGATCGCGGTGGCGTAGTCGGCGTGTTCGGGGATCGTGAAGCGGCCGAGCAGGGCAAGCCGCTTCTGACGCTGCATGAAGCGGAAAACCCGCGTCAGCTTGCCGGTGAGCACGATGTCCTGAAGGCCGCTGGCACGCGCGGCGGCCAGGCTCAGCACGCTGACCGCTTCGACGATCATGTTCATGATCGCGAGCGCCTTGTCCTCGGCAGTCGCGTCGGCGGTGATCTTGCCGAAGTTCGAGGCGGTGGTGCCGGGCGGCAGGTCGCCCAGCGGGCCACCCGCGATGTCGCGCACGGTAAGGTCGATGCGGGCCAAGTCGCCGCGCTGCGCCAGCGCTTCGAGCGTCTCCAGCGTCGAGACCCCGAGCATGTGCTTGGAGAGCCCGCGCAGCGTGCCGCCGCCGAGCCCGGTGCCGCCGAAGTGCTCGATCTTGTCGCCGTGGACCGCGACCAGCGCGGTGCCGGTGCCGAGCGAAACCACCAGCGCGTCGCGCTTGCCGCACAGCGAGGTCCCGCCGATTCCGATCGCGGTGAATTCGCTAACCTTGATCACCGGCCGCCCGAACAGGGTGTCCGACAGCGCGCGCGAGCCGGCGCCGGTTGCCGCCACGCAGGCCACCTGCTCGAGCCGGAGGTTGTTCTGTTCGATGAGCTTGCCGAGCGCGCCGGCCGCCGCCGCGACCGGGTCGTTGGCCTCGATCGTGACGACGTGGTAGTCGCCGTTGTCAACGGTGACCGCGTCGGTGGTGGATCCGCCGATGTCGATTCCGACGATCATCAGGTGGTGCCGGCGCCGTGTGTCCAGCCCACCCAAGGCTAGAACACCCACGGCCCGTCGGTAAATAGGCCCCGGATGCGGGTGGGCGGAGCGCTGTGATAGGGTTTGCGCCATGGCCCGGCGCAAGTCTGGTGCGGAGCCCACGCTCTTTGCCGCGCGCAAGCCGGCGGCCCAGCCGCTGGCCGATCGGATGCGTCCGCAGAGGCTCGACGAGGTCGTCGGCCAGGACCACCTGCTCGGCGCGGGCAAGCTGTTGCACCGCACGCTGGAAGCCGGCAGCCTGCCGTCGGTCATCCTGTGGGGGCCGCCCGGCAGCGGCAAGACGACACTCGCGCTGCTGCTCGCGCGCCAGTCGGGCGCCGCGATGCGCACGATTGCGGCGGTCACCGCGGGGGTCGCCGACCTGCGCGAGGCGGTCGAGGCGGCGCAGCGCGAGCTCGACGCCAGCGGGCGGCGCACGGTCGTCTTCATCGACGAGATCCATCGATGGAACCGGGGGCAGCAGGACGCGATCCTGCCCCACGTCGAGAGCGGACTCATCACGCTTATCGGCGCGACCACCGAGAACCCGTCCTTCGAGGTGATCGCGCCGCTGCTCTCGCGTACCCGCGTGCTGGTGCTGCGCGCGCTCGGCGACGAGGACATCACGACGATCGTCAGGCGCGCACTGGCCGATCCCGAGCGCGGGCTCGGCCGCAGCGGGCTCGCGCTGGAGGACGAATCGCTTGCCGAGCTGGTGCGCTTTGCCGCGGGCGACGCGCGCCGCGCGCTCAACACCTTGGAAGTCGCGGCGACGCTTGCCCGCCAAGCCGGGAGCGCGGCGATTGCGCCCGAGCACGTGCGTGAGGCGGCGCAGCAGAAGACCCTGCTCTACGACCGCGCAGGCGAGGAGCACTACAACGTCGTCTCCGCCTTCATCAAGAGCCTGCGCGGCTCCGACCCCGACGCCGCGATGTACTGGATGACGCGGATGATCGAGGCGGGCGAGGATCCGCTGTTCATCGCGCGCCGGATGGTGATTTTCGCGGCCGAGGACGTCGGCAACGCCGATCCGCGCGCGCTCCAGGTCGCGATGGCGGTCAAGGAGGCGGTCGATTTCGTCGGGATGCCGGAGGGCGCGATCCCGCTGGCGCAGGGTGTGACCTATCTCGCCTGCGCGCCCAAATCCAACGCGTCGTACCGCGCGATGCTGGCGGCGCGTTCCGACGCGCTCGAGCGCGGGGCGTTGCCCGTGCCGCTCCATCTGCGCAACGCGCCGACGCCGCTGATGCGCAAGCTCGGCTACGCCGAGGGTTACCGCTACCCGCATAACTCAGAAGGCGCGATCAACGAGCAGCGGTACATGCCGGTCGAGCTCGGCGAGCGGATTTACTACGAGCCCTCCGAGCGCGGCTACGAGAGCCGGATGCGTGAGTACCTCGAACGCGCGCGGATGGCGCGCCGCGGCGGGGGACGATCCGCCCCGCCGCCGGCGGCGAAAAAACCCGGCGGATAAGGCCCGACGCGCGCCGGGAGCGTCGAGTCAGCAAGCGGAGGCCGCGTGATGGGAGCGGAAAAGGATCGCGAAGCGTGGGTCGAGCTGCCGAGCGAGCAGGAGATGCTCGCGTCATTCCCCGCCGACCATCCCTACAGCATCGGCGCCGGGCGGGTGCCGGCGATGGCGCGCCTGGTCGCGGCGCATCCGGGGATCGCTCCCTATTTTCAACGCTTGGTCGCGCGAATCATGTTCGGCGCGGGCGCGCTTGCGCGCGCCGAGCGCGAGATGGTTGCGGCGGTGGCAGCCGCCGCCCAGGATTGCCATTACTGAACCCAGTCCCACGCAGAGTTTCTGCGTGTCGAGGGCGGCGACTCCGAGCTGATCGAGGCGATCAAGGCCAGGCGATGGCGCGAGCTCAGGACGTTGAACGCGCGCGAGCGCGCGTTGTGCGCAGTGGCGGAGAAGCTCAGCGCCGAAGCGGTGCGGATGACCGAGGAGGACTGGAAACCGTTGCGCGAGTTGGGTTTCGACGATCGCGCCTGCCTCGAAGTCGCGCACATCGTCGGGGTCTTCAACTACCTGACGCGGCTGGCTGACGGCTTCGGTCTGCGGCTCGATGCGCCGGTCGCCGAAGCGTCGCGCTCAAGGATTGCGCTGCGCCAGCCGCGCGCGGAGGGCGGCGCCGAGCGCCCGGGTTAACGCGCTCCGGCTCCGCGGCCGCAACTGAAATGGAAGCGGAACGGCGAGGCCGAAGAGGGCTTCGGCCTCGCGCCCCGTCAAAATCACAATCGCCCGCCTCTAGCGCGCGCCGAGCACCGCGTCCTTGAGCGACTTGGCGGGGGTGAAGCGCAGGCGGGTGCGCGCCGGAATCTTGATCTGTTCCCCGGTGGCCGGATTGCGGCCCATCCGCGCCTTGGTCTTGCGCTTGCGGAAAATCCCCAGCCCCGCCAGGCGCAGCGAACCCTCTTTCTTGAGCTCGCGCACGACCAGGCCGGTGAGCTCCTCCAGCACGCTCTTGGCTTCCTTCTTCGAAATTTTGACCTTGTCGGCGAGATGCGCCGCGACCTGCGACTGCGTCATCATCATCCTCCTTGTCGGCGAGAGTGATTCCCGCAAGCAGAGCGTGAACCACGATCACGCGTTTTGCAAGACACAGCCGCCCGAAAATGCGCGTATTTCTTAAGAACCACAACGATTTTTCAACAGCTCCTGCGCGCGCCCGTTGGGGCAGAAGCGTTTTTTGCAACCCCCGTTCAAAGCCGCCCGTCCCGTCGGGAATTTTGCAACCTGCGCTGGCCGGGCGCTAGTAACGAACCTCGACCAGGTAAAGTCCGGCGGCGGGCGCCGGCGCCGGCGCGAGCGCGCGCTCGCCGCGCGCGAGCAGCTTGGCAAGTGCTTCAGCGCTGTACTTCCCACGCCCGACTTCGGCCATCGCTGCCACCATCGTGCGCACCATGTGGCGCAAAAAGGCGGTCGCCTCGACGCGGTAGACGAGCAGGCTCGGCTCCGCGCGCCGCCACGCGCTGAATTCGACGCGCCGCACCGTGGTTTTTTCTTCCGAGCCGAGCGAGCGAAAGGCGGCGAAATCGTGCTCACCGACGAAGACCCGCGCAGCCGCGTTCATCGCGTCGAGGTCGAGCGGCTCGCGCACATGCCATGCGTAGTTGCGCTCGAACACCGACGGCAGCGGCCGGTTGAGCACCCGATACTCGTAGATTCGCAGCCGCGCGTCGCGCCGCGGGTCGAAATTCTCAGCCACCTCGGCGGCCTCCAGCACCACGATATCCGCCGCCAGCATCGCGTTGAGCGCGCGCGCAAGCTCGGCCGGGTCAAAGCGCCGCGGCAGCCGCGCCGCCGCCACCTGTCCGCGCGCATGGACGCCGGCGTCGGTGCGGCCGGCGCCGCGCACGCGCACTGGCGCGCCGAAAATCCGCGCCAGCGCCTCCTCCAGGCGCGCCTGGATTGAATCCTGGCCGCTCTGGATCTGCCATCCGGAATAATTGCTGCCGTCGTATTCGAGCCGCAGACGGACCTGCATCGTGGGCTGCGCCGGCCTAGGCCGCGCCGGGTGCCTCGGCCGCGGCGAGTTTCTCGGCTATCCACACCGCGTCGAGCGCGGCGAGGCGGGCGCTGTCGAATGCGCACCAGATCGCGGCGCCCGCGCCGTGCACGCTGAGCCTGACCAGTACGGCCTCCTGGCCGATCGCGTCGATCACGCTCGCCTTCGCCTCCTCGCTCTCCATCATCAGGATTCCCGGCGCGGCGCGTAGCCGCGCCGGCAGCTCGGCGGGCGCGGGCGGATCGGAAATCAGCACGGTCATCGCCGAGCCGTGCAGCACGGCGATAGTTACGGTCTCGACGAGCAGCCGGGGCGCCGCGTGCACGAGCGCAGCGGCTTGCGCGGATAGCGCGGCAGCGAGTTCGCCCGCGGGATCTCCAGGTGACGCGTTGAAAGCGCGTTGCGGCTCGCCTTCCTCGAGGCTGTGCGCGCCGCTCAGCAGTGCGCCCGCCTCGCGCGCAACTTCCTCGACGCTCTGGCGCCCCTCGGCGCTGGCGCCGAGCATCACCGTCGCGCATACAGTGCGGTTTTGCGCGCCGGCCGCGCCGATAATCGTCGCGAGCACGTGGGCCGCGGGATGGGCGATCGCGACGGTTCTGCCGCGCGCTGCGATTTGCGCGATTGACTCGGGCGCCTCGAATCCGGGCGCCACCAGCGGAATCGCCGCCGACGGTGCGCGCGTCGCCGCGCTCAGGTCAACGAGCGCGGGTCCGGGCCGCGCGCGGATAATGTCCGCGGCGACGCTCGGTGGAACGGCGAGGAATGCGATATCGAAGTGCGCGAGCGCGGCGGGCTCGTCGAGTTCGGCGACGCGCTGCTCGCTGCCGTAGGCTTCGAGCGTCTGCGCGGCGCCGCGCGCGGTCGCATACAGCGCCAGTTCGGCGCAGGGCACTGCGCGCGCGTCGAGTAGCTCGACGATCTGGGTGCCGACTGCGCCGGTCGCGCCGACGACGGCGATTTTCACCTCGCGGCGGTGCGCCGCGGCCATACCTACGCTTCCGTGGCCTCGAGCCGTTCGCGCACCAGCCGACCCATCGCCTTGCAGCCGACAGTTTTGGTCCCGGCGCCGCCGCCCAGATCGCGCGTGCGATAGCCCTCGCGCACCACCGCCTCGACCGCCTGCGCGATCGTTTCGGCCTCGGCACGCATCCCGAGCGAATGCTCGAGCAACATCGCGGCCGAGAGGATGGCGGCGAGCGGATTGGCTTCGTCGCGGCCGGCGATGTCGGGCGCGCTGCCGTGGATCGGCTCGAACAGCCCGACCCGGCATCCCGCGCCGTTGAGCTCGTCGCCCAGCGAGGCCGACGGCAGCAGACCCATCGAACCCGCCAGCACCGACGCCTCGTCGGTCAGGATGTCGCCGAACATGTTCTCGGTGACGACGACGTCGAAGTCGCGTGGGCGGCGGATCAGATGCATCGCCATCGAATCAACGAGTTGGTTCTCGAAGGTGACGTCGGTGTACTCGGAAGCGAGCTCGCTTGCGATTTCGCGCCACAGGCGCGAGGTCGCAAGGATGTTGGCTTTGTCCACCGAGGTCAGGCGCTTGCGCCGGTTGCGCGCCAGTTCGAAGCCGTAGCGCAGGACACGCGTGATCTCCTCTTCGTTGTACGTGCAGGTATCGACCGCCTCGCGCTGGTCGCCGTGCATCCGCCGCTCGGATGGCTTGCCGTAGTAGATGCCTCCCGTCAGCTCGCGGATCACGACCAGGTCGACGCCGTTGACGATTTCCTGGCGCAGCGGCGAGGCCGCGGTCAGCTCCTTGATCGCCTTGACCGGGCGCACGTTGGCGAACAGGCCGAGCTCCTTGCGCAGGGTCAGCAGCGCTTGCTCGGGGCGCTGGTCGGCTCTGGGGTTGTCCCACTTGGGGCCGCCGACCGCGCCGAGGAGGATGGCGTCGCTGTCGCGCGCTTGTTTGAGCACGTCGTCGGGCAGCGGGGTGCCAAACTGGTCAAGCGCATGACCGCCGACGGGTGCTTCCTTGAACTCGAGCGCGAGCGCGGCGTTACGCGCGACGATCTTGAGCACCTGCAAGGCCTCGCCCACGACTTCGGGGCCGATACCGTCACCCTTGAGAACCAGAATCTTGTAGGCCATCTAAATTTGCGCAGTAACGGCCGCGAAAGTGCGGTCCGTGTAGAGCCAGGTCGGTTGAGCGCGGTCAGGAGCGGTGCGCGGCGACACAACCAGCGGTTGGCGGCTCTTGCGGCGGCGCGCTCTTCCCCCTTCTTTCAATCCTCGCGGCGTGCGGCGCACCGACGTGCGCCGCTCGACGCCATAAGCACTTAGCCCAACGCCACTGCCGCGGCAAGCCCTGCGCCGCTTGGCGCGGTCCGCTCAAGGCCCGTCGGCGGGGCGGGGCGCCTGATGCGTGCGCGCGCGCAGACGGTTGAGCGCGTTGACCAGCGCCAGCGCGCTCGCCATCACGATGTCGCTGTGGGCGCCCTGTCCGGCAACCGTCATCCCGTCGGCGCGCACCAGGCAGCTCACCTCGCCGAGCGCGTCGGTGCCGCCGGTGATCGCTTTGACCGAGTAGCGTTCGAGCGCCGGCTGCACGCCGGCCAGCTTGTAGATCGCCTTGTAGCACGCGTCCACCATCCCGTCGCCGGTCGCCTCGGCGACTCGCTCCTCGCCGTCGCCCGTCCGCATCGTGACGATCGCATGCGGCGTGCTGCGCGCCGACGAGGTCACCTGGACGTCGACCAGCTCGAACTGGTCGGCGGTGCGGCGGGTTTCCTCGGTGACGAGGGCCAGGATGTCGTCGTCGTACACGACCTTCTTCTTGTCACACAGCGCCTTGAACTCGGCGAAGGCGCGGTTGACGTCGAGCGCCGACGTGTCGACGCCGAGCTCGGTCAGCCGATTGACGAAGGCGTGGCGGCCCGAATGCTTGCCCAGCACGAGCTTGTTGGAGGGGATCCCGATGTCCTCGGGCTTCATGATCTCGTAGGTCAGCTTGTGCTTGAGTACGCCGTCCTGATGGATGCCGGCCTCGTGGGCGAAGGCGTTGTCGCCGACCACGGGCTTGTTGGGCGGCACCGCCTGGCCGATGATCTGCGAGAGCAGGCGCGAGGCGGGATAGATCTGGCGGGTGTCGATCCCGGTGCGCACGCGCATCAGGTCCTTGCGCGTCCGCAGCGCCATCACGACCTCCTCCATCGAGGTGTTGCCGGCGCGCTCGCCGATGCCGTTGATCGTGCATTCGACCTGACGCGCGCCGTTGCGGATCGCGGCCAGCGAGTTGGCGACCGCAAGGCCGAGATCGTTATGGCAATGCGCGCTCCACACCACGCGCTCGGCGCCTTCGACGGTGCGCCGCATGTAGGCGAACATCTCGCCGAACTCCTCGGGGATCGCGTGGCCAGTGGTGTCGGGCAGGTTGATGATGCGCGCGCCGGCGCGGATAACCTCGGCGCAAAGCTTGGCCATGAACTCCCACTCCGAGCGCGAGGCGTCCTCGCAGGAGAACTCGATGTAGTCGAGGTGGCGCTTGGCGCGCGCCACCGCCCAGGTCGCCGCGGCGAGCACATCCTCGCGCGTCATGTTGAGCTTGTACTTGAGATGGATGTCGGAGGTCGCGATGAAGATGTGGATGCCGGGGTTTTTGGCCTTCTCCACCGCGCGCAGCGCCGCGTCGACGTCCTCCTCGCGGGTGCGCGAGAGGCTGAGCACGGTCGGGCGGGTGAGCGCGTCGGCGATGCGAGTTACGGACTCGAAGTCGCCCGGCGAGGAGGCGGCGAAGCCGGCCTCGATGATGTCCACGCCGAGGCGCTCGAGCTGGCGCGCGATCGCGAGCTTCTCCTCGACGTTCATCGTGCATCCGGGCGATTGCTCGCCGTCGCGCAGGGTGGTGTCGAAGATGCGGACGTAGTCGGGGTCGGGCAGGATGTCGCGGACATCGTTTATCGTCTTGGCCATCGGCGTCTCTCTCCCCTCTCGACGTCCCGGCTGCGCGGGCCTCGTGCCGCACGACGCGCAAATAAGAAAACGCCCCGGGCGGCCTGTTTGGCCCATCGCCCGGGGCGTTCGCTTCAAGCTTTAAAGTCGCTGCGCTTTAAGCCTGCTCGGCGACGCTCCCGGCGTGGGCCCCAATAAGGCCCAGGCTAAGCAGCAGTCCGAGCAGCAGAGTCAACGTCAGCGACATGCCCCGTATCTTAAACGCCACTCGCCGGAGCGTCAAGGTGCCCGGCTTAGCGGCCCTGAGGTGGCGAGGACAAATCGCCCGTGGCGCGGGACGAGCGCTGCGGCGACTTGCGCGACGGCGGTGGCGCCACCGTAGCATTGCTCTCGCCCATCGGGCGCAGCATCGGGGCCATCGCCTGCGTCCGCTCGCCGCGCATCAGCAGGTACGGCCCCGAGACGACGTAGGCGGTCGCCAGCAGGAAGGCGGTGAACTGCGGCATTGCGAACAGGAACGCCAACAGGACCAGCATCGCCACCACCCACTCGACCGCCGCGCGCTGGCGCAGGTTGACGGTCTTGAAGCTGGGGTAGGGCACGCGCGAGATCATCAGGCCGGCGAGTGCGACGGTCAGCGGTGCCATCAGCGTGCACAGCGCGCGCGGCGAGTTGAGCTCGAAGTAGCTGTAGGCGAGCACCAGCCCCGCGATCATCACCGCCGCGCCCGGCACCGGCAGGCCGACGAAGCGTCGCTTGTCCACGTTCGCGGTCTGCACGTTGAAGCGCGCCAGCCGCAGCGCCGCGCAGATGACGTACACGCCCGCGATCACAACACCCCACGCGCCGAGCAGCCGCAGCGACCAGCAATAGGCGACGCCGGCCGGCGCCACGCCGAAGGCGACCACGTCGGAGAGGCTGTCGTACTCGACGCCGAAGGCGCTGGAGGTGCGCGACAGCCGCGCGACGCGTCCGTCGAGCCCGTCGCAGATGAACGCGATGAAGATCATCACGGCCGCGAGCTCGAAATGCGCGTTGATCGCCGAGACCAGGGCGAAGAAGCCCGAGAGCAGGCCGAGCGAGGTGATCGAGGCGGGGACGAGGAAAACGCCGCGGCGCAGTGGCGCGACCACCCGCTCGCGCTGCTCTTCAAGGCGGCCCGAGATGAGCTTCATCCGCGGGCGGCGGCGCGGACGATTACCTTCCGTCCGGTTCATTGGCCGAGCTCTCCGATCACGCTTTCGCCCGCGCGCACGCGATCGCCGACCCGGACCGTCGCCCGGTAGCCGGACGGCAGAAAATGATCGACGCGGCTGCCGAACATGATAAGGCCGATGCGGTCGCCGCAACGCACGCTGTCGTGCGGACCGACGCGGCATACGATGCGGCGCGCCAGGTAGCCCGCAATCTGCATCATCGCATGGCGCCGCCCGCGCCGGTCGGCGAACACGATCAGGTTGCGCTCGTTATGCTCGCTGGCGTGGTCGCGGAAGGCGGCGTGAAAGGCGCCCGGGGTGTGCCGCACGCTGACCACCTCGCCGTCCACCGGCGCGCGGTTGACGTGCACGTTGAGCGGCGACATGAAAACCGACACCCGCTGGCAGCGTTCGCCCGCCGCCGCGCCCGGAAGCTCGGCCTCGGCGATGTCGCTCACGGTGCCGTCGGCGCCCGAAAGCACGACGTGCTCGGAGGCGGCCGTGGCCGAGCGCTCGGGGTCGCGGAAGAAGGCGGCGCACGCGGCGCCGGCGGCAATAACGATCGCGCCTGGCCAGCGCCATCCCAGGACAATCATCAAAACCCCAAGCGCCAGCAGCGCGGCCGAGATCATGACGCCCTCGGCGGCGATTCTGACCGCCTTGCCGACGCGCCAGGCCCAGCCGGCAGCCCCCGATGCGAGCGTCTGGTTCAAGAAAACAACGCTCCTCAGTTTCTGCTCTTGTCCACCAGCCGGTCGCTGGCGAGCCACGGCATGAACGAGCGCAGCCGACGGCCGACCTCCTCGAGCGGATGCTTTTCAGCCTCCTTACGCAGCTCGCGAAAGCGCGGCAGCCCAGCGCGATACTCGGAGATCCATTCGTTGGCGAACTTGCCCGACTGGATGTCGGCAAGGATCTGCTTCATCGCCTCGCGCGAGGCTGGGCCAACCACCTTCTTGCCGCGGGTCATGTCGCCGTACTCGGCGGTGTTGCTGATCGAATAGCGCATGTTGGCGATGCCGCCCTCGTAGATGAGGTCCACGATCAGCTTGACCTCGTGGACGCACTCGAAGTAGGCCATCTCGGGCGCGTAACCGGCGGCGACCAAGGTCTCGAAGCCGGCGCGGATAAGCTCGGTCAATCCGCCGCAAAGCACCGATTGCTCGCCGAAGAGGTCGGTTTCGGTTTCCTCGCGGAAAGTGGTTTCGATAATCGCCGCGCGCCCGCCGCCGATCGCCGCGCCGTAGGCCAGCCCGATCTCCTTGGTGTCGCGCGAGGGATCCTGCTCGACCGCGAGCAGGCAGGGCACGCCGCGCCCCTTGACGTACTCCGAGCGCACCAGATGGCCGGGGCCCTTGGGCGCGATCATGAAGACGTTCACGCCCGCCGCCGGCTTGATGAACTTGAAATGGATGTTGAAGCCGTGGCCGAAGGCGAGATACTTGCCCGCGGTCAGATGGGGAGCGACTTCGGCGCTGTAGATGTCGGCGCCCATCTCGTCCGGCACCAGCATCATCACGATGTCGGCCTGGCGCGCGGCCTCGGCGGTGTCGAACACCGGCAGGCCCTGTTTGGCGGCCTTCTCCCACGAGGGGCTGCCCTTGCGCAGGCCCACTCGCACGTCCATCCCGCTGTCGCGCAGGTTGAGCGCATGGGCATGGCCCTGGCTGCCGAAGCCAAGGATGGCGATCTTGTGGGGGCGCAGCCGGCTGAGATCGGCGTCGCGATCATAATAGACCTGCATGGCAGTCTCCTAAGTGGTTTCGCGCGCGGAGGCGCGATGGTTGGTCTCGTGCTGCACCGCGCGGGCCATCGCGATCTTGCCCGAGCGCACGACCTCTTTGATCCCGAGCGGGCGCACCAGCGCGATGAAGGCCTTGATCTTGTCCTCGTCGCCGGTGATCTCGACCGTCACCGAGCGCGGCCCGATATCGACCACGTGGGCGCGGAAGGCGGCGACGATCGAGTCGAGCTCGGCGCGCGTGCGCTCCTCCACCGCCACCTTCACCATCACCATCTCGCGCTCGATGATGCTGGTGTCCTTGAAGTCGATGACCTTGATCACCGAAACGAGCTTGTTGAGCTGCTTGTTGATCTGCTCGAGCACCTGCTCGTCGCCGCTGGTGACGAGCACGATGCGCGAGACGGTGGGGTCGAGCGGGTCTTCGTTGACGGTCAGCGACTGGATGTTGAAACCGCGGCTGGAGAACAGCCCGGCCACTCGCGACAGCACGCCGAATTCGTTTTCGACCAGGACCGAGATGGTATGGCTTGGCATCAGTGGGTGATGGCCCGCGCGCGCCCCCGGGGCGCGCCGCGAGCCTAGGGCGCCTCGTGCTGATGGCGATGCAGGATCGCCATGATGCGATCCTTGGAGGCCAGTTTCAGCTTCTGAATCCTTTTCTTTTCCAGTTCCTCGTCGGTTGTCAGATAGAGCTTGTTGCGGAACGACTCGAGCCGGTGTTTGAGCTCGTTGTGCTCCTCGTACGCCGTCCTTAGTTCTTCGTCATAGGGCGCATACTGAAGGATGAGTTCTTCTTCCTTCCGCTCCATTTCCCGTCGCTCCCGAAGTTAGACTGACCGGACCCGAAGATCGCCTCCGCAGAGCGCACGTACAGCGCCTGCAGGGCGAAGGTGTTGTCAACCTCCCCCGCCGCGACTCTGACGGCACCCAACGCCGCCACCGCCCGGCCGCGCAGGCGCAGCCGGGCCATTTGCAGGCTCATCGCCTGGCCTTGTGCACCGGTAACCAAAGAGCAGGCTTCCGCGGCCTTGCAGTCGCCGACCAGCACAACGTCGACGTCCAGACGCGGGGCCAAATTCCCGAGCGCAAGCACGAGGTCATCCGATAGCTTTTCTAGCCCATCGCCACAGACCCGGTAAAGGGCAGCATAGACTTCGCCCTTGCGAGCGTCCAGCACTGTGCAAATCATCCGCCCCGGCGGGCATTCGGCCTCGGCCATCGCCGCCAGCGCCAGCGTATCGAGGCTCGACACTCCCACCAGCGCGCATCCCGAAGCCATCGCTACCCCCTTGGCGTAGCTCAACCCCACGCGCAACCCGGTGAAGGAGCCCGGGCCGATCCCGACCGCGATCCCCTTCAGATCCCCGGTTGTGAGCGCGGCCTGCTCGAGCAGCGCTGCCACCGCCTCGGGCAACTCGGCGCCGTGCGAGGCGACCGGGCGCGAGCACTCGGCGAGCACCCGTCCGCCGGCGACGACCGCAAGCTCGGCCTGCGCGCCGCCGGTTTCGATTCCCAGCACCGGCCCCGCCGCGGATGCGGCGTGCAGAGCGGTGTCAACTGCGCATAATGTGCGAGAGGTCATTCACGATCACGAAGGTCATCAGCGCCACCAGCAACAGCAGCCCGATCTGCATCGCGAACTCGCGATGGCGAAGCTGCAACGGCTTACCGCGCAGGCCCTCGAGCAGGAAGAAGAACAGGTGCCCGCCGTCGAGCAGCGGCACCGGCAGCAGGTTGATAATTCCCAGCTCCAGGCTCAGCATCACGGTGAACCCGGCAAGGTCGGCGAGCCCGCGATGGGCCTCCTTGCCGGCCATCTTGGCGATCATGATCGGCCCGCCCAGCGCCTGGCGCGCCGGCGTGGTGCCGTTGATCACCATCGCGATTCCCATCACCAGCTGGTAGCTCAGGTTGGCGGTCGCTGTCAGACTCGCGCCGACCGCGCGCAGCGGCCCGTAGTGCAGCGTGCCCTCGTCGCCGCGCGGCCCGACGCCGATGAGCCACACCGGCATCGTCGTGCCATAGATGGTTTTCTCGTTCTGGCGCACCGGCGTGACCTCGATCGCCAGCCGCCTCGGCGCGCCGCCCGCAGTGGGACGCGCGATATCGATCTTCAGCCGCGCCCCGGCGCTCGATTTGATCGCGTCGGAAAGGTCCGCCCAGCTCTCGACCTTGCGCCCGTCCACCGCCAGCACCTCGTCGCCCGAGCGCAGCCCGGCGGTCGCTGCTGGCATCCCCTGCTTGACCATGCCGACGATCGGCTTGGTGTACGGCACACCGTAAACATAGACGAGCGCCATCAGAATCGGGGCGAACAGGATATTCGACACCGGGCCGGCCATCACGATCTTGGTGCGCCGCCACAAGCTCTGGGTCGGAAAAGCCTGCGCGCGGTAACACTGCATCAGCGCCGCCGGCCGGCGCTCGACCAGATTCTTGACCGCCGTCTCGACCGAGCCGCATCGCTCGACCTCTTCGAGCAGAAGCGCCTCGTCCGGACGCACCTCGCGCCCGAGTATTGCGTCGGCGCTTTCAGCCGGAGGCTGATCCGCGGACGATACGACGCGCCGGGCCAGCGCGAGCAGCGCTTGGTCGCGTTCGGCGGCCGGACGCGCGGGGGCGCCGCGGTGCCGACGTTCGGCGTCCAGAAGATCGGCCTGAAGCTCGCGCAGGAAGCCCTCCAGCGTATCAGCGTTGGGTTCCTCGGCGACCTCGTCGCCGAGCATCCGGACGTATCCGCCGAGCGGGGTTGCGCCGATCGCGTAATCGGTCTGGCCGCGCCGGATTCCGAATAGCCGGGGCGGGTAGCCGATCGAGAAGCGCAGGACCCGCACTCCGGAGCGCTTGGCCATCACGAAGTGGCCCGCCTCGTGGACGAGGATCAGGAGGGCGAAAATGATGACCGCTGAAACGATGGATGTGATCATAATTGGCTGAAAAGGCGGGGGTGCCTGCGCGCGGGGACGAGCGGCTCCACAGGGTCACCTGCTCCAATAATAGGCCAAAGCCACGGCGAAAACCATGCTGCACGTGCGGTCCAGCAGACCGCCGTGCCCGGGGATAATCCAGCCCGAGTCCTTCACGCCCGCGCTACGCTTGAACGCCGAGCCGGCCAGATCGCCGAGCTGCGCCAGAATCCCGAACGCGGCCGAAAGCGCCAGCGTCTTGGCGGGGCTCCACTGCGGCACGAGCGGCGCGCGCAATCCAAGGCCCGCGGCGACGCAGAGCACCAGCCCGCCGACTGCCCCTTCGACGGTCTTGTTCGGGCTCAGGCGCGGGGCCAACTTGGTCCGTCCCAGCCACGAGCCCGCGAAATAGGCTCCCGTGTCGCTCGCCATCACCAGCAGCAGGACGAGAACCAGGGTCGCGATTCCAGTGGGGCCATTGCGCAGCAGCGCGAAATAGGGGAACAGCGCGCCGACGTAGAATGCGCCGAGCACGGTCAAGCCGAGCCCGGGCGTCGAGGGGGCCGCGCCATTGAGGCCGACGCGCGCCGTGAAAGTGAGCATCGCGAGCACCACCGCAAGCGGGACGAACCACAGCGGCTGCGGCGCGCAACTCAGCACAAGTGCGGTTCCTCCTCCGGCTACCACGAGCGCCGCCAGCGGCGCTGCGCCGCATGCGCGAGTCATCGCGGCGACCTCGTAGAGCCCCCATGCCGTCAACACGCCGATAAAGGCGCTGAAGGCCGCGGGCGGCGCGAACACCACCACCGCAAAGAGCGCGGGCAGCGCGATCAGCGCGGTCCAGACCCTAGTTCGCAGCACGCAGGCGTTGGTTGCCGGTAGAGGCGGCGTCGAGCGCGCCGAAGCGCCGCTCGCGCTGCTGGTAGGCCACGAGTGCTTGGAGAAAATCGCGTTCGCGAAAGTCGGGCCACAGGGTGTTGGTGAAATACAGCTCGGTGTAGGCAAGTTGGTAGAGGAAGAAATTCGAAATCCGCTGCTCGCCGGAAGTCCGGATCAACAGGTCGGGGTCGGGCAGGTCGCAGCCGCCGGCGAGCCGGCTCGCCACCGCCTGCTCGTCCACCTCCTCGGGCCGCAGCCGGCAGGCGGCGACGTCCTCGGCGATCCGCCGCGCGGCCCGCGCCACGTCCTGACGCCCGCCGTAGGAGAGCGCCAGCACCGCGGTCATCGAGCGGTTGTTCGCTGTCGCCGCGACCGCGCTGTCCAGCGCGCGGCGCACCGGCGGCGGCAGCCGATCGAGGTCGCCCAGCGCGATCACGCGGATGTCGCGCTTCATCAGCCGCTTGGTCTCGGTGAGCAGGTAGCGATGGAACAGCTCCATCAGGAAACGCACCTCGGTGCTCGGACGCTGCCAGTTCTCATTGGAGAAGACGAAGAGGGTGAGATAGGCGATGCCGATCTCGCGCGCGGCTTCGACCACTGCGCGCACCGAATCCTTGCCGCGGCGATGGCCCGCCGAGCGGGTGAGCCCGCGTTGGCTCGCCCAGCGGCCGTTGCCGTCCATCACGATCGCGACGTGACGGGGCAGGCGCGCCGGGTCGAGCGAGAGTCCGGGAAATTCGTCGAGTGGGAGTGAAGCCACGAACCGGGTTAGTCGCGCCGCAGCGCCAGCGGGGGCCTGCCGGGCGGTTTCAGACCTCCATGATCTCGGCTTCCTTGGCGGCCAGCACCTTGTCGATCCTATCGATCACCTCGGTGGTCAGCTGCTGCACCTTGGCTTCGGCGGCGCGCAAGGCGTCGTCGGTGAGCTTCTTGTCCTTGTGCAGCCGCTTGAGCTCATCATTGGCGTCGCGCCGATGGTTGCGCACGCCGACCCGATGCTCTTCGGCGACCTTTCGCACGTGGCGTACCAGTTCCTTGCGCCGCTCTTCGGTCAGCTCGGGAATTGGCACCCGGATGATTTTGCCGTCGTTGATCGGCGTGAGTCCCAGGTCGGAGGTCTGGATCGCCTTTTCGATCTCGTGCAACGCGCCCTTGTCATAGGGCGTGATCACGAGCAGCCGCGGCTCGGGCGCCGACAGCCCGGCGAGCTGGCGCAGGGGAGTCTTCGCGCCGTAATAATTGACCTGCAGCCCCTCGAGCAGCGCGGTCGAGGCGCGCCCGGTGCGTACCCGCGCGAACTCGTGGCGCAGCGACTCCAACGCTTCCTCCATCTGGAGGCGCGCCATCTCAATGACTTCGGCGTGGGCTTCTTCAGCGGCCACTTTGCACCCAGGTCCCGATCGGCTCGCCCATCACGGCCCTTTTTATATTACCGGTCTGGCGCAGGTTAAACACGATGATCGGCAGGTTGTTGTCCATGCACATCGAGATCGCCGTCGAGTCCATCACCTTGAGGCCGCGCTCGAGCAGGTCAAGGTAGGTCAGGTGGTCGAAGCGCCGGGCGCCCGGCTCGCGCAGGGGGTCGCGGTCATAGACCCCATCGACGTGATGGCTGGCCTTGAGGATGACCTCGGCGCCGATCTCCAGCGCGCGCAGGCTGGCCGCGGTGTCGGTGGTGAAGTAGGGATTGCCGGTGCCGGCGGCGAAGATCACCACCCGGCCCTTTTCCAGATGGCGCACCGCGCGGCGGCGGATGTAGGGTTCGCACACCGCCTGCATCGCGATCGCCGAGAGCACGCGGGTGGTGACGCCGGCGCGCTCGAGGGCGTTTTGCAGGGCCAGCGCGTTGATCACCGTGCCCAGCATCCCCATCTGGTCGGCGCTCGCGCGGTCCATCCCGCGCGCCTCGTATTCGCTGCCGCGCAGGATGTTGCCCGCGCCGATCACCATCGCGAGCTGCACCCCGAGCGCGCTTACCTCCTTGATTTCCAGGGCGACCGCGGCGAGCGTGTCGAGGTCGATGCCGCTTGCACCGGCGGGCGCCAGCGCCTGTCCCGACAGCTTGAGCAGCACGCGGCGGAAGCGGGGCTTTTGTGCCGCGCCGCCGACCGCCTCACTCATCGCCCTACCCCTCCTGAGACAGCCGCGCCGGCTACGCGCCGGCGGCCGAGGCGCCGTCGCGCGCCTCGCCGAGCTGGAAGCGCACGAAGCGGCGAATCTCGATCTTTTCGCCGAGCTTGGCCACGTACTCGCCGAGCAGGTCCGTGATGGTGCGGTTGGGGTCGCGCACCCAGGCCTGCTCGTTGAGGCAGACGTCGCGATAGAACTTCTCGAGCTTGCCCTCGACGATCTTTTTGACCACCGCCTCGGGCTTGTCGGCCGCCTGGGCGGCGTAGATCTGGCGCTCCTGTTCGATGACCTCAGGGGGCAGCTCGTCGCGGCTGACCGAGCGCGGGTTGGTCGCCGCGATTTGCATCGCAATCTCCTTGACCAGGGTCTGGAACTCGGGCGTCTTGGCCACGAAATCGGTCTCGCAGTTGACCTCGACCAGCACCCCGAGCTTGCCGCCGGCGTGGATGTAGGCGCCCACCGCGCCCTCGGAGGCGAGCTTGCCCGAGCGCTTGGCAGCCTGCGCGATACCACGTTCGCGCAGCCAGACGACGGCCTTTTCGAGGTCGCCCTTCGCCTCGGCCAGCGCCTTCTTGCAATCCATCACGCCGGCTCCCGTCTTGTCGCGCAGCTCCCTGACCAGGTTTGCGTTGATGTCCATCCCGAATCCGAAATTCCCTGTACGTAGTATTCAAGCTTGCGGCGCCCCGCCACCCGCTTGCGGGGTGCCTCGGGGTGCCGGAAATAATCCTGTGTCTAGACCGACTGGCTGGGCGGCTCGGGACTGGGCGCGCCGTCGGCGCTAGCGCCCAGGTCCTCCTCGCCCTTCTGTCGCTCCTCGGCGAGGCGCTTGCCTTCGAGCACCGCGTCGGCCATCGCCGCCGTGAACAGCTTGATCGCGCGAATGGCGTCGTCGTTGCCCGGGATGCGGTAGGCGATGAGGTCAGGGTCGCAGTTCGTATCGACCACGGCGACGACCGGAATGCCGAGCCGCTTGGCCTCGGCGACCGCGATGTCCTCCTTCTTGGTGTCGATCACCCACAGCGCGTCGGGCAGCTTGCGCATGTTCTTGATCCCGGCCAGATTCGCCATCAGCTTGGCGTGCTCGCGCGCGTTCTCGCTCATCTCCTTCTTGGTCAACGCCTGGATCATCTCGGGGTCGGCCATAATCTCCTCGAGCTTCTTGAGCCGCTCGATGGAGGCGCGGATGGTCTGGAAGTTGGTCAGCATCCCGCCCAGCCAGCGGTTGTTGACATAGAACATCCCGCAGCGTTCGGCCTCCTCACGGACGATGTCCTGGGCCTGTTTCTTGGTGCCGACGAAGAGCAGGGTGCCGCCCTGAGCCGCGAGGTCGCGCACGAAGTCGTAGGCTTCGCGGAACATGCGCACGGTCTGCTGGAGGTCGATGATGTAGATGCCGTTGCGGGCGCCGAAGATGTAGGGCTTCATCTTCGGGTTCCAGCGACTGGTCTGGTGGCCGAAGTGGACCCCAGCCTCCAGGAGCTGTTTCATGCTGATTTCGGTCATAATTCCCCTCTGGCGTCCGCGCGCAGGGGCGCCGCGGGCCGCCTTCAATAATTATCAAGCCACCCGCCGACTTCCTAGCGCGCCGGCCCGCCTAGGCGTTCATCGATTCGAGGAACTCGTCGTTGGTCTTGGTGCCCTGCATTTTGTCGAGCAGGAACTCCATCGCCTCGACCGCGTTGAGCTGCGAGAGCAGCTTGCGCAGGATCCAGACCCGGTTGAGCGTGCTGCGCGGCAGTAGTAGCTCCTCCTTGCGGGTCGAGGAGCGCTGGATGTCGATGGTTGGGAAGATGCGTTTTTCGAGCAGCCGGCGGTCGAGCGCGATCTGCTGGTTGCCGGTGCCCTTGAACTCCTCGAAGATGACCTCGTCCATCCGGCTGCCGGTATCGACCAGGGCGGTGGCGATGATGGTCAGCGAGCCGCCGTCCTCGGTGTTGCGCGCGGCGCCGAAGAACTTCTTGGGCTTGTGCAGCGCGTTGGAATCGACGCCGCCCGAGAGGATCTTGCCCGACGGCGGGACCACCGTGTTATAGGCGCGCGCCAGGCGTGTGATCGAGTCGAGCAGGATAACTACGTCGCGCCCGTGCTCAACCAGCCGGCGCGCCTTCTCGATCACCATCTCGGCCACCTGCACGTGGCGGGTGGCGGGCTCGTCGAAAGTTGAGCTGACCACCTCGCCCTGCACCGAGCGCAGCATATCGGTGACTTCCTCGGGGCGCTCGTCCACCAGCAGCACGATGAGGATAATCTCGGGATGGTTGCGCGCGATCGCCTTGGCGATCGCCTGCAGCATCATGGTCTTGCCGGTGAACGGGGCGGCGACGATCAGCCCGCGCTGGCCCTTGCCGATCGGCGCGACCAGGTCGATTATCCGCGTGGTGTAGTCCTCGCGGTCGTACTCCAGCTTGATCCGCTCCTGCGGGTAGAGCGGAGTGAGGTTGTCGAACAGGATCTTGTCGCGCGCCTTGTCGGGATCCTCGTAGTTGATCGACTCGACCTTGAGCAGCGCGAAGTAGCGCTCACCCTCCTTGGGCGGCCGGATCAGGCCTGAGACGATGTCACCGGTGCGCAGGTTGAACTTCCGGATCTGACTGGGCGAGATGTAGATGTCGTCGGGACCGGGCAGATAATTGTAATCGGGCGCGCGCAGGAAACCGAAGCCGTCGGGCAGAATCTCAAGCACGCCCTCGCCCAGGATCGAGCCATTGCGCGAGGCCTGCGCCTGCAGGATAGAGAAAATCATCTCCTGCTTGCGCATGTTGGTCGCGCCGTCGATGTTGTATTCGCGCGCGATCTGCGCCAGCTCGGTTATCTTGGCGCCCTTGAGCACCTTTAGGTTGAGCGCGCCACCGTCGCTGATGATTCCAGCAGCGTGCCGCTCGGCCGCGCCCGGCGCCTGCGCGCCGCGCGAATGCTGGCTTTCGGGCGCTTCTCCGCCGCTGCCCTCGCCGCCGTTATTACGCGGCTCGGCGTGCTCGGCCGTCGCCCCGTTGGCCTCGCCCATCGTGACGGCCTGGGTGCCGCGCACGTGCGCCTGATGGCCGCCGCGCAGCTCTTCGGCCTGTCCCGAAGCATCACCCCTTGCCCCTCTGCCCTTGCCCATATGCCTTGTCCGCAAAATCGCTGACTCCAATCCTGCTAGAGAACTGCTGACCGAAGAATCAATTCGCCGCCGGCCGCGGCTGCCGCGGCTCTCCCCAAATGGCCGCTCTGCGTCGTGTGGAGCCCCAAGCGAAACCCGAAGCCGGTTCCTCCCGCGAACTCAGGAGCTGGGATGGGGGGCTGCGCCCGGCCTTGGGCGGGTCATTCGACGGCGGCGGCGGGCGATTATCGGATTTGGCCTGCTTCGGCTCAACGCGCAGGTCCTTGAAAATCAGGCTACCGGAGCCCCCTAGGGCTGTCAACGGGCCGCTCTGCAAGCGGGCGGGCGCGCGCGGCGATCCATCGCTCGACCGCCGCGCGGTCAACCGCAACGCCGCGCGCGGCGAGAAAGTCGGCGAAGTCAGCCGGCAACGGGGCGACGAAAGTCAGCCGCGCGCCGGTGCGTGGATGGCTGAGCGTCAGCGCGAGCGCATGCAGCGCCTGACGAGCAAACGGCGCCGCCTCGCCGTCCGTGTGCCGCCCCTGGCGTCCGCCGTAGAGCGGGTCGCCGAGACAGGGATGGCCGATCGAGGCGAGGTGGACACGGATTTGATGGGTGCGGCCGGTCAGTGGACGCACGCCAACCAGCGTTGTCTCGCCCTGTGCGGAAGCCATCCGCGCAAGCACGGCGACTTCGCTTACCGCTTCGCGCCCGCGCGCCGAGCGTACCGACATCCGCTTACGCTCGACCGGATGGCGTCCAATGGGGCGCGCGATCAGAAAGCGCTCACGGGCGACGCGCCCACGCACAATCGCCAGATACAGCTTGTCCACCGAACGTTCCTTGAACTGGCGCGCGAGCTCCATGCGCGCATACGGCGTGCGCGCGACCGCCATCACGCCCGTAGTGCCCTTGTCGAGGCGATGCACGATACCGGGGCGCATCACGCCGTCCGCCTCCGCCATCACGGCCATCTCGGGAAAGCGCGCGAGCAGTGCGTCCACCAGCGTGCCGCCCGGATGGCCAGGCGCGGGATGCACCGTCATTGCGCCAGGCTTGTTGACCACCACCAGCTCGTCGTCGGCGAAGAGCACGTCGATATCCGGCGCGGCGGCCGTGTCGCGTGCAGACGGCGGCGCGATCGGTTCGGGCGGGTTCAGGATTTCGACCCTGTCGCCCGGGCGCACGATATCGGCGGCGCGGCCCGGCGCGCGGTTGAGCCGCACAAGGCCCGCCTTGATCATGCGGGCGGCCTGCGAGCGCGAGTGCTCGACACCGAGCGCGGCGGCGACGAAGACGTCGAGCCGCATGCGCGGCTGCCCGGGCGCTGCCGTCACCGTGCGCGGAGCCACGGCGCGATTATAGCAGCCGCAGATGTCTCAGAGCCGGTAGGGCAGCGGATGCGCCGCCTCGTAGGCGGCGATGTCCTTCTCGTGGACCAGGGTCAGCGCGACGTCGTCGAGTCCTTCGAGCAGGCACTTCTTGGCGAAGGGGTCGATGTCGAAGTGAGCCGACCATCCGAACTGGTCGGAGGCCTTCTGCGCGGCGAGATCGACCGTCAGCGAGTAACCTTCGTGCTGCTTGATCGCCTGAAAGATAGCTTCGACCTCTTCGGGCTTGAGCACGATTGCGAGCACGCCGTTTTTCAGACAGTTGTTGCGGAAGATGTCAGCGAACGACGGCGCGATCACGACCTTGAAGCCGAAGTCGGCAAGCGCCCACACCGCATGCTCACGCGAGCTGCCGCATCCGAAGTTGGCCCGCGCGACGAGGATCGAGGCGCCTTTGAAGCGCGGCTGGTCGAGTACGTAGTCTTTGTCGGGTTGGTTGCGCCAGTCGTAGAAGAGCCCCTTGCCCAGCCCGCTGCGCACCACGGCCTTGAGAAACTGCTTGGGGATTACCTGGTCGGTGTCGACGTTGGCACGATCCATCGGGGCGACCAGACCGGTGAAACTCTTGAACGGCTGCATCAGCGTCCTGCTCGGGAGCGAGGGTTTTCGCTCGGCGCCACCAGCGCCTGCGATTCGCTCCGCGCGGATCGAAATATCACAAACTCGCCCGCGATGCAGAAGGGCAGACAACCGCACCAAGCACGGCCTAAGAGACCGCGCTTCCGGGTTGGCACCACCGCGTACACGCCGCTGTCCGGCGGTGCGCGCTTGTCTGAATTGCTCGGCGGCCGCCCCGGCCTAGGCGGCAGCCGAGTCGTGGGCGACGTTCGCGCTTTCGTTCTCAGGCTGTCCGGGCGCAAAGGCGCGCGACAGTTCGACGAAGCGGCGCTGCAACGACTTGGCCGGCTCGAACGCCTTGATCAGGTGGACCAGCTGGTCCTGGAACGCGGTCGCCGGTTCCATCGCCGCCGCCAGCTCGACGAGCTGCGCCTGGAAGGCGCTCGCCACTTTCTGGAGCTGGCTCTGGAAAGCTCGCATCGGCTCAAAGCGACTGGCGAGGTTTTCCAGATGGCCGTGGAAACTCTTTATCGGCTCGAAGGCCGCCGCCACGTCCGCCAGCTCCTCCTGGAACTTGCGGATCGGTTCGAAGACGTCCGCCAGCTGGGCGAGTTGGCCCATCGGTTCCAGTACCTTGGCCAGCCGCGCCAGCGTGTCCTGCGCCGAGCGCATCGGCTCGAACACCTTGGCCACCGCCTGGTCGGGTTGAAGGGTGATGAATGACTCGTCCAACTCCCTGCCTCCTCTAGCGTGTGAGTTGCCCATCAGCGTTGACTCCCTATCGCTCTCAGCATTTGAATAGCGCTTCCTCACCCGTGCTCGGCTGGTCTCATCCGCGCCCGCCCTCTGCACGCCCGCGGGGTTTGGGGGAGCCGGATGCTTAGCCGCACGCAGCCCTGGCTTATGTCCCGGCGGCAGCCCCCGCGCTGCCTTGAACAGCAAAGGCCATCTGGGGCCAACTCAAGTTTGTGCCGAACAGCAAAGCCGCCTTAAGATGAGCCCGTAACTAGTTCAGTGGCACAATCCGGGCAAGCTCCCCTTCGCACATCTATCCACTGCCTGGTCCGCCGTCCGGTGAGCGTAAAGCGCCGCCGGTGCCTGCTTGTTACCGCGCGCGCGCGGGTTTAGACTTCGCGTCGTGGCGCCCAGGCCTCAGCCGATACCGGACGGGGACGAAGGTCTGAATCGCTGTCGCGCCCTGCGAAACCTTCGATCCTGCGCGCCGGAGGCAGCCCGATGAGCAGCCCCGAGCAGCCAGGCGACGGCAATCCCGAGGCGACGATTGGCCGCTTTCGCGCGGCCGTCGAGCGGCTGAAAGACGCCGCTTCCGAGCCTGCAAGCGGGCGTCCGGAGGCGGCGCAGAGCGCGCCCGAGCCGTCGGCGGCGGTGCCCAGGGAGATCGCGGCTGAGCGTTTCGTGCTGGTCGATAGCGCCGGGAACGAGCGGGCCAGGCTGGCTCTGGGAGCCAACGAGATGCCGTCGCTCGCGCTGTGCGACGCGCGCGGACGAGTCCGCGCCGAGATTCGGCTGGCGGCCAACGGCGCACCCTCGGTGGTGCTATACGACGGCGCGCGCCGGCGGCGGATCGAAGTTGCGCTGCGCCCCGACGGTGCGGCCGGCCTCGGCCTTTACGACGAGGCGGGCGAGGGGCGTGCCGAGCTGATGGTCTCGCCGAGCGGCACGCCCGCGCTTTCGCTGTTCGGCGCCAACGGGCGGCGCGTCACGCGCCTGCCAGGCAAGCGCGATCCCTGATTCAGGCGGGAGCGCGGGTTGTTAACCGCAAGTGGACAAGCTGTTGATACACGGCACGCGAAACTCGACGTCAACAACTCGACGGCTCGTTTAGCGCGGCGGCCATTCGCGCACGTCCACGAAATGGCCCGCGATCGCGGCCGCCGCCGCCATCGCCGGGCTCACCAGGTGAGTGCGGCCGCCCTTGCCCTGGCGTCCCTCGAAGTTGCGGTTCGAAGTGCTCGCGCATCGCTCGCCCGGCTTGAGGATGTCCGGGTTCATCCCGAGACACATGCTGCATCCCGACTCGCGCCATTCGAAGCCGGCGTCGAGGAAAACGCGATCCAAGCCGAGTTTTTCCGCCTCGGCCTTGACCTGCTGCGACCCCGGCACCACCATCGCATGCACGCCCTTGGCGAGCTTGCGCCCGCGCACCACTTCGGCGGCCGCGCGAAGGTCGCTGATACGCGAGTTGGTGCATGAGCCGATGAAGACGCGGTCGATCCGGATGTCCTGGATCGGCGTGCCCGGGCGCAACCCCATGTACTCCAGCGCGCGCGCGGCGCCTTGGCGCTCGGTGACACTCGCGAAGCTTGCGGGGTCGGGCACTTTGCCGGTGACCTCGACCACCATCCCGGGGTTCGTACCCCACGTCACCTGCGGCGCGAACGAGGCCGCGTCGAACTTGACGCTGCGATCGAAGCGCGCGCCCGGGTCGGTGCGGAATTCCAGCCAGCGCGCGGCCGCCCGCTCGAACTCTGCGCCCACAGGCACGTAGCGCCGTCCGCGCAGATATTCGACCGTCTTGTCATCGGCCGCGACCATTCCGGCGCGCGCCCCCGCCTCGATCGACATGTTGCACACGGTCATTCGCTCTTCCATCGAGAGCGCCTCGACCGCCGAGCCGCGGTACTCGACGACGTGCCCGGTGCCGCCGTCGGTGGTGATGCGACCGATGATGCCGAGGATCAGGTCCTTTGCGCTCACGCCCGGCCTCAGCGCGCCGTCAACCCGAATCTCCATTGTGCGGGGCTTCATCTGCCACAGGCACTGGGTGGCGAGCACGTGTTCGACCTCGCTGGTGCCGATGCCGAAGGCGAGCGCGCCCATCGCCCCGTGCGTCGCGGTATGGCTGTCGCCGCATACGATCGTCATCCCGGGCTGCGAAAGTCCCAGCTCGGGGCCGATGACGTGCACGATCCCCTGCTCCGTCGCGCCGAGGTCGAACAGGCGCACGCCGAACTCGCGGCAATTGGCCCGCAGCGTCTGCACCTGCAACGCGGATTCGGCATCCGCGATCGGCTTGGAGCGGTCGGTGGTGGGAACGTTATGGTCCTGGGTGGCGAAGGTGCGGTCCACCGCGCGCACGCGCCGGCCGTTGGCGCGCAGCGCCTCGAAGGCCTGCGGCGAGGTCACCTCGTGCACGAGGTGGAGATCGATGTAGAGCAGGGCGGGCTCGCCGGGCTGCTCGCGAACGATATGGTTGCGCCAGATTTTCTCGAAAAGCGTCTCGGCCATAACGAAAAGCGCCTCTGTCGTCGTAACGGATGGAGCTAGCATTATGCCGCGCCGCCGCTCGCCGTCAAACCTGGGCGGCTGGACGCTCGTCCGCCGGCGTGCGCGATGCCCCTGCCGCGGCACGAGATGCTAGCCTTTCCTCAAAGGCGCTGCCCGATTTCGCCGCGCGAACGTCCGCCGATGCGCACGCACCTGCTCCAGAGCCTGCTCCTGTACGCAATTGCCGGCGTCATCGTGTGGGCGGTCGCACGCGGGGTGTCGTGGCGCGAAGTCGCCGAGGCCGCCGAGCGCGCCAACCCCTGGATGCTGATTAGCGCGAGCCTGATTGGCTTCGCTGGCTGGTTCGCGGGCGAGACCCTGTTGTACTCGCGACTGTTCACCTACTTCCATCGCCGAACCACCTTTGCCGAACTGCTGCCGAGCGTGGCTGCGGTCTATTTCCTCCAGGTCGTCAATTCGCTGGTGGCGAGCAGCGCCTTTGCGCTGTTCCTACATACGCGCGAGCGCGTGGGATGGATCACCTCGGGATGCACGCTGATGTTCCAGGCCTACGTCGATCTGATCCTGCTCGCGATGCTCTCGATCATTGCGATCGCGCTGGTGCCCGACACGCCGATGCGTCCGGGGCTCGACTACGCCGCCGTCGTGCTGGGCGCGTTCTGCCTGATCGCGGCGCTGTGGCTGTTCTGGGAGCCGCAGGGCACGGGGTGGGCGCGCTGGCTGTACGAGCGGCCGGCGATGGTGAGCTTTCGCACCGCGCGCCCGTGGCATTACGTGCGGCTGATGGGGATACGGCTGGGGATTTTCGTGTGCGCCGGGTTCGCGCTCTACGGCCAGTTCCGCGCCTTCCATCTCGCAGTGCCGCTGGTACAGGTGCTCGCGCTGACCCCGTTCGTGATGGCGGTGGGCAACGCGCCGCTCTCGCCTGCCGGGATCGGCACCACCCAGTTCGTTTTCGAGGTCGGCTTCGCGCGGTTTGCCACGCGCGAGGACCTGATGGCGGTGTCGCTGGCGGTGACCGCGCTGAATTTTCTGTTTCGCGTGCCGATGGCGCTCGCCTCGGGCGGATCGTTGATCGACGAGATCGCGCAGGTCTCGCGCGAATTCAGGGGCCGGGGCCTGCTCAGCGGAGACGGTTGAGCCGCGCGGGGCTGGCTGGGGTCGCTACTTGATACGATGGGTGGGCGTGGCGCGTTCGGCGCGGGCGAGTCCGCGCGTCACCGCCTCTTCGCCGAAGCGCTCGCTTATCCGGTCGAGCGCGCGGTTGAGCCGGTCGCGGCGCGCGGCGCGCTCGGCCGAGCGATCGAACAGCCCGAGCTGCGGCGCCGCCGCGCTCTCGTCGCGCACCAGGTTGTGCACCTGCACTCCCGCAAGCCGCACCCGCTCGCGTTCGCGCACCCGAGCGAGCAACGCCCGCGCGACGCCCGCGACCTCGGCGCCGTCGTCAGTGGGCGCTTCGAGCGACTGGCTGCGGGTCAGGATGGGGTAGCGTCCCTGGCCGAGCGGGCGCGCCAGCTTGAGCTTGAGCGTCACTGTGCGCGCGCGCACGCAGTCGGCGCGCAGGCGCCGCCCGATCGCGTCGGAGTGCGCGACCAGCACGCGCGCAAGCTCCAGCGAGTCCAGCGCGAGGTCGTGCTCGAAGGTGCTCTCCTCCCCGTAGGACTTGCGCTCGTAGTTTGCGATCACCGGTCGCGTGTCGTGGCCGAGCGCGAGCTCGTGCAGCTGCGGCCCGACCGCACCGAACATCGCGCGCAGCCGCGCGACTTCGGCGCGCGCGAGGTCGCCGATGGTCAAGACACCCGCCCGATGCATCCGCGCGAGCGTCACCCGCCCCACGCCCCACAGCCGCTCGACCGGCAGCGGCTCGAGGAAGGCGACCAGCTCGTCGGGCCCGACGCACAGGAGGCCGTCGGGCTTGGAGAGGTCGCTCAGGATCTTCGCCCCCATCTTGGTCGGCGCGATCCCGACCGAAATCACCAGCCCGGTGGCCTCGCGCACGCGCCGCTTGAGTGCTCGCCCGGCCTCGAGCGGCGAGATGAACAGGCGATGCGTTCCGGTCAGCTCGAGAAAAGCCTCGTCGAGCGAAAGCGGCTCGACGATCGGACTGAACTCGCCGAACACCGCGCGCACCGTGCGCGAAACCTCCGCGTAGCGCGACATCCGGCCGGCCACGAAGGTGCCGTGCGGGCAAAGCCGATGGGCCTCGGCTGCCGGCATCGCCGAGCGCACGCCGAAGCGGCGCGCCTCGTAGGAAGCCGAGGTCACCACCCCGCGCCGGCTGCGCCCGCCGACGATCACGGGCAGCCCGCGCAGCTCGGGATTATCGAGCTGCTCGACCGAGGCATAGAAGGCGTCCATGTCCGCGTGCGCGATCACGCGCGGCCATCCGGCAAAGCTCGCTGCCCCGGGCGGCGCCTGGCCGCCGCGCGCGCTCATCGGGGCGTCGCTCCCGGCGTCGCGAACACGCGCTGCGCGGCGCGCTCGCCGCTCGCGATACAGTCGGGAATGCCGACGCCGTCGAGCGCCGCGCCGCACAGCGCAAGCGCCGGCAGCGCCGCCGCCGCGCGCTCGATCGCGGCCGCGCGCTCGCGATGGCCGACGGTGTACTGCGGCATCGAATCCGGCCATCGGGCGACATGCGTCCACATCGGCTTCGCGCGCACACCCAGCAGCGCCCGCAACTCCGCGCCCGCGGTCTCGACCATCGCGGCGTCGTCCAACGCCATCATCTCGCGCTGGAGCGCGCCGCCGAGGAAGACGCGCACCAGAAGCGTGCCGGCGGGAGCGCGCCCGGCGAACTTGAGGCTGGTGAAGCTCGCCGCAATGATGTTGCGCCGCTCGACGCTGGGCACGACGAAGCCGAAACTCTGCGGCGCGGCCGGGAACTCGCTCTCGCGATAGGCGAGGTTGACCACCGCCGCCGACGCGTACTCGATTCGGCCAAGACCGCGGGCAAGCTCGGCCGAATGCGGCGCCAGCAGGCGCGCCGCGCCGGGCGCCGGCAGCGCCAGGACAACCGCATCGGCATCCAGCCGCGCGCCGTCGGTGGTCACAACGCGCCATCGCGCCGCGCCGTCGCCGCGCTCCAACGCGACGGCCTCGACGCCCTGCCGCACGCTCTCGCCGAGCCGCCGCGCGAGCGCATCGACCAGCGTCTGGATGCCGCCGCGAAAGGTCTGGAACAGGCTCCATCGCGCGCCGCTGGTGCCGCGCGCGGATAAGCCCTGGCCGCGTGCGGCCTTGCGCAGGCCGATAATCACGCTGCCATAGCGGCGCTCCATCTCGGCGAACCGCGGCAGCGTGGCGTGCAGGCTCAGCCGCTCGGGGTCGGCGGTGTAGATTCCGCCGGCGAGCGGCTGCGCGATGCGCTCGAGCACTTCGCGACCGAGCCGGCGGCGGACGAAGCAGGCGAGGCTCTCGTCGCCGGGCGCGCGGCGGCGCGGAATCAGCGGCTCGAGCGCGAGCCGCAGCTTGCCCTTTGCGCTCAGCAGCGGGCTTCTGAACACCGGCCCCAGGCGCGCGGGTGCAAGCAGCGAGAAGCCTTCAGGGATCTCTGTCAGCCTGCCGCCCCGCACGACGTAGGTGCGGCGGAACTGCTCCCGCGTGCCGACCAGTTCGCTTTCCAGGTTCAGGCGCCGGGCCAGATCGCGCGCCCACGGCTTTTCGGTCAGAAACGAGTCGGCGCCGGCCTCGGCGATGAGACCGTGCTCGCGGAGCGTCCAGAGCGGGCCGCCCAGACGCATCCCGCGCTCGAGCAGCGTCAGGTTGATTAGCCGCCGGTCTTTGGCCGCGAGTTCAAGCACGCGGAAGGCGGCGCTAAGCCCACTGATCCCGCCGCCGATAACCACGATCCGGGACGCGGCGTCGTTGGCAGACATAAAGTCGTAACCGGCGCGCGGGAGCGGCTCACGCGCACAGCCGCTCGGCGATCAGCGCCGCCGTCATTTCGATGAAGCGCGGATGGTCGCCGACGGTGGCCGCGCGTACCATCGTAACGCCTACCTCGCGCGCCACCGCCTTAGCCTCGACGTCGAGGTCGTAGAGCACTTCGACGTGGTCGCTGAGAAATCCAATCGGAGCCACAACCGCCGCTCGTCCGCGAAGCCCGCGCAGGACGTCGCGCACGTCGGGCTCCAGCCACGGGTCGCGCGGGCTACCGCTGCGGCTCTGGAAGGCGAGTGTCCATGCGGGCCGGCCGAGCCGCTCGGCAATTAGGCGCGCGGAGTCGGTGAGTTCCTCGACGTACGCACTTGCGGCGGCCATCGCCACCGGGATGCTGTGCGCGCTGAAGATGACCTGCGCGCGGCCGCGGTCGGCGGGCTCGAGCCGCGCGAGCGCGTCGGCCACGCGCTCGCTGGCAGCCTCGATGAAGAGCGGATGGGCGTGCCAAGGTCCAACGTAATCGACCGCGGGCGCGGCGGCGCCGATTCTTGCCCGCGCCGCCTCAATGTTTTGCAGGTAGCGGTCCCAGCTCGCTTCGCATCGATAGGCCGCGAGCACGAAACCGAGCACGCGGCGCACGCCGTCGCGCGCAAGTTGCGCGAGCGTGTCTTCCAGACAGGGCGCGGCGTTGCGGAACCCGATCACGACCGGGGCGCCGATTGCCGCGCGTCGGAGCTGCGCGCGCAGCGCGGCGGCCTGGCGGTTGGTGACCTCGTTGAACGGCGAGCGCCCCCCGATCGCCTCGTAATGGCGCACGACCTCCTCGTAGCGCTCGCGCGGAATCGGCCGCCCGCGCGTCACCCGATCGAGAAACGGACGGATTTCCTCGCTACGCTCGGGGCCGCCGAAACCGATCAGCAGCACCGCGCCGTATCGCGCGCGCGGGCTCATCGCCGGCTCATCTCGTGCACCGCGTCCACCAAGGCGCGCACGTGATCGACCGGAGTTTCGGGCAGGATACCGTGGCCGAGGTTGAAGATGTGGCCCGGGCGACCGGCTGCCTGGTCGAGAATCGCGCGGGCGCGGCGTCGGATCTCGTCAACATTGGCGAACAACGCGATCGGGTCGAGATTTCCCTGCACGCCGACGTCGTAACCCAGGCGCGCCCACGCTTCGGCCAGATCAACGCGCCAGTCGAGCCCGATCACGTCTCCGCCCGCCTCGCGCATCAGTTCGAGGAGATTGCCGGTGACGGTGCCGAAGTGGATGACCGGAACGGTGGGGCGAATCGCCGCGATCACCGCCGCCGTATGCGGCAGGACGAAGCGGCGATAGTCGTCGGGGCCGAGGCTGCCGACCCAGCTGTCGAAGAGCTGGATGAGGTCGGCACCGGCCGCGACCTGCATGTTGAGGTACTCGGCGGTCACCCGCGCGAGCAGGCGCATCAGACGATGCCAGGTCTCGGGCTCGGTGTACATCATCGTCTTCGTCGCCTGGTACTGGCGCGAAGCGCCGCCCTCGATGAGATAGGAGGCGAGGGTGAACGGCGCGCCGGCGAAACCGATGAGCGGAGTGTGTCCGCCGAGCCCGCGGCGCGCGAGCTTGATCGCTTCACCGACAAAGCCGAGCGCGTGCGCCGCGTCGAGCGGCGGGACTCTATCGAGGTCGCGCGCGCTGCGAATCGGGCGCTCGACGACCGGGCCGTCGCCCTTTTCGTAGCGCAGCCCGACCTCCATCGGGATGAGCGGGAGCAGGATGTCGGCGAAAATAATTGCGGCGTCCACGCCCAGGCGCTCGACCGCGGTGACCGTGACCTCGGCGGCGACATCCGGCCGCCGGCACATCTCAAGAAAGCCGAACCGCTCGCGCACGCTACGATACTCGGGCATGTAGCGCCCCGCCTGGCGCATCAGCCAGATCGGCGTATAGGGGACGGGCTCGCGCCGGCACGCGCGCATCAGGGGATGGTCGCTCAAAGGCTCCGCCAGGGCGGGGCCGGCAGACGGCGCGCCGCCGACGCGCGCGGGCTTGGCACCGGCGCCCGCCGCCGCGCCGGCGCGCTTTTGCGCAAGTAGCGCGCCCGCGCGCTCGGCGGCTTCGCGCACCAGGTGGCCGAGCCGCGGATGCGCCGGTTCGAGGTCCACGGTCACGCCGTGTGCGCGCAGCTCGGCCGAGCATACCGGGCCGATCGAGCACACGACGGTCGTCGCTAGCGCCCTGCGCAGCTCGGCGCCGAGGCCGTCGGCCTCGGCCGTCTGCATCGCGTTGACGACCTGCCCGGAGCTGGTGAACAGCAAAACATCGGCGCCATCCGCAGCGATCGCGCGAATCGCCGCGCGCAGCGGGCCGCGGTCCTCCGGCAGGGCCCATCGATAGACCGGCACGCTCACGACGGCAGCGCCGCGCGCCTGGAGGCCCGCGATCAGCTCGCGGTTGCAGACGCCGGATTCCTGTACCGCGACGCGCTTGCCTTCGAGGTCCTCGGCCTGCGCAACGCTCGCCAGCACTTCGCGCCAGGTGTTGGGCTCGGGGATCGCGATGTTGGGTGCGATTCCCAACTCGCGCAGCGCGCTGACGGGTTTGGGACCGCGCGCCACGGTCACGGTTCGGCCCAGCGCCTCGACAATCGCGGCGCGCGGATGGCGTGTTTCGATAACGCGAAACAACTCGCGCACGCCGACTCCGGTGAGAAAGATTGCGAGGTCGAATTCGCCCGCCAGGAGGCGGCGGGCGAACTCGAAGGCGGCGGGATTGTTCTCCAGCGGCACTTCGCGCATCGAGGGCGCGACCCTGGCGACGCCGCCGAAGCGGCGGATCATCGCGGCGGTCTCCTCCGCCATCCGACTTTCGAAGGCGAACACGCGCAGGCCGTTGAAGCCCGCCGACGAGGGCGCCGGCGCTTCGGATTCTGCCTGAGGGGTCATCCGTGCACGCGAAAAAATCGCTGCGACTATCTTGGCGGCGGCGACCGCCCATGTCCATCGGGCTTCGGAGCCTGCTCTTCTCGCATAAATGCCGCTGGTAGGCTGCGCCGCGCATCCTTATACTGGCCGACAAAGGAGCGTCCCCGATGATACGCAAGGCCTGCTTGGCGCTGATGGCCGTGATCGTTGTTATCGCTGGTCTCGCGCTGGCCCAAAGCTCATCGCCGCAAGACAAGGACGCCGCTCGGGAAGCGGGCTCGATGCCGCTGTACAAGGGGCTCGGCCGCGTGCATCACCCGGTCACTACTTCCTCGCCGCTTGCCCAGAAATACTTCGACCAGGGGCTCGCGTTCGCCTACGGCTTCAACCATCAGGAGGCCGAGCACTCCTTCGAGCAGGCGGCGCGGGTGGATCCGCACATGGCGATGGCCTATTGGGGGAGCGCGCTGGTGCTGGGGCCCAATTACAACCTGCCGCAGGGTGAGAACACGGCGAAAAAGGTGCGCGCCGCGCTCGAAAGCGCGCGCAAGGCGGAAAGCGGCGCCACTGCCGAGGAACGCGACCTGATCGACGCGCTCTCACGCCGCTACGGCAGCGACGGCGTCGGCAGTCCGGCGGCCGATCAGGCCTACGCCAACGCGATGCGCGCGGTGGCGCATCGCTACCCCGACGATCTTGACGTGCAGACGCTGTTCGCCGAATCGCTGATGGACCTTCATCCGTGGCAGCTCTGGAGCCGCGATGGCAAGCCCGGCCCCGACACGCTCGAGATCGTCACGACGCTGGAGATGGTCCTGAAGAAGGATCCCGATCACATCGGCGCCAACCACTACTACATCCATGCGGTCGAGGCGTCGGCCGACCCCGCGCGTGGCACGCCGAGCGCCGAGCGCTTGGGCGCGCTGGCGCCGGCGGCGGGCCACCTGGTGCATATGCCGGCGCATATTTACATCCGCACGGGCCGCTTCCACGACGCCGCCCAAGCCAACGTCCGCGCGATCAAGGCCGACCAGGATTTCTTCGCCGCAAGCAATGAAACCGGCGTCTATCCGCTCGTTTACTACACGCACAACATCCATTTTCTCTGCTACTCGCAGATGACCGAGGGGCGCGGGCGCGAAGCACTTCTAAGCGCGCGCCTGCTCGAAACCAAGGTGCCGCTTGACGCCGTGCGCGAGATGCCGATGGCGGAGTTCTTGGTGCCGATGCCATACTTCACCGAGGCGCGCTTCGGGATGTGGGACGCGATCCTCAAGGAGCCCGCGCCGCCCAAGGACCTTCCGTTCACAACCGCGATGTGGCATTACGCGCGCGGACTTGCGTTCAGCGCCCGCCACGAGTTCGACAAGGCGGCGCAGGAGCAGAAGGAACTGGACGCCGCAGTCGCCGCGCTGCCCCCGGAGCGCCCCATCGGAACAAGCAACCGGGCCAAGGCCGTGGCGCAGGTTGCAACCGCCGCGCTCGAAGGCGAAATCGCCATCGCGAAGGGGAATCCTGCGGAGGCGATTGCGCAGCTGACCGACGCAGTACGGCGCCAGGACGCGCTCATCTACGAGGAGCCGCCGATCTGGTATTACCCGGTGCGCGAATCGCTGGGCGCGGAGCTGATGGCGGTTGGGCGGACGCAGGAGGCGGAAACGGTCTATCGCGAGGACCTGAGAATCAATCCCGGTAATCCGCGCTCGCTGTGGGGGCTCGAGCGATGCCTGCGCGCCGAGGGCAAGACTAAGGAAGCTGCAAAGGTCGCGAAACAGTTTCGCAAGGCCTGGCGCTACGCCGACAGCGATCCGGCGCCGCCCAAGCAAGTCGCGACGCGCTCCCGCGGCTGAGCCGGGTTTCCGGCGACCGAACGGCCGTGCATCTGTGCCATAAGCGACGCCCACGCGCGACGCGTTTTGCGCGGCGTGCGGGGCCTGTGTTAGCTCTGGGCGGCGGAGGTTTGCCGCCCCGATGAGCCAGCCGCTCGTTCTGGTAACGAAAGATGACGGTGTTGCGACCGTCACGCTCAACCGCCCCGAAAAGCTCAACGCGCTCAACCGCGAGCTGCGTGGAGGTTTCTGCCGCACGATGCAGGAGCTGGGCGCCGATCCGCAGGTCGGCGTGGTGATCATCACCGGCGCCGGGCGCGCGTTCTGCGCCGGGCTCGACCTCAACGAACTGGGCGTCGAAGGAATCCGCGAAGAGGGCGGCGCGACCTTCATCTCGGTGGTCGAGCGGATGGAACAGCCGGTCATCGCCGCGGTCAATGGCTATGCGGTCACCGGCGGCTTCGAGCTCGCGCTCGCCGCCGACATTATAATCGCCTCCGAGAACGCGCAGTTTGCCGACACGCATGCGCGGGTGGGCGTGATGCCGGGAGGCGGGATGTCGGCGCGGCTGCCGCGCGCGGTCGGCGTGCGCAAGGCCAAGGAACTTTCGCTAACGGGAAACTATCTGAACGCGCGTGACGCGGAGCGGCTGGGACTGGTCAACCGGATGGTCGCGCCGGATCAACTGATGGCCGCGGCGAGCGAGATGGCGCGGCAGATCCTGAGCGCCGACCAGCGCGTGGTGCGCCAGATGAAGCGGCTGATCAACATGGCGACTGAGGCGCCGCTCGGTGAGGGGCTGCGGATCGAGCAGGACTTCTTCCGCGCGTTCAACCAGAGCCGCAATTTCGCGACGGTGGCCGAGCGGCGCGCGTCGGTGGTCGAGCGCGGACGCTCACAGACGCGGGGTTGACCCGCGCGCCACGCATTTGTGCGCCACTGGCCGATGGGCCGTTCTCAGGCGGATTCGGGACGGGAGCTGCGATGACGACGAGGCGACTTTCACTGACGATGGCGGCGCTGGCCGTCACGGCGACCCTTGCGATGGTTGCGGCGTCGGCTGCCGCGGCGCAATCCAACTTCACTGCGGCGGACGCTAAGGCCGAGGCCGGCGCGCTACATCAGGGCGCGATCCCGGCCGCCGAGATTCCCAAGGCAATCGTTGACGCGGTGAACTCGCCCGACCGTCCCGCCGCCGACCGCGCGCTCGACGCCGGGCGCAAGCCCGAACAGTTGCTCGCCTTTTTTGGTATCGCTCCCGGGATGCACGTGGCCGATCTGTGGGCGGGTGGCGGTTGGACCACGGAGCTGCTTGCGCGCACGGTGGGACCGACCGGCAAGGTCTACTCGCAGAACGGGCCGTTTTCGGCGCGCTTCAAGAAGGCCGAGGAGGCGTGGAAGGCGCGCGTCAAGGAGCCCGGGATGAGCGATTTGGTCGAGCTGGAAAAGCCCTTCGACCATCCCGAAGACATCCTGCCCGTGCCAGCCGGGTCGCTCGATGCCGTGCTCATCAACATGAACTACCACGACATGGTCGGGCGCGGCTTTGACCGCGCGAAAATCAACGCTGCGGTCTTCAGGGCGCTCAAGCCCGGCGGCGTTTACGGCGTCGTTGACAACAGCGCGCCTGCGGGCAGCGGCGCCGCCGACGCGAATACGACCCATCGCATCGACGAAGCCTTCGAGATCAAGGACATCGAGAAGGCGGGCTTCAAACTGGCGGCGGCCTCCAACGCGCTGCGCAACCCGAAGGACGATCGCACCTGGCCGGTGTTCCAGCATCGCGGCGAGGAGGACCGTTTTGTGCTCAAGTTCGTCAAGCCCACCGGCGCGGGCGGCGTCGGCGCGGGACTCCCGCGCTGAATATGTGAGGCGCCGGGCTCAGGCGGCGGCGAGGATTTCGCGCGCGCGCTTGAGGTCCTGTGAGATCTGCGCCGCCAGCGCCTGGCCGGATTCGAACTTGCGCTCGCCGCGGATGCGCTCGATGAGGTCGAGGCGTACCCTGGCGCCATAGATGTCGCGATCGAAGTCGAAGACGTGCGCTTCGATCGTGCGCGCGGGCTCGCCGAACGTCGGCCGCATCCCGATGTTCGTGATCGACGCGAACGCCTCGTCGCCGATAACGACGCGCGTCGCGTAAACGCCGTCGGGCGGCAGGCATTCGGTTGCGCTCTCGATATTGGCGGTGGGAAATCCGATCGTGCGGCCGCGCTCGCGCCCATGCACGACGGTGCCGCTCACAAAATGATTGCGGCCCAGAAGCCGCGCCGCCTGGCGCATCTCGCCCGCCGCTATAAGCTCGCGAATCCGCGTCGAACTGACCTCGTGGCCCTCGACCGCCACCGGTCCGACCACCTCGGTTTCGAAGCCCATCTGCCGCCCCAGCTCGGCCATAACTTGCGCGTTGCCCGCGCGCTGATGGCCGAAGCTGACGTTGTGGCCCACGACGACGGCGCGCGCGCCCACCCTGCCGAGCAGGTAGTCGCGCACGAATTCTGTCGGGCTGAGCCGGCTAAGCGCCGAAGTGAAGTTGACCACCACCACGCCGTCGATTCCCGAGCGGCGCAGCAGCTCGAGCTTGTCTTCGGGCGCAAGGATCAGCCGCGGGGCGCGCTCGGGCACGAGCACCTTGGCCGGAAGCGGGTCGAAGGTCAGCGCGAAGGCGGTGCCGCGCGCGGCGCGCGCGCGATCGATTGCGCGCTGGAGGATCGCACGATGGCCGAGATGGACGCCGTCAAAGTTGCCCAGCGCGACCACCGGACACGGATGCGGCGCAAGCCCGTCTGTCAGTCGAAATATCTCCATCGCTCGGACGCGGCGGGCAGCCCTGCGCACTCGCAGACGCGGCGCGCGATGCAACGGCGGGCCGCCGTCCGCCCAATCTGAGGCTAGTTGGCCGCCATGCTCTTCATCATCACGCTCGCTGCCGACGCTTCGGCGGTTCCCGGATGGTCACGCACGAGCTTCTGGAGCGTGAGCCGCGCGTCGAGCGGATCATTGGTTCGCAGGAAGGCCTGCGCTTCGCGCAACTGGGCGCTGGCGGCGAAGCGTCCGCGCGGATAGCGCATCGCGAGGTCGTTGAATTGCAGGATCGCCTGGTTGTAGTTGGCTGAGTCGCGCGCGCCGAGCTCGAAAAGCGCGTTGGCCGAGAAATACTCGGCCGGCTCGGTCAGGGCCGACTTCGGATGGGTGCGCTGGAAGGCCTGGAATTTCTTGATCGCATCCGGATAGCGGCCGGCTTTCATGTCCACCAGGCCGTCGTAGTAAAGGCGCGAGCCCGGCTCGGAGCTGTTGCGCGCAGCCGCTATCTCCTGGCCGATCAGATCTCGCCATGAGGGAATCTCGGGCAGCGAAGGTGGCGGCGTGGCAGCCGGTATGGCGGGAGCCGCTGCGCCGGGGGCGAGCGCCGCCGTCGCCGCATTCGAGCCGGTACCTGCGGTCCCGGGTGCGCTCGCTCCCGCAGCACCCGGCACTCCGGTCGCTTCGGGGACGCCTGCGGCCCCCGGCACGCCGGGGGCTCCGCTCGGCACGGCAGCCGAGGCGCCGGTAAAGGTGTTCATCTGCGATTCGAGCTTGGCCAGGCGATCGTTGATTGAGGCGAGCTGTTTGCCGCCGCGTGCGCCGCCGCTGTGCTGCAATTCGGTTACGCGGTCGTTCAGCCGCGAAACTTCTTCCTGCAACTGGTTCATCTGCTGGCGATCGTTGGCGATCATCTCGCGCAGCGATTGCTCATTCTGCGAAAGGGTGTCCATGTCTGCGCGCGCGGCGCATCCCGCACCCAGCGCGGCGGCGACGAGCGCCGCCAAGGACCATCGGAGACGGCGGTTATCGAGAAACACGGCGCGGACTCCGGCTATTGGCCGACCACGAAGTGGTCGCGACGGTTCTCCGCCCAGCATTGGTCGGTATCTTCGGTGCAAAGCGGAAGCTCCTTGCCGTAGCTGATGGTGGACATGCGGTCGGCCGCGATACCCAGCGTGCTCAGGTAGTCCTTGGCAGCCTGGGCGCGCTTGGCGCCGAGGGCCAGATTGTACTCCTCGGAACCGCGATTGTCGCAATGGCCCTCGATCTGAACGCGCGCCTTGGGATTCTTGGTCAGCCAGTCGGCATTGCTCTTGAGGATCTCACCGTCCTGCGGGCGGATCGAGTAGTCGTTGTAGTCGAAGTGGATGTCGCTGAGCGGTCCCTGTCCGCCCTTGCCAAGCATCCCTTTCTGGAATTCGGCAAGCGAGCTGCCGCCGCCTGCGCCGACCCCAGTCTCGCCCATCCCCGCGCCGGCGGCGCCTTGGCCGGGCTGCGTAGCTTGCTGCGAGGAGCAGCCTGCGGCCAGCGCGAGAGCCAGCGCGGCCGCCGCCGTGACGAACGCGGCGCGCCCGAATCCTTGCCTCCTAACCACCCATCCACCACGACCACGCGGGAGAACTGTCATCGCCATTATCCTCCATCAAGGCAGAAATGATCTTGCCGGTTTGCGTTTGCGTATTGACCTGCATCAAGTACAGCCGCTCGACGCCGCCGCGGCGCGAGCTGAACACCAGGTAGCGGCCGTCGGGCGACCACGACGGCGACTGATTTGACCCCGTCTGGGTCAGTTGGGTCGCCTGCCCGCCGGCGGTCGGAATCAGGAAGATGTTGAACGCGCCGCCAATGCGGCTTTGGTAGGCCAGCCATTTGCCGTCGGGCGAGAGCGCCGGCGAGGTGTTGTAGTTGCCTTGGTAGGTGACCCGGCGTGCGTCACCGCCGGACAGGCTCATCACGTAGATCTGCGGTGTGCCCGAGCGATCCGAAGTAAAGGCGAGTATGCCACCGTCGGCGGAAACCACCGGGTTGACGTTGATCGTGTTGCCCCGCGTAAGCGGCCGAATCTCCTGGCCGCTACGATCGAGCAGATAGAGATTGGTGTGACCGCCGTGCTCGATTGCCGCGACGACTCGGGCGCCGTCAGGCGTTAGTGTGCCGCCCACCATCATCCCGCGTGCGCTCTGGATCCTGATTTCGGTCCGCCGGGCGATATCGAACAGGTACAGCGCCGGCTCGCCGGTCTTGTAGGACAAATAGAGCACCTCGCGCGGGCCGCGCGCGAACTGCGGAAACAGGTTAATCGTCGGGTTGTCGGTGACGCGGAAGAGGTCGCCGCCGTCGGGCGCCGCCAGATAGACTTCCTTGAAGCGTCCGCCGCGGGTCGAGACGAACGCGATCCGGCTGTCGAACGGGCCCCTGGTGCCGGTGGCCGCCTTGAGCACCGAGTCGGCGAACCGTCGCGCCATCTGCGCCACGTCGGCCGGCCCCCCGTTGAAGCGCGTGCCGAACATCCGCCGCTGCTGGGCGACGTCGAAGAGCAGCGCCTCGAGCGAGATCTGGCCGTCCTTGACAGTCACCGCCCCCTTGACCAGGAAGTCGGCGTTGATCGAGCTCCAGTCAGCGAAGTTGAACTGGCCGAGGTCGTAGCCCGACTTTTGCGCATCCTCGATGTAGGCTTTAGGCGGGATGAGCCTGAAAAAGCCGCTGAGCTCGAGATCGCGGCGCAGGACGCGCACGAAATGGTCGGAGACCGTCTGCTGATCATCACCCCCGAGGTTCTTGAGTTCAGAGACCGCGATCGGGGCGAGTGTCGAGCCGGGGCCGACGATCGACATCTTGATCGGCTGCGCCGATGCGCGCGAGGCGCTCGCTACGAGGGTCAGCACGACAGTCAAGAGTCCAGGGATAAGCCGCCTCATCATTTCCTTCCACCCGCCGCCTGCGCCCGCGCGCCGCGGCTCGTGCCGCATGCGCGCGCGGATCTGCCGCCTCCTCCTTCAGCCTAGGATTTTAACTCGCCCAACTTGAAGACCGCCTCCACCCCTTCGGCAAACTGCGGGCGGTACTTTTCAGGCGGCGGCGGAAACGGCGCCGCGCGCCGGATCGCGCGGATCACCGAGTCGTCGAAGGCCGGGTCGCGCGAGCTCTGGGTCACCTTCACCCCGGTCAACTGGCCGTCAGTACCGATCGCGAAGGTCACGCTGGCGGTGAGGTCGCTGCTGCCGCCGCCCGCGAAACTCCAGGCCTTCTTAATCCGCTCCTGCACCGTACGATAGTAGAGCAGAAACTGGAGGTCCTGTTGAATCCCCGCGCTGCCGGTGCCCGCGCCGACGCCGTAGCCCGAGCCTTCGCTCGGCACGTTGGCAACCACCGGTCCGCCGCCGGCCGGCCCGTTGGTCTTTTGCGCCTCGGAGAGTTTGCGATGTTCGAGGTCTTCCTTGAGCAGCTGCTGCTTGAGCGCGGCGAGCCGCGCCTTTACGTCGGGCGTGGGCTCCGCGCGTGCCGTCACGATCTTGCGTTCCGGCTCGCGCCGCCGCTCGCTGCGCTTGGGCGTGGGCGTCGGAGTGGGGCGCTGGCGGTGGCGCCGCGGCTTTGGTGTCGGATGAGGAGTCGGCGCGCGGGCCGGCTCGGGGGTCGGTTCGCGGGTAGGCTCGGGCGTAGGCCTGGGCGTGCGCTCGGCAATCGGTGTGGGAGTCGGAGTGCCGAGCGTGTTGAGCGCGATCACGTTCTTATCGTTCTCCGGCGCAGGAAGCGGGGCCTTGGGGCGTTCGACGGCCGGTTTCTTGTGTTCCTCCCTGCGCGCCTTAGCCCGATGCTCCGGCCCCAGGCGCGGCAGATGGGTACCGAGGTCGCCGGCCGGGAGCTGATCGACGATCTTGACCGTATAGCTGGGCGGCGGAGCGCTCGGTTGATGGAAGTATGAGGGCAGAATAACCAGCACCAGCGCGAAGAAGATCGCGTGGCCGAGCCCCGAGAGAATGATCGCGCCGGTGTAGCCCCAGCGCTCCGAGCGCTCGCGGCCCTCAAGGTTTGGTGCTGCCACCGCGCGACTTGCCAGCCGCCGCTGCGTCCTCGCCCGGCGCCGGCATCTCCGTCACCATCCCGACGTTCTCGATTCCCGCCGCCCGGATCGCCGCCATCGTCCGAATCACCGCCCCGTACGGCACGTCCTCGTCGGCGCGCACGAAGACCTGGCGATCGGGCCGCTCGCCCGAGATCGCCTGGAGCTTCTCGGTGAGCTGATCGAGGGTGAGCCGGGCGTCGTTGAGATAGACGTCCTGGCTGCGCGTGATAGAAACCACGAACTGCTGTTCCTTGCCCGGCAGCGCGGCGGCCTTGATCCGCGGCACGTTGACCTCGACGCCCTGCTGGATGATCGGCGCGGTGACCATGAAGATCACCAGCAGCACGAGCATCACGTCCACCAGCGGCGTGACGTTGATCTGCGAGACGAACTGGCCGCGCTGTCCGGGTTCGAAAGCCATCGCTTGCGCGCTCGGCGCGGGCGCCCCTAGGTCAGGAAGTGGCGCTCGGCGATATTGAGAAACTCCGAGGTGAAGTTCTCCATCTCGGTCGCCAGCTCGCGCACGCGCGCGATGAAGTAGTTGTAGAACATCTGCGCCGGAATCGCGGCAACCAGCCCCACGGCGGTGGTGATCAACGCTTCGGCGATCCCGGGCGCGACCGCCTGGATATTCGACGAATGCGCGGCCGACAGTCCGATGAATGCGGTCATGATCCCCCACACCGTTCCGAACAGCCCGATGAACGGGCAGGTCGAACCGGTGGTGGCGAGAAAGGTGATGCCTTTTTCGAGCTTGGTCGTCTCGACGTTGGCCTGGCGGCGCATCGCGCGCGTTACGTTGTCCACGCCGCCGAGGTCGGTCGAAAAGCCGCCCTCGGCGCCGACCGCTTGGCGCTTGGCGCGGGTGAGCTGGAGCAGCTCCTGATAGCCTGCGCGGAAGACCTGGGCGACCGGGCTGCGGGTCAGGCCGACGCTGCCGCTATGGATCGCGGCGAGGTTCTTGGATTCCCAGAAGAGCGTGATGAAGCGTTCCGACTCACGCCGCGCGTGCGAGATCTGGTTGAGCTTGTAGATGATGATGCCCCAGCTCACGACCGAAAACGCGACCAGCGCCCAGAGCACCCCCTGGACTACCGGGCCGGTGCCGAACAGCAGTTCGGCCACCCCGATTCCGCCGGGGCCACCTAACTCATGGGGCATACCACTTCCACTCCACCGTGGGATTGAACGTATTATACGGATTTCCTTGCAGTCAATTCACGATGCGTCGGCGGCGATCAACGCCGCCCGGCGGCTAGTCTATCGTGCGCCGTGCGATGCACGGATGGACGCCGCACAGCCGACGCAGCCATTCGGCAAGCCGCACCGCGCGTTGCACATGGACGATCGAAAAGCTGCCCGCTTGCACAAAGTATGTTAGTCTGCTTTTTGAATCGATGCCCGGCCGCCGCGCCGGGATTTTGTTGAAGTCCACGGAGAGCTCGGAGAGTTTTATCGAGGAGGATCGCGTTGTGGCGACCAGGATTGGGATCAACGGTTTCGGCCGAATCGGCCGGATGGCATTGCGGGCGATGTTGAGCAAGCGCGAGCTCGAGGTTGTCGCGGTCAACGACATCACCGACGCCAAAACCCTAGCGCATCTGCTTAAGTACGACTCGGTGCACGGCCCGCTCGCGCAGCAAGTCAAGAGCGAGGGCGACCAGATCATGGTCGACGGGCGCGCCTTCCGCGTGCTTGCCGAGCGCGATCCGGGCAAGCTCCCGTGGCACGAGCTTAAAGTGGACGTGGTGGTCGAATCGACCGGGCTGTTCACCGCGCGCGACAAGGCCGCGCTCCATCTCAAGGCCGGCGCGCGCAAGGTCGTGATCAGCGCGCCCGCCGACGGGGTTGACGTGACGCTCTGCATGGGCGTCAACCAGCAGGCCTACGATCCGGGCAAGCATCATGTGATCTCCAATGCCTCGTGCACGACCAACTGCCTGGCGCCGGTCGCCAAGGTGCTCCACGAGAGCTTCGGCATCGTGCACGGCCTGATGACCACCGTTCACGCCTATACCTCCGACCAGATGCTCCAGGACGGGCCGCATCGCGATCTGCGCCGGGCGCGCGCGGCGGCGCTTTCGATGGTGCCGACGTCGACCGGCGCGGCGCGTGCGATCGGCCTCGTGTTGCCGGCGCTCAAGGGCAAGCTCGACGGCATCGCCGTGCGGGTGCCGACCGCCAACGTCTCGGTGGTCGATCTGACGGCGGCGGTCGAGCGCGACGCCGACGAGAAGGCGGTCAACGCGGCGATGAAGGGCGCGGCAGAGGGCGAGCTGCGCGGCATCCTGGCCTACTGCGAGGAGCCGCTGGTGTCGGCCGATTTCAATGGCAACCCGCACTCGTCGATCTTCGACGCGCCGCTGACCAAGGTGCTGGACAAGCGGCTGGTCAAGATCTTCTCGTGGTACGACAACGAGTGGGGCTACTCGAATCGGCTTGCCGACGTGACCGTCTTCGTCGCAAGCAAGCTGTAAACGCGCCACGCGCGCACATTGGTTACCGGTTACCGCTGAGTTATGCCCGCGCTTGAGCTGACCCAACTTAGGCTCGACGGCCGCAAGGCGCTGGTGCGATGCGACTTCAACGTGCCGCTGCGCGAAGGGCGCATCGCCGACCCGGCGCGCGTGGAGGCGAGCCTCGACACCATCCGCTACATTCTCGCCCAGGGCGGCGCCGCCGTGCTCTGCTCGCATCTCGGTCGCCCCAAGGAACGGACGCCCGAGCTCAGCCTCAAACCGGTCGCCGAGTATCTCAGCACCGCGCTGGGAGTGAAGGTTGCGCTGGCTCCTGATTGCATCGGCGAGGTGACGCTGCGGATGGTCGCCGGGCTCAAGCCCGGCGGCGCACTGCTGCTCGAGAACCTGCGCTTCCATCCCGAGGAGGAGGCCAACGACCGCGACTTCGCGCACGAGCTCGCCCGCGGCAAGGACGTTTACGTCAACGACGCTTTCGGCTCGGCCCATCGCGCGCACGCCTCGACCGTCGGGGTGACGCGCTATCTGACCGAGCGCGCGGCGGGCTTCCTGATGATGCGCGAGCTGAAGGCGCTGAGCGTGTTGCTCGAAAATCCGGCGCGCCCCTACGTCGCGATTCTCGGCGGGGCCAAGGTCTCCGACAAGATCGAGGTCATCCGCAACCTGCTGACGCGGGTGGACGCAATCCTGATCGGTGGCGCAATGGCCTACACGTTCCTGCGCGCGCGCGGCGTCGACGTCGGCCGCTCGCGCGTCGAGGAGGACAAGCTCGAGCTCGCGCGCGACCTGATGTCCGAGGCGATACGCCGCAAGCTGAGGCTCGTGCTGCCAGTCGATCACGTCGTCGCGGCCTCGCCCGAGGAGGGCACCGCCGAGACCGCCGAGACGATCCCGGCCGACCGGATGGGCCTCGACATCGGGCCGCGCACCATCCAGGAGTTCATCGCGCACTTGGCCGGGGCGAAGACCGTGGTGTGGAACGGCCCGCTGGGCTACTTCGAGCTGCCCGCCTTCGCCCACGGCACGCTGCGAGTGGGCGAGGCATTGGCCAACCAGCCCGGCGTTTTCAGCGTGATCGGCGGGGGCGACACCGCGGCGGCGCTTTCGGGCCATCCGTGGTCGGCGCGCTTCAGTCATATCTCGACCGGTGGCGGTGCGACTCTGGAGTACCTCGAAGGGCGGGAGCTGCCGGGAGTCAAGGCGCTCGAAACCCAGAGCTGAGGCGCCGGCGCGGCGCCGCGGTGCGACCGAATCGATCGTTGAGAGCGGGAGAGAACGCGATGCGCAGGAAAATGCTTGCCGCAAACTGGAAAATGAACCTGACGCCGCTCGAGGCGCGCCAGCTTGTGCGCGCGCTGCGCGCCGTGCTCGATCGCGAGGCGGCGGCGCTCGCACGCGACCGCGACGTCCTTGTCGCGCCGCCCTTCATCTCGATTCCGGCGGTTGCCCAGGAGCTGGCCGGCTCGAATATCGCCCTCGGCGCGCAGAACATGCACTTCGAGGAGAAGGGCGCGTTCACCGGCGAAATATCGGCGCCAATGCTGCGCGCGCTCGGCGTTACCCACGTCATCCTTGGCCACTCCGAGCGCCGTCACCTCTTCGGCGAGAGCGACGAACTGATAAATCGCAAGGTCCGCGCCGCGGTCGCCCACCGCCTCGTCCCGATCCTGTGCGTCGGCGAAACCCAAGCCGAGCACGACGCCGGTCGCACCACCGAGGTGGTCCTGCGCCAGACACTGCTCGGGCTCGACGGGCTGGAGGCGAAGGAGGCGGCGCGCGCGATTATGGCCTACGAGCCCGTGTGGGCGATCGGGACCGGGCGCAATGCCACTCCCGAGCAGGCTTCGCTCGTCCACGGCGCGATCCGTCACGTCCTCAGCGAGCACTTTGGCAAGGAGACCGCCGAGACGATCCGTATCCTGTACGGCGGCAGCGTTACCCCCGACAACGTCGACGCGCTAATCGGAAGCCCCGATATTGACGGGGCTTTGGTCGGCGGGGCAAGCTTAAAGGCCGATTCGTTCGCCCGCATCGTGCGGGCGCGGATGGTCTGAGGCGCAAAGCCGAAGGAATCAGGTAGAAGTTCGGATGGTTACGGCCGTAATCGCGGTCCACGTCATAATCTGCATCGCGCTGGTCGTGGTGATCCTGCTCCAGCAGGGCAAGGGCGCCGAGATCGGCGCGGTCTTCGGCGGCTCCAGTCAGACCGTCTTTGGCGCCAGCGGCGCGGGCAACGTGCTGACCAAGACAACGTGGGCGATGGCCGCGGTGTTCTTCGCGACCTCGATCTTTCTCGCCTACGCTTCGGCCCGGCGGATCACGGGCAGCATTTTCGGCTATGGCGGCCGGAGCCTGATGAGCAAGAAGGTCACGGTACCGGCGGCGCCTCCGCTGCCGTCAGCGCCGGCCGCTCCGAAGGCGCCGGTACAGGGCGCGCCCGGTGCTCCCGCCCAGAGCGCCCCGCAGCCGAAGCACTAACGCCCCGGTCTGGGCAGCGCCGAGGAAAGGCGGCCGCGAGCGCGGCAATCAGTGCGCGGGTGGTGGAACAGGCAGACACGCGAGTTTGAGGGGCTCGTGGTAGAAATACCGTGCGGGTTCAAGTCCCGCCCCGCGCACCACCAACCAAACCAATAGGCGCGGCCTCTTTTGGCGCTCGTCGCATCCCGAGTGCGAGCTGCGTGCCGTGCGCCGTCGCGGCCATCGCGGCGGCGCGCTCCAGTTCGGTGCGGCGCTCGCGATGGCCGACCGTGAAACCGTACTTCGCGCGCATCCGGTCGAACAGCGCTCCCAGATACTCGTCGTATGCCCGCGGCGCATAGACCGCGCGTGCGTAGAACTCGTCGATCCGCGGCGCGACCTCGGGAAACTGCTGCTTGACGAACGGGATGAAGCGCGCGGCGGCAGACGGTTTGAGAAATAGCGAGCGCCACCAGACCTCGCTTGCGCCGGCGCGCCGCGCCGCGCGAATTACGGCTTCGATCGCAGCCGGCGCGTCGCTCAGGCCCGGAATCACCGGCATCATCAGCAGGTTACATCGGATGCCCGCACGGCTGAGCACGGCGAGCGCGCGCAGGCGCAACTCCGGGCGCGGCGCGCGCGGCTCGAGCGCGCGCTGGAGGCGGCGATTTAGCGTGACCAGCGAGAAGTTGACGCTGAGGTTCGAGCGCTCGTTGATCCGAAGCAGCAGGTCGAGGTCGCGCGCCACCAACGCCGACTTGGTCGTGATCGAGAGCCGCAGGCCGCCGAGCTGCGTGAACACCTCAAGCATCGAGCGCGTAAGCCCGAACTTGCGCTCGGCCGGCTGATAGGGATCGGTGGCGGTCCCGATTGCGATCGGGTCGGAACCGATTGGCGTGCGCGCCAACGTATGCGCAAGGACCTGCGCGGCCATCCGCTTGACGAAGATCCGGCGTTCGAAATCCATCGGGTCGCGCAGTTCGAGGAACTCGTGGGTGTAGCGCGCGTAGCAGTAGGCGCATCCGAACTCGCATCCCCGATACGGATTGATCGTCCACCGAAACGGCATCTGCGGATTCTGGCAGCGGTTGAGGATGGTGCGCGTGGGCATCTCGACGAACTCGACGTCGCGCAACGCCGCCACCCCTGCACCCTGAGGTTTCACGAACAGCTGCGCGTGGGTGGGCTCCATGGCGATGATTTTCGCCTTCTCTTCGCTTTAATGTCAAGAGCGTGCAGTCACCCCCTTGGAACAATGGCCACTGCGGAATCGCGGCGGTTGACCGATGATCCGAGTCGCAATAAACAGGAAAAAACCGACGTCAGCCTTGGGTGTAAGGAGAGGGTCGATGTCCTACCCGTTCAAGAAGATTCTGTGCCCGGTGCAGTTCGACGACCCCGAGTTCGTTGCGCTCGGGCTGGCGAAGCAGATTGCTCGCGACAGCGGCGGCACGATTTACCTGCTGCACGTGGTGCCGATAATCCCCGCGATTGGCGAGCCCGAGACCGGGGTTACAGTCCATGCGCGCGCTGAGGACGACGCCCGCAAGCGGCTCCAGGAAGTAGCCGACCGCCAGCTAACCGGGCTCAAGTCCGAAATTCTGACCCGGGTGGCTGGCCCGGGCGAAACCGCCAAGGCGGTGCTGGAGGCGGCCGGCGACGTCGACGCCGACCTCATCGTGATGAAGACGCACGGGCGGCAGGGCCTTGCCCACTTCATCATGGGCAGCGTAGCCGAACAGGTCGTGCGCCAGGCGCACTGCGCGGTGTTGACGCTTACCTCGACGGCCAAACAGCGCCATGCCCGCTAGGCGGGCCGCGGCGCGCTATGGCAGCGGCGCGAGGTCGTAGGCCGAGGGCAGATGGCGGGCAACGACCCGGGCGCCGGCGCCGTGCGGCTGGACGCGAATCACGCTGCCGTCGGTAGTAACCGCGAAAAAGCCGCCATCGTTCTCCGGATCGCGCCGAAACCGCATCACCATCGAGCGCTCCGGCATGATCGGACCCTCCGCGCCCAGCGGCGCGAAGCTCATCCCATAATCGACGCTGTGAAAAATCAGCGCGTCGGCGCCAGCCGGTCCTGCCGACCAGAACGGCGGTGGTCCCGCTGCCGCCGCAGTGTAGATTTCCTGGGGCTCGCCCGGTGCGACGAACAGCGGCACCGTGTACGTGCGGGTCAGCCCTCGTTTGCTCTGACGCCATGAGCCGCCGCGGTTTTCCGAGAGGTAGAAGCCGTTGCCGGTGGTCGCGTAGAGCCGGCGCGGATTCTGCGGATCGACCGCCAGGCAGTGCACGTCCTCGTAGATCGCATTGTTGAGCAGCTCGAAACTCTCGCCGCGGTCGCGCGAGCGCGCGACGCCGCCTTCTTCAATCCCGATATAGATAGTCGCGGGCTCGCGCGGATCGAATTCTATCGCGCGGACGTGCGGGATGTGCGGGGGCGGCGGAAAGCTCCAGCGGTCGCGTCCGGGCAGCTTCAGAAAGCTTGAGCACTCGCGGAAGCTCCGCCCGTGGTCGCGGCTATGCAGCAGGCGCGCATGCGAAGTCCCGATGAACAGTTCGCCCGGCGCGTCGGGCGCTGTTGCCACCGCCCAGACGTCCTCGGTGCGCGCAAGGCCGGGCGTGATATCGGCCCATGTGCGCCCGCCGTCGACCGAGCGCGCTAGCGTGCCCTTGCCGCGCGCGGCGCCCATGTGCGCGTGGTCCACCGCGCCGGCGTAGATCACGCCCGGGTCGCGACAATCCTGCGCCATGCACCACACCGAGGACGGATCGGCCAGGGCGAGAAGCGGCGTGCCTCTGCGCTCGGCGTCGAGGATGACGATGCCTTTCGCCGTACCCACGCACAGTTTCATCTGCCTTCCTCCCCGTGCGCCGCGATGATGGCTGGCCCGGGATGCGCGCGGCCCGGGACTAATCGCGGCGCGCTCCTCCACCGGCGCGCGCATAAGGTGCATCGATCCTAGGACGCAAATTGTCGAAAAGCATCACCGTCGCGGCGTCGGCGGACCGTCGGAATCATTGAGGGTTTGGGCTGGATGGCGAAAATTGCGTGGATAAGCCGACAGTTGCTCATTCGAGCCGCATCGCGCGCGCGATCCGACCGCTGCCGGCGAGCTCCAGCGGCGCGACTTTTTTCGGACTCGAGTCAAAGCGTGCTCGCCGTATCGTGATCGTCCCGCCGCGTGCAGCAACCCGCATGCCGGCCGCGTCGATCGACAGGATCGTCCCGGGCGCGCATCGCGTATGCTCGGCGTCGAGCAGCGGCTCGTACAGGCGCAGCCGTTCGCCGCCCAGGCTGGCGTAGGCGCCGGGCTGCGGATCACATCCGCGAATCAGGTTATGCACCTCACGCGCGGTGCGGCTGAAATCGACCCGCGCATGTTCGTCGCGGCATGGCGGTTCGTAGGTCGCACGGGCTTCGTCCTGCGGCGTCGCGGGGGCATGGCCACCCTTGATCATCTCGACGGCATCGACCAGCGTCTCGATTCCAAGCGGGAACAGCCGGTTGAAGTAGAGCGAGCCGACGGTGTCATCGTCGCGAATCGGCTCGCTGCGCTGGATCAGAATCGGGCCGGTGTCGATTCCCTTGTCGGGCCAGAACCAGGTTACGCCGGTGACCGGGTCGCCCTGGATGATCGCCCAGTTGATAGCACTGGCGCCGCGATGGCGCGGCAGGAGCGAGGGATGGAAGCAGATCGTCTTGTGGCGCGGCGCGTAAAGCACTCGCTCGGGCACGATCAGCGTGACGAAGGCCATCACCGTCAGGTCGACGTCGAGCGTGCGGAACTGCTCGTACACCTCGTCGGTTTTGAAGCTGGCGGGCTGGCTGAGGGGCAAGCCCAGGGCGAGCGCCTTGGTCTTGAGCGGATCGGGGCGGCCACCTGCGACGTCGGGCGGCGCGAAGACGTGAACGATCTCCTCGCCGCGCGCGTGGAGCACCTCCAACGCGCGCTCGGCAAACGCCGCCTGCCCGATGAGCGCGATGCGCACCTCTTTAGACCTCCGCCGCCGCGATTTCCAGCACGAGGCCAAGCTACCAAATCGAGCAACGGCAGGCACGCGCGCGCCGCCGCCGCCGCGCGCATCGGTCCACAGCGGCGCGCGCATTGGCGCGGCGGGGCGCTCCCGATGTATAGGTGAGCCAAACCGAGGCCGGAGGTAATCGCGATGCCGGACTACAGCCGCTACGAGTTCATCAAGGTGGAGAAAGCCGAGCGCGTCGCCACCGTGACGCTCAACCGCCCCGACCGTCTCAACGCCGTCAACCCGGGGCTCCACCACGAACTGATGACGATCTGGAACGATCTTGCCGAGGACCGCGAGGTTAACGCGATCATCCTGACCGGCGCCGGACGCGCCTTCTGCGCCGGTGGCGACGTGAAGGGGATGGCTTCGCGCTCCAGCGGCGACAAAGAAAAGTCCGCGCAGGAGAGCGCCGCCGAGTCCCGCCGCCACAACCTCGTCACCCCAGCCGAGGCCCGCCGGATCGTGCAGAACATGCTCGACGTCGAGCAGCCGATCATCGGCGCGATCAACGGCGACGCGGTCGGGCTCGGCGCGACGATCGCGCTGCTGTGCGACATCATCGTGGCCTCCGAGAAGGCGCGCTTCGCCGACACCCACGTGCGCGTGGGAATCGTCGCCGGCGACGGCGGCGCGGTGATCTGGCCGCTGTTGATCGGTCCCGCGCGCGCCAAGGAATTCCTGATGCGCGGCCATTTCGTCAATGGCGCCGACGCCTACAAGATGGGGCTGGTCAATTACGCCGTGCCGCCCGAGCAGGTGATGTCCCGGGCGCGCGAGCTGGCGCAGGAGCTGGCTGATGGTCCGACCTGGGCGATTCGCTGGAGCAAGCTCGCCGTCAACAAGTGGCTCAAACAACAGACCAACCTGATCCTCGACGCCTCGCTGGCTTACGAGATGGTGACCTTCACCACCGAGGACCATCGCGAGGCTGCGCGCGCCTTCGTCGAGAAGCGCAAGCCGCGCTACCACGGGGCGTGAGGCGAACGGCCGCGGCGCCCAGGTCGGCGACTTCCAGGCGGCGCGAATCCAGCTTGCGACCGGTTCGACGACGCACCTGATGCGCTGAGCTGCCTTAGAGCAGGTGCCAGTCGGCGAGCCTGCGTTTGATCGCGTCGGTGCCGGCCGCGGCGGTGCGAATCTCGCCCAGCGCGTTATGGAAGGCGCGCCCGTTGGGTGAGAGCTCAGCCCCGTAGGGCGTGGGCGGCATCGCCGCCGGCGACGCGCCGAGATGGCCGGGGACTTGCGGCAGACCAGGCCGCGGGCTCGTTCGCGTCAGTGCTTTGGCCAGACTCTCAAATGGCGTGCGCGCCGCGACGTCGGCCGAGTAGTCCTTACCCGGCGTGAACTTGTCCGCGAGCATCTTGAGGATCGAGGTGTGATCGAGTTGGCCCGAGTGCGGGGCGCCTGCTTCCACAAACGGCGAGACCAGCAGCGCCGGGACGCGCACGCCGGAGGTCGTGAACGGCGCGTACGGCTCGCGGTGATTCTGCGGCGTCGTGAACTCGACCGGGCGCACGTGGTCGAAAAACCCTCCGTGCTCGTCGTAGGTGATGACGAGTAGCGAGCGCGACCATGCCTCGGGGTTCGCGGTCACCGCGTCGTATACGCGCCAGAGGAATGACTGACCCGCGGTCACGGGCGTCACCGGATGGTCGTCGTCACCGGAGTCGAGATGCAGGCAGCTGTAAGTCGGCTCGATGAAGATGACCCGGGGGAAGTCGGCGGCGGACGAGGTGACCAGGTCCTTCTTGAGATGTCCAAAGCCGCGAAACTGGCGGCCCGAGTCGTTGAAGAAAATTCGATCGCGCACCTTGGACATCAGGGTGAAAAACGGCAGCGCTTCCGAATATACCCGCCACGACACACTGTTCCGGTCCAGCCAGTCGTACACCATGTCTTGGTCTTCCAGGAGCGGCCAGGCCGCGGTGTAGTCGCGCAGCGCATACCCGCTCATCGCGACCAGCCGATTGGGCTGGGTGCTCGTCGGTAGCGCGGCGAACCAGTGGTCGCAGACACAGTAGTTCTGGGCGAGGAACTGCATCGTCGGCAGCTCCGCCTGCGTGTAGAAGCCCATCACCGTGCCATAGTCGCGCGGTTGCACCCGGTGCCCGCTCGCGTAGCTCTTGACGAAGCCGTCCATCGCGATCGGAGTGCCGATCTGAACTGCCATGTCCTTGCGCTCGTGTGGCGGATCCACGGGCACCGCAGGGTCGGTGCGATGCTGCGGCGTGTAGGTCACGCCCTCGAAGACATTGTGAAAGTCGCACTGCCAGGCCTGCTTTATTCCATCCACTGGCTGGTTGTACGGCGGTAGGCTGAGATAGCCGAGCATGTGGTCGAAGGAGCGGTTCTCCATCATCACGATGAAAATATGGTCGATCTGTTCCAGCGCGGTCGCCATCGCGTCGCCCCCCCTTTCTGAGCGTCGACGGAAAGACTGATCCGGGGTCCCGTGTCCGGTTGACACGTCCCATCGCAGCACAGTTTAGTGGCCGCTGCGATGAAATCCATCCTGACGGCCGTCGCGCGCGTCGCCCCGCGGGCGCTGGCGGCGCTGCTCGCTCTCGCAGTCCTGATTGGCGCGCGCGGCCGTTTTGCCGCAGGCTGGCCGCGGCCGGCGCGGATCTTCGTGCTGATGGTGTGGGACGGGTTGCGGCCCGACATGGTGACCGCCGGGTGGACGCCCAATTTGTTCGCGATCGAGAACGAAGGCGTGCGCTTCGCGCATCATCATTCGGCCTACCCGACAGTCACGATGGTCAACGCGGCGGCGATCGCGCTGGGCGCCGGGCCGGGCCGCACCGGCATCATCGGCGACGACATGTACCTGCGACCGCGGCTGCTCGCCGAAAGGGTCCGTTTTCCCGCCGCCGCGCCGTGGGCGACGCGCCCGGTGGACCTCGAGGACTCGGCGCTCCTCGCGACGCTCAACGGCCCCGCGGCCTTTGCCGGCCGCCTCTTCGGATTCGATACCTTGGCGCAGCAGCTCCGCCGCGCTGGCGGATATCTCGCGATCCTCGGTAAGGACGGACCGACCTTCGTGTTCGACGACAGCGTCACTGGCGAGCCGGCGGCGCGAGGTCCGATCACCGGCCAGGATTACCTTTTCCTGAGCGACAAGCTGGGTGCGCCCGCGCCGCTGGAGGGCGAGCCCGGGGCGGCGCCCCCGATAAGGGCGGGCGCGGGCGCCCTCTCGATCGCGCGCGACGCCTGGTTCACGCGCGTCGCGATCGAGCGCGCACTGCCGGCAGCGAAGAGGGCAGCGCAGGGCGGGCGCCCCGCGCTGATCGTGCTATGGCAGCACAATCCCGACCTCACGCAGCATCGCCGCGGCCTCGGCACGCAAGCCGATATTGACGCGCTGCGCGCGGACGACACGAACCTCGCGGCTCTACGCTCGGCGATCGCAAGCCTGGGCATCGCGGATCGCACGGATCTGATGGTGGTTTCGGACCATGGCTTCGCGACGATCCGCGCCCCGGTGCCGCTCGCGCGGCTGCTCGTCGCGCAGGGGCTCAAGAAATCGTCCGACAGCGACGACGTTATCGTGGTCGCCGACGGCGGCAGCGACCTCGTCTATCTCTCTCGCGCCGCGTTCCCGACGCCCAAGTCGCGTGCCGCGATTCTTCAGAAGATCGTCGATTTCGCCGACACCCAGCCGTGGGTCGGACCAATGTTCACGCGCCAAGAGCCGCATCAAGAGGGCCTGGGCTGGGTCAAAGGCACGTTCGGTCTTGAGGCCGCCGGACTTGCCGCGGGCGACGGCGCGCCCGACCTCGTGCTTTCGTTTCGCGAGCTGTCCGACGCGGACAACCGCGCGCTCACCGGCCCTGGCGATCCGATCTATACGTTCGACTCCCATGACGAGCGGCGTGTCCTTTCGGGCAACCGCTCCGCTCCGCTGGTGGTGCCGATCAAGGGTGTAATCTACGCCGACAACGGCCGCTCACCGTACACGACGGGGATGGGGATGCACGGGGCGGCAGGCGCGCGCGAGCTGCATAACTTCTGCGCCGCGGTCGGGCCGGACTTCCGCCGCCACTTCGTCGATCAGTACCCCACTGGCAACGTTGACCTGCGGGCGACGATCGCACGCGTGATCGGGTTGTCGGGGGGCGACGCTCCGCCCCGCTCGGGAGCCGGACGTTCGCTGGACGAGGCGCTCGCGGGCGGCCGTTTCGACGGCTCCACGAGCGAGCGTCGGCTCTCGGTCAGCCGCAGTCTGCCGGCGATGGAAACCACGACAACGCTGGAGTTTGCCGAGTTGGCCGCGGGTGGCCTGAGCTGGTCGTATCTCGATGGGTCGAGCGTCGCGCAGCGCGCGGCGCCCTAGCGCGGTTGCGCAAGCGCGCCTGCCGCGATCGCTGTCAATCGGCGGCCGAGGCGAGCGCCTCGTCGAGCCCGGTAATCACGCGCCCGCGCGTTTCGGGAATCAGCCAGATCAGGATCGCGCCGACGGCGGAGAAGGCCGCGCCGATTGCGAGCGCCGCGCCGAAGCCGATCGAGCGGCTGAGCAGCGCGATCGCCATCGGAGTAAAGAATTGCAGCCCGCGGGTGACGTTGAGCAGCACGCCGAGCGCCGAGTTGCGCACTTTGGTCGGCAGCAGCTCGGAAACGATCGGCCCCACTCCCGACCAGATGCCCGTGCCGACTCCCGCGAATACCATCGCGCCCGCCACCAGTCCTGGCACGCCGCTCGCCCAGGGCCACAGAATCGTTGGCGGCAACAGCCCGATCGCCATCATCGCGGCGAAGGCCGAGAACACCGGGCGGCGGCCGAAGCGGTCGGCGAGCATGCCGAAGCTTGCGTAGCCGACCACGGCGCCCGCCTGCATCCCCATCATCAGATGGCTCGCTGCGCGGCTCCCGAGATGGCGCGTCAGTTCCAGGTAGCCGGGCATCCAACTGTATGTGAACCAGTAGGCCTCGGAGTTGACCCAGATCACGAAGAACAGCAGCGCCATCACGCCCGCGTACGGTCTCAGCGCGCGCAGCTCGGCGCGCGTCAGCCATTCGCCGCCGCCCATCCGTTGCCGCCAGACGTCGCTCTCCGGCAGCCATCGCCAGACCGCCGCCGCGACCGCGAACGCCGGCACCGCCGAGAGCGCGAACGTCGCGCGCCATCCGATCGCCGGCGCGGCGTAGCCCGCGAGCAGCGCGGCGAGGAAGACACCCAGCGGCGCGCCCACCTGCACGTAGGCCGCATAACGCGCGCGGCGCTGGGGCGGCACGCTTTCCGCGACCAGGCTCTGCCCAGCCGCCCATTCGCCGCCAATTCCCACGCCGGTCAGCGAGCGGAAGATCAGCAGATGGGTCAGGGTGAAGCTCGCAGCGCACAGCAGCGTGCCTGCGCCGTAGATCAGGACGGTTGCGATGATCGTCGGGCGCCGCCCGAAGCGATCGCCGATAAAGCCGAAGAGCAGCCCGCCCAGCGCCGTCATCAGCAGCGACGTGCCCAGCGCGAACGATGCCTCCAGTGTGCCGAGATGGAGGTCGCGCGCGATCGGCACCATCAGGAACGAGTAGAGAATGAGATCGTAGAAATCAAAGATCCAGGCGAAGAAGCACAGCGCGACGATCCGGTAATGCGCCGGTCCCATCGGCTGCTCGCTGAGCAGCGCCGCCGGCGCGGCGCCCGCCACGATTGCGCCTGAGTCCTGCCGCACTGGTCCCCCTCGCGTGGTTATGGTTGGCTATCATCGGGGTTCACCCCCATGGTTTTCAAGAGAGGCGCGGCCGCGCGGCGGACGCCGCAACGCCACAACGGAGGACTGCGATGCTCAGACGGATGCTTCGGTACCTGGTGCGGGTCGTCGCGCTGCTCGTCGCACTGGCGATCATTGGCCATCTCGCCGACTGGTGGTCGCATCGCGTGGCGCCCGGTTCGGTGCTCGTGCTCAAGGTCAAGGGCCCGGTGATCGAGCGCGGCAGCGTGGGGTTCCGCGGCTTGCTGGCGGCGCGCGAGACGCCGCTCAACGTGGTGCGCCGCGCGCTCGACGAGGCGGCGCAGGATCCGCGGATCGTGGGGCTGGCGGTCAAGATCACCGACCCCCAGATGGAGTTCGCGCAGGCGCAGGAGCTGTGCGGGCTGATCGCCAATTTCGACGGGCACCATAAGTGGACCGCGGCCTATCTCGAAACCGCGGGCGAATTCGGTTCGGGCAACCTGCCCTACCTGGTGGCGAGCGCGGCGGACGAAGTCTCGATGATGCCGCAGGGCGAGATCGATCTGACCGGGGTGAGCATGCGCGAGGTGTTCGCGCGCGGGCTGCTCGACAAGCTCGGCGTGCGCCCCAACTTCGCCGCGATCGGCAAGTACAAGAGCGCCGCCAACGTCTTCACGGAGAAGGATTTCACCCCCGCCCAGCACGAGGAGGACGACGCGCTGGTCGGCGACCTCTTCGGCCAGATCGTCGATACCGCCGCGCGCGAACGCCATCTCGAGGCGGCGCAAATCCGCGCGCTCATCGACCAGACGCCGCTCACCGCGCGGGCTGGGCTGAAGGCCCATCTCGTCGACCGGCTGGAATACGCCGATCAGTTCAGCGACCGCATCAAGGAGTACCGCGGCCATCATCATAAGCTCATCGATTACACCGCCTACGCGCAGGTCCCGCTGATCCCACACGTCGGGAGTGAGCAGAAGATCGCGGTGGTGTACGCCGACGGCGCGATCCAGCGCGGCGAGGGCGGTTTCGACCCGCTGCTCTCGCCCGGCGGCAACGCGGTCGGCTCGAACGAGCTGGTCGCGGCGCTCGACCGCGCGCGCAACGACGACTCGGTGCGCGGGGTGGTGCTGCGGATCAATTCGCCCGGCGGCTCGGTGATCGGTTCCGAGCTGATCCGGCGCGCGGCCGAATTGTTGGCCAACGACAAGCCGCTGGTGGTCAGCATGTCGGGCTACGCGGCCTCGGGCGGCTATTGGATCGCGACGCCGGCGGCACGGATCTTGGCTGAGCCGGGCACGGTGACCGGCTCGATCGGCGTGCTCGGCGGTAAGTTCAACATCGCGCCGATGATGACTTCGATCGGGGTCAACAGTGGCGCGATTTCGCGCGGCGCCAACGCCTCGATGTTCGACGCGTTCACCGATTTCACCCCCGCCCAGCAGCAGCAGTTCCAGAACCAGATCCTGGGCGACACCTACCGCTATTTCGTCTCGCTGGTCGCGCGGCGGCGCAAGCTCAGTCCGGCGCGCGTCGATCAGATTGCGCAGGGCCGGGTGTGGAGCGGCGAACAGGCGGTCAAGCTCAAGCTTGCCGACGGGCTCGGCGGCCTGGATGCGGCGATCAAGGCCGCGCGCGAGCTGGCCAAGATCCCCGAGGGCGTGCCGCTGGCGACGCTCGAGCTACCCGAGCAGCCGAACCTGCTGAGCGCGCTGATGCAGGGCAAAGTCGGCGGCGCAAGCGCGCTCGGGCTTGACGTCTCGCCGCGCCTGCGCGCCGCGTTGTGGCTGCTCGACGCGGCGGTCGAGCGGCGCAACGGTCTCATCCGTGCCGCGCTCTGCCCGGTCGCGCCGGTGCTGTGAGCGCCGCGGTTTGGCGCGCGCAATCGGCCTGTGCAAGGATCGCGGTTGGAGGAGTTTCAGCGATGGACGCGCAACTCGAGAGCTTTCTCAACATCCTGGGCGAGGCCGAGCGCGCCGGCGGGCGCGTGCTGCACGAGCTGACTGCCGAGGCGCGCTCGCCCGAGCTTCGCGAGCTGCTCAAGAAGACCGGCCATGACGAGGGCTATTGGGCGGGCGAGCTCGGCGCGCACGTGCGGCGGCTGGGCGGCGCGGCCTCCAACAAGACCGGTGACTTCGTCGAGAAAGTGCGCGCGGTGGGCGACTTCCGCGGCAAGCTGGAGCTGCTCAACCGCGGCCAGCGATGGGTGATCCGCAAGATCGAAGAGAACCTGCCGACGATTTCCGATCCTGACCTGCGCGGCTTCCTCGCCGTGATGGCCAAGGGCCATCACATGAACATCGGCGCGGTCGAGGACGCGCTCAAAGAGGGGCTGCTCTAGCCGGCGGACTTCACGGTTCCCACCGCTGCCCGTACGCTGCGCAGCAGTCGCGCCGATTCGGCGGGCGTGTTGACCGGATAGCGTTCGAAGTCGCCGTCGCACTTGAGGTCGGCAAAAAACCCCGTCGGATCTTCGTGGAAATGGAGAAAGGCGGTCGCGCCGCAATAGAAAACTCCGCGCTTGCGCTCGACTAGACCGGGGATGGCGCGGAGTTCTTTCAGCAGCGGCTGCAAAGCGTCGAGCGCCCGTTGCCCTGCATGCTTCATCGCCTGCGGCCGGGGGCTGACATGGCCGGTCCACTCCACTGCAAAAGGGGCTTACCCCTGATGTGACGGGATAACCACGTTGGCGGCGGCGACCTTTTCCTTGTCGGCGCCGCCGCCGCGCAGCAGCACGCCCTCGGCGTAGAGCGTGGCGATCTCGCCATCCGACAGCCCCAGCATCTCGCGCATCACGTCCTCGTTGGCTTCGCCCAGACGCGTGGCCCTGATCTCCGGCCGGCCCTGCCAGTCGGAGAACTTCACCGGCATCCCGGGGATGTCGAACTCACCGAGTTCGGCGTCGCGCACGCGGCGGATCGTCCTGCGCTCGCGCAGATGCGGATGCCCCATCGCCTCTTCGAGCTTGAGCACCGGCGCGCACGGCACGCGCTCGCGGTCGAGGATTGCGACCGCCGAGTCGCGGTCAGGAAAGCCGCCGAGCCATCGCTCGATAATCTCGCGCAGCGCCTCCTTGTTCTTCACCCGCCGGCTGTTGGTCGAAAAGCGCTCGTCGGTGACCAGCTCCGGCATCCCCATCGCGCGCGCCAAGCGGGGAAACTCGTGCTGCTGGACGATCAGCATCACGTAGCCGCCGTTGGCCTTGTACACGCCGCACGGCTGGCCCGCCGGATGTAGCGAGCCGGCGCGATTTGGATGGTAGCGGCCGGGGCGCAGCGAGAGCACAGGCACCAGCAGCTCGTGCATGTGGAAGTAGGTGTCCATCAGGGAGGCGTCGATATACTGGCCCTTGCCGGTGCGCTCGCGCGAAAGCAGCGCGAAGCCGACCGCCATTGCCGCCGCGACGCCGGTCGAGATGTCGCCGATCGCCATCGTGGGCACGATCGGCGCGCGGTCGGGCTCACCGAGCAGGTCGGTCACGCCGGCGAGCGAGGAGCCGATGAAGTCGTAGCCCGGGCGGCGGCTGAGCGGTCCGGTCTGTCCAGCCGCCGAGATCGAGCACATGACCAGCCGCGGACTGATGGCCGACAGCGCCTCGTAGCCGAAGCCCATATCCGCGATCACGCCGGGGGCGAAGTTCTCCACCACAACGTCGATCTTCGGGATCATCGCGAGCAGCAGTTCCTTGGCGCGCGGCTTGCGCAGGTCGATCGCCAGGCTGCGCTTGCCGTGGTTGTGCTGGAAGTAGTAGCTGCTCATTCCGTCCTTGACGATGCCCAGCGCACGGACGTGATCGCCCTCCAGCGAGCGCTCGACCTTGATAACGTCGGCGCCGAGTTCGCCCAGGATGCGGGTGCAGGTCGGGCCTGCCACATAATGGGTGAAGTCGAGAACGCGGAACCCCTCGAGCATCTGCGGCTGCTTGTCCATCAGCGATCCTCCCGGAAGGTGGCGATGCGGCCGCCGCGGCCGGATCCGCCCGGGCGCAATGATACAAAGGTGCACCCCGCGATGTCCAAGGCGGCGGGTCAATAGCGCCGCCAGAGGCCGGCCACTCAGATGGAAACTGGAGCTAACCTGGGCGCGCGCGGCAGTCGGGGCACAGCCCGTAGAGTTCCATCTTATGGCGGGTCAGTGTGACACCGAGCTCGCGCGCGACTGCCTGCTGCTGGCGCTCGATCGCGTCGTTGTGGAACTCGATGATCCTGCCGCAGCGCTCGCAGATGAAGTGGTCGTGATGGTTGCCGCCGGCGGCCTCGTAGCGCGCCTGGCCTTCCTCGAAGTGGCGCTCGTAGAGCAGGTCGCACTCCTTGAGCAGGCGCAGGGTGCGGTAGATGGTGGCGTAGCCGACGTGCGGGTTGACCTTCTTGACCTCGGCGTAAAGCTCCTCGGCGCTGATATGGCGGCCGAGGTCGAAGAAGACGCGCGCGATGTCGTCGCGCTGGCCGGTGGACTTGAGCCCGCGCTCCTTGAGCCGCGCGTGAAAGACGCCGAGCCGCTGCTCGGCCTGGCCGGTCGGCGGATGGCTGACGACGGTGCGCGCGGTGCCTTCCTCGAGGCGTGGCATGGCGAAGGTTAAGGGCTAGCCCGGCGCGCCGCCGTCCTGGAGCAGCCGCCGCGCGGCGGGCGATAGATAGAGCGCTTCGAGGTCACGCTCGCGCAGTGCCTCGAGCAGGACTTCGAGCTGTTCGGCGGGCGGCTGAGCGGAATCGAGGATGACGAGGTCTTTTTCGCGCAGGCGGCAAGCGCCGCCGCGCGCGCGGTAGCCGACCTCGCGCAGCAGCCGTTCGCGGCGGACCTTAAGTCCCACCCGTTCGGCTGCCTCGGCCAGTTCTTCGACCAGGCTTGCGATTCGCGCTCCGCCCCGTGCCTCGCCCATCCGGAACACCCCTTGTGACAGCCCTATACGCGTGATATCGCGGTCCTGACGGCGGAGGCCGCGCCGATGATCAAACGCATCCTGGTCGGCATCGACACCTCCGAGCACTCGCGCGTCGCTCAGGCCTACGCCTTCGCGCTGGCGCGCCGCCTTGGCGCCACCCTCATCGGATTGCACGTCGTTGACATCGTCTCGATCGAGGGTTCGTTTTTCCATGATATCTCAGGCTCACTCGGACTTGAACCCTATCTCGACTTCTCCTCAAAGATGCGCGAGGTGCTGACCGCGCGCGGGCGCGCGGTGGTCGAGCAGTTCTGCGAGGCCGCGCGGCGCGAGAACCTTGCGGCGGAGCCAATGCTCGATATGGGCGTGGTGGCCAACCAGATATGCGAACGCGCCAAGGGCGCCGACCTCGTCGTGATTGGCCATCGCGGCGTGCACGAGCGCTTCTCCACTGGTCTGCTGGGTTCAACCGCCGAGAGTGTTGCGCGCAAGAGCCCGCGCCCGCTGTTCGTCTCGCCGATGCGCCTGCGCGAGATTCGCACGCTCGCGCTCGCCTACGATGGCAGCGAGCGCGCGTCCAAGGCGATGCGCGCGGCGGCGGAATTTGCCACCGAGCTGGGCGCGCCGCTGCGCGTGATCACCGTCGCGCGCGACGCGCGGCTGGGTGAACGCACGCTCGACGAGGCGCGCCACTATCTCGAGCCGTACGCGCTCAAGGCCTCGTTCAAGCTGCTCGCCGGCCACGCCCACGAGGAGATCGTGCGTTTCCTGAGCGAGAGCGAAACCGACCTGCTGTTCATCGGCGCTTACGGGCACAGCCGGATAATCGAGATGGTGCTTGGCTCGACCACCGAGTACGTGCTGCGCAACGCCCCTTGCCCGGTGTTCCTGTCGCGTTAGTTTCCTTGTCTGCTGTCATGCGGCGCGCGTGGGGGCGCGCCAGCAACTCCCGATCCAAATAAGCAGGCGGGCATGGCAGTCAGCGCCACCGGATGATTGTGCCCACCCCTACTCGACGGTGACCGACTTGGCGAGATTGCGCGGCTGGTCGACGTCGGTGCCGCGGTACACCGCGATATGGTAGGCGAGCAGTTGCAACGGCACCGTGGTCAGCACCGGCATCAGCATCCGATGCGTGCTCGGGACCTCGATTATCTCCCACGCCACCTCTTCCAGTTCGGGCGTCGGATGGTCGGTGACGGCGATGATGCGGCCATTGCGCGATTCAACCTCTTTCAGGTTCGAGAGCGTCTTTTCGTACACCGAGTCGCGCGGGATGATCACCACCACAGGCATCTCTTCGTCGATCAGCGCGATCGGCCCGTGCTTCATCTCGCCAGCCGAGTAGCCTTCGGCGTGAATGTAGGAGATCTCCTTGAGCTTGAGTGCGCCCTCCAGCGCAACCGGATAGTTGATGCCGCGGCCGAGGTAGAGAAAGTCGCGCGCCTTGCCGTACTTGCGCGCGATCCGCTCGATCTGCCGCTCGCGCCGCTCGAGCACTTCTTTGATTTGGGCCGGGATCGCGAACGCCGGCTGAAGCATCGTGTTGACTTCGCTCTCGCTCAGCCGCCCCAGGCGCGCGGCCAGATGGATCGCGAAGAGGTAGAACGCCTCGATCTGAGTCAGGAAGCACTTGGTAGTGGTGACGCTGATCTCGGGGCCGCAGCGGGTGTAGAGCTGAGCGTCGGCCTTGCGCGCGATCGAGGAATCGACGGTATTGGTCAGCGCCAGCAGATGGCATGCGCGCCGTCGCCCCTCCTCCATTGCGGCCAGCGTGTCCGCGGTCTCGCCCGACTGCGAAACCGCGATCATCATCGTGCGCGCGTCGATCGGCGGGCGGCGGTAGCGGAACTCGGCCGAGTAGTCGACCTCGACCGGTATTCCGCACAGTTCCTCGATCATGAACTTGCCGATGAGCGAGGAGATCCACGAGGCGCCCGCGCTGACCATCACGATCCGCCCGATCGCTTCCGGCCCGGCCGGAGGCAGAAGCTCGCCTTCAAAGCGCACCGCGCTCGAAGCGGCGGTCGCGCGCCCGCTCAGCGTATCGATCCAGGCCTGCGGCTGTTCGGCGATTTCCTTGCGCAGGTAATGTTGAAAGCCGCCTTTGGTCGCGGCGACCGCGTCCCATTCGATCTGCCGCGGCACGCGCTCGACCGCCGCGCCGTCGAAGGTCATCAGACGCACGCTGGCGGGCCCGACTTCGGCCAGCTCGCCGTCTTCGAGCACCAGGGTCTGGCGCGTATGGCCGAGGATCGCCGGGATGTCGGAGGCCACGAAGTTCTCGCCCTTGCCGAGGCCGAGGACCAGCGGCGTCGCGGTCTTGGCCGCGACCAGCTTGTCGGGTTCGGTCTCCGACAGCACGACGATCGAGAACGAGCCGCGCAGTTGTCGCACCGCCTGGCGCACGGCCTCGGTCAGCCCGTCGCCAGCGCGCACGCGCTCCTCGATTAGATGCGAGATCAGCTCGGTGTCGGTTTCCGAGCGCAGCTTATGGCCGCGCGCGACCAGGGCGGCGCGCAGCTCGACGTAGTTTTCGACGATTCCATTGTGAATTACGGCGACCGGGCCGGCCTTGTGCGGATGGGCGTTCTCCTCGGAGGGGCGGCCATGAGTCGCCCAGCGCGTATGGCCGATTCCGATCGAACCGCCCAGCGGCGAGCCGTCGAGCGCGCGGCGCAGGTTTTCCAGCTTGCCGACCGCGCGCCGGATGCCCATCCCGGCGCCGTTGGCGATTGTCGCCACGCCGGCCGAGTCGTAGCCGCGATACTCAAGGCGGGCCAGTCCGCCGAGCAGAATCGGCACCGCCTCGCGCGGGCCGACATATCCGATGATTCCGCACATCGCAACGCTCCCGCCTTTCCCGACCCACCTTTAAGTTTGCCGGGCCACAAAGCCTACCGCCAGTGGGCGGGAGATCCTGGCGCGGCTACTCCGAGCCGTCGGATTCGGCGCGGCCGGCATGGCGCCGACGCCATTGCTCGACCCATCCGGGCTTGATGCGCTGCGGATGATGCGAGACGCACAGCGCGCCGTCGGGGATCTCGCGCAGAATCGTGGTGCCGGAGGCGACATAGACGTCGTCGCCCACCTTGACCGGCGCGACGAGCTGGGTGTCGCATCCGACCATGCATCGGCTGCCGATCCGCGTGAGATGCTTGTCGTAGCCGTCGTAGTTGACGGTGATAACGCCGCATCCGATGTTGGTGTCGCTGCCGATCACCGCGTCGCCGAGGTAGCTTAAATGGCTCGCTTTGGTTCCACGGCCGAACCGCGCCTTCTTGGTCTCGACGAAGTTGCCGATACGGTTGCGACCCTCGAGCTCGGTGCCGGTGCGCAGGTTGGCGAATGGCCCGATCTCGCAATCCGGCCCGATCCGGCATTCCTCGGCGCGCACGCCTATCTTGATATGGCATCCGTCGCCGATTTCGACATCGCGCAGCCACGCGGTGCCCTCGATCCGTACGTCGGCGCCGATACGGCTGCGCCCGAGAATTTGCACGTTGGGGCCGATGATCGTGTCGCGCCCAATCTCGACGTGCTCCCCGATATAGGCGCTTGCCGGATCGATGAGGGTGACCCCCGACTCCATCAGCCTGCGGTTAACCGCCGCCCGAATGTCGGCTTCCATCACTGCCATCTCCATCCGTGAATTCACCCCTTCGAACTGCCACGACTCGCCACACAGCCACGCGTGTACAGAAAGCCCTTGGCGCCGAGCGATCGCGACCGCGTCGGTCAGGTAGTACTCGCCCTGCGCATTGTTCGGCTGAAGCTCGTCAAGCAGGGTTCGCAGCGCGTCCGCGCGGGCGAGATAGACGCCGCTGTTGACCTCGCCGATCGCGAGCTCGGCCGGCGTGGCGTCGCGCACCTCGACGATCGCGCGCACCGCTCCTGCCTCGTCGCGGATCACACGGCCATACGGCCCCGGCGGATCCATCATCGTGCTGATGAACGATAGCGGAGCGCCTGAGCGCCGATGCTCGGCGAGGAAGGCCGCGAGCGCCGCCGCGCGCACCCGCGGCATGTCGCCGTACAGGATGAGCACGTCGCCGTCGAAATCCGGGCCCATCGCGGCCAGGCCGCATCGCGCGGCGTCGCCGGTGCCGCGCTGCCCAGGCTGGCGGGCGAAGATCAGATTATCGCTCGGCGCGAACCTGCGCGCGGCGGCGGCGACTTCGTCGGCCAGATGTCCGACGACCACGACCAGCGGCGCGGGCCGCAGCGGCGCCAGCGCACCCATCACCCGCCCGATCATCGGCTCGCCCGCCAGTTCATGCAGCACCTTGGGACGCGCCGAGCGCATCCGCGTGCCCATCCCGGCCGCGAGCACTATCGCCGCGACGCGCTCCATCTCAGCTTTGTTCTCCACGCTCCTGCAGCATCGAAATTCCTTACTGCCCTTGGAATGAGACGGAAACAAGGCGCGCGCGTGTGCCGCTCATGGCTTTTTCTTGAACAGCGCTTCGAGCCGCTCGCGCGCGGCACGCTCGGGTGTCGACTGCGTCGCGGCCAGGCCGCCCGAGCCGACGGCAGGCGCGAAGTATTCGCAGAAGTTGGCGCGCTCCTTGTCCACGACGCGCTCGGCCATCGGCTCGCGGCACTGATTGTTGTAAGCGGGGTCGTAATGTGCGCAGTTACGGCAGACGTGCAGCGGCCGCTCGCATTTCGGGCACTGCTGGCGGAAACCGATTCGTTCGAGCGTCTCGATCCGGGTGCCGCATTTCCAGCAGTTCATGAGCGGGTGAGCGCCCTCCGGGCGGCGATTGCCCCGCGCGCGAAGACCTGCTTTTGCGCATGGGGACTGCTTGCTAGCATAACCTGCGGATTGGACCCGAGTCGATGCTGGCCGAGATAGAGGCGTTCGCGGCCGCGCTGGGCAAGGCTTCGCGCGCTGCCGATCATACGGTCGTGAGCTACCGGCACGACCTCGGCGATTTCCGCCGCTTCCTGGTCGAACGCGGGGCCGCGCTCAGAGCCGGCGGCGAGGAAATCGATCCTGCGGCGATAACCGCGGACCACATCCGCGCTTATCTGTCCGACGCGATGAAGCGACTGCGGCGCAGCAGCGTCCAGCGCAGGCTGTTCGCGATCAAGGCCTTCTTCCGATGGCGCGAAAACGTAGCCGACGCCCCCAGCCCGGCGCGCGCGCTGCGCTCGCCCCGCGTCCCGCGCCGCCTGCCCTCGATCCTGCCCGAAGACGACGTGCGCCGCCTGCTCGAAGCCGACGACGGTAACCGCAGCCCAGCCGCCCTGCGCGACCGCGCCATCCTGGAGACCCTGTACTCCTGCGGCCTGCGCGTGAGCGAGCTGGTCGGGCTCAACTGGCGCGATATCGACGAGGACGTTGGGATGGTGATGGTGCGGTCAGGCAAGGGCAACAAGGATCGCCTGGTGCCGATCGGCGAGCCCGCGCTCGAGGCGCTGCGGACGTGGCGGCGCGCCATGCCGGTGGCGTGGGAGCACGACGGGCCGGTTATCACTAACCTGCGCGGCGGGCGACTGACGACCCGCGCGGTCGAAAACATCCTGGCCCGGCGCATCGTCAGGGTCGGGCTGGACGCCTCGATCACGCCGCACGGCTTGCGCCATTGCTTTGCGACCCATCTGCTCAATGCCGGCGCCGACCTGCGCTCGATCCAGGAGATGCTCGGACACACCAGCCTGGCGACCACCCAGCGCTACACCCACGTCAGCGTCAACCATCTCAAAGAGGTCTACCGCCGTGCCCATCCGCGCGCCTGAGCCCGACAACATCGTGCGCGCGACGACCATCCTGTGCGTGCGTAACGCCGGCCACGTGGTGATGGCCGGCGACGGGCAGGTCAGTGTCGGCCAGACGATCATGAAGCACGGCGCGCGCAAGGTCCGCCGGCTGCACGACGACCAGGTGCTGGCGGGCTTCGCCGGCTCGACCGCCGACGCGCTGACCCTGTTTGAGAAGTTCGAGGCCAAGCTTCAGGAATTCAACGGCAACCTGCGCCGGGCTGCGGTCGAGCTCGCCAAGGATTGGCGCACCGACCGCGTGCTGCGCCGGCTCGAAGCGATGCTGGTCGTGGCCGACCGCGAAAGCTCGCTGCTAATCTCGGGCCTCGGCGACGTGCTGGAGCCCGACGACGGCCTGCTCGCGATTGGCTCCGGCGGCAACTATGCGCTGGCCGCGGCACGCGCCCTGGTCCGCCATGCGCCGGCGATGAGCGCGCGCGCGATCGCAGAGAGCGCGATGCGGGTGGCGGCGGAGATCTGCGTGTACACCAACGATCGGTTTATAATGGAAGAGCTGTGAGGCGCGGGCCGCGCGCGCTGGCGTGCGGGCATGCGCGCAGGATGCGGCCCGGTTGAAGGAGAGATGGCAGGCCCCTACGTGATGACGCCGCGCGAAATCGTCTCGGAGCTCGACCGCTATATCGTCGGCCAGCACGAGGCCAAGCGCGCCGTGGCGATCGCGCTGCGCAACCGCTGGCGGCGGCAGAATGTCGTCCCCGAGTTGCGCGATGAGATCGCGCCCAAGAATATCCTGATGATCGGTCCCACCGGCGTGGGCAAGACCGAGATCGCGCGCCGCCTTGCCCGCCTGGCCCAGGCACCCTTCGTCAAGGTCGAGGCCTCGCGCTACACCGAGGTCGGCTACGTCGGACGCGACGTCGAATCGATGATCCGCGACCTCGCTGAGATCTCGGTCAAGATGGTGCGCGAGGAGGAGCGTGAACGCGTCGCGATCCAGGCGCGCGAGGCGGCCGAGGAGCGCCTGCTTGACATCCTCTATCCGCCGCCGACCAAGGTCCGCCGCGCGGTCGGCATCACGCCTTCCGGCGCTTCCGCGCCCGAGAGCGACTCGCATGCCGAGACGCGCGAGAAGCTGCGCCGCCTGCTGCGCGGCGGTCATCTTGACGAGCGGGAAGTCGAGGTCGAGGTCACCGCGCAGACGACTCCGATGGTCGAGGTGCTGACGCCGCAGGGGATGGAAGAGATGGGCGTGAACATGCGCGAGTTGCTCGGTCAGTTCATGCCCAAGAAGACCAAGCGCCAGAAGGTCAAGGTGCCGCAGGCGCTGGAGCTCCTCACCCAGGAGGAAGCCGCGCGGATGGTCGACATGGAAAAGGTCGCTCACGAGGCGATTCATCGGGCCGAGCAGTCCGGCATCGTCTTCATCGACGAGATCGACAAGATCGCCGGGCGCCAGGCGGCCCACGGCCCCGACGTCTCACGCGAGGGCGTCCAGCGCGATCTGCTGCCAATCGTCGAGGGCTCGACCGTCAACACCAAGTACGGCGCGATCCGCACCGACCACATCCTCTTCGTCGCCTCTGGCGCTTTCCATACCACTAAGCCCTCCGACCTGATCCCGGAATTCCAGGGGCGCTTTCCGATCCGCGTCGAGCTGCGCGCGCTCAGCCGCGACGACTTCATCCGTATCCTCACCGAACCGGAAAACGCGCTGACCAAGCAGTACGTGGCGCTGATGGAAACTGAGCGGGTGCATCTTGGCTTCACCGATGACGGCGTCGCCGCGCTAGCCGAGATCGCCGCCCAGGTCAACGCGCGCTCCGAGAACATCGGCGCGCGCCGGCTCCATACCGTGCTCGAACGGCTGCTGGAGGACCTCTCGTTCAGCGCGCCCGAGCTGGCCGAGCGCACGGTGACGGTCGACAGCGCCTACGTCCATCAGCGGCTTGACCCGATTGTGAAAAACGAGGATCTGTCGCGCTACATCCTCTAGAGCGGGGGGAGTCGCAGCTCGCAGCGGAGGGCGTGCCCCCGCGGCCGACGGGCCGCCCGCGCCGCTGCTCCCCCTGCGGAGAAGCAAAGTTGCAGGACCCAATCGCAAGAGCGTCGGTGCTAGTTGAAGCGCTGCCCTATATCCAGCGCTTCCGGGGCAAGACCTTCGTCATCAAGTACGGCGGTCACGCGATGGAGGCGGCCGAACTGCGCGAGAGCTTTGCTCAGGACGTAGTCCTGCTCAAGACCGTCGGGATCAATCCGGTGGTGGTCCACGGCGGCGGTCCGCAGATAAGCCAACTCATCGCCCGCCTGGGTCTGAAGTCGAGCTTCGTGCGCGGGATGCGGGTGACAGACGCCGAGACGATGGAAGCGGTCGAGATGGTGCTTCAGCGGCTCAACAAGGAGATCGTCGCGCAGATCTCGCGCCATGGCGGCCGCGCGGTGGGGCTCTCGGGCAAGGACGGCGAGCTTATCGTCGCGCGCAAGCTCGAGATGACGGTCAAGGACGAAAGCGGCGCGCCGGCCAAGGTCGATATCGGGCTGGTCGGCGAGGTCGCCGAGATCAACCCGCAGGTGCTGGTGCCGCTGGAGGCCGCGGGTTTCATCCCGGTGATCGCGCCGATCGGCTACAGCCGCGACGGTCAGACCTACAACATCAACGCCGACGTCGCCGCCGGCGATATCGCAGCCGCGCTCGGCGCCGAGAAGCTCATCCTGCTGACCGACGTCGAGGGAATTAAAGACAAAGACGCCAAGCTCGTCTCGACGCTTACCGTGGATGAGGCGAAAGAGATGATCGCCAGCGGCGCGATCAGCGAGGGCATGATTCCGAAGGTCGAATGCTGCATGGCGGCGCTGAGGGCCGGCGTGCGCAAGACCCACGTGCTCGACGGACGCAAGCCGCATGCGGTGCTGCTCGAGATTTTCACCGAGTCAGGAATAGGCACTGAGGTTGTGGCCGAGTGAGGTCGCGGGCGACAAGGCCCGGACGCGAGCGGCCGCTGGCGGCGGCAGCCGCGACATCGGTTTGCACTGTCGGCGGCGGGGTCGGGTGAGGATGCTCAGGTGCGGGACGAGCATTCCGCCGCGCGCTGTGGCATAGAGCTTAGACGGCGTGCGCGCCGGGGCTGCTCGTGGGCGCCGCGCGCCAGCGCCGATTCGTGAGGCGCCGGATACGGCCCGGCCCGGCGGAGGGAAAAGAACGCATGAATAACGCCGAGATCGTCGAACTTGCCCATCAGAACCTGATCAACACCTACGGATGCGTGCCACTGGCCTTCGTGCGCGCCACCGGCGCCTACCTCTATGACGCCGACGGCAACCGCTACCTCGACTTCTTCTGCGGGCTTGCGGTCAACAATCTCGGCCACGGCAACCCACGTGTAGTGCGCGCGATCAAGGAGCAGGCCGAGAAGGTCACCCACGTCTCCAACGTGTTCCATACCGAGCCGATGGCGCGGCTGGCCGCACGCCTGTGCGCGCACTTCGGCGACGGGCGGGTCTTCTTCTGCAACTCGGGCGCCGAGGCCAACGAGGCCGCGCTGAAGCTGGCGCGGCGATGGGGCCACGACCGCGGCGGCGGCCGTTTCGAGGTCATCTCGACGCTCGGTTCCTTCCACGGCCGCACCTTCGGCACGCTGAGCGCGACGGGCCAGGAGAAGTATCATATCGGCTTCCAGCCGCTGGTGCCGGGCTTTCGCCTCGTGCCGTACGACGATGCCGGGGCAATCGAGAAGTCGGTCCACGATGAGACGGTTGCGATCCTGGTCGAGCCGATCCAGGGCGAAGGCGGCGTGGTGATGCCGCACGGTGACTATCTCAAGCGTCTGCGCGACCTGTGCGACCGGCGCAGGCTCCTGCTCATCTTCGACGAAGTGCAGACCGGGATGGGCCGTACGGGCAGGCTGTTTGCCTGGCAGCATGCCGGCGTCAAGCCCGACATCATGACCCTTGCCAAGGCGCTCGGCGGCGGCCTGCCAATCGGCGCCGCGATCGCGAAGGCCGAAATTGCACAAAGCTTCACCCCGGGAAGCCACGGCTCAACCTTCGGCGGCAACCCGGTCTCCTGCGCCGCCGCGCTCGCGGTGCTCGACGCGCTCGAGCAGGACGGCGTGCTCGAAAACGCCACGCAGGTCGGAGCCTACATGCTCGAGCGGCTGCGCAAGTTTGGCAAGGGATGCAGCCGGGTCAAAGAGGTGCGCGGCCTCGGGATGATGATCGGCATTGTACTCAAGGGCGAGGCCAAGAGCGCCGCCGACGCTTGCATCCGCCAACGGCTGCTGGTCAACGCCACCGCCGATAACGTGCTCCGCCTGCTGCCTCCGCTGACGCTCACCCGTGACGAGGCCGAGGCCGGGCTGGCGATAATCGAACGCGCGCTGTCGGCCGGAACCACGGCTGCAGGATGAGTGCGGCGGGCAAGGCAGGGCAGGCTCCCGTGGGCGCGCCGCGTGCCGCCGCCGCGCGGCTTATCCGGCCACGCCGCGCGCGCGTCAAGCGTGACCTGCTCGATCTGAGCTCGCTTGCGCCGGCCGAGGCGGACGGAATCCTCGGCTTGGCCGCGCGGCTCAAGGCTGAGCTGCGCGCCGGGTTCGAGCATCCGTACCTGCGCGGCCGAACGCTTGCGATGATTTTCCAGAAACCGTCGCTGCGCACCCGGCTGACGTTCGAGACCGGGATGGCGCAGCTCGGCGGCCACGCGATCTACCTCGCCCCGCAGGACATCGGGATCGGCGAGCGCGAATCGGTCAAGGATGTTGCGCGCAATCTCTCGCGGTGGGTCGATCTGATCATGATCCGCACCTTCGCGCACGAGATCTGCGTCGAGCTGGCGCAGGAGGCGAGCGTGCCCGTTATCAACGGCCTCACCGACCTGCTCCATCCGTGCCAGCTGCTGGCCGACCTGCTGACCCTGCGCGAACACTTCGGCGATCTGAAGAAGCTGCGCGTCGCTTTCGTCGGCGACGGCTTCAATATGGCGCAGAGCTGGGTCGAGGCGGCCGCGTTGCTGGGCTTCGAGTTGCGCGTGGCCTGTCCGCCGGGCTACGAGATGCAGGGCGAGTTCGTCGAGCGGATGCGTCGCGGCAAGTTCGGCCTGCTCACGCACGACCCGGTCGAGGCGGTGCGCGGCGCCGACGCCGTGTACACCGACACGTGGACCTCGATGGGGCATGAGAAGGAGGCGGCGCAGCGCCGGCGCGACTTCAAGCGCTTCCAGGTCAACCGCGAGCTGCTCGCGCATGCGCGTCGTGGCGCCTGCGTGATGCACTGCCTGCCCGCCCATCGCGGCGAGGAGATTACCGACGACGTGCTCGACGGCCCGCGCTCGCTGGTGCTCGAGCAGGCCGAGAATCGGCTCCATGCGCAGAAAGCGGTGATGGTCTGGCTGCTGCGGCCGGCGGTGATCGCCACCGGCGCGGGCCCGGGCGAGGCCGCCCCCACTTAAGGCGCGCCGCCGAATTTCCTAAGATGGCTCCGTGGCGACTTCCGGCATAAGCAAAGTGGTACTCGCCTACTCCGGCGGGCTCGATACTTCGGTCATCCTGCGGTGGATTCGCGACTGCTACGGATGCGAGGTGGTGGCGTACTGCGCTGACGTTGGCCAGGCCGAGGAGGTCGCTGGACTCGAAGAAAAGGCGCTCAGGACGGGCGCGAGCAAACTCTATCTCGAGGACCTGCGCGAGGAGTTCGCGCGCGACTTCGTCTTCCCGATGCTGCGCGCCAACGCGGTGTACGAGGGCTACTACCTGCTGGGCACCTCGATCGCGCGCCCGGCGATCGCCAAGCGCCAGGTCGAAATCGCGCGCGCCGAGGGGGCCGACGCGGTCGCTCACGGCGCCACCGGCAAGGGCAACGACCAGGTGCGCTTCGAGTTCGCCTTCGCGCGGCTGGCGCCCGAGCTCAAGGTGATCGCGCCCTGGCGCCATCCGCAATGGCCCTTCCGCGGCCGCGCCGACATGATCGCCTACGCCGGCGAAAAGAAAATCCCGGTGCCGGTCACCGCCGAGCGACCCTACTCGATGGACCGCAACCTCGTCCACATCAGCTACGAGGGCGGCATCCTCGAAGACCCCTGGCGCGAACCGTACGACGACATGTTCCGGCTGACCGTTGCGCCCCAGAGCGCGCCCGACGCGCCCGAGTACGTCGAGGTGGACTACCTGGGCGGCGATCCGGTCGCGATCAACGGTCAGCCGCTCGATCCCGCGCCGCTCATCGAGCGCGCCAACGCTATCGCCGGCCGCCATGGCGTCGGCCGGGTTGACCTGGTCGAGAACCGCTACGTCGGGATCAAGTCGCGCGGTGTGTATGAAAGCCCGGGGGTGACGATGCTGATGCACGCGCATCGCGCGGTCGAGCAGCTTGCGCTCGACCGCGAAAGCCTGCATCTGTGCGATTCGCTGATCCCGCGCTACGCCGAGATGGTGTACAACGGGCAATGGTTTGCGCCCGAGCGCGAGGCGCTCCAGGCGCTGGTCGATCGCGCGCAGCAGACCGTCACCGGCACCGCGCGGCTGAAGCTTTACAAGGGCGGAGTTCGGATCGTCGGGCGCAAGTCGCCCAATTCGCTCTACGACCCATCCTTGGCAAGCTTCGAGGAGGCCGGCGGCTACCGCCAGGCCGACGCCGAGGGCTTTATCCGGCTCAACTCGATGCGCCTGCGGGCGCTGGCGCGGCTGGGCGGGCGCAAGCCCGAGGGTGGACGCTGAGGGGGAGCGGGCGCGATGGGCAAGGTGATTCAGTTCAGGCCTCCGCGTCCCGCCCCGCGCCTGGTCCCGCGCCCGGGTACCGGGCGCTGCCCCAAGTGCAACCACAAGATGGACGTCCACGTGACCCATCCCAACGGCGTGATGACCTGCGCGGCGCGCGGCTGCCTTTGCCGCACCGCAACTCCGCGCTGAACGCGGTGCGCGGCCGCGGGTGATCGCGCGGATGGCCGGCGCGAGGGAAGCGGGGCGCACCACTTGTGCCGGCCGCTCGATTTGGGCAACTTCGAAGCTTCCGCAGTGAAAAAAGCGCGTCGCCTGACAAAACCTGCCGCCTCGCACCGCTCGCTCCGCGCCGGCGCCGCAGCTTCCCACGCAAGTTCAGCCAAGCCCGGCGGGCTTATCCGCGGCCGCTTCGTGCGCGCGCGCTTGCCCGAGGTCGAGGCGTTTACTGCCTCGTTGCCGTTCGACCGCAGGCTTTACCGCCACGATATTCGCGGCTCGATCGCGCACGCGCGGATGCTCGCCCGGGTCGGGCTGCTGAGCCGGAGCGAGGCGGTAAAGATTACCGCCGGCCTGCGCGCGATCGAGCGCGAGATCGCGGCTGGCCGCTTCCGTTTCGACCTCGCCGACGAGGACATCCATCTTGCGATTGAGCGCCGGCTGACCGAGCGAATCGGTGCGCCCGCGCGCAAGCTCCATACCGCGCGCTCGCGCAATGACCAGGTCGCGCTCGATCTGCGCCTGTACCTGCGCGACGAGCTCGGCGAAGTGATCGCGCTCATCGACGGGCTGCGCCGCACGCTCGCCGCGCTCGCCCGCCGCCACCTCGATGCGGTGATGCCCGGCTACACCCATCTTCAGCGCGCCCAGCCGGTGACGCTCGCGCACCATCTGGGCGCCTACATCGAGATGCTCGGGCGCGACCGCGAGCGCTTCGTTCAGGTGCGGGAGCGCACGGCGGTGATGCCGCTGGGGGCGGGCGCGCTCGCCGGCACCACCTTACCGATCGATCGGCGCGCGGTCGCGCGCGAGCTGGGCTTTGCGCGAATCAGTGAAAACAGCCTCGACGCGGTCGCCGATCGCGACTTCGTCGTGGATTTTCTCGCTGCCGCGGCGCTCTGCGCCGTGCATCTGTCGCGGATGGCGGAAGAGGTCATCCTGTGGAGCAGCTCCGAGTTCGGCTTCGTCGCCCTGCCCGACGAATTTTCCACGGGCAGCTCGATGATGCCGCACAAGAAGAACCCCGACCTGCTCGAGCTGGTCCGCGGCAAGAGCGGGCGCATCGTCGGCGATCTGGTCGCGATGCTTACCGTGCTCAAGGGGCTGCCGCTCGCGTACAATTCCGATCTCCAGGAGGACAAAGAGCGCGCCTTCGACGCGCTCGACACGCTCAAGCCCGCGCTCGCGCTGCTCGCAAAGCTGTGGCCGCGGCTGGCCTTCGACCTGGCGGCGATGCGCGCGGCGGCGGGCGGGTTTGCGCTCGCCACCGATATTGCCGAGTACCTGGTGCGCCGCGGCGTTCCGTTTCGGCGCGCCCATGAGATCGTCGGCGCGCTCGTACGCGAGGCGAGCGAGGCCGGGCGCCGGCTGGAAGACCTGACGCTTGCGGATTTGCGCCGCCATTCGGACGCCTTCGGGCCCGACGCGCTTCGCCGCTTGAGCGCGGCGGGCTCGGTGCGCGCGCGCAGCCTTGCGGGCGGTCCGGCGGCGGTCGCGATGCGCCGTTACCTGCGGAGATTTGAGGAGCAGCGATGAAGAGAATGCGATGGCGGGCGGTGGTTGCGGCAGCGGCCGTTTTCGCGCTTGCGGTGGGCGCGGGATGCGGCGCGAAGAGCCGCCCGATACCGCCCTCGCAGACCCATCCCGAACGCGTTAACGACCTCTCCGCCGAGCCTGATCCTCATGGCGTGCGGCTGAGCTGGAGCCGGCCGATGAAATACACCAGCGGCAGGCAGTTGCGCGATCTCGCCGGCTTCCGCCTGATGCGCGCTGAGGGCGCGGGCCGGTTCAGTGAGCTGGCCGAACTGCCGGTGACCGACCAGGAGCGCTTCCAGAAGGTGCGCCGCTTCACCTACGTCGATCGCAGCGCCGTGATGGGCCACACCTACCGCTATCTCATGATTGCCGAGACCACCGACGGCTATCAGAGCGAGCCCTCCAACGTAGCCGAACTGATCCGTACTACGCCCAGGCCGCCGCCGAGCCCCGAAAGCTTTGTGCTGCCCACACCGAGCGCGCAGCTTCCGGCGCCGGTGTCGACGCCCTGACGGGCGCGTTGCGCGAAGTGGCAGTTTATCGACTCGGTGCGGCTGTGATAGAAACGTAGCGCGCCGGCACGGGCTGCGCCCACCTGGCGCCCGCAATTTCACGCATGAACTATTTCGCCTATAAGGATAACCGCCTGTTCGCCGAGGAAGTCGCGATTTCCGATCTCGCCGAGCGCTTTGGCACTCCGCTCTACATCTACAGCACGCGCACGCTGCGCCGGCATTTTCGTGTGATGGACGAGGCCTTCGCCGGCAGCGACCATCTGATCTGCTACGCGATGAAAGCGCTCTCCAACCTGAGCGTGCTCGGCCTGTTCGCCGCGATGGGCGCGGGTTTCGATATCGTTTCGGTGGGCGAGCTGATGCGCTGCCTGCGCGCGGGCGCCGACCCGCGCAAGATCGTGTTCTCGGGCGTCGGCAAGACCGAAGAGGAGATCAAGGCGGCGATCGAGGCCGGCATCCTGATGATCAACGTCGAGTCGCGCCCCGAGCTGCATCGTGTGGCCCAGGTCGCGCGGCGGATCGGGCGGCGCGCACCGGTCAGCCTGCGCGTCAATCCCGACCTCGACCCCGGCACCCATCCGCACATCTCCACGGGCCATCGCGACAGCAAGTTCGGCGTGCCGCTGTCGCAGGTTGACGAGTACTACGCAGAGGCGCGCGCTCTCGGCGACCTCGAGCTGGTCGGGCTCAGCACCCATATCGGATCGCAGATAACTGAGACCTCGCCGTTTTCCGAGGCGGCGGCCAAGGTCGCCGGGATCGTAACCCGCTTGCGCGAGACAGGCGTGGCGCTGCGCTATCTCGACCTCGGAGGCGGACTCGGAATCCCCTATCAGGAAGAGCCGCCGCCGCCAGCGGAGTACGCCGCCGCGCTGCTCGGCCCGCTGCGCAGGCTGGGGCTCAAGATCATCATCGAACCCGGCCGGGTGCTGGTCGGCAACGCTGGCGTGCTGGTCACCCGCGTGCTCTACGTCAAGGAAACCGACGTCAAGCGCTTCATCGTAGTCGACGGCGCAATGAACGACCTGATTCGGCCGGTCTTGTACGAGGCTTATCACGAGATACTGCCGGTCGAGCGACGCGCCGGGGGGCGGATGGTCACCGCCGACGTCGTCGGCCCGGTATGCGAGAGCGGCGACTTCTTCGCGCGTGAGCGCGAGATTCCCGAGCCGCGCGAGGGCGATCTGTTCGCGGTGATGAGCGCGGGCGCCTACGGCTTTGTGATGGCGTCAAACTACAATAGCCGCCCGCGTGCCGCCGAGATCATGGTGGACGGCGCGACGGTCCACGTCGTGCGCGAGCGCGAGCGCTTCGAGGACTTGGTGCGCGGCGAGAAGCTGGTGCGCCTGCCGGCGGACGGGGCCTCCTGATGGCGCGCCTGAAGTTCACCAAGATGCACGGCTGCGGCAACGACTATATCTACGTCGTCGCCGACCGCGTGCGTCCCGCCGATCCCGCCGCGCTCGCACGCCGGCTTTCCGATCGGCACTTCGGCATCGGCGGCGACGGGCTGATCCTGCTCGCGCCCGCCAAGTACGCCGACGTGCGGATGGAGATGTACAATGCCGACGGCAGCCGCGGCGACATGTGCGGCAACGGGATCCGATGCGTCGCCCGACTGCACTACGAGCGCTGCGCCCATCCGCAAAGCCCGCTGCGGATCGAGACGGACGCGGGGCTCAAGACCGTCGCACTCAGGCTCGACGGCGGCGGCGGCCGCGTCGCCGCTGCGACCGTGGACATGGGCGAGCCGATCCTGGAAGGACGCGAGATTCCGGTCGCCGCGGACGGGCGCATCGTCGACTATCCGCTTGAAGTTGCCGGGCGCTTGTGGCTGATCACCGCGGTTTCGATGGGCAATCCGCACTGCGTGGTGTTCATTGACGACGAGGCGATCTTCGCGCTCGATGATTACGAGTTCGCTCGCCTCGGCCGCCAGTTCGAGCACCATCCGTTCTTCCCCCGTCGCGTCAATACCGAGTTCATCCTGCCGCGCGCGCGCGACCAGCTTAAGATGCGGGTCTGGGAGCGCGGCTCGGGCGAGACGCTCGCCTGCGGCACCGGCGCCTGTGCCTCGCTGGTCGCCGCCGTGCTGACCCGGCGCGCCGAGCGGCGCGCGACGGTTGAACTGCGCGGCGGGCGGCTGGAGATCGAATGGCGCGAACGAGGCGAGGGCGCCAATCACGTGATGATGACCGGCGAGGCGGTCGAAGTCTTCAGCGGCGAGGTCGAGGTCGGCGACGGCGAACTGGTGCCCGTCACGGCCTAGGCCAGGAGGGCGAAGCAATGTTCAACGGCGCACTGACGGCGATCGTAACTCCCTTCCGTGACGGCGAGGTTGACGAGCGTGCGCTGCGCGAGCTGGTCGAGTTCCAGATCCAGGGCGGCGTCGACGGCCTGGTGCCCTGCGGCTCCACCGGCGAGTCGGCCACCCTCACTCATGCCGAGCACGACCAGGTGGTCAAGATCGTGGTCGAGCAGGCGCGCCGCCGCGTGCCGGTGGTCGCCGGTACCGGCTCGAATTCGACCGCCGAGGCGATCCGGCTGACCGCCGCCGCGCGCGAGGCCGGCGCCGACGGCGCGCTGATGATCTCGCCCTACTACAACAAGCCCACCCAGGAGGGCATCTACCGCCACTACCGCACGGTCGCAACCGCCGTTGATCTACCGATTATCGTGTACAACATCCCGGGCCGCACCGCCTCCAACATCGCGCCCGAAACCTTCGCCCGCCTGTGCGAGGTGCGCAACATCGTGGCGATCAAGGAAGCTTCGGGCTCGATGGACCAGGCTTCGGACATCCGGCGCTTGTGCGGCGATCGTCTGACGATCCTCTCAGGCGACGACTCGCTCACGCTGCCGCTGATGGCGCTTGGGGCCAAGGGAGTGATTGCGACGGTGAGCAACGTGATGCCGCGCGAGACCCACGAGCTGGCGGCGGCGGCGCTGGCGGGCGACTTCGCCCGCGCGCGCGAGCTGCACTACAAGCTGCTGCCGCTGGTCCGCGCGCTGTTCGTCGAGACCAATCCGATCCCGGTCAAGCAGGCGCTCGCGTTTATGGGCAAGTGCACGGCCGAGATGCGGATGCCACTGTGCCAGATGTCGCCTGGCCCCGCCGAAAAGCTCCACGCAGCGATGAAGGAGCTGCGGCTGATCTGAGCGGGCGCGCCGCGCGCTACTTCAGTTCGATCTCGATGAAGCGGAAGGTGAAGGGATTGGCGTTGACCACGTCATGGGAGACGCCGGCATCGCGCGCGTAGGGGACGCCGGTCACGAGCCGAGCGTCACCTGCATTGCCGTCTGTGTCCACAATTCTGAGAGTGCCGCTGGTCAGCGGGACCACCACGTAGTCGTGCGCGTGCGTATGGAAACCGGTGGCGTCGCCCGGCCTGAAGCTCCACTCGGTGACGATCACCCTGCGGTTGTCTATAAGCCGCGTCGCCTTTGCCCTGGCCGCCATCGCGATTAGCCGCTTGCCCGCAGACTAGACCAGTTTAGGATCGAGTTTGCCGGCGAGGATGTGCAGCGCCTCGAAGAGGTAGTAGCTGCCGAATATCAGTTCGTTGCGGGTAACCGCATCCTGGTTGCGCGAGTCGTTGCGCTTGTTGAAGCAGCCTTCGGTCAGGATTCCCGGCACGCGGCGGTCGTCCTTCCCGGTCGGAGTCAGATAGCGTTGAACGAGCGCGGCTACGGTTTCCTCGGCGAAGCGCCGATACTGACTCTGTTTAGCCGGATCTGAAAGGACAGCGCTCAGCTTGAGCAGGCCCGCCGACATCGCGGCGGTCGCCGCGGTGTCGCGCTCGACCTCAGGGATCGCGGGATCGTCGAAATCCCAAAACGCCACGCGGTCGGCGGGTACATGGGCCATCCACCAATCGGCGCCGCGCTGCGCCGCCGCAAGCCATCGGCGCTCGCCCGGCTCGCGAATGTAGCTCATCGCCGAGAGCAGCACTCCCCATGCCTGCGCGCGTGCCCAGGTGCTGCGGTCGCTGTATCCCTTGTGCGTATAGTGGCGAAGAACAGCGCCGCTTGCGGAGTCGAGCGTGGTGGACTGGATAAAGGTGCCGTCGTCGCGCAGATGGAGGTCGATCACGCGCGCGGCGTGGCTGCACGCGATCTCGCGCATCCGCGAATTGCCGCTCTCGCGCGCCGCCCACAGCAGAAACGGTGTCGCGAAGAGGCTGTCGATGCTGCTCTCGGCGGGGCCGACGCGGGAGCCTTCCTCGGCCTCGGCGCCAAGCGGCATCAGCCCGAGCGCCGGATTGTACAGTCGTATGAGGCTCTCGGCCGCGGCGAGCGCGATCTCGCGCCCGGCCGCGTCGTCGAGCAGGATGTGTCCAAGGCTGCCGCCGTAGTAGAAGGGCACGGCCTTGAAGACCGAGGCCAGGTTAATCCGCGCGCGCAGCTTGTCGGCGAGTTCGGCGGCGCGGCGGCGGTAGGATTGCTCGCGGATATCGCGGCAGGCGAGCCAGAGCATCGCGATCCAATAACCGCCGGTCCAGTCGCCGTCCGCGGTGACCGTCCATGCTCCGGTTTCCGGATTGCCCCAATGCGGAAAGCCGCTTTGCACGCGCTCAACCGTGTCGCGCACGCGCGCCAGCATCCGCTCGATTCCGTTCTCCCACAGCTCGGCCATGGCTATCTTCCTCGCCCAAAGCAGCGGGCGCGTCAAGCTGCGGGAGATTCGACCGCAACCCTCACGCTCCTATGGTTTCGGGGCTGCGGGTCGCGCAGCCTGGGGGGCGGATCGAGGGAAGTGGACTACTGGCGCGGGCGGATACGGTAGCGGATCGGCATGTGCTTGATGCCGCCGACGAAGGACGAGCGCATCCGTTGGACCGGCCCCGCGAGTTCGACCCGCTCCAGTCGCGCGGCCAGCTGCCGGAACATCGACTGCAACTCCAGCCGCGCCAGGTTTGCGCCCAGGCAGTAGTGCTCGCCGATGCCGAAGGCGATGTGATAGTTGGGTGAGCGCGCGACGTCGAACTCGAACGGCCGCTCGAAGATTTTCTCGTCGCGGTTGGCCGACGGGTAGAACAGTGCCAGCACGTCGCCCTCGCGGATCTTCTGCCCGTGCAGCTCGGTGTCGGCGTTCGCGATGCGCGCGAACTGGATCACTGGCGAGGTCCAGCGGATGATCTCCTCGGTCGCCGAGGGGATCAGCGCGGGGTCGCGCCGCAGCCGCTCGAACTGATCCGGATGTGTTATGAGCGCGTGGAGCCCGCCGGTGGTCGCGTTGCGCGTGGTCTCGTTGCCCGCGATTATCAGCAGGGCGAAGTAGGACAGCAACTCGAAGGGCGGCAGCGCCTCGCCGTTGACCTTGCCGTTGGCGAGGGCGCTGGCGAGGTCGTCGCGCGGCGCGCGCCGGCGGTCCTCGCAAAGCTGCGTGAAGTACTGGAAGAACTCCATCCGCGCGCGCTCGAGGTTCTCCTTGATCGTCTCGCTGCCGCCGTATTCAGGGTCCGCGGGGCCGATCATCGCGTTGCTCAGCCGAAACATCATGTCCCAGTCGGCGCGCGGGATCCCGAACATCTCGGCGATCACGGCCAGCGGCAGCTTGGCCGAGACCTCGGTCACGAAGTCGCACTCCTCGCGGCCAATCAGGCCGTCGAGCACTTCGTCGGTGATCGAATCGATCTGGCCGCGCAGTTGCTGGACCGCGCGCGGCGTGAAGCGCCCGCTGACCACCGAGCGATAGGCGCCGTGCTCGGGCGGGTTCATGTTGAGGAGCTGGCGCAGGATCGCCTCGTCGGCCGCAGGCGCGCCTTCTTCGTCCATCGAGACGAACAGCAGCTGGCCGCTGCGGAACAGCTCGGGTTGGCGCGAGACGGTCACGATGTCGGCGTGGGTGGTGACCGCCCAGAACGGCTCGACCCGCGCTCGTTCGTAGCGGAAGACCGGCGCCTCGTGCCTGAGCAGCGTCCATTCCTCGTGCGGGTAGCCGCGCTGCACGTAAAGGTCGGGATCGAGTATGTCGATCGTTTCGAGGCTCAGAGCTGCCATTGATTGGTTAATCCTCGCGGGGCGCTGAATTCCGTATCGTCCCTGCCGGAGGGGCCGCCTGCCGGCTATTCCTCGATTATCCGGATGGCCTGGCGCGGACAGAGGCTCACCGCCAGTTCGACCTTGGCGCGCAGCGCCTGCGGCGGGCGTTCGATCAGCACGTAGCTGCGGTCGTCGTCGCGCAATTCGAAGACCTGCGGCGCGACCTCGACGCAGCGGGCGTTGCCTTCGCACAAATTATGATTGACGACGACCTTCATCGCGGGCTCCTCGAAAGCGGCTGCTTGGGTGAGAAGCGGGGGCTTCGCTTGCAGCGCCCCCCGCGCACCACGATATCGGCCCTCCACAAACGGCGCAACGGCCTCATCCGTGCAGGAAAATCACGCCTGCTCGTTCGCTCTTGACGAGCCTTGGGCTTGCCCTCCTACTGTGGAGCGCGATGTACGTCGCCGTGTTCTACCGCCGCGGCAGGCGCGAAGCGCGAAGCTTCTCCAGCTTCGAGGCGGCGCGCGGCTTCATGCACGACGGCGCGGCGCGGCAGGTGCTTTCGCCGATTGCCATCTGGCAGGCGGACAGCAACCGCCTGTGGCTGTGGAGCGGATACTCGCGCGGAGCGCTCGACCGCAGTCGGGCGCTGCGCGACGCCAAGGCGGCGCTGTCGCTGCCGGCTTACCATCTTTTCGGCGCTATCGAGGAGTTCGACGACTAGGCCGTCGCCGCGCCGGGCGTGCCGATTGCCGTTGACCGGCCCCGTGCGCCCGCCGACAATCCGAGTGATGCGCTCGTGGGGCGAACCGCCATGGCGGCGCGTCGAGCTTCCGACGCGCTCGCTTCAGGATTCGGCGCCCGAGGTTGCGATCGTCGGTGGCGGCCTCACCGGCGCTTCCGCCGCATACCACGTCGCGCGGAGCGGCATACGCGCGGTGCTGCTCGAAGCCGCGCGCGTGGGCGACGGCGCCAGCGGACGCACCGGCGGGATCGTGCTGGAGGGCACCGCGAGAGGAGTTCTCAAGGGCGTCGGCCAGTGCGTCCCGCAGCTTGCGCGGCTGGTCGAGGACGCGAAGCTCGACTGCGATCTGCGGCTGCCCGGTTGCTGGGAGATAGAGCATCGCGACGATGCCGATGACGACGGATGCGACGATCATCCCGGCACGCCGAGCGGCGCGCTGCCATGGAAGGACGCCGGCGTCGGGATCCGGATCGCGCGAACGGTCGTGGGCGGCACGGTTGACCCGATGGCGCTGCTCTGCGGCCTCGTGCGCGCGGCGGCCGACGCCGGCGCGATTGTCCATGAACATGCCGCAGTGCGCCGCATCGACGTCGCGCCGGAACCAGCGCTCGAACTCGATGGCGCGACGATCCGGCCGCGCCGAGTGATCGTCGTTGTTAACGCATGGACCAGCGCGCTGCTCCCGGACGTCCGGCACGTTGAGAGCGCGCTGACCTTCGCGCTGGCGACCGCGCCGCTCGCCCCGTCCGTGATCGACGAGATTGGCCTGGGCGCGGGCTTTCCCTTTTACACAATTGACACGCCGTACTTATGGGGCCGGTTGATGCCGGACGGCGGCGTGATTTTCGGCTCCGGCCTCGCCTACGGCCGGCCCCGCGAGCTCGAGAACCTCGATCTCGAAGCGGCCGACGCCGCGGCCGCGCTGGCGCGTCTCGAAGCACGTGTGCGCAAACTCCATCCGGCGCTCCGCAAGGTGCGCGTCGCGAACCGATGGGCGGGGCCGATCGGGATCCCGCGCGGGATGGTTCCGCTCGTGGGACCGATGCCCGACGCGCCTGCGGTGCTGGTCGCCGGCGGCTACGCCGGGCACGGCGTCGCGCTTAGCGTATGGATGGGATGGATGCTGGCGCGCGCGATCGTCGAGGACGAAGCGCTGCCGCCGTGGGGCGGCGTCGCGCCGTAGCCTGGACCCGACGATCAGACATTGGGCGGCCTGTCTGTGCTAATCTGCAGCCGTAGTCGGCATTGCGACCGCGAGCTCGGCATGGCGGCCATCGCAGAAGGGGCGCGCCGATGGACTTTAAGTTCAGCGAAGAGGACGAAGCCTTCCGCCTGGAATTCCGGAGTTGGCTGGAGCGCAATCTGCCGCGCGACTGGCGCGACGACGGCGAACTGCACGATCCCGACACCCGCGAGGAGTTCGAGCGCCGCCGCGCATGGCATCGCAAGCTCTACGATGGCGGCTGGATGTGCATCCACTGGCCCAAGGAGTACGGCGGACGCGGCGCGACCCTGCTCCAGCAGATCATCTACCAGCAGGAGCTCGACCGCGTGAAGGCGCCGCCGACGGTCAACTTTCAGGGTATCGCCCGCGTCGGGCCGACCCTGATGCAATGGGGCACGCCCGAACAGAAAAGGCGCTACATCCCGAAAATCCCCCCGGCCGAGGAGATCTGGTGCCAGGGGCTTTCCGAGCCGAACCACGGCTCCGACCTCGCCGCGGTCGAAACCCGCGCCGTAGATCAGGGTGATCACTTCGTCGTCAACGGCTCCAAAGTATGGACCTCGAACGCCCATCACGCCGACTTCACCACGCTGCTCTGCCGCACCGACCCCAGCCTGCCCAAGCATAAGGGGCTGAGCTATCTGCTGGTCGATCTGAAAAGTCCCGGGGTTACGATCCGACCGCTCATCCAAATCACCGGGGAGCATGGTTTCAACCAGGTTTTCTTCGAAGACGTCGCGGTGCCCAGGGCCAATCTCGTCGGCGAGAAGAACCAGGGATGGCTGGTCGCGATGACCAACATGATGTTCGAGCGGACGATCCACGGCGGCCGCACCGACATGATGGTCGAGGTGCGCCAGTTGCGCGACCTCGCGGCCCGGGTCGAGCGCAACGGCCGGCCGGCGTGGGAGGACGCTTATGTGCGCCAGCGTATCGCGCGCTTCGCCTGCGAGGCGGAGGCGCTCAAGTACACGAGCTATCGCCAGCTGACGCGCCAGCTCAGGGGGCTGCCGCCCGGCCCCGAGGGCTCGCTCATGAAGCTGGGCACGACCGACCTCAACCTGCGCATCCAGACGTTCGCGATGGAGCTGCTCGGGCCCTACAGCCAGTTCGAGTATCGCGCCCCGGGCGCGCTCGACCACGGCAAGTGGTCGCATCGGATGCTCGCGGCGCGGCGCGGCACGATCGCGGCCGGCACTAACGAGATCCAGCACAACATCATCGGCGAGCGCGTGCTCGGCCTGCCCAAGGGCTGAGCGGAGCGGCCGCGCCCGCGCGGGCGCTCAGTTGCCCCAGACCGAACCGCCGTCGATATTGATCGCCTGACCGGTGATCCATTTGCCGCGATCGCTGACCAGAAAGAGCACGAACTCGGCGCACTCGCTGCCGTCGCCCGCGTAGCCGAGCGGGATGAAACTTTTGATGAAGTTCTTCCAGCTCTCGCCGCGCCCCAGATCGTCCATCCGGAAGGTGTCGATTACGCCCGGGCATACCGCGTTGACCCTGATCCCGTGGCGCGCCAGCTCCAGCGCCATCGAGCGCGCGAGCGCGTTGACGCCGGCCTTGGAGGCCGAATAGGCGGCGGCGTTGGCCCCCGCGATCTTGCTCGCGATCGAGGAGATGTTGACGATGCTGCCGCCCTGGCCCTGGGCGATCATCCGGCGCGCCGCCGCGCGCGAGAGCAGGAAGGTGCCGTCGAGGTTGGTCACCAGCACCTTCTTCCAGACCTCGTAGGGAAGCTCGACCGTCGCGACCCGGTCGGGGCCACGGGCGGCGCTGGCATTGTTGATCACGATATCCAGACGGCCGAACTCGGCCAGTGTGCGCTCGATCAGCGAATCGACGGCACGCTCGTCGCGGATGTCGGAAACCAGCGCCAGGCATCGGCCGCCCGCCCGCCGGATCTCGTCGGCGACGCTCTCGATATCGCGCCATCCCGCCGCCTTCTCGTCGTCGGGGTAGTGCTCGGGCGCGCGTCCGGTGCCGGTGATGACGATTGCGGCGCCCGCCTGCGCGAGCCGCTTGGCGATCGGACGCCCGATGCTGCGCATGCGCCCGGCGCCGGTTACGATTGCGACCTTGCCTGCCAGTTCCTGTTCCATTGCGATCGATTCCTCAGCGCTGCCGATTTTCGATGCAGACAGTAGCCGACAGCCGAGCGCGCGAACAAGCTCGGCCGCGGGGAGTTTGGCCGCCGGGCGATGCTTGGGCTATAGCTCATGCGTCGCGCGCATCCCATTGCTCGCCGCGCGGCGCCGTCCGCGGTATGGCCGTCGGGACCCGCAGCGTCACAGCCGCAGGCACCGAGAAGCGCACAGGGGCGCTCGTACTCGGCGCAACCGGCCATATCGGCAGCGCCATCGCTCGCGAACTGCTCTCGCGCGGCTATCGGGTCACGGCGGCGAGCCGGCGCGCCGAGCCGCCCCTCAATCTCCAGGGCCTTGCGGTCGCCCGCGTATGCGGCGACGCCGACGCCCCGGGCCAGTTGGAAGCGTGGGCCGAGGGCCACGGCGTCGTGGTGGACGCCGCTGCTCCCTATCCGTTGCGGCTGCGTCGATTATTCGACCGCGCGGAGCCCGATCCGATCGCGTATGCGCGCGAACGCACGCGGCGTCTGCTCGCGGTCGTGCGAACGCATAGCGCGCGGCTCATTTACGTCAGCAGCTTTACCACGATGGTTCGTCCGCGGGCCGGATTGGGGGGATGGCAGGCCGCGCTGGCGCGCCGGCTTCATCCGTACTTCCCGGTGAAGGAGGCGATCGAATCGGAGCTGATTCGCGCGGCGCGCGCGGGTATCCCGGTGGTGATCGTCAATCCCACCGTCTGCCTCGGCCCTGGGGACCTCAAGGAGCGCGAGCGATGCTTCGTGCCACGCCTGTTGTGCGGCGAGATCCGCCTGATGCCGCGGATCGTGCTCAACGTGATCGACGTGCGCGAGGTCGCGGCGGCTGCGCTCGACGCGCTGGAGGCGGAGCGCTACGGCGCGCCGGCACTGCTTGCCGGGCACGACATCGCGGTTGATGCGCTGTTCGACTGGATCTGCGAGCTCGGCGGATGCGCGCCGCCGCGCTACGAAGTGCCGCCCGCCGCAGCTGTGCTGCCGGCATGGCTGGCGGAGCTGATGCTAAGCGCGGCGGGCGCGGAGCCTCCGATGCTTTCGCTTGTGCCGGCCCTGCTTGCACAGCACGATTGGCTCAATCCGCAGGCGCCGCGCAGCCAGCTCGGATTCCGCCCGCGTCCGCTCTCGCAGACCCTGCGCGACACCATCGATTGGTACCGTCGGCTCGGCTATTGCTGACGGCCCTGCGCGCTGACGTCGCGCACGCCTACCGCTCAGTGCCGGCCCGTCATCCAGTCGGCGAAGCGGCCGCCGAGCGCGAGCAAGGTGTCGGTCAGTGCAGGGAACAGCGCCGCAACCTTCTCTGCGATTGCCGCGCCGGGCGGCACGTCAACTTCGTTGAGTCCCAGCGCGATCGCCGCGAGCACCGCCCACGTGACCCACTGCACCGGTAGCGAGCGCATCGCGGCCGGAATCCCCCCGAAGTGTTCGGAGCCGATCGCCGCGCGCGTCATCGGCGTATCCACCACACCGGGCATTACCAGCGCCACGCGGATACCGCTGCCGAAGAGTTCGACCCTTAGCGCTTCGGTCAGTCCGACCAGGGCGAACTTGGTCGCCGCGTAGCCGCCCAGTGGCGGCACGCCGCGCCGTCCGGCGAGCGAGCCGATATTGACGATCGTGCCTTCGCCGGCCCGGCGCATCGCGGGCAGCACGGCATGAATCGTATGCAGCGTGCCGTACAGGTTGACCGCCATCATGCGCTCGAGCTCGGAGGGGTCGAGTTTCTCGATCGGTCCTGCGTGCAGCAGCCCGGCGGAATTTACGACGATATCGATGCGGCCGAAGCGCGCGAGCACGCGCCTGATGGCGTCGAAGACGCACGCGCGCTCGGTGACATCGGCGCTCAGCGCCAGCGCCTCGCCGCCGCCGGCGCGGATTTCTTGCGCAAGTTGGTCAATGACGCGGGCGCGCCGGGCGAGCAGCGCGGTCCGCGCACCCATCCGCGCCATCGTCAGCGCGACGTCGCGGCCGATGCCACTGGAGGCGCCGGTGACCAGCACCGTGCGGCCCCGGAAATAGCCGCGTTCCGGCGCCGAGCGCGAATTTGCCCGCTTCGTCATCGCTGGCCTAGGTCGATTCGTGTTTCGACCGGGGTTTACGCGCGGCAGGGGAGCGGCTTGTCTGCGGCGCCGCATAGAGTCCGGGTTGCACTTCGCTCAGCGGCGCCGGCGGAGGCCATCCCGCGACCGGCGCGGCCGCGCCGATCGAATCGGCGCGGAGCGCGAAGTCGGGTTTTCGTCGAAGCGGCCTATCTCCCGGCGCAGGCTCCGCCGCCAGGCTCTTCAGGCCGCGGCTGAGCATCGCTTCGATCACCATCTGCGGCTCGATTCGCTCGACCGCGCGGACGGCCTCATCGGCGGTCAATGGCGCGGGCGCACCCCCACCGCACCCGAAGAACGGCGTGCGCGGCTCGTCGTCGTAGCGCCATTGCCGCGTGGTTCGCTGGCAGATGTTTTTGCCAAGCCGCTCGCGCAGCGAGATCTGCGCGCGGAACGGGCGAATCGGCTCGAGCACGTCCACCGGCACTTCGCCGCCGGCCTTGGTCCATTTCACCTTCAGCCCGAGCAGCTCCACCACCGGCTGCATCGCGTAGCGGTGGATGTGCAGATGGACTTTGCGCCGATTGTCCTCGTCGAGCGAACTGATACGGTCGATATACCTGTGGGCGAGGACCAGCGCTTGGTAGCAGGCGTACTGGTAGTGGGCTACGTCCCTGAACTGTTTGAGGCCGATGCTGTTGATCGGCGCGCCGCGGGCGAGGATTTCGAGCGCGAGCACGCGCGCATTTTTGAAGTCCCGCGGATGGGCCCGTGCGGCGCAGTGCTTGCGCCGGTAGTCGGCGAGCAGCTCGCCGCCCCAATCCTCGGCGACCCGCGCCCATTGCTGGGCGTCGTCGGCCGGCAGCGGATCTCCGTCGAGCACTTCGATGAGCTTGCATTCCCTCGCCTCGGCGCCGACATCGAACTTCGGAAATATCATCGCGCTGATGGTCAGCAGCCGTTCACGCTCGCGCTCCTCACCGTCGCTGCCTATCCATCGGCGGTTCATCTCGAACCGCGCGGCGGTCGCGCCGAGGCCGCTAACCTCGCGGAGGGTGATTACGGCGGTTTCATTGTTGATGTAGGCAAACGGCGACACCGTCGCGATCGACAGCAGGCGGCCGTCGGCGTCGTACCATTTCACGGGTAGGGCGAAGGTCGCGTCGCGCACCGCACGCAAGCTGAACTCGTCGGTCTCCGACGAGAGCTCGTCGATACCGATGAGCACGAAGTAGGTGTAGGAGCCCCACGGCTCGAAGCGGTAGCGCTGGTTGTCGAGGTAGGCGCGGCAGAATTGCGCAAGCCGCGCCGCGTCGGCCATCAGGGGCAGGACGCGCACGCTCGCGGCGGGATAATCGAAGGGGCCGCGGATTTCCTGCGTGGCCCTTCCCAGCGCGGTGTTGTAGCGCGACCGTAGCGGCAGCGGTGATGCCGGGCGATGCGTCGACAGCGATGCCGAGCGATCCCGCGATGGCGCAGGCTTCGGCGCGCGCCATGCGCCGTGCGCGGTGCGCCAACTCAGCACTTCGCCGGTGGAATAGCCGAGGTCGGCGTTCAGCCAGAAGGGAAAGGCCGGCCGCAGCGTCGCAACCCGCGTATCGCCGCGTACGGTTTCTTCGCTCACTTCCAGCCCGAGTGATTCGATGATCGGATGGTCGGGCAGCCGATGAAGCCCGACGCTGACGCCGCAGGTGAGATCCGGGGGCACGAGCGGGGACAGCGAGACGTGGTTGAGGCGCGCGGCCACGATCTTCGAGCGCACCAGCGCCTGGTAGCAGGCGAGCTCGGGCACCTCGGCGTCGCGGAACTGCTTGAGCGTGATGTAGTTGAGGTAGGAAAGCGGCGAGTCGAGCTCGATCCGGCCGCTGTGCTGCGGCGCCGCCGACGGACGAAAGAGAAACCCGGACATCAGGTTGCCCGCGTAATCCAGGCCGCGGCGCGCCATCGCGAACAGGTTGTACAGATCGGGCGGTCGCTCGTAACCGAAGACCGGCGCACCGGCCAGCGATGCGAGCGAACCCCACAGCGCCGTCGCGGAACGCACGAGCGCATCGGGAAGCGCGGACAGCGGCCCCTCCCCGCGCGCTTCGCGCCGCAACTCGAGCAGCGTGCGGATTCGCCCGCCGTAGCGCCGGCCCGGCTCCGGGACGCCGAGCGCAAAAAAGCGCGACGGCCGCCCCGCCGCCGACGGCGCGTCATCCGCGGGCAGCAGCTGCGCCGCCGATTTGGGCCAGCCGTATACCTCGCGTCCGCCCTCGATCGACAGCGGATTGTCGACGTAGATGAACGGCGTGAACAGCGCCCAGTCCTTGAACACCAGCCGCTCGTTCTCGACCGCGTACCATTCCAGCGGCACGTCGAAGACGATCTCGTGCTGCGAGAGCCAGCCCATGTTGTGGCCCGTAAACGCCATCCGCGGATAATTCAGAATGCCGAGCAGCACACAGGGCAGCGCGGCCCTGAAATACACCGGCGGGCGGTCCTCCTCGCCGATGAAATTCAGGTAGGCGTCGCAGAACTCCTGGAGCCGGACGAGGTCGGCCCTCAGCGGATAGACCTGCGCGACAACGCCCGGGATGAAGCCGCTCAGCCCCTCGGCGTACATCCCAGGGCCGGTGGCCGTGTTGAACCTGGGCATGTCGATGTGAGGCAAGTGCCCATCCCCCCTTGTCCGCTGTGAACCGCGCGGCACAAAGGCGCAGCGCGCGTCCTACGTCCGCTCGATCACCCAGGTCGCCATCTCTTCGATGAAGCGCTTGTCGCGCGAGCTGGGCAGCCCACGGTAGAGGAGCGAGTATTCGTGGAGCGCCGCGCCGGCGAGCCCCTGCGCGATCCGCCGCGCGTATTCGATGCAGCCGTAACGGTCCATCAGCTCGCGCACCCAGCGCACGTCGGCGTCGGTGCGGCGCTCGCGCGGGCCGCCGAAGACGGTTCCAAGCCGCGCGCGCTCCTGCGCGGTTGCCTCGTGGAAGAGGCGAATCAACATGATCGTCCGTTTGCCCTCGCGGATGTCGCCGTCGCGCTCCTTGCCGTAGCGCTGCGGATCGCCGACCAGGTTCAAAAGGTCGTCCTGGATCTGGAAGGCCGCGCCGAGGAAGAAGCCGAAGCGCATGAACAGTTCGGGATCGAGCGCGCCGCGGCTGCCGATAAGCGCGCCGACACGGCTCGGATGGATGGTCGCGAGCCAGCAGGTTTTCTTGAGCACCATTTCGAGGTAGTCGGTTTCGCCCAGGTCGGTGACGTTCTCCTGCCGCCAGCCAATCTCCATCGCCTGGCCTTCGGCCGACTCGAGCGCCATCCGTTCGGTCTCCTCGATGATCCGGATCGCGAGCTGCGCGCCGATCACCTCGCGGTTTTCCATCAGCGGGCGCAAGCTCAGCAGGGTCAGCGTGTCGCCCGCGTTGATTGCGAGCGGGACGCCGTGCAGCACATGCAGGGTCGGCGCACCGCGCCGTTCCTCGCTGCCGTCCTGGATGTCGTCGTGGATGAGCAGGGCGTTGTGCAGAAGCTCGATCGAAACCGCGCTCCCCAGCGCCTCTTCCAGGCGCGCGCCGAAGGCGCGAGCGGTCGCTATGCACAGCGCCGGACGCATCATCTTCCCCGCGCGCCGTGGATAGTCACCGAGCAGGTCGTAGAGATAGCGCCGCGGCTCGCGCGCCGGGAGATATTCCCGCAGCCTGGCCTGCGTGATCGCGCCGTACTCACGCAGCATCGCCGAGACCAGCCCCGGGCCGCCGTTCGACGTCATCGGAGCCCCCCTTCAGGACAACTGTCAGCCAGCGGCGACGCGCACGCTCAGCGTGCCGCATGGTTCGCCGCTGACCGTGTCGATCACCACGCCGGTGTAAAGGTCAGCCGGCTGCTCGTCGGGAACGCGGATCCGCATTGTGGGGCCGTCGCCGTTCTCGCCGGCGATGAACGCGACGTCGCCGAGCGCAGGCCGCCCGTGGTCAAGCGCGCGCAGTCCGCCGGCGGCCAGCGCAAGCCGCCCCGAATGGCGAGCGCGCAGGTCGAGCCTGACGCGCGCTGGACGTGAGGAAACGACCTCGATCGCCACTGCCGCGGAATCGCGATCGGAGCCGCCGTCACGCTCGGCGCCGGCGGCCGCTTCGTCGGCCGACGACCGCTCCGCGCCGGTATGCGCGCCGTTCGTGGAGCGAGCGCCATTGCGTGGATGCGCTTCCCATTGCCTGAGCAGTTCGCGCAGCAGCTCCGGCGCGGCGGCGAGCCCGTTGGCCGCCTCGAGCCACTGCGGAACCAGGCTTGCCGAATAACTCAGCAGCCGCTCGACCAGCTCCGTGAGATCGTCGGCCGCCGCCTCCGGGCCGTAGCGGCTTCGCCTTGCGCTCTCGTACGCGCGGCGGTTGAAGCGGGATGCGGCGCGCTGGCCTTGGCGAACGTGCTCGTCGATCACGCGATAGCCGAGCTCGACACCGTGGGCGACCACCTCATCAACGGCGCCGGCGTAGCCGGCGCGCTGCGTGTCTTGAGCCGCCGCACGCTCCTCGGAGTTGGTTGCGTCAGGCGGGCGATAGAGGTTGGACCAGTCGCGCAGCGGCCCGCTGCGCTTGGGGTCCTTGCGATGTTGGCGCGGGCGACCGGTGGCGGGCGCTTTCGTTCGCTTCATGGATGATCGTAACCGACGATTTCTTCGAGCGCGGGCGAGGACGAAATCGCATGGGCGGCGAGCCGCCCCGACATCACCGCCGCTTCGACGCAGCCCTCGTTGAATCCGCAATCGGTCCAGTCGCCGGCGATTGTCAGGTTGTCATAGGTGTTGTCCAGCGGCGAGATGCGGTAGCGCGCCGTGCCCGGGAGCGACAGCACGTAGCGCTCGGACGGGTTGGCGTTGGCGGTCCAGTACTGCGATTTAAACCGCTTCGCGTCCGCCGCGCCCGCCGCGGCCGGTGCCGTCTCCTCGGGATCGGCCAGCAGCTCCCAGCGAAAGCCGCCCCGCGGCGCAACCGAGTTTGGCCATAGATGGCCGATCTGTTCGTTGAGGAAGCGGATGGCGTTGCGCCGCACCAGCTCACGCTGGCGATGAAGGTAGCCGCGGTCGGAGGGGTCGGGCGCCTCCGCCGGGTCGCCCATCACGCTACAGAAGTAGGCGAGCGCGCGCGGCGGCAGCGTAAAGCGCTCCTCGGCAATCAGGTGGTGCATGTCGGCCCAGGTCTCGAAGGGCTGGACGAAGGCGGCGATATTGACCGGCGGGTCGTGCCAGCCGAGCGCGGCCATGTCCTCGCGCATCCAGAGTTGGAAGCCCTGGGTGACGATGGTCTTGAGATGGGCGACCATCTCGCGCCATCGCCGATCGCGCTCGATGAGCTCCCCGCATACGAAGGGGATCGCACCGAGGCCGACGCCAAGCACGACAAAATCGAAGTCGTCGATCACGCGCAGCGTGAGCCGGCGCTCCCGTCTGCGGTCCCAGTGCGACTCGAACTCCCGCCCTTCGCGCGCCAGCCGCTCGCCGTCGACGAGTTGTGTCCAGTCCGGCGCCGCAGGCCAGCAAGGCAGGCCGTCAACATCGATCAGCGGCTGATACTCGCCGCCGCCCCTGACTTCGGCCTGAACGTCGAACTCGAGGGCCTCGATGTAGGGGCGCTCGCCGGGGGCAAGCGTTTTCGGATCGCAGAGCCTCACGTTTTCCAGGCGATGGAAGAATTTGAAGCTCACGCCGCGCCGCCGCAGCACTTCGTAGAACGGGGCGAAGACCACGTCGCCCATCCCGGCCCGCATCTTCCAGAACATCGAGCCGCGATAGGTGAAGTACATGCGAAACGCACTGCGCAGGGTTTGCCCTGCGGCAATCCGCGGGCGGCTGAAATCGCCATCCTCGTACGCGAAGGCGAGGTCGTACATGCCGCGCATAAAGGCCGAGTTCAGCGAACTCTCGCAGGCTCCGTTCAGCCGCAGCCACTCCCGGCAGTCATACTCGTCAATCGCGTCGAAGCCTCTGGGGTCGTTTATCAGACGGTGGCGGATGATGCCAACCAGGGTTGCTAGCACCAGGTCGATAATCTCCCAGAGCCGGCGAAGCTCGTGGTCGCGCTCAAGCAGCGCGGCCATCTGCCGCCGCGCGCTGGCGGCGATCGCTTCGAGCAGGCGCAGGATTGCGCCCTCGGAGCTTCCGCTGAGCGAGACGAGAGCCGCCTGGAGCAGTTCCGCGCCCTTGATAAGGCCGCCGATCGTCGCCAGCCTCCCGTACTTGAGCAGCTGCGCCGCGGCATCAGCAATCTCGCGCGCCGAGGCAACGAACGCTTGTATCGTCTGGCCCGCCGGGGAGCACGACCCGCCTGCCCCATCCTGTGGCGCGGTCCCATCGGCAGACAGATCTTCTTGCGCGGTGGCGGAACTCTGGCGCGCCTGCACGGAGAGCAGCAGCGTGCGCAGCAAGTTGGCGGTGCGCAGCAGATAGCTGGAGATGGTGAAAGGATTACGATGGGTCAGCGGATCGCCGGGCAGGCCGTCGCCCGGCGGAAAACATGCCATCCAGTTAAGCCATGTGCCGCGGCCGTTCGCCCGGTCGGCGACGCTGACGAAGGGGGCGGGAAAGAAGGCGTCGCGCCAGTCGGCGAGCCTGCATTTGGCGGGGTCGCGTTTGAGCTCCGCGTAACACTCGCGCATGAGCCGGAACGCATTTTCGTAAAACCCCATCCAGATATGCAGCCCGTGCTCCTCGATCCGCTTCGCAGGCCCGCGTCCCGACGCGCCCTTGCCTCCCAGACGCCATCCCATCTGGTAGATGCTGACATGGTACTTGCCGCGATGCTCGGGGCGGGTGAGCTCGAAGGCAGCGGCGACTGCGGCGCATCCGCCGCCAATGACCGCGACTTCGACCGGTCTCCTTCTGCTCACGACTGCGACTGAACATCCGCGCCTACGCCCGATCAGTGGTGGCGTGGCGATACGTGCCAGCTTAGCGCATTAAACAATCAGTAGCGAAGCAATGCATATAAGCGCAAAATTCCGTCGGGACGCATATGCGGAGTGGGGTTTGTAGGAGCGGCTCGAGCCACTTAAATTATTGAAGCCGCGACGCCCGACCGGCGCCGCCCATCACGATGGACACTTCGACTGACATCGCCCGCAACCAATTGATCTACGAGTTGGGCAACGCTTTCACCTCGCATCTGGGACTCGAGGAATTGATCCCGCTGGTCATCACCAAGTGCCGCGAGGTCCTCAACGCCGACGGCGTTTCGATCCTGTTGCTCGACGAAGCGCGCAACGAGCTGTACTTCCCCTATGTTTCGGAAGATGACCCTGCGGTGGCCGCGCGGCTGCGCGGCTTGCGCTTTCCGGCCGACCGCGGAGTGGCTGGCGCCGTGCTGGCCAGCGGCCGCGCTGAGAAAGTGGACGACCCGCAGAGCGACCCGCGCTTCTATTCGGGTGTCGATCGCAAGACCGGGGTGACGACCAGATCGCTCCTGGCCGCGCCGTTGTTCGCCGGCCAAACCCGCCTGGGCGTAATCGAGGCGGTCAACCATCGCGACGGTACTCCCTTCGGCAGCAGCGATCTCAGCCTGCTCGAAAAACTCGCGGAAAGCGTGGCCGTGGCGATTCACAACGCCCGCCGCTTCGGCGAGGTCAAGGAATCGGCTGAGCAGTTGCGCGTGCAGGTGGGCGCGCTGCGCCGCGACCTCGCCCGGCGCGACCGCTTCAACGAGATAGTCACCGCGAGCCCTTCGATGCTGGAGGTTTTCCGGCTGATGGAGAGCGCGGCGTTCTCATCGATCCCGGTCCTGCTCGAAGGCGAGACCGGCACCGGCAAGGAACTGGTCGCCCGCGCGATCCATCGCGCCAGCCCGCGCGCCGACGGCCCCTTCGTCGCGGTCAATTGCGCGGCGCTGCCCGAGGCGCTGCTCGAGAGCGAGCTGTTCGGTCATCGCCGCGGCGCCTTCACCGGCGCGGTTGACGATCAGCCGGGCCTGTTCCGCGCCGCCGCCGGCGGGGTCATCCTGCTCGACGAAATCGGCGAGATGCCGCGTGCGATGCAGGCCAAGCTGCTGCGGGTGCTCCAGGAGAGCGAAGTCACGCCGATCGGGGACACCCGGCCGGTCAAGGTCAATGTGCGCGTGATTTCGGCCACCAACCGCGACCTCAGCGCAGCGCTGGGGAGCGGCGCGTTCCGTGAGGACCTCTACTACCGGCTCGCGGTCTTTCCGATCAAACTGCCTCCGCTGCGCGAACGGCGCGAGGATATCCCGCTGCTCGCTGCTCGCTTCCTCGATGTAGCGGCCCAGCGGCATGCCAAAAACCTGCGCGGTTTCGCTCCGGGCGTGGTCGAGTTGCTCGCACGCGCCCCATGGCCGGGCAATGTGCGTGAGCTTCAGAACGAAATGGAGCGGGCGGCAGCGCTCGCCGCCGACGGCCAAGCCGTCGGTTTTGAGCATCTTTCGCCCGGCTTGCGCGCCGCCGCTGGCGCCGGCGCACCGGCGGCGCCGTCACCTCTCGGTTCACCGGTCAGGCCTCCCGCTCCGGTCAACGACGGCACGCTGCCGAGCGCGGGTGCGATTGCCTCGCTTGCGGAGGTGCGCGCGGCGGCTGAGCGGCAGTATATCGCCGAGATTCTCGGGCGACATGGCGGCAACGTCTCACACGCGGCCGCGGCACTCGGAGTTTCGCGGGTTGCCCTACAAAAGAAGATGAAAAGGTACAGTCTGCGCTAACCCTCGTTAGCACCAGCAGGTCGCACGGCTAAGCCGAAGCAGCATGCTTCCGACGAAAAAGCCGCTGAAATTATCGCTCCGCCTTTCGGCATCTCGCTTGCTTCGAGCCCCTTTCGTGCTGCTCACGACAGAGGCAATCAAAATGAATGCGCCGTCAATCGCGATCTTGGCCATTGGGATGGACGTTGCGGCGATTGCGGAGGTCGCCCTGTGGCTCGTTTCGGGTTGGACGCTCAGGGTCGCGAACACCAGCCAGGAGTTGCTAGAGCTGTTTGAAGATGAGGCTACGTTGCGTCGTGGCGGGCCGACGCTCTCGGCCTTTGACGCAGCGCACCACGGCGCAGGGATCTACAGCCATCACGCATCGACCGCGGCCGGCCGAACGGTGGCTGCCGCGCGGGTGCGTCGTCGGTGGGCGGACGCAGTGCCCGCCCAATGATATAGGCCAGTCCCCGAAGCACGGCCGAGCCGGGCACGTGGGTTGTCACTCCACAACCCCGTGTTCCGGCCGGCCGCGAGTCTTTTATATGCTATATCTAGATTTATACATCTTAATAATCATATAAAATTCCGATTGCATCCAATCTTTGCAGATCTACGGAAGCGGTCTCAATCGTTTCCATAGGACACGATTCGTTTCCGCTTGCTACGCATTCGTATCCTATCTCTGTAGCCTTGATTGAGCTTTAATTCCCAAATTAGGCCGTATCCATAAATAATCATCTCTGGTACGTCTTCTGCTTGTCTAAAAAGACGAACGGCTGCTTGGTTTCCCCAATTACAGGCAGCCCGAGCCTTAGATGAAGAAGCGGACCTACAAAACCCTACTGCAGAGCCTGCGGGGTTTCCGCTTCGCCTGCGGGCGGGCCCTGTGGTGCGCATCGCGCGGGCAGTCGGCCACCGAGATGGCGATGATGAGCCTGGTCGCTGCGGCCCTCATCGCTGTCGCGCTGCAGGGCGCAATCACGCTAAACCGCGGGATGGCGGTGCGGGAGCTCGCCTATCAAGGTGCGCGTTATGCGGCAGCCAACCCGAATTATGACAGCTCGACCGTGATCAGCTACATCCGGCGGTCGGTGCCGTCGGCGCTCGCCAACGGCGAGCTCGACGTCACGATGAGCCCTAGCTCCGCTCCGCGGTCACAAGGTTCGGCGGTGTCGATCACGATCGCGTTTACCGGCTCGACGGTGGCGATTCCGTCGGTCATTTCGTTTCCGGCAACAGTCAGTGCGACTGACATTGCGATGAGTGAGTAACGGGATTCTGAGGTTAGGAGGAGCGAATCTATGAACCCCCTGCACGACGTCAACATTCTGTTCAGCAGCCTGATCTTCGGCAACGCGGTGGCGATGTACCTTGCCGCGCTCGCGATCGCGGACCGCCTGCACAAGCGGGCGTATTCCCGGCGTCTAGCCAACCTGCCTCCGTCCGCCCTGCAGCAGGAGCGTAGCAAGGGCGCGGGCGCTTCGCTTAAGCCGCAGACCACGATTTTCCGCAGCCGCAGCAAGGTGCTGTCAGCGAGACTCTCGCTGGAAAGCGCCTTCAGCTCGCCGCGCTCGGCGGCGGTCACGCAGCTCGCGCGCTCGCAGAGCTTTGCGTCGCGTCCGCGCCTGTTTAACGAAGCCGCCTGACATTCGGCCGGGAAGAGCAAGCTTCGCCGGAAGGCGCTCCGATGAAAGCAACACGCCAGAGGCTGCGCGCGATGGCCAGGGGACAGGCAATGTTCCTGATCACGGCGGCCCTGCCGGCCATCATCGGTTCGCTGACTCTCGTCCTCGATGTCGGCGACTTCTACTACAACCAGACAGGTCTGCAGACGGCGGCGGACACCGCGGTCCTGGCGGGCGCGACCTTTCTGCCGGCCGACGCCGCAGCGGCCGAATCGGCCGCGCGCGATTATGTCACCCGCAACGGCGTCAAGTCGGACGAAATAACGTCGGTGTCGGTGGCCTCCGGCAACAAATCGATCAGCATGAGCGTGGCGCGCACGATGCCGTGCTACTTCTGCGTGCTGCTCGGGATGGCCAACGCCGACGCCCGCTCGGCGGTCACGCTGCATGCCAGCGCAACGGCCGCCGCCCAGGCGGTGCGCTCCGCAAACGGCGCGGTTCCGCTCGGCGTCGACTACCAGACCAGCTACACCTACGGGACCCAGATGGTGCTCAAGAGCGGCCAGGTCGGTCCCGGCAACTGGGGCCCGCTGGCCTTTGGCGGCACCGGCGCCTCGAATTACCAGTCCAATGTTCAGAACGGCTACTCGGGTGCGGTGAGCATCGGCGACATGGTCCAGACCGAACCCGGCAACATCGTCGGCCCCACCCGCACCGCGGTCCAGTACCGCCTCAGCATGGGGCAGAATCAATATTCCACCGGCACTTTCCAGAGCCACGATCCCAACGATCCGCGGATCATGCTGATCCCGCTGATGGACTTTGCGGGTGCCAACGGCCGGTCGTCAGTGCAGGTGATGGGCTTTGCGGTGGTGTGGGTCTCCTCGATCGACTCCAACGGTGCGATCACCTGCTACTTCATCCAGCAGTCGGTCCCCAGCGCGAAGCCCGACAGCAGCTTGACCTCGGGCGGCGCTACGACGCCCACCCTTATTGGTTGACGGTTCGTTCAGGCGAGAGCGCTTCGCGCGCGCGAATATTCGCCAGCCCAGCCGCAGACCAGCACTCGAGGCCCGCGCTAAACTAAAGGCGCGGCCCCGGCCACGGCGCCCCGTGAGGGACGGCCGACAGCCGGCGTCTGTATGAGTGAAAAGGACAGCCCGGCGAGCCGCCGCTCAACCGATTTTGGCGGCCAACGGGGGCGAGAGGAGGTGTTCGCGATTGGCGCGCCGGTTGCCCGTCTTGAGCCCATAGCGGGCCAGGCGCGCATACAGCTTCTTGCGCGAGATGTGCAGGAGTTCCGCCGCGAGCGTCTTGTTGTTGCCAGCGATGCGCAGCGTGCGCACGATGAGCTCGCGCTCGGTTTCCTCGAAGGTCGTGGGCGGGCGGGATTCGCCGGCGACCGCAACTTCGCTGGCTTGTGCAACGCCTTCGCCCGCGAAGAAGGCCGGCTCGTTGTCGCGGATCGCCGCCGGCAGGTCGTCGAGCCCGATCCGCTCGCCGCGGCCGAAGGTGATCGCGCTTTCGATGGCGTTGGACAGCTCGCGCACGTTGCCCGGCCACGAGTACCGCAGCAGCGCGGCCATCGCCTCCGCGTCGATCCCGCTGACCGCGGTCGGCCGCGCGGCGCGCGCGTTGAACAGGCGGACGAAATGGTTCGCTAGCGGAGGGATGTCCTCGCAGCGCTCGCGCAGCGGCGGAATCTCAATCACGCTCGCCTGCAGGCGGTAATAGAGGTCCTGCCGAATCAGCCCCATCCGGACTGCCGCGTCGGGCCGTCGATTGGTCGACGCGATGAGCCGCACGTCAACCGGAATTTCAGTCGTCGAGCCGACCGGACGCACGCTGCGCTCCTGCAGGACGCGCAGCAGCTTGCTCTGCGTCTCCAGGCTCATCTCGGTGACTTCATCGAGTAGCAGCGTGCCGCCGTCGGCCGAGCGAAATAGTCCCGGATGGTCGAGGTTGGCGCCGCTGAAGGCGCCGCGCCGGTGGCCAAACAGTTCGCTCTCGATCAGGTCGCGCGGGATAGCCGGGCAGTTGACCGCCACGAAAGGCGCGCCCGCTCGCATCCCGGCTTCGTGAATCGCACGCGCCACCAGCTCCTTGCCAGTTCCGCTCTCGCCGACCAGAAGCACTGTGCCCCGCGTGCGAGCCGCGGCGGCGATCCGGTCGAAGATGCGTCGCATCGCGGCGCTCCTGCCGACCAGGCCGTAAAACTCCGCGCCTTTGCCTTTATTCGCTGACTGCTGCGCCCGCGTCTCATCCTGTGCGTGCTGGGAGCGCGCGCGGAAGTAGGCCTCGGCCAAAAGCGCAGCACGAATCTGAGTCAGGCTGTCCAGGAGCCTGTAGCGCTCGGGCGAAAGCTCGTCGGCGCAGACCGACGAGATGCTCTGCTTGCACAGATGCAGCGTGAGGGTGACTTCGGCAAACGGCACTCCGGCGCAGGCCAGCCGTTCGCTCAACTCTTCGATGCTGGCGGCGAAATGGTCGAAGCGATTATCCAGGACCGACCGCATGGCGGACCTGAGGTAGGGCGAGAAGATAGCGGAAAACTGCGTTTGTGTGAGTCGTCGCGATCGGCCGAGCTTCAGGCAGCAGAGCTCATACCAGTGGTTGACGATCGCGTCGCATCGCGTCGCGATTGCCGAAGCCAGAGTATGTAGCTCCTCCCGCTGGTATTCCCAGAGTGCTCGCAGGCAAGGTTCGCGGTCGACCGCGTCCCCGGACAAGTCAGGAATCACATCACCCATGATCTCCTCCCTGCGACAACCCACACTGGCCATCGAAGCGGCTCGTTGGCCGCTGTGAAAGGCATTTTCCGTGCCAAATCGGTGATTTACGTTTTAAAGATTCCGTAAGAAGGAGATTAGCTAAATTAGATGAAAGATCAGACAGTGAAGAAATAGAGCTAAGCGTAGCGTTTATGCAACGCCTAAACCGCGAATCTATCGCTAATTAGTTCAGATTAAAGCTTCCGCGCCCCTGATTCCTCACCCCAGGACCGCCCTTCCAAAACAGCCTCGCTCCCGACTTGGCTCACGTCCGCCTCGGCGCGCCCGCCGCTTTGCGATCGCGAATCGATCCTCAGTAAAGTTGCGCTGCCCAGGGAGGCGCGCCGCCATGTCAGTACTCTATCGCGCGGAAGTGATCGGCTCGATGTTGCGGCCGGGGTATCTCAAGGCCGCGCGCAAACAGATGGAGTCCGGCCGGCTTCGCGTGCGCGAATTCAAGCGCCTCGAGGACCGCGCGGTGGACGAGGCGATCGCGCTCCAGGAGCGCTGCGGCGTCGACGTCGTTACCGACGGCGAGATGCGGCGCACGCACTTCATCGCGCCGCTGACCGACGTTATCACCGGGGTCAAGCCGATCCCCGCCTTCACGCGGACGTGGCGGCGGCCGCACGAGCAGGACCGGCCCGCCGAGGAAGTCCAAATCCAGGTCCAGTACGCAGTGGTGGATCGGATCCGGCGCACGCGCTCGCTTACCGCCGAGGAGTTCGCCTACGCCCGCGGGCGCGCCACCCGACCGCTTAAGGTCACGCTGCCAAGCCCGTTGATGATGACGCTGCGATGGTCGCCGCAGTACTCGCGCGACGCTTATCCCGACCCCTTCGATCTCTTCGCCGACGCCGCCGAAATCGTCCGCCAGGAGGCCCAGGAGCTGGCCGCGCTCGGCTGCGAGTACATCCAGATCGACGCGCCCGAGCTCGGCATGCTGTGCGATCCGGAGCGCCGGCGCGAGGACTTCGCCGAGCGCGGGATGGATCCCGACCGGCTGCTCAGCGAAGGGATGGATCTAATCAATTCGGTAGCCCGGGTTCCGGGCGTCACGTTCGGACTCCATCTATGCCGCGGCAACAACCGCGGCTACTACGTTGGCGAGGGCGGTTATGAGGCGATCGCGTCGCAGGTTTTCAAGCGCGCTGGCAACTTCGCCCATTGGCTGCTCGAATTCGACGATTGGCGCTCGGGCTCCTTCGCACCCCTGCGCGAAGTGCCTTCCGACAAGGGCGTGGTGCTCGGTCTGATCTCGACCAAGCGTGCCGAGCTGGAGCCGGCCGACGCGATCGTGCGGCGCATCGAAGAGGCCAGCCGCTTCGTCGGGCGCGAGCGGCTCGCGCTCTCAACCCAATGCGGCTTCGGCACGGTATGGGAGGGCAATCCGATTTCCGAATCGGCGCAGGAAGGCAAGCTGCGCCTGGTCGCCGAGATCGCGCATCGCGTGTGGTCCTAGCCCAAACGGTCTGCGAATGATTCTCGTGCGGGTGCCAGTCCGCGGCGCGCGCGGCCCGCTCGACACGCTCAAAAAACTGTGGCCTTGATCGTGGCTTATGCGTCGCAGCCTCAGCATGCCACTGTTGCCGATCCTGATCGCGCTTGCACTCGCGCTGCTCGCTCCGCTGCGCGCGCAGCCACTCGCGGCCGGCGCGCCGACGGGGGTTCGAGCGGCGGCGCAGGACGAGCTGCGCGCGTTGCTCGAGTCGGGCGCGCTTGCTGACCTGCGCTGGCCCAACTTCACCGACGTTCGCGACGACGCGGGCAGGTTCTACGCGGCCGGCGGCTATTCCCTGGCATGGATGAGCGGCGGGCGGCCGACTCCGCAGGCGCTTGCGATGGTCGCGCTCTTCAAGCAGGCTGCGCTCAAGGGACTTAATCCGGAAGACTACGACGCCTCGCGATGGGACGCGCGGACAGCCCGGCTGGGGCGGCCGGAGGGAACCGACGGCGCACATTTCGATTTGGCGCTGACGGTGTGCGCGATGCGCTACATCGCAGCGCTGCGCATCGGGCGGGTAAATCCGCGCCACTTCAGGTTCGGCCCGGTCGGGCCCAAGCATGACGACCTGCCCCATCTGCTGCGCAACTCGATCCTCAACGCGCCGGATGTCGGCGCGGCGCTCGCGATGGTCGAGCCGCGATACGCCGGTTACCGGCGCGCGGAGGCGGCGCTCGCAACGTACATGAAGCTCGCGCAGGAGGGCGACGCGCCGCCGATTCCGATTCCCGCAAAACCGGTCCGCCCGGGCGACTCGTATCCTGCGCTGGCGCGCCTCGTAGGGCGCCTGCGCCAGCTCGGCGACCTGTCTCCAGCCGGCGCCGCGGCCGCGCCTGCCGCAGCGTACGACGGCGAAGTGGTGGCCGCGGTGAGACATTTCCAGCGCCGCCACGGTCTCGATGTTGACGGCCTGCTCGGCCCGCATACCGCGGCCGAGCTGGACAAGCCGCTCAGCCTGCGCGTGCGCCAGCTGCAATACACGCTGGAGCGCTACCGATGGATTCCACGCAGCTTTCCGCAGCCCCCGATCGTGGTCAACATCCCGGAGTTCCGGCTGCGCACGATGCGTCGGCAGCCGGCCTATTTCCTGTCGATGAAGGTGGTGGTCGGCAAGGCCTACGGCCATCACACGCCCGTGTTCGCCGACTACATGCGCTACTTGATCTTCCGTCCGTACTGGAACGTGCCGCTGTCGATCCAGCGTGCCGAGTTGGTGGCGAAAATCAGGAGCGACCCCGATTACCTCGCCGAGCACGATTACGAAGTGATCGACGGCGACGGACAGGTAATCACCGATGGTCCGGTTGACGGCGATATTCTCAGCGCGCTGCGCTCGGGCACGCTCAGGATTCGCCAGAAGCCGGGGCCCGAAAACTCGCTCGGCCTGGTCAAGTTCATTTTCCCCAACAATTACAACGTCTATCTGCACGGCACCCCGGCGACCGAACTGTTCGAGCACGCGCGGCGCGACTTCAGCCACGGATGTATTCGGGTCGAGCATCCGGCGGCGCTCGCCGCATGGGTCCTGCGCGACCGTCCAGAGTGGAGCGAGGCGCGGATCCGCGCTGCGATGAACGGCGCGCAGACCTTGCAGGTGAACCTCACCAAGCCGATCCCGGTGCTCATCCTCTACAGCACGGCGGTCGTCGAGCCCGGCGGCGAAGTCCACTTCTTCGACGACATCTACGGCTACGACGACGACCTCGAACGCGCGCTGGCGACCGGCTATCCGTATCCGGGCTGAAGCCCGCGCCGCACGCGGGACACAAGCCGCGCTTGCCCCCAGCGCGGGGCGTTGGCTAGCCTGCTTGGGTCGTGAAACTCAGAAGAAAATTGATCGTTGCGGCGGCCCTGCTCGTGGCCGTCTTCGTGATTGGCGGCCCGGCGGCGCACGCGGCCGCCGCCGCCGCCGCCGTACGCACCAACATCGACGTCGATTGCCGCTGCACCGATCCGGTGGGCAAAAGCCTGTGCACGGCCTTCAAGCAGAAGGTGCACGATTCGGTCGGCTATGAGCTGGTCGGGGACACCGGCGGCTTCGGCGTGGGCGTGCACTTCTCCTGCGTCGACATCTGGCAAGGCATTGACAACCAGCTTGTCGGCCGGATGTCGGCGGTGTCGGTGGCGTTCACGATTTATTCCGACAAGCTGCCGGGCGAAGTTTACGAGGACGCCTCGGTCTTCCGCGTCGGCAGGGACGCGGTGCCCGAGATGTCGGGGCAGATCCTCGCCGCGCTCGGCCAGATCATCAATACCAACGCGAAGTTCTTCGACAGTATGCGCGCCGTCGCAGGCGCCGGCGCGGCGCCTTCGGCCGCAACCTCGCCATAAGCGCGGCGTAGGGCGCATGCGCGGCCCGACGGATGGGCCGGGAACGGGATCCGACGCGGAGGAATCGCAAGCATGAGCGGCAACGAACTCGTTTGGCTCGACGCGACCGCGCAGGCCGAGCTGGTCGCAAAAGGCGCCATCAGCGCGGCGGAACTGGTCGAGGCCGCGATCGAACGGATCGAGCGGCTCAACCCCCAGCTCAACTGCGTCATCTACCCGCGTTACGACAAGGCGCGCGCCGACACACGCGAGTTCGCGCGGCGTGCGACGGCGCCGCTGGGCGGCGTGCCGTTTCTGATGAAGGATCTGAATCAGACGATCGCCGGCGAGCCGTTCAGTTGGGGATGGAAGCCGCTGCGCGAGGCCGCCCTTACGGCGGGCGGGACCACCTACGTCGCAGCCAAGTTCCTCGACGCGGGCCTCGTCGCGCTCGGCCAGACCACGGCGCCCGAATGGGGCGCGACGCTCTCGACCGAGAGCCGCGCGTGGGGCGCCACACGCAATCCGTGGGACCCCGGCCGTAGCGCCGGCGGCTCCAGTGGCGGCGCGGCCGTGGCGGTCGCCTCCGGGATGGTGCCGATCGCGCATGGCAATGACGCCGGCGGCTCGGTGCGTATCCCGGCCTCCTTCTGCGGGCTGGTCGGGCTCAAGCCGTCGCGCGGGCGAACCTCGCTCGGCCCTGATCACGGCGAGTTCTGGCACGGGCTGTGTGAGGAGGGCGCGCTGGTGCGCTCGGTGCGCGACGCCGCCGCCGCGCTCGATGTTATCCAAGGCTACATGCCGGGCGATCCGTGGACCGCGCCGCCGCCCGCGCGTCCGTATCGCGACGAGGTCGGCCGCGCGCCCGGCCGCCTGCGAATCGGCTTCATGGACCGCGCACCCAATTACCATCCGGGGCTCCATCCCGAATGCGCGGCCGCCGTGCGCGCCGCGGCGCGCCTGCTCGAAGCGCTCGGCCATGCGGTCGAGGCAAACTTCCCGGCCGCGCTCGACGACCCGCGCATCAACTCCGCCTTCGGCAAGGTCGTTGCCGGCGGCGAGGCGAAGCTGGCGGCCGAATGCGAGAAGCTGCTCGCTCGCGCGCTCGGCCCCGACGACTTCGAGGAGTGGACCTGGTTTCTCGTCGAGCGCGGGCGGCGGATGAGCGCGGCGAGCTACCTGCTCGCTTGCGAATGGTTCAACGAATTCTCGCGTGCGGTGGCCGGATGGTGGGCGGGCGGCTTCGACGTGCTGGTGACGCCGACCCTGGCCCAGCCTGCGCCGCCGCTGGGCATCTTCAAGCTGCGCGCGGGCGAGGAGCCGCGCGCGATCGGCAAGCGGCTCAACGAGGTGAGCCCGTTTACTCCGCCGTGGAACATCGCGGGCTTGCCAGCGCTCTCGTTGCCGCTGCACATGACGGCGGACGGGCTGCCGGTCGGGGTGCAGTTCGTCGCCGCCTACGGGCGCGAGGATTTGCTGATACGGCTTGCCGCACAGCTCGAGCAAGCCGCGCCGTGGGCGGATCGCCGCCCCCGCGTGCACGCCTAAGGCGGCAGCGCTCGGCGCCTGCTGAAACCGCGGCGGGCGGATGATAGGTTGGACTGCGCGTGCAGCCGCTGCTCGAAGTCAAGGATCTGCGGACCTCGTTCTTCACCGACGCCGGCGAGGTCCGCGTGGTGGACGGCGTGAGTTTCGCGGTTGCGCCGGGCAAGCTGATGGGCCTGGTCGGGGAGTCGGGCTCGGGCAAGACCGTCAGTGTGCTTTCGATCATGCGGCTTCTGCCCGAGCGCGGGCGGGTGGTCGGCGGCGCGGTGATGTTCGAGGGGCGCGACTTGCTCAAGCTGAGCGAGGCCGAGATGCGCGCGGTGCGCGGCGCGAAGATCGCGATGATCTTCCAGGAGCCGATGACTTCGCTCAACCCGGTGTTCACCATCGGCAGTCAGATCGGCGAGGCCGTCCGGCTCCATCAGCACACCTCGCGCCACGAGACGCTGGCGCGCACGATCGAGGCGCTGCGGATGGTCGGGATCGCCGACCCCGAGCGGCGCGTCAACGACTATCCGCATCAGCTCTCGGGCGGGATGCGCCAACGGGTGATGATCGCGATGGCGCTCGCGTGCAATCCGCGAGTGCTGATCGCCGACGAGCCGACCACCGCGCTCGACGTCACGATCCAGGCGCAGATTCTCGACCTTATCCACGAGCTCCAGGAGCGGCTGAAGCTCGCCGTGATCCTGGTCACCCACGACCTCGGAATCGTCGCCCAGTACGCCGACGACGTCACCATCCTGTACGCCGCGCGCGTGATGGAGCAGGCGGCGGCGCGCGAGCTGTTTCACAATCCGCTCAACCCCTACACCCGCGGGCTGCTCGACTCGATCCCGGGCGTCGGCGGCCAGCGCCATCGCCGGCTGCGCGCGATCCCGGGCACGATTCCGAGCGCGTCCAATCCGCCCTCCGGATGCCGGTTCCATCCGCGCTGCCCGCTCGCCATCGACGAATGCGCGCGGGTGGTGCCGCCGCTGGAGCCCAAGGCCCCCAACCATCTGGTCGCCTGCATCCGTGTCTGACGCCGTGCAAGCAGCCGCGCCGCTCGCCGCGCCCGCGGCGGGCGAAACCCTGGTCAGGACCGAGGGCCTGCGCAAGGAGTTTCCCGCCGGCTCGCTCGATCTGCTCGGGCGCAAGCGGCTGGTGGTGCGCGCGGTGGACGGCGTCGATCTGGCGATCCATGCGGGTGAGACGCTGGGGCTGGTGGGCGAGTCGGGCTCGGGCAAGTCAACGCTGGGGCGGCTCATCCTCAAGCTCATCGAGCCGACCGCCGGGCGTGTGATCTTCGACGGGCGCGATCTCGCCACGCTCTCGCGGCGCGAGCTGCGCGCGCTGCGGCGCGAGATGCAGGTTGTCTTCCAGGATCCCTACGCGTCGCTCAACCCGCGCATGCGCGTGCGCGCGATCGTCGGCGAGGGAATCGAAATCCATCGCCTGGCCCGCGGACGCGAAAAGGAGGAGCGCATCGTGGCCCTGCTCGAGATGGTCGGCCTGGGCGCCGACGCCCTCGACCGCTATCCGCATGAGTTCTCGGGCGGCCAGCGCCAGCGGATCGGGGTGGCGCGCGCGCTGGCGGTTAACCCGCGCTTTTTGGTGCTCGACGAGCCGGTCTCCGCGCTCGACGTTTCGATCCAGGCGCAGATCATCAACCTCTTGCAGGACCTCCAGGAACGGCTCCATCTGACCTACCTCTTCATCGCGCACGATCTCCGCGTGGTCGAGCACATCAGCCGGCGCACCGCGATCATGTATCTCGGCAAGATCGTCGAGCTCGCCGACCGCGACGAGATCTACGCCAACCCGCGCCATCCCTACACCCGCGCCCTGCTCTCGGCGATCCCGACACTGGAGGGTGCCGCGATCGGCGAGCGGATAAAGCTGCCGGGCGAGATGCCGAGCCCGCTCAATCCGCCGCCCGGCTGCAGCTTCCATCCGCGATGCCCTTATGCGAAAGATATTTGCCGGAGCGTCGAGCCGCGGCTGGAGACGGGAAGGGGCGGGCACGCGGTCGCTTGTCACGTTTTCCCCGCGCCGTAAGGCGGCCAAGCCCATGGCAAAGTTCGCCAGCACTGATCCCGCCGGTCCAGGCGATCTGCAACCGCCCCAGCCGACCATCAGCATCCCGCCCACGCCCGGGGCGGCGTGGGTCGAAGAGCGCACGCGCGTGGCGGTCGGGCGCAATATCAACGTCTCGGGCCGCCTGGTCTTCCAGGAGCCGGTTCGCATCGAGGGCAGCTTCCGCGGCGAGGTGAGCTCGAGCGAGCTGGTCGTAATCGCCGACCAGGGCACGCTGGAGGGCAAGGTGCGCTCGCCGCGCCTGCTGGTGCTGGGCGAGTTGCGGGGCGACGTGTTGGAGTCGCGTCTGGTCGTGCTGGGACCCCACGCGCGCGTCATCGGACGCATCCGGGCCGACGCCCTGCGAGTATGCGAGGGCGCGCACCTGGAGGGCGACGTGCGGGTGGCGCCCGGCGCCGGCGCCGCGCACTAGGAAGGGAGAGCCGAGCGATGGATGTCGAGCGGGGTCAACGACAGCTCGAAGCGCTCTTTGCGCGGCTCGATCGCGAACGGCGCACGCTTAAGCATCATCCGACCATCGACAAGATCGAGCGCGGCGAGCTGAGCCCCGCACAGCTACGCCACTGGGCAACCCAGCTCTATATCGGCAACAAGGGCCACAACGCCAACATTCTCGGCCTCATCTACGCCAAGTGCGACGACTTTGCCGCGCGCAGGGCGATCGTCGAGAACCTCAACGAGGAGGAGCTCGGCCGCCAGTCGGGCACCGGCCGCTCGCACATGGAGCTGTACCTCGAATTCGGCGAAGCGCTGGGGATCCCGCGCGCGCAGATGCTGCGGGCGCGGATGTCGCCCGACGCCACTGCGATGGTGCACTGGATGTACTGGCTGGCCGACTCGCGCCCGTGGTACACGACCCTGGCCGGCATCAGCCTCGGCTCCGAACTGCACAACCCCGAGGCCTACCCGCGCGTGATCGCCGGCCTGCGCCGCCATTACGGGCTCGGCGAGGACGCGGTGCGCTTCTTCAGCGTGCACGTCGACGTCGATCGCGAACACGGCGACTCCACCGCGCATTCGGTCTTCCGCGTGATTCCCGAGGATGAGGCGGCCGACGCGCTGTGGGCGGTCGAAACCCACATCGAGTTCATGCGCCGGCTGTGGGCCGACATCAATCCGCCGTCCGTGGAGTAGAGGTCTTTGTGATTTCCGGGCGAGCGGCGAAGCGCTTGCTTCGCGCAGACTCCCGGGCTCGCTCGGCGACGCTACGCCGTGCTGATGCGAGCGGCCTTGCCCGAGCGCTCGCGCAGGTAGTACAGGCGCGCGCGACGCACCTTGCCGCGGCTTAAGACCTGAATCTTCTCGATGCGCGGCGAGTGGAGCGGGAAGATGCGCTCGACGCCCACGCCGTAGGAGATCTTGCGCACGGTGAAGGTGGCGCGGTTGGCCCCGCGATTCATCTTTATCACCACGCCCTCGAAGGACTGGATGCGCTCCTTTTCGCCCTCGACGACCTTGACCTGGAGGCGGACCGTGTCACCCACGCGGAAGTCGGGGAGGTCGGTGCGCAGGGCGCGCTCTTCGAGCTTGCGGATGGTTGAGTTCATGGGATGGCGGTTCCTTGGAGCTTCGAGCAAATAAAGCTACCGGAACCGTCTCGCTTACTCAACTCGGCTGACTCTTGAGACCGCGGGCCGTCCGTGAGCAGAGACGGCCCGTACGCACCTTCAGTTCATGCACGTCGGATGGGCCAGGGTCCACGCGTGGTTTTCGCTGGTCATACTGTTGGCGAGCCAGAAGTTGCCCGCGCAGCCCGCGCCCGGGTTGCCGTCATAGCCGTCGAAGAGCGTGTCGCCCGGTGTAACGCAGCTTCCGTTGGTGTCCGACTTGACGGCATACACGTGGTTTTTGACGTTGCCCTTGTCGATTGCGACCCCGTACGGCTGGTTGTGCTGGGAGTTGCCCGGGCAGCTGCCGACGTACAGCCCCAGGCTGTCACCGCCCTCCAGCGTGTTGCCGTTGCTGGGCGGAGTCGCACAGCCGACGCTGGGCCCGGCGGGATTGCATCCAAGGTAGGCGCCGGCCAAGGTGTTGCCCTCCAAGGCACCGTCTATCACCGTGTTGAACGACGCGCCCTTGAACCAGATTCCGTAGGTGCCGTTCTCGACCGCTTCGGGGCCGCGCAGAGTGACGCCCTGCACGCCGTTGAGCAAGAAACCGCTCATACTGTTGGAGCCCGAGGCCGCTCCCCAGATGAAGGAACCGCTGGCCGCCGACGTCAGCACGATACCGTGCCTGGAGCTTCCTTCGGCTACCGGCTGTACGGCGAAGGCGCCCGGGCCGTTGAAGACGATGCCCTTGCCGTTGAGCACGGCTTCCACCCCGTAGGCGAGGGTATTGGGCGCGTCGGTTTGAAAGCCGACTGCGAACTCCTGGATCGGCGCCTGCCCGGAGAAGATCACATTGGACGCGGTGGACAGCACGTGCACTCCGATACCCGTCGCGCCCGGCCCGGTGAGCGACTTGCCGTTCATGAGGAAATAGATGTTGGGGGCCGAGATGTCGATGCACTCGCCAGGCGCGCTGAGGTCGTTGTTCAGGGCGTATATCTGCCCCGGCTGGTTGGCGACACAGCACTTGCTGATCAGCGCCGGATAGACCGGGCAGGACGGGAGCGCCCAGGCCACTCCCTGTGCCCATAGGGCCGCGATAGCTCCCAGCATCCCTGCCGCCGCGCCACGCCAGGCCACGCCGCCGCGTTTCAGGCGCCCGTACCATTTGTTCATACCGTTCTCCCGCGGCGCATCGTGCGCCGCCGTTCGAAATAAACGGCGGTATTAGTCGCAGGACGCATTAAGCGAGTCAAAGACGAGCGCGGCGCACACGCAAGCGCTGTGGGACGGCGCTCGCGCACTTCTCGACCAGGCCGACGACTCAGCGGTTGTTGGAAAGAACGGGCCGTCCCCTGACGGAGACGGCCCGCGCAGCTCGATTAACTCAATCCTGAGAGGTCAATCCATGCACCAGGGATGCGATGGGTTGGCGACGTGGTTGGGCCCTTTGGTGTAGGCGTTGTCGAACCACACGTTACCGGCGCAGGCAGCACCGTTGTTGTCAAAACCGTCGGATATGGTGTCTCCAGGGGTAGGGCAGTTACTGTTGGTATCGGTCTCGAAAACTACGATGTGGTTCTTCGCGTTCCCCGTATCGATCACGATTCCGTAGGGTTGGGGGTGCGGCGAGGTGGGGCATCCGCTACCAACAACCAGCGGAACCGAATTCGAATCCAAGCCCTCAAGCGTATTTCCGTTGCTCGGCGGGATTGAACAGGCGCTTGAGCTCGGCCCGCCAGCGTGGCATCCGAGGTAGGCACCCGCGATCGTATTTTGCTCCAACACGCCGCCATTCACCAAGTTAAAGGAAGCTCCCTTCAGCCACAATCCGTAGCCCACGTTGGCAATGCCGACCGCGTCCCACAACATGACACCGGTGGTGCCGTTCAGGACGATACCATTGCCGTTGTTGCTCTCACCCACGGGTTCGATCAAAAAGGATCCGTCGGCGGCAGGGGTGACCACGATTCCATTGTGTAGGTTAAGCTCCGCTATTGGCACCAACCCGAGAGCGCCCGGACCGTTGAATACCACCCCACGGTTATTGAACACGGCCTCGGGTTCGATGGCAAATGTGTTGGCCGCATCAGTCTGGAAGCCGGTCGCGAAATGCTCGATGAGGCCGCCGCCGAACACCGTGGTATTCGGAGCGGTTGAAAGCACATGGAGGCCAATCCCCGGTTGCCCCGTCGGCCCGATGATGCTGTGGCTGTTCAGCTCGAAGAGCACACCTGGAGCGGAGATATCAACGCAATCGCCCGCGACGGAGCGGGTGAGGTCATTGGCCATGATATAGGTCTGCCCGGGCGAATCGGCGACACAGCACGCTGTAACGCTCGGCGTGCAGGATGGCAGCGCCCATGCGGGTTGCGCAGCCAACGCGCCCGCGAATAAGAGAGTGGCTGCCGATGCGAGTGATCTCTTTCGCCAAGCGCCGGCTTTCCGAAGGCGCTCAAAGCGCTTTGCCGTCTTCATAAGTTTCCCCCTAAAGAGCAAATAGATTTGCAGCCTGTCGCTTTTCATCCCTGATTGAATCAAAGCGACGCCCTCTAGTAACAAACCGGCTCACGTTAGGTCAATCGTTCAAAACTGTTACCGAGAGCGGTTTTCCACAAAGGTTTCGCGCTCTTCGCCGATACCTGTTCATTTCGCGTCACTACGCGACGCAGGGCTGACCGAAGCAACCGGCTCTCAAATTAGCGGCGCACGACTCGCGACGAGTGAGAATTGAAGATCGGAGTTGCGCGCGCGAAGCGAAAAAATTTCTCTCCGCCTGCGCACCACGCTTACGATCGAGGTTGACGCGCCGCTGACCGCTCGCACATGCGCATCGCTATCGCGCATCGCCGCGACGGCGCGGCGCGCCGCCTCTTGCGGGGAGGTTCGACTTCGATGAGTTTGCAGCAGTCGCTGTCGTTGCTGTCGGCGCCTGGCACGCGCGCGTCGCGCGCGCTCCTCGGGCGCCGGATTGCGGGACTCTCAGCGCTGGCCGCGCTGGCGCTGGCGTCCCCCGCATGGGCCGCGATGCCCGTCTGCGCCAACCCGATCACGTCGTGTCCGTGCAGGATCATCCAGGCCGGCGCGAGCTACGTGCTGACGCAGGATCTGGTCACCACCGGCGGCGGCGACTGTATCCGCATCGCGGCGCCGGGCGTGACGCTCGATCTCGGCAGCGCGACCATCACGCCTTCCGTGCAGAGCCCCGGTTCCGTCGGCGTCCACGTCATGTCAGGGGCCAGGGACACGGTGGTACAAGGCTCGCCCGATGCGCCGGCGATGGTTCAGTTCTTTTCCACCGGCATCCAGGTGGATGCCCGCGGGGTGACGCTCAAGAACCTGAGCGGCCAGAGCAACGAGGTTGGCATCCTGATCCAGGCCGGCGCGGCGTACGGCAACACACTAAGTGCGGTGGACAACACGCGGGTCGGAATCCTGGTTCGCAATGTGAGCTCCGGCCCGCTGCTGGACAATATCGCGGTGAGCAACACCTTCGGCCCCGGTATCAAGTTCAACAACGTGCAGGGCGGCGCGCTGGTCAACGTCACGGCGACGGCCAACCACACCTACGGTGTGTGGCTGCGCGCCTCGTCGCACAACCTGCTCGCCGACTTCACCGCCTCGCAAAACACTACTGCCGGAGTTTACCTGGGATGCTTCAGCAACGGCGGTCAGCTAAGCGGAACCTGTGACCCGTCGGTGCCGCCGAGCAACAGCAATCTCGTCGCCGGGCTGGCCACGCCGAGCCGGGTCTTCGGCCCGACTGCGCCGAGCCAGCGCTACGGAGTGGTGGTCGGCAAGGGCAACAGCGGGAATCGAGTGGTGGACGTGATCGGGTCGAGCAATGGGGTTGCCGACGGCGCCGACTACAACCTCGAATGCGGTAGCGATCTATGGCGCGACAACCAGTTCGCCGTCACCATCCCCGCCGGTATCGACACCTGCATCCGCTAGCGCGCCGCTGCGTCTCCCCCAAACCACAAAATGGGGGCTCAGAACAAGGCAAGCGAATTAGCGATCCAGTGGCGTTGGAGACGTTTGCGCTTCGGGTGGGCGGCGCGCGCGCCGGCGGCTGATCAGGACGCCGCTAGTGAGCAGCGTCGTGCCGAGCACTGAGATGATCACGCCCAGCGGCGCGCCGATCGTCGACTGCGTGCTGGCGGTGTTGATCACGAGGTCGGTCCCGATCGTCAGCAGGATCGCACCGATGAGGATCATCAGGTCGGCTGCGAGGCTCATATCCTGTACGGTATTCCTCGCGTGCGCCAGGGGGAATGCCACGCATCCTGTCAGCGGCCGCGCAGGCGGTCGAGGATGATGCTCGCCGCGGCGCGCACCGAGAGATGGTTGTAGTCGCCAGGCCCGCAGACCGCATCGAGCACGGCGTCGGCGCGCTCGCGCACTGCGGGCGCAAGGCCGAAGCCGGTGCCGAACAGAAGCAGCGCCGGCGGCGCGTCGGTCGCGCCGAGCCGCTCGCGCATGGCGGCGTAGCTCGTGCCCTGCGCGGCGCGCGCCGAGGTGAAGACCAGCAACGGGCGGCGGCCGGCGGCGCGCTCGGCGGCGGCCAGCGCCGCGTCGAGATCGGCCACCAGCTCGATCAGCTCCAGCGCCTCGACCCGGCGCGAGTCGAAGCTGCGGCCGTAGCCGATGCGCCAGTGGTCGATCACGGTGCGGGCGAACTCGCGCTGCTCGGCCACCGGATGGACGACGTAAAACGCGCGCACGCCGAAGGTGCGCGCCGAGCGCGCGATGTCGTGAAGGTCGAGCGAGGTGATGGCCGAGGTGATGATGCGGCCGTTGCGGTCGAGCACGGGATGGTGAAGCAGGGCGAGGAAGAGCTCGGCCACGGCGCGGCGCTAGCGATGGCGCTTGAGCAGGTCGGGGCGGCGGCGGGCGGTGCGCCGCTCGGCCTCGGCCTTGCGCCATTCGCGGATCTTCCGATGGTCGCCGCTGAGCAGAACCTCCGGCACCCGCATCCCGCGAAACTCCTCGGGCCGCGTGTACTGCGGATATTCGAGCAGACCCTCGGCGAACGATTCCTCGGCGAGCGATTGGGGATTGCCGAGCACGCCGGGGACCAGGCGCGCGGCGGCCTCGATTACCACCATCGCGGGCAGCTCGCCGCCGCTCAGCACGTAGTCGCCGATGGAAATCTCCTGGTCCACCAGCGAGCGTACGCGCTCGTCGATTCCTTCGTAGCGGCCGGCGACCAGCAGCAGCCCCGGTCGGCGCGCCGCCAGCTCGCGCACCTTCGCCTGGTCGAGCAGCTCGCCCTGCGGCGTGAGTAGGATACGCCAGAGTCCCGGATGGGCCGCCAGTACGCTTTCGATCGCGGCGCACAGCGGTTCCGGCCGCAGCACCATCCCGCTGCCGCCGCCGTAGGGCGTGTCGTCGACCTGGCGATAATTGCCGAGCCCGTGCGCGCGCAGCGCGTGCGCCTCGAGCTTGACCAGGCCGGCCTTAAGCGCCCGCCCGACCATCCCGGGCCAGTTGGCCGCGACGAACAGCTCGGGAAAGAGCGTGATGACGTGAAATTCCATCTCGGCGGCCGACATTTTCTCGCGGCGTGCGTTCAGTCGAGCAGGCCCGGCACCGGCTCGATCGTAACCCGCCGCGCGCCGACGTCGATACCTCTGACCACGTCGGCGATCACCGGCACCAGCACCTCGCGCGCGCCGTCGCGCACTACCCATACGTCGTTCGCGCCGGCCGAGAAAATCTCGGCGATCGCGCCCAGCCGGCGCCCGTCGGTGAGCATCGCCTCGGCGCCGAGCAACTGGAAGTAGTAGAACTCGCCCTCGCCGAGCGGCGGCAGGTCGGCGAGCGGCGCCATCACGGCGCATCCTTTGAGCGCCGCCGCGGCGTCGATATCGGCGACGCCTTCGAGCACGACGCGGAACTGGCCCGCGCCGAGCGAGGTTGCGCGGCCGAGCCTGAACTCGCGCCGGCCCTCGGCGGTTTCGAGATACAAGCGCTTCAAGGTCGCCAGCGTCGTGGAGGCGGGGTCGTCGGTGCGCACGCGCAGCGCGCCGTGCAGTCCGTGCGGCGCGGCGACGCGGCCGAGGCGCACGAAGCCGTCGGCGACCGCATCGCCTGGCGCCGCGGCGGCGCGAGCGGGCGGCGCGCCCGACCGCGCCGCGGGCGCCGTGCGCGCGCCGTTCAGGCGTGGAGCGCGGCGGCGCAAAGTCGCCATCGGCGGCTACTTCTCTTCGATGATTTCGAGAACAACCTTGCGATTGGTTCGTGAGGCGACCGCATTGAGGATCGTGCGGATCGACTTGGCCGTGCGACCCTGCTTGCCTATCACCCTGCCCAGATCTTCCTTCGCCACCCGCAGCTCAAGCACTGAGGCCGTGTCGCCCTGGGTCTCTTTGACCTCGACCGCGTCAGGGTTGTTCACCAATTGCTGCGCCAGGAACTGAACGAGCTCCTTCATGGCTTGGCTCCTAGAGCGGGTCGGTTAAGCGGTGCTCGCGGCTTGCCGGATAAGCTTCCTCACCGTTTCGCTGGGTTGGGCGCCGGAGCGCAGCCACTTTTCGACCTGCTCCTTGCGCAATTGGACCTTGGGCGGATTGTGGGCCGGGTCGTAGGTGCCGACCTGATCGACGAAGCGGCCGTCGCGGGGCGAGCGGCTGTCGGCGACCACGATGCGGTAGAAGGGCTTTTTGCGGCTGCCATGGCGGCGCAGCCGAATCACGAGTGACATAGGCGACGATCTCTCCTTGGCTATTCTAGCTCCCCAGGCCCAGTCCGCGCATCATCCCCAGGCCCGCTCCACGGGTGAACTTCTTCATTACCTTGCGCGTCTGCTCGAACTGCTTGACGAAGCGGTTGACCTCCTGGACCGAGGTGCCGCTGCCGGCGGCGATGCGCGCGCGGCGCCGGCCATTGAGGATCATATGGTTTTCGCGCTCCTGGCGCGTCATCGAGTCGATGATCGCCTGGATGCGGCGCAGCTCGCGCTTGGCCTCCTCGCTGTCGGCCTGCGAGGCGACCTTTTTGAGCCCCGGGATCATCCCCAACAGCTCGCCCAGCGAGCCCATCTTGCGCAGTGTGCGCAGCTGATCGGCGAAATCGTTGATCGTGAACTCGTTTTTCTTGAACTTGCGCTCGAGCTCCTTGGCCTTGGCCTGGTCGTAGCTCTGCTGCGCCTTCTCGATCAGGCTGAGCACGTCGCCCATCCCGAGGATGCGCGAGGCGAGGCGGTCGGGATGGAAGACCTCGAGCGCGGAGAGTTTTTCGCCGACGCCGGCGAACAGAATTGGCGCGCCGGTCACCGCGCGCACCGACAGCGCCGCGCCGCCGCGCGCGTCGGAGTCGAGTTTGGTGAGGATGAGGCCGGAAATCTTAAGCCGCTCGTGGAAGCCCTGGGCGACGTTGACCGCGTCCTGGCCCGTCATCGCGTCGGCGACCAGGATCACGTGATGGGGCTGGACGGCGGCACGCAGCCGCTGCAACTCGTCCATCAGGTCCTCGTCGATCTGGAGCCGGCCGGCGGTATCGAAGACGATCGCGTCGTAGCCGGCGGCCTCGGCGCGGGCCAGCGCGCGGGTGCCGATCTCGATCGGGTCCTGGTCCTCGCGCGTCTCCAGCACGGGTGCGCCGATCTGGGCGCCGAGCACGCGCAACTGCTCCATCGCGGCCGGCCGCCGCACGTCGGTCGAGACCAGCAGCGGGCGGCGCTTGCGCTCCTCCTTGAGCAGGCGCGCGAGCTTGGCTGCAGAGGTCGTCTTGCCCGAGCCTTGCAGCCCGACCAGCATGATCTTGACCGGCGGCTTGACCTTGAGGTCGAGCTCGCGCGCGCTGCCGCCCATCATCTCGCGCAGCTCGATCGCGACGAAGCGGATGAAGTGCTGCTCGGGAGTCAGCGAGCGCAGCACCTCCTGGCCCATCGCCTTGTGTTTGACGTGGTCGATGAAGTCGCGGACGACGCGGATATTGACGTCGGCCTCGAGCAGGGCGAGGCGGACCTCGCGCAGGGCCTCCTCGATGTTGCGTTCGGTGATGCGGCCCTGACCCTTTAGCTTTTTGAAGACGCCTTCGAGCCGGTCGCTTAGGGTGTCAAACATGGGGAGGGATCGGTTGCTGCGCGCGCGCGGGGCGGCGCGCATCAGGATTTCTTCGGTTGGGTGCTACTTTAGCAGACGAAGCAGGTTAGGTCACAGTACCCCGCATGTCAACCAATTCCCGCACCCTGACGGTTCCTCGCGGGCCGCAGGCGAGCGTGTCATCGAACGTGGTTCTATTCGGATAACTGTCAGCCCCCGCATGGCGCTCGATTCCGGGCGGAAGAGAGTCGGCCCGACACCTCAACGGGGCCGGGCTCGACAGCGATTAACGCTCCGCGCGCGGCGTACCTAGTTCGGCGCCGCGCCCCACAAGCCCTGCCACCATGGCGCCGGGCGGGCATCGGGGCGCAGCCCGGCGCGACGGAGCACGTCCGCAAGGTCCCATCCGGTCAAATCGGCGAGCGCGGCGGCGTCGGTGGAGCGGCGGCTGTGCAGCGCCGCGAAGTAGGCGGCCGCGGCAGGGCAGGCGTCGGGAGCTCCTGTCCACGGATGGCGGGTAACGTAGCGGGCCTGGAAATTCTGCTGGTCCTGCGTGGTTTGAAAGACCAGGTCCTCGGGGAACGTCGCCGCCGAGTAGCGGATATGCAGCCGGGTCAGAATCACCTGCGCTGGCGCCGCCGCGGGCATCGGATAACCGGGAATGTAGGCGGGCTGGGGGAAAGGCGCCGCTGGACCTTGCGCTCCGCTGTCGAGCCAGAAGACGCCGAGCTGGCGCAGCTCCTCGCGGCCAAGCGGCGGCGCCGCGCACGGATCGCACCAATTCATGTTCCATACGTACTCGGTAAACACCGTGCGCATCCGGTCGCGCTTGACTTGTTCATCAAACATCGCTTGGTAGAACTTGCCGAACTCGCCCTGCACGAACTCCGGCAGATCCATCCCGCTCGGCACCCTGACCGTACGGTAGTTGGTGCTCTCGACCCGCCCCTCGCGCGTGATCGCGTACACGACAAGGTCCTGCGGCCCGCGCGCGTTGAGCATTCCCAGCCGAAGCGGCAGCATGAACTTCTCCGATTCGAAGGCGAACTGGATCGGGCGCAAATAGCTGAGCCCGGTGCGTTCATGCTCCTTGAGATCGACCCGCGCGACGAAGAACTTCATCCGCTGCCGGACATACGGGCGCAGCGCTTCTCCCAGTCCCTTGGGAATCCGATAGCCGCTCTGTGCCAGCCAGGTCTCGAGCCCGTCGGATTGGAGCGCCGAGAGGATCACGATGTCGTATTCGCCGACCGAGTATTGGGCTTCGACCGTCACGCCGAGCGCGCGCGCCGTGTCCTTGGCGACTCGTCCGTTGGCGCTCAGCAGCGCCTCCATGCCCGGACTCGCCGCCCCCGCCATCGGACGCATCGGCAACGGACACGGGCTGGGGTCGTAGTACTCGACCAGGCGCGGTGCGCTGTAGGCTTCGAGCCGCTGAAAGAGCTCGCGGTTGCCGATATGGATCTGGCCGCGCCGGAGCACGACCGGCACCGGGATGACGAGGGCGAACTCCGACGGCTCGCCCTGGTAGTCGTTCATCAGGCTGAGCACGGTGCGCTCGCCGTCGCGCACCATGACGACCTGGGAGGCATGGTTGTAAAGTCTGGCGTCGGCGCGTCCGACGTAAAAGCCGCAAAACGCACGCGCATTACCCGGCGCCCACAGCGCCAGCGCGCACATCGTCAGCATCGTCAGGCCGGCCGTTGTCAGTTTGCAGCGTTCCATCGGTGAGCCCTCCTGTGGATGTCCATTCGAACTTCGGCGCGGGCCATAGCGCGTCCCACACCGGCACCATCGGCGCCGCCGCGAACAGCGCCCAGATCACGGCGTTGGTGCGGAACAGGCCGAAGCCCCACGCGTAGGCGACCGCGGCGACCAGCGTGGCGTGCGCCGCGCGTCCCCTGGGATGGTCGGGCGTGGTCTTCGGATCCGAGATCATGAAGAAGGCGAACAGCAGCAGCGCGCCGCTTTGCAGCTGGTGCGCCCACACGGCCCATCGCTGGCCCAGCCATTCGAGGCGCGCGGCCAGCGCGCTCAGGTAGAAGAGCAGGAACAGCCAGCTCGTATCGGCTCGCCGCGCGCGTTCGGCGACCAGCGCGCCTAGCCCGATCAACCATCCCGCCAGCGCGACGTCGTTGCCCCATTGCCCGGGCGAAATCCACGTTCCGGGCATCAGCACAATCGCCGCCACGACGCCGAAGTTGGCCGGGTTGAAGAGATGTTTGCCGCGCGCGCGGATGAGGAACTTGGAACCGATCGCCGCGGCCGCCGCCGCCGGCATCGCCCACAGATTGTCCGCGCGCAGGAGCAGGCTCACGCTGAGCGAGGTGATGATCGCGCTGCGCAGCGTGCGCCCGCGCGTCGCCGCAAACGCGTCGAGAGCGCGTTGGGCGCCGACTCCCGCCGCGAACGTAAGCAGGACCTGCGCCGGGCGCAGGCTGAAGTCGCGCAGCCACGCGCCCGCGGCGAGTAGCGCCCCGAGCGCGGCAATCTGGAGCAGGCGCGGATCGTCAGGCAAAGCCGCATGAAGCCGGCGCGCGGCCACGCTCGGAAACGACGACGAGCCGCACACGGTGTCGGCAGCCGCAGTTGGCGAAAGGCGTATCGCTCCGGCCATGCTCGCGTTCCTCGACAGATGGAACGGAGTAGGCGGTAGTCCTTTGCGATCTTTGTGGCGGGCCTGCGGCCTCCGGCGCGATTTGGCCGCCGGAGGCCGCGCTCAGCGGCGGCTTACTCCAGGCGCTGCCATGCGCCGGCTTCGCTCTCGCCCTCCTGCCAGTTGCTGCCGCCGTCGAAGGTACTGTACTGCTTGCCGTCGCTGGCGACGACCGTCGCGACGTCGGCGCTGGCGGCCTTGACCTGCACCAGGTCGGCGCTGGTGGGCGATTTGATCTGTGTCCAGTGGACGCCGTCGGTCGTGAGCAGCACCGTGCCGCGGCGGCCGACCGCCCAACACACGGCGCTGGAGGGCGCCGCGCCCGCAAGCAGGTCGTTGTCGGTGCCGCTCGCCTCGCGTATCCAACTGGTGCGATCGGTCGAGCGGTAGATGATCCCGAAATCTTGGAGCGCCCAGTACACCGTATGGTCTGGCGCGGCGACCAGAACCGAGCGCGGCGGCTTGGGGATTCCCGGCGCGACGGCGGCGACCACCGGTGCGACCGTAACCGCGCTGGCGACGACAGGGTTTGCCGTCGCGGCGGCGCTCGGCTGCGATGGCGCAGGACTGCCGCCCGGCGCCGCGTGCGCCGCCGGCGCTGCGCTGCCGTGCTGCGGGGTCAGCGCTCCGCTGGCGGGCGCGGCTGCAGTGGCCGAGGCGGCGCCAGCGGCGGCCTGCATCTGTTCCGAGGTCGGCGCGGACTTCGACGCGAGCCGGGGACGGGTCGACGCCGTCGCAGCGAGCGACTGTGGCGCCGACCCAACTGCTTGCGGTGCGCTGGCGATCGTCTGAGCCTGCTGCGCCGACTGCGGATAGGTCTTCTTCGACTTCTTCGCCCCCGCCTGGGCTTGCTTCGCAGCGGATTTGTCCTTTGCCGGCGCCTTGGCCGGACGTCCAGGCTCCAGGGCGTGAGTCGGACCTTCGTGGGACGGGGCAGCCGATTCTGCCGTCGCTCGAGAGGCTGTTTGAGGCTCGTGCTCGGCGAGTTGGGCAGACGCGATCGCCGCGGCGCCTGTCGCTGCGGCCGGCGCGGTTTGATCGGCGGGCGGCGGCGGTGCGGGTTCGGTCGTTGCGGGCGGCGATGGCGGCGTCACCTGTGGCGGTTGCGTAACGGCCGATGGCGCGGGTTTCTCAGCAGCCGCCCGCGGCTGGGATGGCTCGGCCGGGGCTTGTTCGCCCTGGAACAGCGGATTCGCGTATACGGTCTGCGGCGCAGAGGGCGGCGGCGCGGAGGCCTCACCGCCCGTGCTCGCTTCACCGGATTCGCCCGCCTGCATCGGCGCGGAGGCCGGCGGTCGGGGCATGGCCGGTTCGGCGCGCTCGTCGCGTGAGGTTTGCGCTTCGCCTTGAGGTTCGTTCAGCGCCAACTCGTTATCATCAACCGTGGAAGGGGCCGATTGCGCGCGATGGCGATGGTGGCGGGCTCTGCCCTTGGACGCGGCGATTTGGACCGCTTCGCGCTCCACACTTCCGCGGCGCATCTGGACGTCGGCGAGGATCACCACTGCGAGCATCGCGGCGCACGCCGTCGCCAGTCCGGCGATTCGCCATACGCGGCCGCGGCGAGTCGCCAGCGCTGCCGCGGGTGGGGGTCGGAGCCTGTGCGGGGCCGCGCCGTCGGGCTCGACGAGTTCAGCCTCGGCCACGCGCGCGGCCGACTCGGGCGAGAGCTCGACGACCGGCGTCGCGCGCATCAGCGCGGCGAGCGTCTCCTGGCATCTCGCGCAGGCGGCCAGATGGGATTCGCAGCGCGCGCGTTCGACCCGGTTGAGCGCGTACTCGTAGTAGGCGGCGATCTGTTCGGGAGTCAGGCAGTCGGGCCCGGCCGGCTTGCGCGAGGCGCCCAGCGCGAGCTTGACCGCGATCTCGAACCGCTGCTCGATGTCATTGTCCAGCGCCAAACCGCTTCTCCATACAACCGCGCCGCACGTAGGTCAAAGATTGCGCTGGGTGCGGCGCTCTACTCCGATTCCGAAAGTGCGCGGCCGAGGTCGAATGGCCACTGCTCGGCGGCGTAATCATAGCACAGCCGGATTTGTTCCTCGTTGAGGTTCTGCTCGCGGCGCAGGCGGCGCTCGACCTCGCGCTTGAGCGCCGAGCGCGTGCGCTCGAGCGCGCGCGAGACGGTCGAGGGATGTTCGGCGAGCAGGCGGCCGACCTCGCCCAGGGTCATGTTCTCCAGATAATAGTAGCTCAGCCGCAGGCGCTCGCGCGGTTCGATCGTCGCCAGCGCGGCGGTCAGCGCCGCGCTCAGCGCGTTGAGGTAGCGCGCGCGGTCGGGATCGGGCGGATCGCCGTCGGTGGCGGGCTCGGCCGGGCGCTCCTCGAGCGGGCGCAGACGCTGGGCCGCGCGCGCCGAATCGACGAAGCGCTGGGCGAGCACCGCGCGCAGCCAGGTCGCCAAGGCGCTGCGTCCGCCGAAGTAGGCGAGCAGCGAGCGGCGCTCGCCGTCGCGAGCCTCCAGCCCGTAAAGCTCGGCCCACAGCGAGTCGGCCAGCTCCCCGGCGCGCGCCTCGTCATGGGTGAGCGCCCGCGCGGCGGCGTACAGGCCCGGCCGATAGGCGGCGATGAAGCGCTCCCAGGCGCGCTCGTTGCCGCGCGCGCATGCGCGGGCGAGCGCGAAGTCCTCAGCGCGCAGGGCCTCAAGGTACTGGTCGATCGCGGCCGGTTCTGCATCGGCGTCCCATGCGCGCGCGCTGGCATAAAGCGCCGCCGCAAGCTCGGCCTCGTCCAGGCCAAGTTCGACGCAGCGGCCGCGCCGGTAGAAGCGCGCGATTGCCTGCGCGTGCGCGGTGCGGAATTCGGTCAGCGACCCGGTCGCCATCACGAGTCCGCCGCGCCTCCGGGCGGCTGGGCGGTCCATCGAGATATAGCGGAAAAAGAGACCATAAAGACAGGCGGGCGAACGGAGCCCGCGGCGGTTCATAGCGCGGCGCGGTCGAGCGAGCGATACTGGATCGCCTCGCTGACATGCGGGGCCTGGATCGGACCGCCGCCGTCGAGGTCGGCAATCGTGCGCGCGACCTTGAGGATTCGAGTGTAAGCGCGCGCGCTCAGCCCCAGGCGGTTGATCGCCAACTCGAGCAGGCGCTCGCCGGCCGCTTCGACCTGGCAATGGGCATGCAGTTCGCGCGCCCCCATCTGCGCGTTGCAGAAGATCCGGGTGCCGGCTAAGCGCGTGAGCTGGACCTGGCGCGCTCGGTTGACTCGCTCGCGAATAGCCCCGGAGGTTTCGCCCGGCGTGCGCGCGGTCAGCTCGCGATATTTGACCGCGGGGACCTCGACGTGGATGTCGATGCGGTCGAGCAGGGGGCCTGAAATCCGCGAGCGGTAGCGCTGGATCATCAGGGGCGAGCAGGTGCACTCGTGCTGGGTGTCGGTATAGAAGCCGCACGGGCACGGATTCATCGCCGCCACCAGCATCACGCTTGCCGGAAATGTCACGGTACCCATCACGCGCGCAATCGTTATCCGATGGTCCTCCAAGGGCTGGCGCAGGACCTCGAGCACGTTCTTGCGGAACTCGGGCAGTTCGTCGAGAAAGAGCACGCCGTGGTGGGCGAGGCTGACCTCGCCCGGACGCGGCACCGGCCCGCCGCCGATCAGACCGGCATCGGAAATCGTGTGATGCGGTGAGCGGAAAGGGCGCGTCGCGATCAGCGCCCGCCCGTCCATCAGCCCCGCCACGCTGTGTACCTTGGAGGTCTCGATAGCCTCCTCGAAGCTCATCGCGGGCAGGATCGTGGGCAGTCGCTTGGCCAGCATCGTCTTGCCCGAGCCCGGCGGACCCACCATCAGGACGTTGTGCCCGCCGGCGGCGGCGACTTCGAGCGCGCGCTTGGCCTGCTCCTGACCGCGCACCTCGCTGAAGTCGACGTCGTAGCGGCTGGCTTCGGTGAACAGTTGCTCGACGTTGGAGGAATAGGGCTCGAGCTGGCGTAGCCCCTCGCAGAAATCGACCGTTTCGCGCAGGCTTTCGACCCCGAGGATGGCCGTGCCGTCGCCCACCACCGAGGCTTCGGCGGCGTTCTGGCGCGGCAGGATGATCCCGGCGTAACGACGGGTGCGCGCGAGCAGCGCGCTGGGCAGCGCGCCCTTGACGCCCTTGATGCGACCGTCGAGCGCGAGCTCGCCCAGAATCAGGTAGTTGCGCATGCGCTCGACGCGGAGCGCGCCGGTGCCCGCGGCCAGGATGCCGAGCGCAATCGGGAGGTCGAACGACGAGCCCTCCTTGCGGGTGTCAGCAGGCGCGAGGTTGATAGTAATCTTGCGGTTAGGAAAGTCGTAGCCCGAGTTTTTGATCGCCGCCTTGACCCGCTCCTGGGCCTCGCGCACCGCGCCCTCGGCCAGCCCCACCGTCTTGAGCGCTGGCACGCCGCCGGCGATGTCGACCTCGACTTCGACAGGGAAGGCATCTACGCCGGCAAGAGCGCTGGACAGAACGCTGGCTGGCACGCGCGACTACGAGCCTCTGCTGCGGGCGGTTAGCCGCCGCGGGGTCGGGCAGCCCCGCGCTCATATTGATGCGCGCGGGGGTGGGGGAAAAGAGCGCTGGTGCGCGGTTCGGGTCGCCGAGTTGGCTAATTTGGACGCCTGCTGAGGTATTCGGGCGCCCGCTGCGCAGAAGCATCTAGGTCGTCGATCAGTTGAGCGCATGTCCGCTTCAGCCATAGGCGACCCACGTCAGGTGACGGCGCGCGTCGCACAGTGGACGTCTTGATTGATCCGTCGCCGGTCAGAACTGCCGCGGCGTCTTTTCGGTGCTACTCAGGAGCGGCTCCGCAGTGGGTCGGATTGCGCATACCGACCATGCCCGTGGCAGGCGCGGATCAGTTCCAGACGATGCCGTCGGCAACGAGCGCTGCGCGCTCGGCGCGGCTCAGCCCCAAAAGCTCGCCCAGGATGTAGTCGTTGTCCTCGCCGACGGTGGGCGCAGCCGTACGAATCGCGCCCGGCGTGGCCGAGAGCTTCATCGGTACGCCCGGCACGCGCGTTGTGCCGCCCTCGGGCAGTTTGACTTCGGCGAAGAAGCCGCGCGCGGCAAGCTGCGCGTCGCCGGTGCAGAGATCGGCGCCGTTGAGCGCGACGCCCGCGGCGACGCCCGCCGCCTGTAGCGCCGCCATCGCGGCTTCCGCGTCCTGGGAGGCGGCCCATCGCGCGACCTGCGCGTCGAGCTCCTCGCGATTGCGCAGCCTGAGGTACAGCGTGCGAAACTTGGGATCCGCGGCCCACGGCGGATTGCCAAGCGCGGCGCGGAAGCGCTCCCACTCTGCCTGCGAGCGCACCGCGATCACAAGCCAGCGATCGTGATCGGCGCCGCGTGGGCGGCATCGGTACACTCCGTGCGGCGCCGCGGGCGCCTCCTGCGAGCGCCATCCCGGCGGCTCCTGCGTGCGGCCATTGACCGCGATGTCAAGCAGGGCGGGGCCGACCAGACTCGCCAGCGCCTCGAACTGGGAGAGGTCGACGAACTGCCCGCGCCCGGTCCGTCGGCGATGCCAGAGGGCGATCAGCGCGGCCAGCGCGCCGCTGTAGCCGCCGGCCATGTCGGCGTACGAGTAGCCGTAGCCAGCAGGCTCGCCGCGCCCGTCGGTCATCAGGCGGGTGAAGCCGGCCAGCGCCTGGAGCGTCGGCCCGTAGCTGACGTAGTTGCAGCGCGGGCCGGTATGGCCCAGCCCCGACATGCTGATGCAGATGATGTCGGGCTTGACCTTGACCAAGCTCTCGTAATCCATCCCCCATCCGCGCATCACGCGCGCTGAAAAGTTGTCCATCACCAGGTCGCTGATTGCGGCGAGCCGGCGCGCCAGCTCGACGCCGCGCGGATGGGCCATGTTGATCGCGGCCGAGCGCTTGTTGCGATGCAGCTCGCCTTGGAGACCGACGCGCCGCGGCCCGAGCACGCTCATCGCCGCGATGTCGCCGCGCTCGACCTTGATCACCTCGGCGCCCTGGTCGGCGAGAATGCGGGTCGCGACGGGCCCCGCCACCACCCAGGTGAAGTCGAGGATGCGCACGCCCTCCAGCGCCATTCGCGTCATCTTCAGATCACTCCCTCGGCGGCGAGCGCGGCGAGTTCCTGCGCGTTCATCCCGAGCTCGCCGGCGAGAATTTCGCCGGTGTGCTCGCCGACCAGCGGCGGGCGGCGCCGGATACGCCACGGCGAGCCGTTGAAAAAGTACGGCGCGCCGGGGTAGCGGAAGCTGCGGCCGAGCTCCGGATGCTCGACCTCGTGGAAATAGCCGCGCGCCCTGAGCTGCTCGTCATCGAACAGCTCTTCGGGATTGCGTACCGAAGCGTAGGGCAGGCGCAGCATCTGCGCGCGTTCGAGCAGCTCGTCGCGCGCGTAGTCCTTGACCCATTCGTCGAGCACGTCGAACAGATGCTCGGCGTCGTCGCGCCGCTTGGCGACGTCGGTCCATTCGGCGCCAGTCAGATCCTGCGCCTTGCCGTCGCCGTTGACCCATTCGACCAGCGAGGTCCAGTCGCCCAGCGTGCAATGCATGACATAGCCGTCGCGGCAGCGCCCGACGCGAAAGAAGCGGCTCCAGTGCAGCGAGCCGCGCCGCGGCTCGACCTGTCCCGCGCCGAAGTAGCCCGCCGAGACGTGCTCGACCGCCGAGGCCGCCGCCTCCTGCATACTGAGGTCAATCCACTGGCCCTCGCCGATGGCGTCGCGCGCAAACAGCGCGCACATCGTCGCGATCGCGCCGTAGTAGGAGGCGGAGTGGTAGGCCTGCAAGCCGAGCGGACGCACCGGCGCGCCGTCGGGAAAGCCGTTGACGTAGAGCATCCCGCAGAGCGCGGTCAGCACGCTGTCGTCGGCCTGCCAGTCGCGATAGGGGCCGCTCTGCCCAAACGGCGCGATCGAGCACAGGACCAGCGCCGAGTTGAGCGCGTGCAGCGCGTCCCATCCGAGGCTCATCGCCGCGAGCGCCCCCGGTTTGAAGCTTTCAACCACGACGTCGGCGCCGGCCGCGAGCCGGCGGAAGACCGCCGCGCCCTCGGGATGGGTGAGGTCGAGCGTCAGTGAACGCTTGTTGAAGTTGTAGAACCAAAAGAACAGGCTGCGGTCGCGATGCGGCCGGTCGTCAACGAACGGGCCGACTCGGCGCGCGGCGTCGCCACCGGGCGGCTCGACCTTGATCACATCGGCGCCCATGTCGGCGAGCAGGCGCGCGCACAGATGGCCCTTGAGGTCGGTCAGGTCGAGCACGCGCAGGCCGGCCAGCGCGCCCGGCGCGTTCATTTGGCGCTCCTGGCGGGCGCCCGACCCAGCCTCTTGCGCTCGAACGGGCTCAGATCGCGCGTCGGCAGGACTTCCCTCAGCAGTTCGCCCCGGGGGCCGGTGAGTTTGCCGCCGCGCGCACGAATCGTCTCGAAGGTGTCAGCATTGACCCATCGGACGCCCAGCACGCAGGGCTTGGCCTGGCCATCTTCCTCGACCGGCTCGACAGCGACGCCCGGATGGTCGAACACGGTGACTTTACGCAGTGCCATGGTCAGAGAAGGTCCGTCCGCGAGCGATGATAGGGGAGCGCGGACGCGTTTTCAAATTGCGGTGTTCGGCTAATCCCTCCTATTTCGGTTGCGGGCATCAGGGAAGGGCGAGGCATTTGCTTGAGCAGCGTTACTGCCTATCGATTTGCCTATTGCACCGTCGATAGAATATCGGCAGCGCAGGGGGACGGATGTGGTAGATGTTGCCTCAGGTCCTGCGCCTTGGGGGGGCGGAGCGATGGTCGATGCTCTGATCGGCGTCGTGCAAAATCCGTGGGTCGGGATGTGGATGAGTCCGCGGGAGACGATCCGCAGAATCGTCGATCACGACCCGACCTATCACGTGCTCACGCTGGGCGCGCTCGCGGGTGGGCTGGCGATGCTCGACGCGGCGCTCGCCGCTTCGGTCGGCACGCCGCCGGTGGTGCTGCCGGGATGGTTCATTTCTTACCTGCCGATCTGCGCGCTGCTCAGCCCGTTCGTCGGCGGGGCGCTGGGAATCGCCGCAGTGTACCTGAGCGGGTTACTGTTCCTGTGGGCGGGACGCGCGCTGGGCGGCGTGGCCGACGCGCGCGAGGTGCGCGCGGCGGCGGCCTGGGCGGGGGTACCGCAGATCTGCTTTGGGGTCGCGATGCTCGCAGCGTTGCTGGGCAACGGCGTGATGCAGGCGTTGTTCCCCTCGTTACCGCCCGCCGATCCGCGCGTGGCCGCCGAGGCGGCGAGAGAGTTTACCGCGGGCAAGGGAGTCGCGGCGCTCGTCTCGCTATGGTCGCTGGTCGCCCTTGTGCACGCGCTCGCTGAGGTGCACGGCTTCTCCGCGTGGCGCGCTCTCGGCGCGTTCATCGCGGTGCTCGCGATCTTCGCGCTACTCGCGCTGGGCTTCCACGCGGCGATTGCCTAGCGGGCGCCAACGCGCGCTGGTTGATCGACCAGCGCGCGGGCGTACCTCGCGTTCGATTTGTGTGAGCCTCAGATTGAGCAAATTCGCCGTTGATCATTGATCCGGATGCTGTGTTGGCCCTTGCGTCGCGTGGGGCAGCCCAACTGTGCTCGGCGGCCGTTTGATCCCGCGCGCCGGATGGCGCTAAGAAAGCGCTGAATCCGAAAGTGGCGCGCGCGGGGCCCGACCATGGCGGACAACAAACGGCGCTGGGCGCTCGAAGGCGTCCGGGTAATCGACCTGACCTGGCTGCTCGCCGGACCCGGCGGCACGCGGATCCTCGCAAGCCTCGGTGCCCAGGTGATTCGGGTCGAATGCCGTGAGCCGCGCGCGGTCGATTTCCTGCGCTATACGCCGCCTTTCCCGCGCAAGGACAAAAGTGCGCCGGCGCAGGACCTCGGGATGCTCGCTGGCACGCCCGCCAACGGCTTCAACCGCAGCGGCAATTTCAACAATATCAACCCGGGCAAATTCGCGATCACGCTCAACCTTAACCATCCCAAGGGACGCGACCTGCTCAGACGCCTGGTCGCCCGCGCGCACGTGCTGTGCGAGAACTTCAGCCCCGAGCGGATGGACCAGTGGGGCGTGGGATACGCCGAGCTGCGCAGGGTCAATCCGTCCCTCATCTACGTGCAGACCACCGGGATGGGCAAGGCGGGAGTGTATCGCGACTATGCCGGCTACGGGCCGACCGCCCAGGCGCTTTCGGGGCTGACCGCGATGTCGGGCCTGCCTGAGCCGCGCGAGCCGGCCGGCTGGGGGTACTCATACCTCGATCATTCGCCGGGCTATTACAGCTCGATGCTGGTGATCGCGGCGATCATGCGCCGGCGCAAAACCGGCCAGGGATGCTACATCGACCTCTCGCAGACCGAGTGCGGAATCATGCTCTCGGGCACCGCCGCGCTGGCCCATCAACTGAGCGGGCAGCCGACCGCGCGCCACGGTAATCGGATGCCGTTCGCGCCGTGGGCGCCGCACGGGGCCTACCCCTGCCGCGCCGAGGGTGATCCGGGCGACGAGTGGATCGCGATCGCCGTGCAGAACGACGATCAATGGGCGGCCCTGGTGGCCGAAATGGGCTCGCCCGTATGGGCGGCCGAAGCGCGGTTTGCCGACGCCGCCGGGCGCAAGGCCAACGAGGACGAACTGGATCGCAAGCTCGCCGCATGGACATCGACGCAGGAGCGCTACGCGCTGATGGCGCGCCTGCAAGCGCGCGGGATTCCCGCCGGTGTGGTGCAGAAGTCGGTTGACCGCTTCACGCGCGACGACCAGCTCCGCGCGCGCGGCTTCTTCGTAGCGCTGCCGCAGAGCGAGATCGGCGAGTGGCCGGTCGATGGCTTTCCAGCGCGGATGACGGCCTCGCCAGCCTTCGTGGGCGGGCTGACCGCGCGCGGCGCGCCGATGCTTGGCGAGGACAACGAGCGGATCTATCGCGAAGTCCTCGGGATCGAGTCCGCCGAGCTCGAGGCGCTCAAGGCGGAGGGCGCGGTGTGAGCGCCGGGGCCGCGCCGCTGGGCGACGCGCTCGGCGGCTTCGTCGTGCTGGAGGTCGGTGACGAGCGCGGCGAGTTCGCCGGAGTGCTGCTGGCGGGGCTGGGCGCCGAGGTTATCCGCGTCGAGCCGCCCGGCGGCGCGCCGTCGCGCCGGCTCGGCCCGTTCGCCTCCGGCGCACCCCACCCCGAGCGCAGCCTCCATTTCTGGCGCTACAACCTCAATAAGAAGAGCGTCACGCTCGACCTCGGCAATTCGGCGGCGGCGCCGGTCCTCGCGCGTGTCGCCGCGCACGCCGACGTGATTATCGACTCGGGCGAAGCGGCGGCGGTGGCGCGCCGGATGGCGGCGTACCGCGAGCTGCGCGCGGCGAGTCCGCGGCTGATCGTTTGCGCGATCACGCCGTTCGGACTCGACGGCCCCTGGCGCGATTTCAAAATGACCGACCTTACGCAGCTCGCGATGGGCGGCATCATGGCGGTGTGCGGCTACGAGCCCGGCGCCGACGGCAAGTACGACACGGCGCCGATCGCGCCCGCCGCCTGGCACGCCTACCATCTCGGCTCCGAGTACGCGGCGGTTTCGATAGCCGCGGCGCTCAACTTCCGCGAGCTCAGCGGCGAAGGACAGGAGATCGACGTCTCGATCCACGAGGCGATCAACACCTGCACCGAGTTCACGATGCCGAGCTACATTTATGCCGGCGTGGTGGTGAAGCGACAAACCGCGCGCCATGCGAGCGCCTCAATCTCGCCGCCCTGGTTGCGGCGCGCCGCCGACGGCGTTTACGTCAACGCCATAATCGCGCCGACCGACCGCGAGTTCCGCGCCTTGGTGCGCCTGCTTGACGACTGCGGCGTAACGCACGATCTGAACTCCGAGGCCTTCTCCGATCCCACCCGGCGCGGCAGGCGCGAGGCGCAGCGCGAAATTTTCGCTGCCCTGGATCGCCTGGTGGCCTCGCGCCCGGCCGAGGAGATCTTCCGGCGCGCGCAGGCGCTGGGGCTCGCGTGGGCGCCGGTGCGCCGTCCCGAGGAAAATCTCGCCGACGAACATTTCCGCCGGCGCGGCAGCTTCGCCGCGATCGCCCATCCGGAGCTCGGAGGCGACCTCCTATATCCCGCGTCGGTGGCAACCGACGGCGAGCGCCCGCATTTCAACTACCGTCGGCGCGCGCCCCGCCTGAGCGAGCATACTGGGGAAATCCTCGCGCGCGCCGGCTACGCGGCGGACGAGATCGCCGCGCTGCGCGCCGCGCGGATTATATAGCGTCGATGCGAACCGCGGCGATGAAACCTGTGTGGGGCGTCCTGGTGATCTCGGCGGCCGCCTTCGTGCTCTCGGGCGCGGCGGCCGCGCTCGGCGCGATCAAAACCGAAACCGTCATCTACCAGGAAGGTCAGGTCGAGGCGCACAGCGTCCTCGCTTACGATCAGAGCGCGGCCGGCCGCCGTCCCGGCGTGCTGGTCGTGCCGGAATGGTGGGGGCTCAACGACTACGCAAAGCGCCGCGCAGAGATGCTGGCGAAGCTCGGCTACACAGCGATGGCGGTCGATATCTACGGCGACGGCAAGACCACCGTCGATCCTAAACAGGCTGGCGCATGGTCGCACGAGCTGCGCGCCGGCGATCGCCATGAGCTGCGCGCGCGAATCGCCGCCGCCCTGGCGAAGCTCAAGAGCGAGCCGATGGTCGACCCCACCCGCACCGCCGCGATCGGCTACTGCTTCGGCGGCACCACGGTGCTCGAACTCGCGCGCAGCGGCGCCGATGTCAACGGCGTGGTCAGCTTCCATGGCGGACTCGACACGCAGAAGCCGGCGCAGCCCGGCCAAATCAAGGCGAGGATTCTCGCCTGCCACGGCGCCGACGATCCCTTCGAGCCGCCCCTCCAGGTGCAGGCCTTCGAGGACGAGATGCGCAACGCCCGGGCCGACTGGCAGCTCAACATCTACAGCGGCGCCGAGCACAGCTTCACCAATCCCGCGGCCGACAGTTTCCATATCAAGGGCGTCACGTATAACGCCGAGGCCGACCGCCGCTCATGGCGGGCGATGCGCGATTTCTTCCGGGAGATTTTCAAACCAAGGCCGCGGTCAGACGGGGCTCACGACAAGCCCTGAATCGTTGCAAGCGGATTTTTACGTTCGCTGAGCAATGACCGCTTCGCTTTGGTGCGGAGCGCATCCTGAGCCAAGCGCGCGACGCGAACGCGCTCCACGCACTCGCGCGCGGCGATATGTTACGTTAATCTCTGTGCCCGACGCGCAATTAACCACGAGATGCGGAGGAACCGGCGGCGCGTCTCCTGCCGCCGACCGTCTTTAGCCAGTGGCCGAAACCGACTACAAAGCAACGCTCAAACTTCCCCGGACCGACTTCCCGATGAAGGCCAACTTGCCCAAGCGGGAGCCTGAGACGCTCAGGCGCTGGCAAGAGAGCAAGCTCTACGAGGAGCTGATGCGCGCGCGCAAGGACGCGCGGGTGTGGGTGCTCCACGACGGCCCGCCCTACGCCAACGGCCGCGTCCATATGGGCACCGCGCTCAACAAGGTGCTCAAAGACTTCGTTGTGCGCTCGCGTTCGATGATGGGCCTGCGCACGCCGTTCGTGCCGGGATGGGACTGTCACGGGATGCCGATCGAGTTCAAGGTCTCGCGCGAGCTGGGCGAACGGGCGCGCTCAATGCCGAAGCTGGAGCTGCGCAGGCTGTGCCGCGCGGAGGCCGAGAAGTGGATCGACATCCAGCGGCGCGATTTCATGCGTCTGGGATGTATCGGCGACTGGTTCAATCCGTACATCACGATGGACCCCGCCTACGACGCGGCCGAGATTGGCGTCCTGCGCAACCTGGTCGCGCGTGGCTACGTCTATCGCGGCCTGCGCCCGGTGCTCTGGTGCTTCTACGACCGTACGGCGCTTGCCGAGGCCGAGGTCGAGTACCGCGAGCACGTCTCACCGTCGATCTACGTCGCCTTTGCCTTCAACGCGAACCTGCCCGACGCTGGCGCGCTCGCGGTCGACCGGGCCGAGGGCGCCGAGCTTGCGGCGGCGCTGACAGCGGGCAGGCTCTTCGCGGTGATTTGGACCACCACGCCGTGGACGCTGCCGGCCAATCTCGGAATCAGTCTCAACCCGACTTTCGACTACGTCGCCCTGGTCGCGGGCGATCGCTACTACGTCGTCGCCGCGCGCCTGGCCGAGGCGGTCGAGCAGGCCTGCGGGTTGAAAGTGCAAAAGCGAATCGCGCTCAGCCGCGACGCGCTCAGGGCGCTCGACGGCCGCGACATCTTCCGCCATCCGTTCCTCGCCCGCGACGTCAAGCTGATGTACGGCGACCACGTCACCGCCGACGCCGGCACCGGCCTGGTGCATACCGCGCCCGGCCACGGTTACGAGGACTTCGTGGTCGGCGCGCAGTATGGGCTCAAGCCGTTTACCCCGGTCGATACCGCGGGCGCGTTCACCGCCGAGGGCGGCGAATGGGCCGGACGCAACGTCTTCGAGGCCAACCCGGCGATCGTCGCGCGGCTGCGCGAGCGCGGCGCGCTGCTCCAGGTCGAAAACTACTCGCACAGCTATCCACATTGCTGGCGCTGCAAGAATCCCCTGATCTTCCTCGCCGCCGAGCAATGGTTCATGCGGGTGGACCACGAGAAGCTGCGCGAGCGCGTGATCGCCGCGATCGACAGCGTGCAGTGGATTCCCCCGTGGTCGCGCGACCGCATTCGCAACATGACCGAGACGCGCCCCGACTGGTGCCTGTCGCGCCAGCGGGCCTGGGGCGTGCCGATTCCTGCGCTCAGGTGTCGCGGATGCGGCCACGTCGGGCTGTACGACGAGGTGATGCGCGCGGCCGAGGAGCTCTTCGCGCGCGAAGGCTCCGACGCCTGGTTCGCGCGGCCGGCCGCCGATTTTATCCCGGCGGGCGTCAAGTGCGCTGAATGCGGGCGCGCGGAGTTCGATAAGGAAGACGACGTGCTCGACGTCTGGTTCGACTCGGGCGTTTCCCAGGCCGCCGTGCTGGGCAAGCGCGCCGAGCTCACCTGGCCCGCCGACGCCTACCTCGAAGCGGTCGAGCAGGCGCGCGGATGGTTCGGCTCGTCGCTCGCGTGCGCGGTCGCCGAGCGCGGCAGCGCGCCGTTTCGCGCCGTTATTAGCCACGGGCTTACGGTCGACGAGCAGGGGCGCAAGATGTCGAAGTCGCTGGGCAACGCCGAAGACGCCGCCGACGCGGTCAATCGGCTCGGCGCCGACGTGCTGCGCCTGGTGTACGCTTCGCTCGACTACACCGGCGAGGTCACGCTTGGCGAGACAATCTACGCGGCGATCTCGGAGTCGTACCGCAAGATCCGCAACACCTGCCGCTACATCCTTGGCAACCTCGCCGATTTCGACCCCGCTCGCGACGCCCTGCCAACTGCGCGGATGGCCGAGTTTGACCGCTACATCCTGGCCCGCCTCGAGCGTCTGAAGGCTGAGGTGCGCCGCGCCTTCGAGGCCTACGACTTCCAGGCTGCCTATCACGCGATCATCAATTTCGTCGTCGTCGATCTGAGCTCGCTGTATATCGACGTCGCACGCGACCGGCTGTACTGCGCGGGAGCCGAGTCGCCCGCGCGCCGCTCGGTGCAGACCGCGCTCTGGACCGTGCTCGACACGCTGGTACGGATCCTCGCCCCGCTCATCCCGTTCACCGCCGAGGAGATCTACGCGCACATGCCCGGCGAGCGCGCCTCGAGCGTCCATTTGCTGACGCTTCATCCGGCGAATCCCGAATTCGCCGACGCCGCGCTCGAGGCGCGCTGGGAGCGCCTGCTCAAGGTGCGCACCGAGGTGCTCAAGCTGCTCGAAACGATGCGCCAGGAGGGAACGATCGGCGCCCCGCTGGAGGCGGCATTGCGAATCGGCGCGCTCGACGACGGCGCGCTGGCCGAGACGCTCGCGCGCAATCGAGAGGCGCTCAAGGAGCTGTTCATCGTTTCGGACGTTGCGATGCTTGACCGGCGCGAAGCGGAGGAGCTGCGCGGCCGCGCCGGCGGCGGCGACACGTTCAGCTTCGACGGCGCCTGGGGCCGCTTGTCGGCCGACCCGCCGATGGTTTTCGTCGGGCGGCGCGCGCCTGGGAACAAGTGCCAGCGCTGCTGGATGTACTACGACGACGGCGCCGATCCCGAGCTGTGTCCGCGATGCCGCACGGTGGTGCGGCGGCCGGCCGCGTGAAGGCCGTCGCGCCGATGGCGGCGCAGGCCGAAGCTCCCCAAGCGCAGCGCTGGAACCTGCGCCGGTTCGCCGCGATGGTGCTGGGAGTCGCACTGCCGGTCTTCGTGCTCGACCAACTGAGCAAGGTCCTCATCGAGCGCCATCTTCGCCCCTTCGAGCGGATCGATCTGATCCCGCATCTGCTCGCGATAACCTACACGCAGAATCCGGGCGCGGCCTTCAGCCTGTTCGCCGGCATGCCGCCGGCCGTGCGTAATCTGGCGCTCGGCGGACTGGCGGCGGGCGCCGTCGCGGTCCTGGGCGTGCTGCTCGCGCGCGGCTCGCGTCCGACCCTCGTTTCGGTCGCTTTCGCGCTGATCATGGGCGGTGCCGCGGGCAACCTGGTCGATCGCGTCCTGCGCGGGCGCGTCGTGGACTTCATCTACGTCCACTATTACGCCTGGAGCTACCCGGTCTTTAATTTCGCCGACAGCGCGATCACGATCGGCGTCGCGGTAATCCTGATCCATTCGCTTTTCGCCCACGACGCCTCCTGACCGCCGCGCGCGGGTCTGGCCGCCACGCTGCCATTTGACGGAAGCTGGAAACTGAGGCAACGTGGCGATGCGCACGCCGGTCTCAACCGGCGTCAGACGGGGAGCTTTGGTCATGAAGACGATCAACACCGTCACCGGAACCACCAGCAGCGACAAGCTCGGCACCACGCTGATGCACGAGCATCTGATGGTCGGCTGGGGCGGGTGGGAACTGGACTGCACGGCGCCGCGCTTTGAGCGCAAGGCCGCGCTGAAATTCGCCACCGACCGCCTCAAGGAGCTGCGCGACCTCGGCCTGGGCACGTTCGTCGATCCGTGCCCGATGGATATCGGCCGCGACATCAACTTCATGGCCGAGGTGGCGGACGGCGCCCAGGTCCAGGTCGTCTGCGCGACCGGCCTCTACAAGGAGGACCTCGGCAACACGGCCTATTTCAAGCAGCGCCCGATCGACGACATCGCCGCGGTGTACGTTGCCGAGCTGACCGAGGGAATCGCGCGCACCGGGATCAAGGCGGGGATAATCAAGTGCGCGACCTCCAAGGGCAAGATCACAGACTACGAGGAGAAGTGCTTGCGCGCCGCCGCCCGCGCCCATCTCAAGACTGGTGCGCCCATCACCACCCATACCGACGACGGCACGATGGGCCGCGAGCAACTCGACATCTTCGCTTCAGAGGGGGTCGATCTGAAGCGTGTGATCATCGGGCACAGCTGCGGCGCTTCGGACCTGCGCTACCATACCGACATGCTCGATCGCGGATGTTACCTAGGCTTTGACCGCTTCGGCCTCGACATCCTGCATCCCGACCGCCTGCGCCTGGCCGCGCTGATCGGGCTTTTGGGAATCGGCTTCGAGAAACAGCTCGTGATGTCGCACGACTCGGTGGCGTGCTGGCTCGGACGCGGCCTCGATCTGACGCCCGAGATGGAAGCCGGCATTCGCAACTGGCAGCCGACTCACATCTTCAAGAACATCCTGCCTGCGTTGCGCAGGGCCGGGGTGAGCGAAGAAAAGATTCAGACGATGATGGTGGAGAATCCCCGCCGTTACTTCAGCGAGTAGCTGGAGTGCGATCGAACTTCCGAGGGCGGGCCGCCGGCCCGCCTCTTTTTTGCTTTTGTCGTCCCCCCCCTTTTGCCCGAAATCGCCGCTCCGACCCTCTTAGCTCTTCGACAACACCTGGCCGCCGGCTTCCATCTGCGCGCGCCAGCGGTCGATCGCCTCGACGTTGAACCGCCAATCGCTGCCGACCCGGAACGCCGGCAGCTCGTTGCGCTTGAGCAACCGGTAAACCGTCGAAGGATGGACCCGCAGATAGGTGGAGACGTCCTGCACCGTCATCACGCGCGACTGAACGCTGTCGAAATCCATCAGCCCAACCCGCTCTTTCCCGTTATTGGTCATTTCCTCTCCCCTGGGAAATGAAGTGGTCCCCTGGCGAAGCTGACTGATGTGGGGCTGTTGTGGAAAAGAAGCGCTTCGTCCCACCACCGCGCCGCCTCGCCGCGCTCCTCGCTAACGCGCGCCATTCTAGCCTGCGTTTTGCTAATGTGAACCGAAAGGCAGCACAAATATCCACAAAAATCGTCGATCTGTGGATAAGCCTGGCGCATGGGCGAAAGTCCGCTTGCCTCGCTTCGCCCGGGATCGGAGTGCGCCCTGTCGGCGGACCCGCCTTGACTTGGATGACCGGGTTTGGTCGGATGGCTCGCCCACCTCGGCAAGGATCGGTCAATTCGTTCTATGGGATCGTTTGGTCAGAGGACCGCGGACTTTCTGCTCCGCTGGCGATGGTCGGTTCTGGCGCTTTACACCGTACTGACCGCCTTTTTCGCCATCGGCGTGGCGCGGATCGCGCGCAACTTTCAGGCTCAGACTTCGTTTGCCGACCTCATCCCGGGCCACAACCCGGTCACCGACGTCTTCAAGCAGTACCAAAACTTCAGCAAGCCGGCGACGGTCGAGATCCTGCTTAAGGTCAAGCACGGCACGATCTACACGCCCCAAACGCTCGCACGCATCTGGCGGCTGACGCGCGAGCTTGACCTCGTGCCCGGGATCGACCACGTCACCCTGACCTCGATCGCCTCCGAAAAAATCCGCGTGGTGCGGCCGACCCCGTGGGGCGCGGTTTCGATGCCGGTGATGACCGACGTGATCCCGCGCACCGAGGCCGAGGCGATGGCGGTGCGCGAGCGCGCGCGCCACGCTGCCGGCGTCACCGGAATTCTCGTCTCGCCCGACGAGCGGGCCGCGCTCATCGACGCCGCCTTCTTCGAAAACGTCCTCGATTACGGCGACGTCTTCGACCGCGTGCATCGCATGCTGGAGGCCGAGCACGACCCGAACGTGGAGTTTTATCCGGCCGGGCGCGTGATGCTGATCGGATGGATTTACCGCTACGGCCATCAGGCGATCTGGATCTTCCTGCTCTCGCTCGCCTTGGTCATCCTCGCCCACGTCGATTACATGCGCAGCCTCGCCGGCGCGCTCACGCCGATAATCGCGGCCGCGGTTTCGACCGTATGGGGGCTCGGCGCGGGCGGCTGGATGGGGCTTAACCTGGAGCCGTTGACCGTGGTGGTGCCGGTGCTGCTGATGGCGCGCGCGCTCAGCCACTCGCTCCAGATCACGCGCCGCTACTACGAGATCCTCTACGAGAGACACGAGCGGGTGGCCGGCGCGGCGGGCGCGCTGGCCTCGATGTTCGCGCCGGCCTGCCTCGGGATCATGTGCGACGTCGCCGGGCTCTATATGATCTGCCTTGCGCCGATCCCGATCATCCAGAAGCTCGGGCTCCTGTGCGGCACGTGGTCGCTGCTGCTGATTCCCTCGACCGTCATGCTCACACCGGTGCTGCTCGCGATCCTGCCGCCGCCGCGCGACGTGAGCGTATTCATCACGCACGAGGTTCCCTCGCTCAGCACGCGATTGATCGAACCCGTGCAGCGCGCGCTGGCCGCGCTGCTGACGCCGCGCACGCGGATGCTGAGCGCGATGGTTGCGCTGCCGATGGCGGCGCTGATCGCGTACCTGGCGATGAGCCGGCCGGTAGGCAACGTCTCGATTGGGAGCCCGCTGCTGTGGCACAACAACGAATACAACGTCGCCGAGCGCGAGATTAACCGCAACCTCGCCGGCACCTCCACGCTCAACGTGGTATGGGAGGGAAAGGTGCCGATGGCGCTGTTCCGGCCGCAGGTGTTCGACTCGATGCGCCGCTTCCAGCTTGCGATCGAGCGCGCCCACGGCGCCGAGGCGACGCTCTCGATTGCGGACTACATCCCGATAACCGGTCTCATCCTGCGCGGCGGCAATCCCAAATGGCTGCCGGTCGATCTGACCGGCCACGACGTCGGCGCCTACCTGTTCTGGACGCTCACCGGCCATTCGCTGGAGAACTTCAGCCAGCTGCTCGAGCCCAACGCGCGCAACGGCGACGTCGTCCTGTGGTACAAGGACCTGCGCGCAGGCACGGTCGAGCGCGCGATGGCCGAGGCGCGGCGCGCGGTCGCGGCGGTCCAGCCCGAGCCCTCGCCGATCTACAACATCCGCATCGGCACCGGCTTGGTCGCCCTGCAGTACGCGCTCGACCACGTGGTGCGCGCCGCCGACCTGCGCATCCTGGTCTACCTGCTGGCGACGATCTTCGTGATGTGCGTGATGACGTACTACTCGGCGGTGGCGGCCGCGATGCTGCTGGTGCCGCTGATTCTCGCCCAGTTCGCCACCGACTCGGTGATGTACCTGCGCGGGGTGGGACTCGACGTCAACACGCTGCCGGTGGTCGCGGTTGGCCTCGGCGTCGGCATCGACTACGGAATTTATCTGCTGAGCCGCATCTGCGAGGAGTTCCAGGGCGCCGCCGACGGCGACGTCCAGGGCGCGGTGACGCGCGCGCTGTTCACCACCGGCGAGGCGACCTTTTTCGTCGCTTTCACGATGGTCCTGGGTGTGCTGCCGTGGTACTTCCTGTCCGACCTGCGATTTCTGGCCGAGATGGGGCTGATGCTGGCGCTGGTGATGGCGTTCAACGGGCTGCTCGCGATGACCGTGCTGCCGTTGGAAACGGTGCTGCTTCGCCCGCGCTTTCTGGGTCGCGTCAAGTTGATGCGGCGCAAGGGATGAAGGAATTCCAGCAGGCGTGATGATTCACCCCGTCGAAGCCCGCCCGGCGGCATAACCGACTATGGGGCTTGCCGGCTTCCTCGGCTGTCATTCCCGCGCGCGTGCGAGGATTCTCAATCTGTGCGCCTGGGTCACATGCGGGCAGGGACGCCCGCCCCACTGAATGCGCGCGGGCCATCGCGCGCGGCGGCGACTTTCTCTAACCGAGCCCGCTGAGGATTTCGGCGAAGCTGAGCTTGCGGGTGAGCGCGTGGCCCAGACGGTCGAGCAGGATGAATTCGATCGCGTCGCCCGCGCGCTTCTTGTCCAGCCGCATCGCGCGGGCGAACTCCTCGCCGCCGCGCCATCCCGCGGGCATCGCCGTCGGCAGCCCCGCTCGCGAGAGCAGGCGCTCCAGACGCGCGGCATCGGCGGCGGCGAGCCCGGCAAAGGCCTGCGAGAGCCGCCCCGCCGCGACCATCCCGATCGCCACTGCCTCGCCGTGCAGCAGGCTGCCGTAGCCCGCCGACGCTTCCAGCGCATGGCCGACCGTGTGCCCGTAGTTGAGAATCCTGCGCAAGGATCCTTCGCGCTCGTCGCTCGCCACGACCGCCGCCTTGTGCCGCAGCGAGCGCTCGACGGCGTCTTCGAGCGCGGCCGGCTCGCGGCGCAGGATCGCATCCAGCCCGCGCTCGAGCGCATCGACCATCGCCGCGTCCATGATCGCGCCGTATTTGATCACCTCGGCCAGCCCCTCGCGGAACTCGCGCTCGGGAAGTGAGATGAGCGTGGAAACGTCGGCGACGACGAGCCGCGGCTGATAAAAGGCGCCGATCAGGTTTTTCGCCCGCGGATGGTTCACGGCGGTCTTGCCGCCGAGCGCCGAATCGACCTGCGCGACCACGGTGGTCGGAATCTGCACCAGAGCGATGCCGCGCATGTAGGTGGCGGCGGCAAAGCCGGCGAGGTCGCCGATTACGCCGCCGCCGAGCGCGAATACGGCGCTTGCGCGGTCGAGCTCGGCCTCGACCAGCGCGTCGTACACGCGCTCGAGCGTCGCGAGGGACTTGCTCTGCTCGCCGGCGGCGACCTCGACCATGCGCGGGATGAAGCCCGCGGCCCTGAGTGAGGCGGCCACGCGCTCGCCGTAGAGCCGCGCGACGTTGGAGTCGGTGACGAGCGCGGCGCGCCCGGGCGCCACTGCGGCCGCGCGCGCCAGCCGGCCGAGCTGTTCCAGCGCACCCGCGCCGACGTGCACCGGATGGGCGTTGGGGCCGAGCTCTACACGGAAGCTGCGCATTGATGGGCCCCTGCGGCGGCGCCGCCGTGCGCGGTGAAGATTTCGATCACGCGCTCAGCCGCCTCGGCGACGGTGAGATCGGAGGTATCGACGGTGAAGTCGGCGCGCGCGTAGGCGGTGCGCCGTTCTTCCATCAGCTCGGCGATCCGCTGCTCCAGCGGTTTGCCGCCTTCGAGCAGCTTGGGCCGCGTCTCGCGCGAGCGGCGCACGCGCGCGGCGACAACCTCGGGCCGCGCGGTCAGGCATACGATCACCCCGGCGCGCTTGAGCGCGGCGTGGTTGCGCTCATCAACCAGCGCGCCGCCGCCGGTCGAAATCACCGCCGCCCGCGCCGCGCCGCATCGCGGACAGCGCTCCGCGTCGGCGGCGAGCTCGGCGATCACCTCGCGCTCGAGCGCGCGGAAATGCGCCTCGCCGTCGCGCGCGAAGATCTCCTCGATCGGCCGCCCCGCGCGCGCGACCAGCTCGGCGTCGCTGTCGCGCAGCCGCAGCCCCAGGCGCGCCGCGACTGCCCGCCCCACCGCGCTTTTACCCGCGGCCATGAAGCCGGTCAGGATAAGCTTGGGCGCCATCGCGCTCGGCTCCCGGCCGCTCAAAAGTTGCGTACCTGTTCGAGGAAGCCCGCGTAGTTGCGCGCGATCTCGGCGCGCGAGTCGCCGCCGAATTTCTCCAGGAAGGCCGCCGCCAGCTCGAACGCCACCACCGCCTCGGCGATTACCGCGGCCGCCGGAATCGCGCACACGTCGGAGCGCTCGGTGTTGCCGACCGACTCCGCCTTGGTGCGGATATCGACCGAGCGCAGCGGACGCATCAGGGTGGACAGCGGTTTGAACGCGGCGCGCACACGCAGCGGCTCGCCCGTGCTCATCCCGCCCTCGGTGCCGCCGGAGTTGTTGGAGTTGCGAAGGAAGCGGCGCGCCTCGGCATCGTAGCCGATCTCGTCGTGCAGCGCCGAGCCGCGGGTCGCCGCCGCTCTGAAGCCCATCCCGACCTCGACTCCCTTGACCGCCTGCAGGCTCAGCAGCGCATGCGCGAGCCGCCCATCGAGCTTGCGATCCCACTGGACGTGGCTACCGAGCCCGACCGGCAGTCCGGTGGCGACGACCTCGACCACGCCGCCCAGCGTGTCGCCGGCCTTTTTGCACTCGTCGATCTCGGCGATAATTGCGCGTTCGGCCTCGGGGTCGGCGACACGCACCTGGGAGTCTTCGGTTACGCGGCGCAGCTCCGCGATACTGAGGTCGGCGGGCGTGCGCGCGACGGTCGCACCGATGCTGACAACGTAGCCGAGGACCGTTATCCCGAATGGCTCGAGGATCTGCCGGGTCAGCGCGCCAATCGCGACGCGCATCGTGGTCTCGCGCGCCGAGGCGCGTTCGAGCACGTCGCGGACGTCGTCGAGGTTGTACTTGAGCACGCCGGCGAGGTCGGCATGGCCGGGGCGCGGACGGGTGACCGGTTCGGCGGCTTCGCGGTCGCGCGGGTCGAGCGACATCCGCTTCTGCCAGTTCCTGAAGTCGCGGTTTTCGACGATGAGCGTAATCGGGCTGCCGAGCGAGCGGCCGAAGCGGATCCCGGAAACCACCCGCACCTCGTCGCGCTCGATCGCCATCCGCCCGCCGCGCCCGTAGCCCTTCTGGCGGCGCGCGAGATCGGCGTTGATCTTTGCGAGGTCAATATCGAAACCGGCCGGGAAGCCTTCGACTATCGCGACCAGTTCGGGGCCGTGCGATTCACCGGCTGTCAGAAAACGCAGCATCGTGGGATCATCCGCCGCCGGCGCGGCCTGTGTGCCGCATCCGCGTCTGAAGATTCAACCAGACTTGGCGGGGCGGGGAAAGCCGGTGCGCGGCGTCCCGCACCGACGGTTCAACCCAAAGAAATCTTGAAGTTGCGCCCGCGCAGCATCCGCTTGACCGTGCATTCCATCACCGTTTCCCCCTCCTGGTTGAGCACGGTATGGCGGAAGGTGACGAGGCCGCGGTCGCCCCGGCTGCTCGCGCGCGTCTCGATGACCTCGACCCGCACGCGCATCGTGTCGCCTGCGAACAGCGGGCGGCGAAAGGTCATGTTCTCGAGCGCCACCAGCGCAAGCCCCACGCCGTGGATACATCCGCTCAGGATGATCAGGCCCTCGGTGAAGGCGAAGATGAGCGCGCCGGGGGCGAAGCGCCGCGGGTAGAGCGAGGACTTCTTGACGTACTCCTCGTTCATGAAGAGCTCCTCGAACATCCCACTGAGCCCGACGAACTGCGAGATTTCCGCATCGCCCACGGTGCGGCCGAGGGTCTCGATGCGGTCGCCGACCTTCCAGTCCTCGAAGTAGCGCGTCTCCATCCGGTGATCCTTCCGCCTTTTGCGTTGCGCGGCGCCTCAGTCACACATCAGGCCGCCGTCCGCGTTGAACGACTGCCCGGTGATATTGTCCGACTCGGGCGAGGCGAGGAAGGCCGCCAAGTTGGCGCCCTCGCTGGCAAAGCGCGCGGCGATCGCGCGGCCCATCCCGCGCCCCGCGCCGGTGACGATTGCGACCTTGCCCTGAAGCTTCATCGCAGGATCCTCCGCCTGCGGTCGGGGCCCTGTAGCGCACCGACGCCGCCGATGTCATCGGGCGCGCGCGGACCGCCGAGCGCGCGCCGGGCGGTCGATTAGGAGAAGCGGTGCCGCAGCTGATCGAGCGGTTCGTCAACCACGATGCTCATGTCGGCGTCGAAACAGAGCCGGCTTTCCTTGCGCGTGCTGCCATCGGGTGCGACCGACTCGGCCGCTTCGAAATAGGCGACGCGATCGCTGTTGATAAAGATTGGTTGTCCGTCCCTGTTGAGCCTGATAAACGCCATCCCCCACTCCGCTCTCGATGGTTTTCGCGCCGCCTGGCGCGGCGCGGTCCGTCTCGTTTGGAAATCTGCGCGACGTGCCGCACGGAAATCCTTTACAGCTTGGCGGCGGGCTCGACCCATGCGCGCGCCGCCTCCTCGACCCGCTCGGCCGCTTCCTCAACCGTGCGCGGCGCGCGCACGTTGACGATTACGACCTCGTCCACCCCGGCGTCGCGGTAGCGCTTGAGATCGTCGGGTGAGACCGGCTTGGTGTAGGGCGAGACCGCCAGCTCGAGGTCGGAGCGTTTGCGGCGGCTTGCGCGCAGCAGCTCCTCGATACGCCTGACCTTGGCCGCCGCTTCGTCGGGCGAAAGATTGAAGCCGACCCATCCGTTGCCGTACTCGGCGACCCGGCGCAGCGCGGGACCGCTTTCGCCGCCGAAGAAGACCGGCAGCTCGGCGCCGCGCACGGGCTTGGGATAAGAGCGCACGCCATCAAAATTGACAAACTCGCCATGGTAGGAGCTGAGCGGCTCGCTCCACAGCCGGCGCATCGCCTCGATATACTCGCGGGTGCGCTGCGCGCGCCGTTCCCACGGGATCCCCAGCGCGCGGAACTCCTCTTCCAGCCATCCGATCCCGACGCCGAGGATCACGCGCCCCTGGCAGAGCGAGTCGAGCGTTGCCACCACTTTGGCCAGCACGAGCGGGTTATGCTCGGGCACCAGGCAGATGCCGGTGGCGAGGCGGATCCTTTCCGTCACCGAGCCCATCGTGCACAGCGCAAGGAACGGATCGGCGATCGGTTGATCGGTGGGCCCGGGAAGCCTGGCGTCGCTGCGATAGGGATAGTGCGAGGCGTACTGGTCGAGCAGCACCACGTGCTCGGGCACCCACAGGGTCGAGAAACCGCAGCGCTCCGCGCTCTGCGCGAACGCCTTCATCACCGCCATCCCGGTCACCCGTCCCGAAACCACTGCGAAGAGTCCAACTTTCATGCGTGTATAATCCCTGTGCAAAATAAAGGAGCGCTTCGACTGGGTTCGCGTTGCTCACTTCGCCCACGATGACAGCGAGGATGCTGCCAGCCCTACGACATCAAATCCTTCACCTTCTCGGTATCGACGTACTCGCGAATGCGCCGGATTTTGCCGTTCTCGATCTCGTAAATGAAACAGTGCTCGTTCTCGTAGTCGCGGCCGTTGCCGAGCTTGCCGCGGTTCGTCAGGTCGACGATCACAACGTCGCCCTCGCCGTAGACGCGCCGCACTTCGCTCTTAAGCCCGCTCGGAAACAGCTTCGCCGCGCTGCGCAAAAACTCCAGTATTCCGGCCTTGCCCTTCTTGAGCCCCGAGACCGGCAGGTTGCCCGGGATGAGCCAACTCACCCCGGACCAGCGCCTCCCAGGTCTGCCTCACCAGCGCCTTGTTCTGCTCGACGTTCATCACGATGGAGCCTCCTTGCGCGGCCTTGGTCTCGCCTTGCGGGCCGCCGTTCAGTAGGCGGCCTCCAGCAGCCGCAGCAGGTCGTCGCGGGTTATCGGTCGGCCGACGGTTTGCGCGCGTTCGACCTCGTCGAGCACGGTCGCCGCGATCGCGCCCAGCTCCTCGCGCGGGACGCCCGCGTCGCGCAGGCGATTGGGAACCTCGAAGTGGGCGATGAAGCGGGCAGTGCGCTCGGCGCACTCCAGCGCCGCCGGCTTCGGATTGGCAGGGTCGAAGCGCACGCCGAAGCCCTCGGCGATGGGGCCGAAGCGCTCGGGCGCGACGCCCGCCATGTAGCGCATTACGTGGGGCAGCGTGATGCATGAGGTGACGCCGTGCGGCACGTTCCACATCGGGCCGATCTGATGGCCGAGCGCATGCGAGATCCCAAAGCGCGTGTTCATTGCGCCGAAGATCGAGAACCACGCCGCGAGCTGGCATTGCCCGCGATGGGCGAGGGACTCCGCGCCGGTGGTCTTAAGCGAGGCCGTCAGATGCGTGGTCAGAAGCGCGATCGCACGCGCGGCGAGCGCGTCGGTCAGCGGCTGATGGCGCGTCGAGTAGCTTGCTTCGACCGCGTGATCGAGCGCGCGCATCCCGGTTGCCGCCCACAGCCAGGCCGGCGTCTCGACCGTAAGTTCGGGGTCGAGAAAGATCGTGCGCGGCTGAAGCCGTGGGTCGCTCACCCCGCCCTTGATGTGGCTCGCCTCGTCGGTAACGCCGCCCACCGGCGTGTACTCGCCGGCCGAGAGTGTTGTCGGCAGCGCGACATGGATCAGGTCCGGCCCGCCGGCCGCTCCGGCCATCGCGGACTCGAAGTCGATCGTATGCGCGTCGGCGCCCTTGGGCGGGGAGCCTTCGAGAATGCGCTTGGCGGCGACCTTGACCGTGTCGATTGGGCTGCCGCCGCCGAAGCTGACCATGCAGTCGGCGCCGCTGCGCTGATATTCCTCGACCAGCGCGCCCACGGTAGCCGACGGTACGTGCTGGCCGGCGCCCTTGAATACGCCGGCCAGCCGCGCGCCGGCGGCGCTCGTCACCTTGTCGAGCAGCGGCGAGCGGCCGAGCGTCTTGCCAGTCACAATCAGCGCGCGCTTAAGCCCGCGCCGCTCGAGCTCGCGGCCCAGACCCGCGACCTTGCCCGGGCCAAAGACGACCTTTTCCAGCCGCGTGAAGTTGAACTCGCCCGCCACTGGGTCCATCGCGCGCTCCTTCGCAATGCGGGTGGCGGGCGCGCCGCCGGATGCGTGGCGCCGTCCGCCTCAGGGTTTGATTACCACGAGCGCGCCCACGGGCAGAAGCGCTTCGAGTTCGTCGATCGCGCCGTTATCGACCGAAATGCACCCGGTAGTCCAGTTGATGTTGCCCGAGTTGAGAATCGGGACGTCGGTGCCGTGGATGCCCACGGCGCCCCCTTCGGGCGTTGCGCGCCCGTGGCTCTTGGGCACTTGGCCCTCAAGCAGCATCTCGTGATAGACCGCGCGGTCGTAGTCGTTGGGGTAATCGATTTGCAGGAAATAGCGCCATCGACGGTTGGGGCGCTTGCGAATTATCCGGTAAACGCCCTCGGGCGTGCGCCGGTCGCCCGACCATTCCTTGCCCCCCGCCTCCAGGCTGCGCCCGAACACCGCGTGATATTTCTTATAGAGGTGGCCCTCGAAATAGACCACCAACTCGTGGCGCGACTTATACGCCATCACCGCCCAGTTGCGGGGGTCGAGCACGACCGACTGATCCCTGGTGAGGCGCAGCGCCTCCTGCCCTGGTGTCGGCTGCTCAGCCGGGGGCGCTGCGGCCGAGCCATCGCTGGCGCCGGAGTGAGGAGGCGTGAGGCGGGTGGAGTCCTGAGTCGCGCCGCTCGAAGGAGAGCCGGGGGGAGAGAGGGCGGCGACCCGCGGGGCCGGGGCGCGCGCCGCAGACGATGTGGCCGGGGCCACCGAGACTGCCGCCGGCAGATTGGGAATCGTGTCCGCGCTTGGAGAAGGCGCCGGCTGCGCCGGCCTCAGCACGGTCCAGCTGCCGGGCTTCGGGACAGGCGCCGGGGGTTGCACTGTGGCAGCCGCGGCCGCGGACACCGGAGGCGTCATCGCGCCTGAAGCGACCGGCGCCGCGCTCGGCTGAGCGTCCATCGCCAAGGCGCCGGCCGAAAACGCCGAGCCGAGCATAACCACCCCTATCGCCGCCCCAACCAACCACCGCATCGGCTTCATCGCTTTTCTCCGCAAGATCTTCATCCTTGCGCGCCATTAATTGTGGAAGAGCTTGGCGGACGGGTCAATTGCTACTAGCTTCGCCATATGGTGCGGCCTGGAGGGCTTTGGATAACTAGTTGGAATAGGAGCCGCCTGTGATGGACACCGATTTGACCGCCGCATTCGCGTCGCTCACCACCGGAATCTACGTGCTTACGGTCGCCGACGGCGCGCAGCACCACGGGATGTCGTCATCGTGGGCGACGCAGGTTTCGGGCGAACCGCCGCTGTTCTCGGTCGCCGTGGATAACGGCCATTTCTCATCCAACGTGCTGATGCGCACGGGCTTATTCGGGCTCAACATCGTCGGGGCGCGCGGCAAGGCGCTGGAGGACTACTTCTACTCGGCGGCGGCACGGCGGCCCGACAATCTGGCAGGGATGGATTACGAACTGTCACCCAAGCTGGGCGTACCGTGGCTGGGCGCGGCGATGGTCTCAGTCGAGGCGCGGGTGGTCAACAGCGTACTCGCCGGAGATCACAGGATATTCATCGCCGAGCCGGTGGGAGTGCGGATTCGCGCCGCCGATCGGCCGCTCACCTCGCTCGACCTAGATTATGTGTATCTAGGCGGGCGTCAGGTGGTCGCGCGCGATCGCAGCGGATGGTGACGTGGCGTCCAAGAGGCGGAGCGGGTCGGCCGATTCAAATTTGACCGTCTACAAAGGCGTCTGATAGCATCCGGCGCGCGGAGAATTGCCGATGGCCATCGACAAGAACGAGCTGCGCCGCGTGATGGGACACTTCGCGACCGGCGTCACCGTGATCACTACCTGCTCCAAGGACGGCCAGCCTTACGGGCTGACCGCCAACGCCTTTACTTCGGTTTCCCTGACGCCGCCGCTGCTCCTGATCTGCGTGGACAAGAAGGCCGAGAGCTATCCCTACTTCGAACAGAGCAAAGTCTTCACGGTGAACATCCTGGCCGACGACCAGGAGGCGATTTCGCGGCGCTTTGCGGTTAGCGGCGGCCCGAAATTCGAAGGCGTCGCCTACCGCATGGGCGCGAACGGCGCGCCGATCCTCGAAGGCACCGTCGGCTATATCGAATGCACTCTTTATGCCACCTACGACGGGGGCGATCACACGATCTACCTCGGCGAAATTCAGCAGGCCGAAACCTCAGACCGCAAGCCCCTGCTCTTCTTCCGTGGCGGCTATCGCACGCTTGGCGACTGAACCCGCACGCCTTCCCGGCATTAGCGTTTTTCTCCCCTGCCATAACGAGGAGGGCAACGTCGAGCGGGTGGTGGCGGGGCTGGGCGCGCAGTTGCCCGCGCTGGCTGAGCGCTGGGAAATCGTCATCGTTGACGACGGCAGCCGCGACCGCACGGGCGCGCTGGCCGACGCGCTGGCTGCGCGCGACCCCCACGTGAGGGTCGTCCATCATCCGGTGAACCGCGGCTACGGGGCGGCAGTCATCTCCGGCATCCGCGCATGCACGCAGCCATGGGTGGTGCTGTGCGACGGCGACGGCCAGTTCGAGGCGGCCGACATCGGGCGGCTGGTTGCCGAGGCGGCGGCCAGCGATGTGGTTGTCGGGCATCGCGTGCGCCGCGCTGACCCGCTGATGCGGCGGATCAACGGCAAGGCATGGACAATACTGATGCGCCTAGTGTTGGGCGTCCGCGTGCGCGACATCGATTGCGGTCTGAAGCTGTTCAGGCGCGAACTGCTGGAAGGAATCGATCTTCAGGCCAAGGGTGCCATGATTTCGGCCGAGTTGATGGCGCAGTTGGCGGGGCGTGGCGCGTGCATTTCAGAGGTAGACGTGCGTCATCTGCCGCGCTTGAGCGGCGAGCAGTCTGGCGCCAATATCAGAGTTATCGCGCGCGCTTTCAAGGAGCTCTTCCTGCTCCACGGAAGGCTGCGCCGGGCGCGCCGCCTGGGCGAAGCCTCGCGCCACGGGACGGATTAGGCTTGGGGGCCGCTGGGGAGACTGGGGCTCCAGCCCTACCGCCTCTGGACGCAAAAGGGGTGACGAGTAGCCCAACTGCGTCGGGAAAAAGCATCGGATCGAGCAAAAGCAGCCACTTTGAACAGGTTCTGCGATGGCACGCCAATCGCACTTAATGTCAGCGAAAATGCGGCTGCACGGGTCAGCCGCCAAGTGAGGGGTAAAAGGAGAAAGGAACGAATATGAAACGGACTCTGACTATTCTGACGGCGGCACTGTTCGCGGGCGCGCTTGCGGCGCCGGTGGTGCATGCGGCGGACGCCAGTTCGCCAGCCGCGGCTCCCGCGGCGGCTGCTCCGGCTGCTCCGGCGGCTCCGGCCGCGGAAAGCGCGCCTAAGGCGGCCAAGAAGGCCACCCATCACGCCAAGCATCACGCCAAGAAGCACGCGGCCAAGAAGAAGACCACGGCGAAGGCCGAGAGCAGCACGGCCACCGACGCCGGCGGCACGGGCAACGCGAAGCAGTAAGCTCGCCCTTCCGTTCTGCCGACGTGCTCTGCGGCGCTCGAGCGGCTGTTTGGGGCCCTCGGACCACCGCAGCGGCCTTTTCTTCAAGCGCGCGGCGTCAATTTGATGCCGCGCGCTTTTTCTCACTTTCACTTTCCTGCTAAGGTCCTTGATGTCCGCGCACGTTTGACGTGCCGGCTTATGGCTCTGAGTAGTTATCGCGCGTCTGGGTTTTGGCTTGTGCTGCTGTTGTCGATAGCGGCGCTTGGGACGGACGTGATCCGCGCGCCGGCGGCCGCCGCCGACCAGCAGGTCTGCGACCCGGTGGCCGATTACTACCTCGGGATGGAGAATTACCCAGCCGCGATCCGGCGTCACCTTGTAGTCATCCGTGCTCATCCCGACAACGCGCTTGCCCATTACCATCTGGGCTTTGCGTATGGCTTAACCGGCCAGCACGCGCGTGAACTGAACGAGTATCGGCGGGCCGTCGCCCTTGGGTTCGGTGACTGGCAGCTTTTCCTCAACATGGGGCTGGCCTACGTCGAGGCCGGCCGGCTGAACGAAGGCATCGAGGTGCTGCGGTTGGCGACACTGCTGGCGCCGTACCAGAGCGAAGCGCACTTCAACCTGGGGTTGGCCTACGAACGGCGCGGGATGCTGTCGGCGGCGGAGCAGGAGGTTCTGCTTGCGCTGCGGCTGAAGCCGGGCGACCTCGACACGCGCAACACGCTCGGCTTGGTTTATGCCGAGGAAGGCCGTTACGGGTTGGCGCGCACGGAGTGGGCGGAGTTGCTCGGCGCGGATCCGGAATATACGCCGGCCCGCGAAAATCTGGCGATCCTGAGGCGGGCGGAGCAGCACGCGGGCGGCGAGGGCGCCGGCTCACATCCGGTGGCCATTTTCGCTCACAGGCGGTGAGGTTGAGGTGGTAACGATGGTGGCGAGGCCTGTGGCAGAAGGGGTGCAAAGGCGGACGGATAACGCAGCGATTCGCGGGTGGACGGCAGCGACATCCTGCACAAAATTATTGGTCCTTGTCCTCGTCGCCGTGCTGATAGCCCCCGGCGCGGCGCGTGCGACCTCTCATCGAGCTCGTCACAGACGGCACGCTACCCGCCATCATCGCAGCCACTACAGCACGCACGGCGCTCCTTACCATGCCCTGCTGCTGGAAGAGGCCGACACCGGCAAGATTCTCTACGACTACAATGGCGGCATCCAATGGCCGCCGGCGTCGATGGCCAAGATGATGCTGCTGTTGGTCGCCGAGGAGGCGATCCAGTCTGGCCGCGTTCATCTCAACGATCCGGTGACCATATCCGCCAACGCCGCGGTGACCGGCGGCTCGCGCCTTGGGCTGCTGCGCGCGGGCGAAGTCGTCCCGCTGGGCGAACTGATGAAGGCGGCGCTCATCCGCTCGGCCAACGACGCCGCCGTCGCGGTGGCCGAGAAGGTATGCGGTTCGACCGAGCGCTGCGTCGCGCTGATGAACGAGCAGGCCAAGGCGCTCGGCATGACCCACACCGTTTACCATACGGTCGAGGGGTTGCCGCCGCGCCCGCTGCACGACGTTGACACCACCAACGCCTATGACCTTGCGACCCTCGCCCGCGCGCTTATCCATCGCACCAACCTGCTCCAATGGTCGGGGATGGAGACCGCGTCCTTCGAGGACGGCCTAGTGATGCTCCATAACACCAATCATCTGGTGGGCCATTTCGAGGGCTGCGACGGGCTGAAGACCGGTTTCACGATCAGGGCCGGCTTCAATCTGACGGCGACCGCCGAGCGCGGCAACATGCGGCTGATTGCCGTGGTGCTCGGCGCGCCCAACAACTCCGCGCGCTTTGCCCAGGCGGCGCGCCTGATGGAGTGGGGGTTCGACAACTTTGCGAAAGTCACGGTGCTCAAGCGGGGCGAGTTGCTGCCGGTGCAGGTGCGGGTTGGAACGGACGAGGTGATGCAGCCGGTGGCGCAAAACACGGTTACCGTGATCGTGCCGAAGAAGGATGCCGCCTCAATTAAAATCGACTATGCGGTGCCGGCCAGCCAGTACGGGCCGCTGGTCTCGGATCAGACCGTGGGCCATGTTATCGTGCGCGACGGCGGCGAGGTGCTGGCCGAATGCAACGCGGTGTGCCCGTTTCCGGTCGGACAGCGGCCGGCGGTGCTCAACGCGATGAACGGCTCCGACCTCAACGCCCACAGCGCAACCATGCAGGTAGAGGCGCCCGCAAGGTGAATTGATGAAACCAGCTTCCCGTCAGCGCAATCGGCGCAACCGCAAACTGGCGCGTAAGCGCCGCAGCAATCCCGTCCAGGTGCGCGCGCGCAAGCGGCGGATGCGCCGCACGCGGATGCGCAAGGCGCGCACCTGAGCGCACTGCGGCCGAGCCGTCGTCAGCTAAAGTTCCGGCTCAGCGGGGCGGGCATCGTTGCCCGCCCTGTCCGCATTTGGCGGATGCGCGTCCACAGGCTGAGGGCTGTGGCGGAGTTTCTGCGCTCTGCTTGTGGAGCAAACGCGGACGGCCAAATTGACAGCCACCCGCGCGGCGGGTACCAATGATCGTGCCGTCCGGTTGCCCTTACCCCATCCCAGCGGAGGCTTCACGATGGGCGCGCCTGTGATTGTCGGCGTGATCCCGGCGCGCTATTCGTCAACCCGTTTGCCCGCCAAGGCGCTGGCAGATATCGAGGGCCTGCCGATGGTGGTGCGGGTGTGGCGTGCGGCCTCGCGAGCGCGCGCGCTCGGCCGCGTGCTGGTTGCGACCGACGACGCGCGAATCATGGACGCGGTGGCGGCGGCGGGAGGCGAGGCGATGATGACCGCGGCGACCCATCCGAGCGGCACCGACCGCATCGCCGAGGTCGCCGCCAAGGTCCCAGCCGACATCTACGTCAACGTGCAGGGCGACCTGCCGTTCATCGCGGCTGAAGACCTCGACGCGCTGGCGGCGCCGATGCGCGCCGATGAGGGGATCGCGATGGCGACGCTGGCGACGCCGATTGTCAGCCCCGAGGAGTGGTATAATCCCAACGTGGTGAAGGTCGTATGCGACGGACGCGGCGACGCGCTGTATTTCTCGCGCGCGCCGATCCCGCATCCGCGCGACGGCGCCGCGCCGCCGTCGGCGGCACGCCGGCATATCGGCGTGTACGCCTATCGGCGCGACTTCCTGCTGCGGTTCGCCGCGTTGGAGCCGGGCGTGCTCGAAGGGTTGGAGAAGCTGGAACAGTTGCGCGCGCTCGAGCGCGGCTACCGCATCCGCGTGGTTGCCTCGGTGGCGCCGTCGCTGGAGATAGACACCGCCGAAGACCTCGCGCGCGCGCGCGAGTATGCGCGGCGGATGGGTGGATGAGGGGGAAACCATGGAGCGCACCGGCAAGACCAAATTCATCTTCGTAAGCGGCGGCGTGGTTTCCTCGCTGGGCAAGGGACTGGCCGCGGCCTCGCTCGGCGCGCTGCTCGAGGGACGCGGGCTGCGGGTCACCCTGCTCAAGATGGACCCCTACATCAACGTGGATCCGGGGACGATGAGCCCGCTCCAGCACGGCGAGGTCTTTGTCACCGACGATGGCGCCGAGACCGATCTCGACCTCGGCCACTACGAGCGCTTTCTCGAAACCCGGATGAGCCGGCGCAACAACTGCACCACCGGCCAGATTTACGACACGGTGATCCAGAAGGAGCGCCGCGGCGACTATCTCGGCGCCACCGTGCAGGTCATCCCGCACATCACCGACGAGATCAAGCGGCGCATCCGCGAGGCCGCCGAGGGCTTCGACCTTGCGATTGTCGAGATCGGCGGCACCGTTGGCGATATCGAAAGCCTGCCGTTTTTCGAGGCGATCCGCGAGTTCCGATGGGACTTCGGGCGCGACAACGTGCTCTACGTCCATCTGACCTTGGTGCCGTTCATCCCCGCCGCGGGCGAGCTCAAGACCAAGCCCACCCAGCACAGCGTCAAGGAACTGACCAGCCTCGGCATCCAGCCCGACATCCTGCTCTGCCGCAGCGACCGTCCCCTCGACCGCAAGGTCAAGGCGAAGATCGCGCACTTCTGTAACGTCGAGGAGAACTGCGTGATCTCGGCGCGCGACGTCGCGTCGATCTACGAGGTGCCGCTGCACTTCCACGACGAAGGGCTGGACCAGCGCGTGGTCGAGAAGCTCAACATCTGGACGGGCGCGCCAAATCTCGGCAAGTGGCGCCGGATCGTCAAGACCGTCCAGAATCCGAGGGTGACCGTCCACGTCGCGGTGGTCGGCAAGTACGTCAACCTGGTCGATTCCTACAAGAGCCTGCACGAGGCGATCGCCCACGGCGCGATCGCCAACGAGGCGCGGGTCAATATTGACTACGTGGACGCCGAGGAGCTGGAGAAGGGCAATCCGGCGGCGCGGCTGCAGGGCGCCCACGCGATCATCATTCCGGGTGGCTTCGGCGAGCGCGGGATCGAGGGCAAGATCCGCGCAGTACGCTACGCGCGCGAGGCGGGCGTGCCAATTCTCGGCATTTGCCTGGGGCTCCAGGTAATGGTGATCGAGATCGCGCGCGACCTGGTGGGGCTCAAGCGCGCCAACTCGCGCGAATTCCAGGGCGACACGCCAGACCCGGTGATCGACATCATGGAGGAACAGAAGGCGGTCGAGCGCAAGGGCGGCACGATGCGCTTGGGCGCCTATCCGTGCGTCATCCGCCCGGGCTCGCTTGCCCAAGCGCTCTACCGCCGCAGCCGGATCGCCGAGCGCCATCGCCATCGCTACGAGGTCAACAACGCCTATCGCAAGGCGCTCGAGGAGGCCGGACTCAAGGCCACCGGCACCTCGCCCGACAACCACCTGGTCGAGATCATGGAGCTTGCGGGCCATCCGTGGTTCCTCGGCTGTCAGTTCCATCCCGAGCTACGCTCGCGGCCGTGGGACTGCCATCCGCTGTTTCGCGGACTTATCCGCGCGGCGGTCGCGCGCCGCGCGGCGCTCGCCCCGCAGCGCGCGGCCAAGGTGCGCGCGCTCAGATCGGTGTCGTGAGCACGACCCGCGTTGAGGCTGGCGGCGTCGTCTTCGGCGGCCCGCAGATCGTGCTGATCGCGGGGCCGTGCGTAATCGAAAGCCCCGGCGCGTGCCTGCGCCATGCCGAGCGGCTGGCGACGATTTCGCGCGAAAGCGGCGTGCCCATCGTCTTCAAGTCCTCCTTCGACAAGGCCAATCGCACCAGCCACAACTCCTTCCGCGGGCCCGGCCTGGAGGAAGGCCTGCGCGTGCTCGAGCGCGTGAAGGGCGAAACCGGACTGCCGATACTGACCGATATCCACGAGCCGGCGCAGGCGGCGCCCGCGGCCGAGGTCGTTGATGTTCTGCAGATTCCGGCACTGCTTTCGCGCCAGACCGATCTGGTGCGGGCGGCCGCGATGACCGGCGTGGCGGTCAATCTCAAAAAAGGGCAATTCCTTGCGCCATGGGACATGCGGGCGGTTGTCGCCAAGGCGGAAAGCTTCGGCAGCCGCCGGCTGCTGGTTACCGAGCGCGGCTTCTCCTTCGGCTACAACAACCTGGTGACCGACCTGCGCGCGCTCGTGATCATGCGCGGCTTCGGCTACCCGGTGGTGTTCGACGCGACCCATTCGGTGCAGCTGCCGGGCGCGGGGGGCGAGCGCTCGGGCGGCCAGCGCGAGTTTGTCGCGCCCTTGGTGCGCGCGGCGGTCGCCGCCGGAGTTGACGCGCTCTTCATGGAGGTGCACGAGGACCCCGACCGCGCGCTGAGCGACGGTCCCAATTCTTACCCGCTCGACCTGCTTCCCGCTTTGCTCGAAGATGTAAAACACCTCGACGCGATCGCGCGTCAAGCGCTGAGCCGCGGTTGAGCCGCGCGTGGTTGGCGCCCGCTGCGCGCGAGCTGCGCGCGCCGCTGTGGCGCGCCCGCGCGACAAAGTTCATTTACACCCCCACCGTGCGCTGATAGCCTCATCTGTTGGAAGCGCGATGAGTCCCCGGCGTGTAGCCAAAGCGATGGGGTTGTTCGGGGCTGCGGCACTGGCCGTGGTTTTCGTCGTCGCGGTTTGGGTCGTGCACCATCGCAGCTCCTCTTCCGCGGCCGCCTTGCGCCAGGCAGTGAATCTGGTGCCTGGAGCGCTGCTCCACGCGCACAACTTCAAGTGGACCCAGATGAAAGGCGGGCAGAGCCAGTGGCGGCTGAGCGCGCGCGATGCCAGCTACGCCAAGGACAAGACCTCGCTGATGCTGACTGACGCGGCGCTCTCGATGGTTGCCGCGGACGGCAAGGAGGTCGCGGTCAACGCGCCGCACGCCGAGATCTCGGTGACCGGCAATCACGTCAACAGCGCGCGCCTAAGCGGCGGGCTTACGATCAACTACGGCAATTTCGTGTTGAGCACTCCCGAAGCGACCTTCGTCCCCGACAAGGACATCCTGACCGCGCCCGGCGTGGTCAAGGTTGTGGGCGAAGGGCTGACCGTCACCGGCGTTGGGCTCAGCGGCCATCCCAAGGAACGCAGCTTCACCCTGCTTAACCAGACCAACACCGTGGTGGTTCCCAAAACGACCCGTGACAACAAATCCGGCAAGTTGTGATTGTGTACCCGCCCGGCGCCGCCGCGCACTTGCGGCCGCGTTGAACGGATTGTGCGCCGCCGCGCTGGTGCTTGCGCCAATAGGGCTTGTGCCGGGACGGGCGCGCGCCCAGGAGTCCGCGCCCGAGCCGCCGAGCACGGATGCCGGGCCCGGTTTCGCGAGCACGCTGCCCGAAGCCGGCGGCGGGCTGCCCGATGTCGGCAGCGTGACCTCCGCGTTCGCAGCGGATTCGTCCGCGACGTCCAGCCCGGCGCCGCCTGCCAACCTCGGCGACAGCGTGCGCAAGCCTGCCGGCGCGGCGGGCGCCGACGCATCGGCGTCCGCCGCGTCGGCGGCAGCCTCCACCCCGGCGGGCGCGGCTGGCTCCGTCGCTGGCGGCGGCGCCCCCGCGACCGGCTCAATCACGCAGGCGGCGGCCACGCCGCCTGCGCCTGCGACGGCGCAGAAGGGCGAACGCAGCCCCGGCGATCGGGCGCATCCCGTGGCCGCCGCCAGCGCGCCGTCCGCAGGGCAGGCCTCGAGCGCGGACGCCAAGGACGCCACGGCAGAGCAAGGCAATCCGTTCTCTGCCCTCCAGCTCTCGTCCGGCCACGGTCCCATCGACATCAAATCGGACACCCTGGAGCTCGACTATAAGGGCAACAGCGTTACCTTCCGCGGGCACGTGCGTGCGGTCCAGGCCGACGCGGTGCTCACCAGTGATTCGCTCAAGGTGCTCTACGGTAAGGATTTTCATGAAGTCAAAGAGATGTTCGCCGACGGCAATGTGCGGATGAGCCAAGGCACGCGCTGGGCAACCGGCGATCATGCGGTGCTCGACCAGACCGCGCATACAGTCGTCCTGACCGGCAACCCGGTCGTGCACGACGGCGAGGATCAGGTCGCCGGCACCCGGATTACGGTCCATCTTGACTCGGGCAAGAGCGAAGTTCAGGGCGCCCGCGCAGTCCTATTCCCTAAGCAGCAGCAAACCCGCGATAATAAGGGAGCGCCCGCCGCTCAGCAGCTTTAGGCGGGGCCTTCGCTATGCCTCCGGAGTTGAAACTCGGCCAGGATCTGCGGCTGCGCCAGCAGCTGGTGATGACGCCGCAGCTCCAGCAGGCGATCAAGATTCTTCAGCTCTCGCTGCCCGAGCTGGAGGCGGTCGTCCAGAGCGAGTTGGAATCCAACCCGCTGCTCGAGATGGTCGAGGAACGCAGCCCGACCGCCACTGCCGCCGACGACACGATGGCCGCCGCGCCGGAGGCCGCGCCCGCCGGCGAGCCGGACCTGCTGCCGCCTGAGCCCGAGGCGGGCGCGGCGGAAGTGGAGCCGGAATGGAACGGCAATGGCGACGAGCAGCCGGCGGTCGAGGGCTCGGCCAGCGAGGCACGCGACGCCGCGCTCGAGATCAAGGAGGATCGCCTCGACAATCTCGACTGGCGCGAGTACCTCGAAAATTACTCCAACAACTGGCAGGACACGCGCGAGGCCGAGGCCGACGACGAGCGGCGCCAGACGCTCGAGAACACGCTCACCCGCCGCACCTCGCTCGAAGAGCATCTGATGTGGCAGCTCAGGATGTCCTCGCTCGATCACGACGAGCAGCTCATCGCCGCCACCATCATCTACAACCTCAGCGACGACGGCTACCTCGAAACGCCGCTCGAGGAGCTGGCACGCCAGCTCGAAACCGAGCCCGCGCGAATCGAGCAGGTGCTGCGCCGGGTACAGCGCTTCGACCCGCCCGGAGTTGCGGCGCGCGACCTGCGCGAGTGCCTGTATCTGCAGCTGATCAACCTTGGGATGGAGGAGTCGCTAGCCGCGCGCATCGTGCTCAATCATCTCGAGCTGCTCGAAAAGCACCGCTACGCCGAGATCGCCAAGGCGCTCGGTGTGCCGCTGGAGGCGGTGGGGCAAGCGGCCAAGATCATCTCGCTGCTCGAGCCCAAGCCGGGGCGCGACTATGGCGGGCAGGAGCCGGCCTACATCGTGCCCGACGTCTTCATCCACAAGATGGGCGCCGACTACGTGGTGCTGCTCAACGAGGGGGCGGTGCCGCGGCTGCGGCTGGCGGGCTACTACCAGCGCGTGCTCAACGACGGCGCGGCGGGCGCCGAGGCCAAGGAATATCTCCAGGAGCGGCTGCGCTCGGCGCGCTGGCTGGTCAAGTCGATCTACCAGCGCCAGCAGACCATCTTCAAGGTCGCAAACTCGATCGTGAAGTTCCAGCGTGCCTTCTTCGACCACGGCATCACCCATCTGCGCCCGTTGGTGCTCAAGGACGTTGCCGAAGATATCGGGATGCATGAATCGACGATCAGCCGGGCGACCGCCAACAAGTACGCCCACACCCCGCAGGGCATTTTCGAGCTCAAATTCTTTTTTACCTCGGGCGTCAAGGCGGCCAGCGGCGAGGACGTGAGCGCCGAGACAGTCAAGGAGAAGATCCGTACGATGGTGGCGGGCGAGTCGCAGAACAATCCGCTCTCCGACCAGGCGATCGCGGAGATTCTCCGCCGCGACCAGATCAATATCGCTCGCCGCACCGTGGCCAAGTATCGTCAGGCCCTCGGCATCCTGCCCTCCGCTCGGCGCAAGAAGGTTAGCTGAGAAGCTTCTTCGATTGGTGTCCTTTTTGGGGCGGTGAGGCCGGCTATGAAAGCACGCACAGGCAAACGCAGTCGGACGGTCGAACGTCGGGCGCGCCGGCGCGCGCAACTCAACGCGCGCCCCCAGGCCGAGGTCACGGTCACTTTCCGTCACGTCGAACCGACCGCCGCCATCCGGTTGTATGCCGAACGCAAGCTCGCCCGCGTGGCGCAGTCACTCAAGCGCCCCTGCGCCGTGCACCTGATCCTGGAGGTCGACAAGTACCGCCAGCGCGGCGAAGTTACGGTAAAATCCGGCCGCCTTGCGGTGGTTGCGGCGCAGGGAGAAACCAAGGATCTCTACTCGGTCATCGACCTGCTCGCGGCCAAGGTCGGGCGCCAGCTCAAGGCCCATCTGGAGAAGATCCAGACGCGCAAATGGCGCGCTCCGTCAGCTCCGGAGCTGCTCAGCGCGGTGGAGGAGGCCGAGAGTAGCCCGCGCTCGTAGCGGTCGCGCAAGCAGTATCGCGGGGCTCGACCACCGGCCGCCGGCGGCGGGCATCGCGTTGCATCCGGCTCGCCCGAGCCGGCCTTCGATGCAATAATCAGCGGTGCTGATCAGGCCATGAAAATCACGGATATCCTCAACCCCGAGATGGTGTTGCCCGAGCTCAAGGGTGCGAATAAGGCCGACGTCCTGCGCGAGCTTGCCGCCTATCTCGTGAGCAAACACGGCGCGCTGGACGCCGAGATGCTCGCGGCCGTACTGGCCGAGCGCGAGCGGCTGGGCTCGACCGCGATCGGCGACGGCATTGCGATCCCACATGGCAAAATCGCCGGCATCGACCATATCATCGGCATCTTCGGGCGCCACCGCCGCGGCGTCGATTTCGACTCGCTCGATGGTCGCCCGACCCATCTGTTCTTTCTGCTGGTTGCGCCCGAAGATTCCGCCAGTCTCCATCTCAAGGCGCTGGCGCGCGTCTCGCGCCTGATGAAGGACGCGGGCTTCCGCACCCGCCTGATGAACGCCTCCGACGCGCCCGAGATCTTCCGCCTGATAAAGGAGGAAGACGCCCGGCACTGAGGCGGAGGTTGCCGGAGCGCCGCAGACTCCGATGGCCGCACGGCCAGCGCAGCCCCGCACAGGGGACGCCGATGCGTCCGCACCCCGCCGTCCGCGCCTGGTGATCGTGACCGGCGTCTCGGGCTCGGGCCGCGCCTCCGCGATGCGCGTGCTCGAAGATCTCGGCTTCTATTGCGTGGACAATCTGCCGGTCGCGCTGGCGTCTTCGGTGATGCGGCTTGCGACCGAGCGCGACCCCGGCCTGCGCGCAGTGGCGCTCGGCATCGACGCCCGCGAGCGGCTGTTTTTTCCGCAGTGGCCGCGCGTCTTCGCCGACCTCGAGCGCGACGGCTTCCATCCCGAGGTGCTCTTCCTCGACGCCTCCGACGAGGTCCTGGTGCGCCGCTACTCGGAAAGCCGCCGGCCCCATCCCTTCGTCACCGACAGCGGCGCCTCGGTCGTCGAGGGCATCCGGCGCGAGCGCCTGGCGCTGGCCGAGATGCGCGAGCGCGCCGATCGCGTGATCGACACCAGCGCGCTGAGCGTTCACGAGCTGCGGGCGGTGCTGACCGCGGCGATGATGGGCGCTGCGGGCGGCGCCGCTATGACCGTCGCGCTGGTCTCCTTCGGCTACAAGTATGGCCTCCCGGTCGGGATGGACCTGGTGATGGACGTGCGCTTCCTGCCCAATCCGTTCTTCGTCCCCGAGCTCAAGCCGCTGGACGGGACCGACTCGCGGGTGCGCGAATACGTGATGGGCCATCCGGAGGCTCGCCGCTTCATCGACGAATTTGCCCGTTTGCTCGGCTTTCTCATCCCGCTGTACCGGCGCGAGGGCAAGAGCTACCTGACGATCGGCCTTGGATGCACCGGCGGGCGCCATCGCTCGCCCACCCTGGCGCTGGAGCTGGCGCACCGGCTGGAAGGGGAGGGCACGGCGGTCCAGGTGCGCCACCAGGACATCACCCGCTAGGCGAGCCGCTCGATAATTGCGACCGCGCGCGCTTGTCAGCATACCGAGGCGCTCCGTATCATTCTTGACTGCCCGCCATCGCGGGCCTGCGATGGCCGCCATCAGTCCGATTCCAACGCCACAACCGCAACCCCGCCGCCTGCTTACCCCGATGGTGGTGGTCAGAATCGCGATCGTCGCGTTTCTGATCGTCGGTTCGGGCTTTCTGCTGTGGACGCACGCCGAGTGGTTCGAGAACCCCGAGCTGGTCAAAGTCGAGGTCCTGCGTTGGGGATTTTGGGGACCGCTCGCCTACATGCTGCTCTACGCCGTGGGGCCGTCGTTCCTGGTGCCGGGGGCGGTGATGACGATCGCGGGCGGACTGGCGTTTGGGACGCTGTGGGGCTCGATATATTCGCTCATCGGCGCCGACGCGGGCGCGCTGGTCGCCTTCGGCGCCGGGCGCTTCCTGGGGCGCTCGTTCGTGCGGCGAGTAGTCGGCGGGCGCTTCGAGAAACTGCTCGGACACATCGAGCGCTACGGCTTTCAGATCATTTTCTATCTGCGGCTGGTGCCGGTGATCCCGTACAACGCGCTCAACCTGCTTGCCGGCGCTTCGCCGATCACTTTTCGCGACTACTTGTGGGCGAGCGTGATCGGGATGGTACCGGGCACGATCCTGTTCGCCTTTCTGGGCGACGCGCTATGGCACCCGACCTCGCCCAAATTCTTCGTCGCGCTCGGGCTCATCGGGATCTGCTTCGCGGCGGGCGAGCTGGCGCGCCGGCGCGGCTGGCTGCCCGGCGGCCAGGCCGCGGAAGACGGCTGAGGCGCCTTGGGCATCCTTCGAGCATGCGACCCGCGCGTTGCTCGAAAGCGCGGCGCAAGGTCGCTCGAGCTGCGCGCGGCAACCTCGCTCGCCCGGCTTTTGAAGGATACCAGCCGCCGCTTACGAAAGGCGCGCGATGCTCGCCGAGAGCTGCAACTGATTCGCCGAAGGCATGCGGACTGGCGACGTCAAGGACGCAAGGGCGTGGCTCGACGAACCAGGGCATAGGCCTCTCGATTCCAGCGCCACGCCCGCGGGTGGACATCCGGCGGGCAGCCGACGTAAAGATCGCTCCGTGGCGCTCGCATCATCGCTGGTCGGTACGGCGTCGGAGATGGCGGTGACCGAAGTCGATACCGGATGGACGATGGCATACGCAGCCGGGCTCGGCGACGCCTGGCCGTGCTACCTCGATACGACCCGCGAGCGCGGCGTCGTCGCCCATCCGATGTTCAGCGTCGCGATCGAGTGGCCGGCGATGCTGCATATCATCCAGGCCCTGCGCGAGGCGGGTTTCTCGCGGGTTGAGATGCTGCGTCGGGTGCATGCCACCGACGACGTGATTGTGCATCGGTTGATCCGTCCGCCCGAGCGCCTGCTTACCCGCGCGACGCTGGCCGGGATCGAGCGTCGCGGCGCAGGTGCCTACCAGCTCACGCGCTTCGACACTTTCGACGAGAACGGCGCGCCGGTATGCACGACGTGGTACGGCAACCTGTACCGCGGGATCGACGTGGCGGGTCCCGACCGTCCGCCGCTCGACGCCCCCGCTGCGCTTGCGCCATCGACAATGAAGTCCGCGCCGCGTGCGAGCTTCGCGATTCCGATTACGCCGGTTGCCGCACTGGTCTATAACGCGGGCGCGCGGCTAGGCAACGCGATCAACATCCACACTGACGCGGCGACCGCCAAAAGCGCTGGGCTGCCCGGACCGATCCTGCATGGCACGGCGACACTCGCGATGGCGGTTTCGCGCGTGGTCGCGGCCGAGGCCTGCGGCGACCCGACGCGCGTCGCGCGGATCCATGCGCGCTTCGGCGCGATGGTGCTGATGCCGTCACAGCTCGAGTTGCGGATCACGGCGCGCGAACGAACCAGCGCCGGCGAGACGGTCTTTTTCGAAGTGATCAATGGCGAAGGCGGCCGTGCGATCCGCGACGGCTTCGTGGTCCTGCGCGTGTAGCGCTCGTTGGAAGGCCGAGGGAGAAGCGCTGTCCTCCGCTGCATTGCGCGCAGCGATCGCGTCTAGTTCGGCGACGTTATCCAGTCGTGCTTGCGCCAATGGGTCAGCAACGTGTTGAGATAGCTCTGCGCCGCCGCATCCATCCAGCCTCCGGAAAAATGCGAACTCAGGCAGCCGAACAGCATCCAGTCCTGATTCGTCGCAGGTTTAGCGGTGATTGGATTAAGAAAGTTGTGCGGCGATACCCCACCGGGATTCGACAGATAGGCCGAAACGTCGGCGCTGTAGGTATTGGGCAAATGATCAGCGCTGGCGAAATAAGGCGCTTGGTCGCCGTTCATGCAAGCGCGCTGGCTGGCGAAACGAAACTCGGCCGAGAAAGTGGTCGAGTATTCCATCATCGGCCACGTCATCGTTGCGTAGAAAACCTTGGTCTGAAAATCCCCCCACGACTGGTAGCAGCAGTTCTCGCAGATGTAACCGAAGAGATTAACATCACGGTTGCGGCACTCGGACAAAGTTGTGCGCCGATCGCCGCCCGAATGCCACTGGACCCAGGAGCCGTTTTCGCTCGTCGCCTGCGCGCGCACAGCGTCCTCGTCGATTCCGTACTTGCAGGCTGCGAGGCGAAAGATGTTCCAGGTCGATCCGGTGTACTGCCCGGTGATTTTGCGGAACCAGAAATCGTTGTTCCAACTCGAGTTTAGATCGAAAGTGTCGATGCCATTAATCAGCCGCTCCAGGTCCGCCGGCCGCGCCCGCGTCTGGTTGACCGGCGAAGTAATGCCGATATTTAGATCGTCCACGTGGGTGGCCTGGTTCGCGGGAATCGTTTCGTCGGCGTCGCTGAGCATTGCCGCGCATTCGGCGTCCGTGGGCACGCTCGTACTTCCGTCGGCGAAGCGTCCCGTGCCAGGCTCGGTGCCGAAATGCAGGCTCGGCGTCGGTGCCGGACTGGGGTTTTCGAACACGTAGCTGGTGCTGGTAGTGGCGAGAATCACCTCGTTGGGTTGGGCGGAATGGGCTTCGATTTTCACGGTGTGGCGGCCGTTTGGATAATCATCGGTCGATAGCAATTCCTGGCCGACGCCGAATTCAATCATCGGGCCGCCATCAACGAACATCGCTTCGTGGTTTACGCCGGCACAGGTATCCGAGGTGTGGATCGCAACGTCGCCGCTGAGCGTGCTGCCGGACGTGGGCGAGATAATGACCAGGCAGATTGGATTTGGCGTCGGCATGGCACTGGGCGTAGGTGTCGGACCATTCTGGACGTTCAATGTTTCGCTGGCGCTGCCCAACACGCGTGAACCGGGATTGCTAGATTGGCTCGTTACCGTGATCTGGTGGTTGCCATTGACCCATTCAACGGTCTGCCAGGTAACCGCGCCGGGAGCGAAGGCGCCAACGAACGTGTTGTCGACGAACAGCGTCTCGAACCACAGGCCCGTGCACGTATCCAACGTTGATATCGGGACTATGCCGCCGACTGCCTGTCCCGGCTGGGGCGCCGTTATCCTGATACAGGGCGTGGGCGTAGGCGTCGGGGTTGGCGTGGGAACAGGAGTTGGCTTGGGAGTCGGCGTCGCGGGTGCGATCAGGTACGCTTTGACCGACGCAGAGCCGAGCAGTCGTCCGCCGCTTCGGAACGACTTGACCGTGAGCGTGTACGTACCGAGCGCGAAATTGGAGGTCGGCCAGATGAACTGCTGCGGATTCGGTGTCGCGCATCCCAGTCCGGTCTGATTAACGTATGCGCACTCGTACCAGCGGTTCGTGCAACGATCGGAAAACACGATCGGAACCGACGGTCCTTTAAGAATCAGCGCGCCGTTGGTCGGAGAGGTGATGCGAATACACTGGCCGTGAGCTGGCGCAGTGCACGTGATCACCATCGCCACGATCGCGATGGCCTGCGAAATACGCTGCAGGGCAGAGAAGAGGAGAGCCGAATGCTTTGATCCTCCGTGCCCAAAGCCTACGCGCCGAGCGGCGCCGACAGCGCCAGGGCGAAAGTCACCATAATTCGACTGCGCGGATCGCCAGACAGGACGGGATGGGCCGGCCGACCGTATTTCGAATGGGAACACCTGCTGTCGCCCGCGAATATTGAGCACTTCCGGTGCCATCGATACCCTCAGCGAAAGCCTTGGAGCAATGCGGGCAATAAAACTAGTTCCTTCCTTGTGGTGTGCGGAAATTGAGACGCCTCTTTGACGAACAGTTACGTGCGGATTGAAACAGTCTGTCGTTCGGCGATTCAGACGTGAACTGTCGCGGGTGCCCTTGCGGCTCCGACAACAAGGTTGTGGTTCTGACCTATGCACGGCATGGGCAATACGACACTGGGCACGCTGCGATAGACAACTGGTGGCGGGCTGGCTAGATATAGCCCATGCCACTGGACTCATCGCTGGTTGGAACCACGGTTGGACCGGTTGAGGCCGAAGTCGACGCGCGCTGGGCGATGGCCTACGCGGCGGGAATCGAAGACTACCTGCCGTGCTACCTCGACACGCGCCGCCCGCACGGGATCGTCACCCATCCCGTCTTTCCGGTCTGTTTCGAATGGCCGGCGACGTATGCGCTGAGCGCCAGGCTGCGCCAATCCAGCCTGGCGCCGGCCGAGGCGGCGCGCGGCGTGCATGCGACTTACGACCTGACGCTCCATCGCCCGATTCGCCCGCCCGAGCGCTTGACCACTATGCTCACGCTGGCGGGTGTGCAGCGCCTGCGGCCGGGTGCGTACCAGCTAATGCGTTTCGAAACAGTGGACGCCGGGGGCAGGCCGGTATGCACGACTTGGTACGGCAGCATCTATCGTGGCGTCGAGGTGGCGGGTCCGGACCGCCCTGCCGTTGACACCCCCGCTCTCCCTCCTGCCGGCCTTGCGGGCGACACGCCCCGTGCGGAGATTCCGCTTGCGATTTCGCCCGGCGCCGCTCACGTCTATACCGAGTGCGCGCGCATCTGGAACCCGGTTCATACCGACGCAGCGGTTGCTGCGGCCGCCGGGTTGCCGGCGATCATCCTGCATGGCACGGCCACGATGGCGATGGCGGTGTCCAAGATCGTCACCGCCGAGGCCGCCTGCAATCCCGAGCGCGTGCGACGCGTGCGCGGGCGCTTCGCCGCGATGGTCCTGATGCCGTCGCTATTGACGGTGCGGATCAACTCGCGCATCGCGTTTGCAGGCGGCGAGTCGATCACCTTCGAAGTGTTCAACGCCGACGGCAGCCGTGCGATCCGCGACGGCTTCGTGGTCCTCGGCGATTGACAGGCGCCGCCGCGGACGGCTCATTCGGCAAGGGAGGATTTGTGCGCCGGAATGATCCGCTCTGCGATCATGGCGCACAGCGAGGCGAGCGCCCAGGCCGCCGCCGGCGCGGCGAGCGCGCCCGCCGCGGTGCCGAGGAACACCAGCCAATCCATGCTGAATGAGGGCTGGTCCGCACCGAAGCCAAAGGCGTCCACCGCGCTCAGTAACGGCACCGCCCACCATATGGCCTCGGCGATCAGAACCGCGCCGACTCCGCGGCGCAGGCCCGGCCGCAGCATCACCGCCGCGACGGCCGCGAACATGACGGCCAGCATGAACGTGCCGGCGAAGGTGCCCAGCCACAGATACGGCGGCGGCCACATCACGGACGCGATCCCGCTGGTGGCCGAGAATTGCAAAAGCGCACCGATCCCGAGCGCGCCGAGCGCGGCAAGGCCGGCCCCGAACGCTCCGCGCCGTCTCCGCAGCAGTGCGGCGATAACCAGGACGAGCAGCACCGCGCCGCCGACGGCGAACGTCTCGGCGTACTGGCGATGGCGCAGGATGAGAAAATCGCTCAGCGGCGCCTGGGTGGCGACGCGCTCAATAGCGGCAGCCGCAGGCGCATATCGCAGCGCCACGGCTGTCGCTGCGGCCAGCGCTATTGCCGCCAGCCTTGGGCCGCCGCGCGTCATAGCCAGCAACTATCCGCTTCCACCGCGGCACGGGCAATGCCCCCGCATGGACCGGCCTCGGACCGGGGTGTAGTTGTTTGTGAGGGCGGCGCAACGGCCGTCCGCAGAGTGTTATGGTTCGGATCAGGGCTGAGTGGCGGCGGCGATCAGGAATGCTGGCGGCGCGTGTGCGGTCGTGGATTGCCGCCGCCGTCGCGACGGGCCTTGCGGCCGGCATGCTCGCCGGATGCTCGTCGCAGAGCCACCAGGAAGCTTTGGGACCGCCCGCCCAGCAGCAATACTTCGACGCGCTGAAGCTCGGCAACGCCGCGGAGGCGAGCCAGATCTGGCTTCGGATGACGCCGGAGGAGCGGCTGAAGTTCGAGCGCGGGCAGGACATCCGACCCAGCGTCGCCCCCCAGCAAGTACAGCGCGCGATTGCGGAGCACTACGCCAACCAGGAAGACGACGAAGGCGACTCTGCGCCCAAGCAGATCGAGCTGGGGCCGCATGGCGGCGGCTTGCAAGACCTGCCCGCCTACCTTCAGCAATACGGCGGCTCATCCGGCGGCGCGCCGCAGTCTGCGCCCGTTGCCCCCGCCAATCACTGACGGGCGCACTGCCGCAGCTAACGGCCAAGGTGCTGGCGGACGGCGCTTCGGCACGCCAAAATCACCAAGCACCTGAATCATCGACACGGCGCTGGCGTCAACAACCTCTGACGCGCCGAGGAAGCGGAGCTACGATGGATTTCGCCTTCAGTCCCGAACAGGAGATGCTGCGCCGCACGCTGGCCGAGTTCGCCGCGCGCGAACTCGCCCCCGGGTACGCCGGACGCGATGTTGACGAGGACCTGCCGCGCTCGCTGGTACGCAAGCTCGGCGAGCTGGGGCTGCTCGCCCCGATGGCGGAGACGCGCCATGGCGGCCAAGGGCTCGACTACGTCTCGCTGGGCATCGCGCACGAGGAGATCGGCCGCGCCGACTTCAACGCCGCTTACATCCTGCTGCTCGCCGCGCTGGTCGGCGCGATCGTCAGCGCCCATGGCGACGAGCGCCAGCGCGCCGAGTTCCTGCCGCCGATCTGTCGTGGCGACGCAGTCGTCGCGCTCGGGGTGACCGAACCCGCAGGCGGCTCCGACGCCGCGCACGTCCGCCTCCAGGCGCGCCGCGACGGCGACGGCTATGTGCTCAACGGCGAAAAGACGTCGATCTCTTTCGCTTCGTGGGCCGACACGGCGCTGGTGATGGCGCGCACGGGTACGCTCGCGCAAGGCGCGCGCGGGGTCAGCGCGTTCTACGTCGATCTGCATTCACCCGGCGTCAGCCGCGCGCGCTTTCGCGACCTCGGTACCCGCGCGATCGGCCGCGGCCAGCTCTTCTTCGATTCGGTGCGCGTGCCCGCCGCCAACCGCGTCGGCGCAGAGGGCGCGGGTTTCGTCCAAGTGATGCAGGGTTTCGACTTCAGCCGTTCGCTGATCGGCCTGATGTGTATCGGGGCGGCCGAGCAGAGCGTGGACGAGACTGTCAAGTACGTCGCCGAGCGCCAGGCCTTCGGCGCGCCGCTCGCGCGCTTCGAGGGAGTGTCGTTCCCGCTTGCCGAGGCGGCGGTCAAGCTGCGCGCGGCGCGCCTGCTCTGCTACGAGGCGCTGTGGATGCGCGATCGCAATCTGCCGCACGGATGGCTGGCGGCGGGATGCAAATGGTGGGCGCCTGAGCTCGCCGTGCAGGTCATCCATCAGTGCCTGCTCCTGCACGGCCATTTGGGCTTCAGCCTCGACCTGCCCCATCAGCAGCGCCTGCGCGACGTTATCGGGCTGGAGATCGGCGACGGCACCGCCCAGATCATGAAGACGCTCGTCGCGCGCGAGATTGTCGGCAAGAGTGCCCGCCCGTACTGAGCGGTTGCCTCAGCGTACCAGACGGGCGCTAAACCGCAGACGCATGTAGTCGGCGGTCCAACGCCCGGCGCCGTCGCATAGCACGGGCCTGAGCAACTCCACCACCTCGTCGCGCGCGCCGGCGCGGCTCTGCTCGGGCAGGTGGCGGAAGAACGGCTCGCCGAACGTTTCCAGCCACCCCTCCAGCGCCGTCGGCAGCGGCGTGGGCCGCGGAATCAGCGCGATGTAATCGACTTCGAACCCGCCGCGCTCGAGCCGCCCGCGATAGTCCTCGACGGTTGGGAAATACCACGGGATCACCGCGCGGCCGTCCACGCCGTGGCGCCCGAGCACTGCGACCAGCGCCACCGTGATCGCCGCGACGCATCCATGGCCCCCCATCTCGCCGACGAAGCGTCCGCCGGGCTTCAGCGCGCGCGTCACGCCAGCGATCACCGCGTCGGGATCGTCTTTCATCCAGTGCAGCGCGGCGTTGGAAAACACGGCGTCGAACTCGGCGTCGAACGTCAGGCGCGCGCCATCCATCACGCGCGCGTCGAGTCCGCGCCGTTGCGCCGCCGCGACCATGTCTCCGGCTGCGTCGACGGCCACCACCGCTGCGCCGGCGGCCGTGATCTTCTCGGTCAGCACGCCATCACCGCATCCGAGGTCAAGAATTCGCTCTCCGGGCTGCGGCTTGAGCAGCTCGAGTACCGGCTGGCCGAGCGCGGGGACGAAATGGGCGTTGCGCGCGTAGCGCTCCGCCGTCCAGGTTTGGGCCATTTGTGATTCCGCCATCGTATAAACAATACTGGGAAGCGGGGCGCAGTGGCCACACCCGACAGCAACAGGGCCCCGAAAGAGACCCGGGTGTCCCGCGTATGGCGAGGGCTGGCCGTCCTTGCGGCAGCGATCGCGTTGGCCTGTGCCGTGGCCGCCGGCAGGTTCGCCGCCGCCCTGCGCTACGCCCGGGTCCGCGATTCCGCACAGATCGCCGCGCTGAGCGACCGGATCACCGGCCTTGAACACGACGTTGAGAACCGGCAGGACGAGGTCGCGCAGCTGCGCGAGCAAGTGAATCTCGGCGCCGAGCTTCTTGGCGCGGCGCTGGCACCGGACAGCCGGATAATCCGGATGAGCGGACTCGCGCCGGTGCCGCAGGCGAGCGCCGTGATCGTCCTCAGCAGCCGCGCGGATCACGCGATGATGCGTGTCAGCGGGCTGCCCGCGCCGCCGCCGGGAAGGATTTATGCCCTGTGGTGGATTGCGGAGGCCGGTGGCGCGCCGACGCGTGGCGCGCTGTTCCGCACCGCCTCCGACGGCACGGCGATCGTCGCCGCGACCCTGCCGCCCCCCGGCACCCGCATCGCCGCCAGCGCGATCACTCTCGAAGCGCTCAAGGGCGGCGACCGCCCAAACGGCGCGACGTATCTCAAGGGCGCCGCCAACGGACGCTAACGCGGCGCTGCGAACGCTTGCGGGGCTGTACAGCGCCTTCTACTAATTGAGTGAGGCGACGCAGGAGCGGCCACGATGCTCAAGGGAATCGACCATGTGGTGATCGCAGTTGCGGACCTGGAGCGTGCGGTCGCAGGTTTCAGCGAGCTCGGCTTCACCGTCGTCCGCGGCGGGCGCCATCCGGCCCTCGCCACCCACAACGCTCTGATCGCGTTCGCCGACGGCGCTTACTTCGAACTCATCGCCTTCCAGGCCGAATACTCGCCCCATCCATGGTTCAACGCGGTGCGCCGCGGCGGCGGGCTTACCGACTTCTGTATGCAGACCGACGACCTTGATGCGGATGTCGCAGCGTTGCGGCGCGCGGGGGCGCATATCGGCGAGCCGTTGGCGATGGAGCGCGAGCGGCCCGACGGCTACACGCTCAAGTGGGTACTGGCCGTCGCGCAGCCGCCGAGCGCCGGAAGCGTCCCGTTTCTGATCCGCGATCTCACGCCGCGCGACGAGCGCGTGCCGCGCGCGCGCAGTCATCTCAACGGTGCGGCCGCGATCCGCACGCTTACCGTCGCCGTCCGCGATGCGCGCGCCGCCGGCGCCTTCTACGCGAGCGTGCTCGGTACCCGGCACAGAGCGATTCGTCGCGACGACCTCGGCGCGGCCGGCGTGAGCGTCGCCGCCGGACCACACGAGCTGCAGTTGGTCGAGCCGGCTACCGGGCATGGGATCGTCGCACGATGGATTCGCGGCCGCGGGCCGTCGCCTGTCGAGGTCACGCTGCGCGGACGTTCGCCGCGCCCGACCCTCCTTGACCCGGCGCGGGCGCAGGGCGCCCGGATCCGGCTCTAGCGCGGCGCTCCGCGATGGCCTCAACGCCTGCAATTCCGCGCGTGCTCCTCGCCGCCACCGGCAGCGGCGCGGGCAAGACTACGGCGGTCATCGCGCTTATCGGGGCGCTGCGCGCGCGCGGGATGCGGGTGGCGGCGTTCAAGTGCGGCCCCGATTATCTCGATCCGACCTACCATCGCCGCGCCGCCGGCGCGCCCTCGCACAACCTCGACGGTTGGATGATGGGGCGCGAGGCGGTCCTCAGCACCTTTGCGCGTGCCGCCGACGGCGCCGACATCGCCGTGATCGAGGGCATGATGGGGCTGTTCGACGGCGTCGCGCCCGAGCGCGACGAAGGCTCGACGGCGGAAATCGCCAAATGGCTCGACGCGCCGGTGCTGCTGGTCGTGGACGCGTCGGGGATGGCGCGCACGGTGGCGGCGCTCGCCGCCGGCTTCAAACGCTTCGATCCGCGGCTCAACCTGGCGGGCCTGCTCTGCAACCGCGTCGGCGGTCGCGGCCATCTGGATCTCCTGCGCACGGCGTCAGCCGAGCTGCCGGTGTTGGGCGGCTTTCCGGCCGAGCCCCGCGCGGCGTTTCCCGAGCGCCATCTCGGACTGCTCAGCGCCGACGACAAGTCGGTTGCGCCGGCGCTGTTCGCGGCGTGGACGGTGCTTGCCGCCGAGTGGCTCGATCTCGACGCGATCGTCGAGCTCGCGCGCGCCGCGCCGCCGCTTGCGGCCGGCGCGGAGGAGTTATGGCCCCGGCGCGGCGCCGACGCCCCGCGATGCCGGATCGGCGTGGCCCACGATGCCGCGTTCCATTTCTACTATGAGGACAATCTGCGACGGCTCGAGCTTGCGGGCGCGGAGCTGGTGCGCTTTGCGCCCACGCGCGATCGCGAGCTGCCGCAAGTCGACGGACTTTACTTCGGCGGCGGCTATCCGGAAGCCTGTGCGCGCGAGCTTTCCGGCAATCAGGCGATGCTCGACGCGGTGCGCGGCTTTGTGCGGCGCGGCGGGCCAATCTACGCCGAGTGCGGCGGCCTGATGTACCTGGCCGACGCGATCCGCACGCTCGACGGCCGACGCTGGCCGATGGCGGGAATCGTCGGCGGCGAGGCCGTGATGGCGGATAGACTCCAGGCGCTGGGCTATGTCGAGGTCGAAACGCGCGCGGATTCGATCGTCGGACCGGCCGGGATGCGCCTGCGGGGCCATCAGTTCCGTTACTCCACACTTAAGCCAGCCCCGCCGGCGAGGTTCGCGCGCGTGTACTCGGTGAGCCCGCGATGGGGCGGCGCGACGTTCGACGAAGGCTACCGCACGGGCGGCGTGCTCGCCTCTTACGTGCATGTGCATTGGGCGTCGAATCCGCAGGCGGCCGGGCATTTCGTCGATTCCTGCGCGCGCTGGCGTGCGAATCGGATGGGCGAGCACGGAGGCCTGCCCCGCTGAGGCGGTGAGACGCGTCACCGCCAGCGAGACATCGGCGGAGCGAAAACATACAATTGACGGTATGAGCGACTCTCGTTCGGATGACCTCGCACGTCAGTTGGCGCACGCAGTGCCCAATACGCTCGAAGGATGGGGCGTGCTCCATCAGATGTTCCGCGTGCGGCGCGACGCGCTCGACGCGGCGTGGCGCGCGCGAGCTGCGCGCGAAGCGGCGGACGCGTTCGCTGCGATGGCGCGGCGCGAGGATGGCGAGAGCGCGCTGTTTTCGATCCTCGGCCACAAGGGAGACCTGCTGGCGCTCCATTTCCGCCGCTCCTTTGACGATCTCGGCCGCGCGCAGGGGGAGGTCGCGGCGCTCGGTCTGAGCGCGATGCTCGAGCAGACGTGGTCGTACGTCTCGATGGTCGAAATCGGACTGTACGAGGCGACCGTGGCGCTCAACACGCGGCTTGCGCAGCAGGGCCTGCGGCCGCATTCGCCCGAGTGGAAAATGGCGGTCGAAGAGGAGCTCGCCGCCCAGCGCCACAAGCTCAGCGAGCGCCTGTGGCCGAAGATTCCCGCGCGCCGCTTTCTATGCTTCTACCCGATGAACAAGCGGCGCAGCGACCCCGACAACTGGTACATGCTGCCGATCGACGAGCGCCGCCGCCTGATGCACGAGCACGGGATGATCGGCCGGCGCTACGCCGGTCAGGTAACGCAGATCATCTCGGGCTCGATCGGCTTTGACGACTGGGAATGGGGCGTCGACCTGTTTGCCGACGACCCGCTGGTATTCAAGAAGCTGGTGTACGAGATGCGCTTCGACGAATCGAGCGCGCGCTACGCCGAGTTCGGCCCCTTCGTCGTCGCGATCCGCCTGGGCCCCGACGAACTGCCGAAGTTCATTCTCGACCGTTCCTGAGCCGCTGAAAGTTGCGGTTGCCGGCTACGATTTGGAGGAGGGCGCGCCCGGCTTGAGCGCGGCGAACAGGCCTTCCACCTCGCCCTCGACCGGGAAGCGCCCGCTCCTGGCTTTGGAGAAGATGAGTTTGCCGTCAACCACGACGTCGAACTGGCCGGTCTTGCCGACCTTGATTTCGGCCTTTTCGCCGAAGCGTTTGCTGAGCGAGGCGGCCAGACTGGCCGCGCGCGACTTGTAGCCTCAGGCGGAGCAGTAGAAGATCTCGATAGCCATAAGCTCAGGCTATCACTTGCTCTCCGGCAGATCGACGAAGACTGCCGCCGCCACCACCGAGGTCCACAGCCCGTCGCGGTCGCCGATCGCCGACTGGGTCACGTTGCGGGTGGTGACGATCTTGTCCGACACCCGCCAGACGTCCTTGCGCTCGTCGTAGCTGGCGTTGGGGTCGAAGTCCACCCCGAGAATCGTCGCCAGCATCATCGCGGCGAGATCCTCGGCGTAGTCGCCCGCCTTCTGGTCGGTTTCGCCAAAACTATGATGCTCGGAGAGGTAGCCGTAGTGGCTGGGGTTGGCCGGGATTGCGACGCCGACCGAGGCGGCGATGAGGCGATGCGGCTCGTCGGTCGCGTTATCGCTCATCACGGCGAATACGATCTGCCCCGGCGTCAGCCGCTTGAGACCCTCCTGCGGCGTGATGAGCTTGCAATAGGGCGGAAAGATCGACTTGACGCGAACGAGGTTGAACTCCGCGATGCCGGCCGAGCGCAGGGCGAGCTCGAACGAGTTCAACTTCTCGCGGTGCTTGCCTACGCCCTTGGTCAGAAACACACCTTTCGGAAAAGGCCCCATCGCATCTCTCCCGCTTGGACTCCTCCCGGCGTGTCGGGTCGGGGATCAACCGTCAACCTTAGCAGGAGCCGCCCGCGTGTTACATGGGGGGCGGCGGCTCGCCGCAAGATTTTGACGACGACAGTTAACGATCGCCTAGCGGGCGGTGGGGGTGCCAAAGCAGCGGGGCCGTTCTCGAACAGCCCTACAGCACGTTGACTGGCCGGTATTCGCCGAACACCCGCCGCATCGCGTCCGAGATCTCGCCCAGGGTCGCCCGCTTGCGCACCGCGTCGATAATCGGCGGCATCAGGTTGCTGCCGTCGCGCGCCGCCCTCTCGACCTTCCCGAGCGCCGCGCGTGCGGCTTCCGCGTCGCGCTCGGCACGCAGGCGAGCCAGGCGTTCGCGCTGACGCTCCTCGAGCTGCGGGTTGAGGCGGAGAATATCGGTCGGAGGTTCTTCCTCGGCGGTGAATTGGTTGACGCCGACGATGATGCGCTGTTTGGTTTCGATTTCGCGCTGGTAGGCGTAGGCCGCCGACTGGATCTCGCGCTGCATGTAGCCGCGCTCGATCGCAGCCACCGCGCCGCCGAGGTCGTCGATACGGCCCAGGTATTCCGTAGCCTTGGTCTCGAGCTCGCGCGTGAGGGTCTCGAGGAAGTAGGAGCCGCCCAGCGGATCGACCGTATCGGCGACGTCGGACTCGTGCGCGATGATCTGCTGGGTGCGCAGCGCGAGCAGGGCCGAGTTCTCAGTCGGCAATGCCAGCGCCTCGTCGCGCGAGTTGGTGTGGAGCGACTGCGCGCCGCCGAGGACCGCGGCCAGCGCCTGGAGCGTAACCCGCACCACGTTGTTGTCCACCTGCTGCGCCGTCAGCGTCGAGCCCGCGGTCTGCGCATGGAAGCGCATCATCATCGAGCGCTCGTCGGTGGCGCCGAAGCGCTCTTTCATGATCCGCGCCCACAGCCGGCGCGCTGCGCGGAACTTGGCGATCTCCTCGAAGAAGCCGTTGTGGACGTTGAAGAAGAACGACAGCCGGCTGGCGAAGGCGTCCACCTTGAGCCCCGCCTTGATCGCCGCTTCGACGTAGGCGATGCCGTCGGCGAGGGTGAAGGCGAGCTCCTGGGCGGCGGTCGAGCCGGCCTCGCGGATGTGGTAGCCGGAGATCGAGATCGTGTTCCAGTTGGGGACTTCGCTGGTCGCGAACTCGAAGATGTCGGTGATAATCCGCATCGAGTCGCGCGGCGGATAGATGTAGGTCCCGCGCGCGACGTACTCCTTGAGCACGTCGTTCTGGATCGTGCCGTTGAGCTTGTCCCATCCCACCCCGCGCCGCTCGGCCACCGCCAGGTAGAGCGCAAGCAGGATCGCGGCGGTGGCGTTGATCGTCATCGAGGTCGAGATCTTTTCCAGCGGTAAGGCCTCGAGCAGGGTCTCCATGTCGTCGATCGAGCAGATCGACACGCCCACCCGCCCGACCTCGCCGCGGGCCAGCGGATGATCCGGGTCGCGGCCCATTTGGGTCGGCAGGTCGAAGGCGACCGACAGCCCGGTCTGCCCATGTTCGAAGAGATAGCGATAGCGGCGGTTGGACTCCTCCGCGGTGCCGAAGCCCGCGTACTGGCGCATCGTCCACAGCCGCCCGCGGTACATCGTCGGCTGCACGCCGCGGGTGAACGGATACTCGCCGGCGAAGCCGAGGTCGCGCAGGTAGTCAAAATCGTCAAGATCGGTGGGGTCGTACTGGCGCTTGATCTCGATGCCCGAGGTGGTGGCGAACTTCGCGCGCCGCTCGCCGCCGCGCTTGAGCGCGGGCGCGACCTTGCGCTGCTCCCAGGCTTTGCGTGCGTCCTCGATTCCGCCGTTCGACATAAGCGCCTTGGCCTCCGATCCGGCGCTACTCGATAATCGCCAGGATCTCGCCCTTCTCGACCGTCTGGCCCGCGGTCACCCGCACCTCTACCACCCGTCCGGCCTTGGGCGTCTTGATCTCGTTCTCCATCTTCATCGCTTCAACGGTCAAGACGCCCTCACCGACTTCGACCTGCTGGTCGGGTTTGACCAGCACGTTGACCACCCGCCCGGGCATCATCGCCTTGAGTTCGACACGGCCGCTGACCTGGCGGCCGAGACGCGCCTCCACCTGGCGTATCGCGCGCTGGCGCTCGTCAACCAGGGCGACGCGCCATGCGCCGGCGCGCGAGGCGACGATGAGCTCCTCGCCGTCAGGCGTGACGTCGAAATCGAAGGAGCGGTGGCCAATGAGGACTGAAAACGAACTTGCGCCGACGCGGCGCAGATCGACCTCGAAGCGCCGCTCGCCCATCCGGACCGCATAGGAATGGGCGCCGAGCTCTTCGAACTCGAAATCGTGCTCCGCACCCTGCATCGTCGCCAGGTATCGCATGGCTGCCGTCGTCCCTTTCACTAGCGCCTGAGCACGTCGAGCCGGCCCAGCGTCTTCCACGCCGAGCCGCTGCTGCGCGCCGCGCTCACGCGCGGGACGCCCGCCCGGGCAGCACGATGGTTGTTGAGATGTTGCGCGGCGGCGGCCGCGGCGGCCAGCAACGCCGCCGTCCACTCGCCGTCGGGCGCCGCGCCGTTGGCCACCGGACGGTACTCCTGGGCGACGAAGTTGGTGTCGTAATCGCCGCCGAGGAACCTCGGATGGTTCATGAGCCAGCGATGGAAGTCGAGATTGGTCGTCAGATCGCCGGCTATCACGAACTCGCTCAGCGCGCGGCGCATCCGATCGATCGCCTCGGTGCGGTCGCGGCCCCATACCGCCAGCTTCGAGATGATCGGGTCGTAATAGACCGGCACCTCGGCGCCCGCGTACACACCGATGTCGTTGCGCACGCCGGGGCCCGTTGGCAGGCGCAGCGCGTCGATCCGGCCGGGCGCGGGCACGAAGCCGGCCGCGGGATCTTCGGCGTAGATGCGGCACTCGACCGCCCATCCGCGCTGGGCAAGCTCCTCCTGCCGAAACGGCAGGCGGCCGCCAGCGGCTACCTCGATCTGCGCCTTGACCAGGTCGACGCCGGTGACGAGCTCGGTGATCGGATGCTCGACCTGGATGCGCGTGTTCATCTCGAGGAAGTAGAAGTTGCGATCGGCATCGACGAGGAACTCGATCGTGCCTGCGCTGAAATAGCCCACCGCCCGCGCAGCGCGGATCGCGACCTCCCCCATCGCACGACGCATCTCAGGCGTCAGGAAGGGCGAGGGCGACTCCTCGACGACCTTCTGATGGCGGCGCTGGATCGAGCACTCGCGATCGAAAACGTGCACGGTATTGCCGGCATGGTCGCCGAAAACCTGGAACTCGATGTGCCGCGGACGGCTGAGCGCTTTTTCGACGTACAGCCGGGCGTCGCCGAAGGATGACTTGGCCTCGCCGCCGACGCTGCGCATCGCCGAGGCCAGGTCGGCGTCGTTTTCGACCAGGCGCAGGCCCTTGCCGCCGCCGCCTGCGGCCGCTTTGACCATTACTGGATAGCCGATCTTCTTGGCATAGGAGCGCACTTCGTCCTCGCCGCTGAGCGTGTCGGGCGAGCCGGGCACCACCGGCACGCCCGCCGCCGACATCAGCTTGCGCGACTCGACCTTGTCGCCCATTGCCTGGATCGCCTCGGGCGAGGGTCCGATGAAGACCAGCCCGGCATCGGCGACCGCGCGCGCGAAGCCGGCGTTCTCGGAAAAGAAGCCGTAACCCGGATGGACCGCGTCGGCTCCGGCCTTCTTTGCCGCCTCGATGATGCGCGGGGTGTTGAGGTAACTCTCGGCCGCGGGCGCGGGGCCGACCCCGACCGCGTAGTCAGCTTCGCGCACGTGGAGGGCGGCGCGGTCGACGTCGGAGTAGATCGCAACCGATTCGATTCCCAGTTCGCGGCAGGCGCGGATCACGCGAACCGCGATCTCACCGCGGTTGGCTATCAGGATGCGTTTGAACATCGTCTATAGAAACGAGGCGCGCCGCTCCGAGGCGGAGGGGCCGCTCGTGCTCCAGTCTATCGCGTTCGCGCCGGTGCGGGCGAGGCGGTGCGGCGCCGCACGCATGCCGCCGCGGCTCGAGGTCGCGCCGCCGCTCACAGCGGGATATTGCCGTGCTTGCGCGGCGGATTGCGCTCGCGCTTGTTTTCCAGCGCCCTCAGCGCGCCGATAATTCGCGGGCGCGTCTCCCGCGGCATCATTACTTCGTCGATATAGCCCAGCTCGGCGGCCTTGAACGGATTGGCGAAGGTCCTGCGGTACTCCTCGACCAGACGGTTCTTCTCGGACGCCGGGTCTTTGGCTTTTTCGATCTGGTTGCGAAAAACAATGTTGACCGCGCCCTCGGGACCCATCACGGCGATCTCGGCGCTTGGATAGGCGAAGTTGAAGTCGCCGCGAATGTGCTTGGACGACATCACGTCGTACGCCCCGCCGTACGCCTTGCGCGTGATGACGGTTACCTTGGGCACTGTCGCTTCGCAGTAGGCGTACAGCAGCTTGGCGCCGTGGCGGATGATCCCGCCGAACTCCTGCGCGGTGCCGGGCAGAAAGCCCGGAACGTCAACGAAGGTCACCAGTGGGAGGTTGAACGCGTCGCAGAAGCGCACGAAGCGCGCCGCCTTGACCGAGGCGTCGATATCAAGGCATCCGGCGAGATAGGCGGGCTGGTTGGCGACCACGCCGACCGGGTAACCGCCCAACCGGGCGAAACCGATCACGATGTTCTGAGCATAGTCCTTCTGGATTTCCAGCAGATGGCCGCTATCGACGACGCGGTTGAGGATGTCGCGGATGTCGTAGGGTTTGTTGGGGTTCTCGGGCACGATCGAGTCGAGCGTCTCGTCGATGCGCTCGGCGGGGTCGTCGCTTTCGACAAAGGGCGGATCGTCAACGTTGTTCGAGGGCAGGTACGAGAGCAGATCGCGCACGGCGAGCAGCGCGCCATGATCGTCGGGGGCCTCGAGGTGGCAGACTCCCGAACGCGTCGCGTGCGTGTCGGCGCCGCCAAGGTCCTGCATCGAGACTTCCTCGTGCGTGGTCGCCTTGATGACGTCGGGGCCGGTGATGAACATGTACGAGGTGTCGCGCACCATCACGATGAAGTCGGTCATCGCGGGCGAGTACACGGCGCCGCCGGCGCAGGGGCCCATGATGCACGAGATCTGCGGCACCACCCCGGAGCTCATCACGTTGCGCAGGAAGATGTCGGCGTAGCCGGCGAGCGAGACAACGCCCTCCTGGATGCGCGCCCCGCCGGAGTCGTTCAGCCCGATCACCGGGCATCCGGTCTTCATCGCCAGGTCCATCACCTTGCACACCTTCTCGGCAAACGCGCCCGAGAGGCTGCCACCGAAGACCGTGAAGTCCTGCGAGAATACGCACACCTGGCGGCCGTCGATGGTGCCGTAGCCGGTGACCACGCCATCGCCCGGAATCCGCCGCTGCTCCATCCCGAAGTCGTTGCAACGATGGGTCTTGAATTTGTCGAGCTCGACGAAAGAGCCGGGATCGAGCAGGAATTCGATGCGCTCGCGCGCCGTCATGCGGCCCGACTCGCGCTGGCGGCGCAGGCGTTCCTCGCCGCCGCCGAGCTCGGCTTGGCGCGAAAGTTCGCGCATCCGTTGGATATTTTCCTTAAGTCCCATCGTCAGAATTCCGCGCAAGCGAGCATGATACGGGTTGCCGCCCGCGCCGTGCAAGCGCCGCCCGCCGGCTGTGGGCGTTCGGTTTGCGCCGCTTGCCAGGCGGCAGAAGTGCGCCGCGGCGCCTTGAAATCTTTCCGCCCGAGGCTGCGGCGTACGATAATAACCCGCCCTGAGGGCTGCCGGTTAAGGAGTGCCCTGACGTGATCGACAACAGGATGGCTGAGCGGATGGTGGCTTGCGGATGGGCCGCGGCGGCGGCTGCGGGGCTCTTCATGTTCGGGTGGAGCTTTTTCCAACGCGGCCCATTCATCTGGACGGGGGTAATTGCGGGCGCGATCCTGCTGGCGCTGGCTTGGGGGATGTACCGCCGCAGCCGCATCTGTGCACTGCTGGTTTTAATCAATCACGTCTCGGGCTTCACGGGACTGATGCGGCAAGGCCGGTCTGTCCCGCAAGGCGAGATCGCCGTCGCGCTTGTCCTCGGCGTGCTCTACGTGCTCGGCATCGTCGGCACGTTTGCCCATCACGCGCGCCGGCGCGAGCAACCAGCGTAGCGGCGCGGCTCAGTCGGCGGCGCGCGGCTCGAAGCCGACGAAGCGCATCCGGTCGCCCACCTGTACGCGGTGGCGCGCGCAGAAGCCGCCGTTAACCTCCAGCACGTACTGCGCGTCGGCGTCGGGGCCGACCGATTGCTTGGAGTAGGGTTCGGCGTTGGCGACGATCCCGACGATCTTCCCCGCAGGGTCGGCGAAGATCATGTCGAGCGGAATCTCGGTGTTCTTCATCCAAAAGCGCAAGCGGCCGGCGGTGGGAAAGACGAACAGCATCCCGGCATCCTCGTCCATGTGATTGCGGTACATCAGTCCCAGCTCGCGTTTGGCAGGAGTCAGCGCCAGCTCGACCCGCAACGCCGCGCGCCGGGCGCCGTCGGGAGCGTCGATCACCGTTTGGGGATCGCGTGCGCATCCGGCTATCACGGCGGCCATCACGAGCGCAGCGAGCGCGCGCACGACCGGCGCGCGCGGAAGGGCAGTGCGCGCGTCTTCGGCCATCGGCGGGGCGGCGTCAGCCAACTTCGAGCGGCAGCGAGGTCAAGCCGCGCAGGAAGAACGATCCCTTGTATCGAAGCGGCGCCTCCGGCGTCGCGGGCCGGATGCGCTTGAAGCGCTCGAGCAGCGAGCTGATCGCGATCGCGCCTTCCATCCGCGCCAGCGGCGCGCCGAGGCAGAAATGGATGCCTTCGCCGAAGGCGAGATGGTCGTTGGGCGAGCGTGCGATGTCAAAACGTTCAGGCTCGGGGAACTGCGCGGGGTCGCGGTTGGCCGCCGCCACCAGCACGAAAATCATCGTTCCCGCTGGAATCGTCATGCCCGCGAACTCGGTGTCCTGGCGGATGTGCCGCACGGTCGATTGGACCGGGCCGTCGTAGCGCAGCATCTCCTCGACCGCCGACGCCGCCAGCCCGGGTTCGCGGCGCAGGCGTTCGAGCTCGCCCGGATGGCGCGTCAGGGCGAGCATCCCGTTGCCGATCAGATTGGTCGTGGTTTCATTGCCGGCGAGCAGCAGGATGACCACGAAGGCGATCAGTTCCTCTTCGCTCAGGGTTTCCTCGGAGTCCTCGTGCGCGGCGACCAGCACGCTGACGAGGTCGTCGCCCGGGCTGCGCCTGCGCTTTTCGATCTCGGCGACGAAGTAGGCGCGCAGTGCGGCGAAGGCCTCGCGCACCTCCTGCGGCAGCGGCATCCCGGGTGGCGTGTTGTCGGACTCGATGACCGTGTCCGACCATCGCTTGAACATCGGGTAATGCTCGGGCGGCACCCCCAGCATGTGTGCGATCACCATCACCGGCAGCGGATTGGCGAGGTCGGCCATCACGTCGAGTCCGCCGCGCGCGGCGGCGCGGTTGAGCAGCGAGTTGGTGAATTCGCGGATTTTCGGTTCCAGCTCGCGGATGCGCCGCGGGGTGAAGGCGCGGCTCACCAGGCGGCGCAGGCGGGTGTGGATCGGGGGGTCGGAAAAGACCACGCGCGGCGCGTTGCCGAAGACGCTGATCCGCTCTTCGATCAGCGGACTGCGCGGCGGCACGCTGGAGAAATGCTCATGGTCGCGCAGGATCGCGCTGCAATCGGCGTAGCGCGCGACCAACGCCATCGGCACGAACACGTTAAGCAGCCGCGGCGGCCCCTGAAACAGCGGTCGGTAGTACGGGTATGGATTGGCGCGGAACGCTTCGTCCCACGGGTTGAAGTAGATTTCGCCGGCTTCGCTCATCGCAGGGCCACCGCCTCCGCGTGTCCAGAAGGGACGTGCCCGTATGTTAGCCCGCCCGGCGGCGGCAAATACAGCGGGGAGCGCGGCGAGCCGGACCCGCTCCATGTCGCGGACGATCCGCCGTCAGCGGCCCATGAAACGGGGTCGGCGCTTTTCGAGGAACGCGCGCACGCCCTCGCGGTAGTCCTCGCTATCGTAGCAGCGCGAGACCAGCTCGGCGACAAGCCCGAGGTCGCGCTCGGCGGCGTCCTTGAGTCCCTCGCGGACAGCGGCCTTCGCCGCCGCCATCGTGAGCGGCGCATTGGACGCCATCCGGGTCGCGTACTCGCGCACGTAGGGCTCCAGCTCTTCCGGCCCGACAACCTTGTTGACCAAGCCCATCGCGTACGCCTCGTCGGCGTCGAAAATCCGCGCCGACATCAGGATGTCGCGCGCGTTGGCTGGCCCACAGACCTGCGCGAGCGCCATCACGCCGTCCAGCGGATAGGCAAGACCGAGCCGCGCGGCCGGGATTCCCATCTTCGTGCCGCGCGCGGCGATCCGGATGTCGCACGAGAGTGCAACCTGGACGCCGCCGCCGATGCAGATGCCGGCGATCATCGCGATTACCGGCTTGGGGCAGTTGAGCAGCGCGTTGGTGGCATTACCTGGAGCGTCGCGATAGATGCGCGCCTGCTCGGCGTTGGCGCGCAGGCTCGGAAACTCCGAGATGTCGGCGCCGGAGATGAAGGCCTCGGGGGTCGCCCCGCGCATCACGATCACGCGCACGTCAGGATCGTCCCGGAGCTCCGCCACGCCCTTGACGATGAGCTGCCAGGTGCGCAGGTTGAGCGCGTTGCGCACCTGCGGGCGGTTGATGATGAGCCAGCCGAGCGGCGCCTCGCGACGCACCAGCAGCGGCTCGGCCTCCTGTGCGTTGACGTTCACATCCTGTGTGGCCATCGCTTCGACGCTCCTGGCTTTCGGTTTGCGCCTCGCGTTCACAACCTGGCGAGCACTTCGTTGGCGAGCTTGTCGAGCCCGCGCGTCAGGCCCTCGGCATCGAAGGCCGGCGGCGCGATTACGAGGCGCGACACGCCGATATCCTGGAGCTGCCTGACCGTATCGAGGTTGGCGCGGCCGCCGCTGGAAAGCTCGATCGTCGCGGGGTCGCGGCCAGCCTGCTGCGCCTCCACGCGCATGATCGCGAATAGCTCCTTGAGCTTTTCGATGTCGCCGATCGCGGGGAAGAAACCGTCGCCGAGGCGGCCGGCGCGGCGCGCGGCGGCCGGCGAGTGGCCGCCGATATGGATCGGTACGCCGCCCGATTGCGCCGGCTTCGGAAAGCTCTTCACTTCGCGGAAAGCGAAGTGTTTGCCGTGGAAGGTCGAAGTGGCGTCGCGCCACAACGTGCGCAGCGCCGCGATCGCCTCGTCGGTGCGCCTGCCGCGCTGACGGAAATCCAGGCCCAGCGCGTCGAACTCCTCCTTGAGCCAGCCGCTGCCGATGCCCAGGATCACGCGCCCGCGCGAGAGCACGTCGAGCGTGGCGACCTCCTTGGCGGTGTAGAGCGGATGGCGCTGGGGCAGGATCAGGATGCCGGTGGCGAGGCGGATGCGGCTGGTGACCGCGGCGGCGTAGGCGAGCGGAAGCAGCGGGTCGGGGATCGCAACGTCCTCGCCGCCGGGAATCTTGCCGTCGCGCGAGTACGGATAGGGGGTTTGGTAGTTGTGCGGGATGACGACGTGCTCGACCGTCCACAGCGACTCGAAGCCACGCTCCTCAGCGCTTGTGGCCAAATGGGCCAGCAGCTCGGGATTGGCGAACGGCCCCGCATTGGCGAACATCAGCCCCAGCTTCATCATCGGCTAGCTCCACGCCTCGCGTTGGTTTACTGAATCCGCGGGCTTGAAGACTTGTAGCCCAGCTCGCGCGCCGAGGTAAACCGCGCGCGGCGTCGGTGCGAGGCGCCGGAGGTGCGGACGGTCGGGTTGCGAGCTTGTCCGCAGCGCGCGACAAGGTTAAGTAGAGGAGTCATGGATATCGGCAAATACGGAGTGTGGTTCTTTTACGACGGGATGAGCGCGGAGCAGAGCGTGGCGTTCGCCCAGAAGGTCGAAAAGGCTGGCTACGGCGCGCTCTGGATCCCTGAGGCGGTCGGGCGCGAGCCCTTCGCGCACGCGGCCTATCTTGCCGCGCACACCGAGCGGCTGGTCTTCGCCACCGGGATCGCCAACATCTACGCGCGCGACGCGGTGACGATGGCGGCGGCGTCCAAGACCGTGGCTGAACTTTCGGGCGGCCGTTTCCTGCTCGGCATCGGTGTCAGCCACAAGCCGCTGGTGAGCAATTTGCGCGGCCACAGCTACGACAAGCCATACAGCTACATGCGCGAGTACCTGCCGCGGATGAAGAGTGCGCTATACCGCGCGCCCGAACCCAAGGAGCGCGTGCCGGTCGTGCTCGCCGCGCTGCATCCCAAGATGCTCGCGCTATGCGCCGCCGAGGCCGACGGCACCCATACCTACTTTGTGCCGCCCGAGCATACCCAGAAGGCGCGCGCCGCGATTGGGCCCAAGCCGATGATTTGCGTCGAGCAGGCAGTGGTCCTTTCCACCGACGCGGCCAAGGCGCGCGCCACCGCCCGCGAGTACATGAAGACCTACGTGCCGCGGCTGCCCAACTACACCAAGAACCTCAAGAACCTGGGCTTCGCTGACAAGGAATTCGAGAACGGATGCAGCGACCGGCTGGTCGATGCGATCGTCGCCTGGGGCACCGAGACTCAGATCCGCGACCGCGTCGAGGCCCATCTCAAGGCCGGCGCAACTCACGTCTGTATCCAGCCGCTGAGCACCGAGAGCGCCACGATGCCCGACGAGCGTGCGATGCAGGCGCTGGCGCCGCGGTAGTGCGCGATGCGGCCGGGCTGGGCCGCCGTGGCCTTCGCCGCGCTGGCGCTGGGCGCGCCGCTGGTGCTCGGATGCGGGCCGTCGGCCGAGGACAGCGCGGTCCAGGCCGAGGCGGCGGCCGCCCAGGCCCGGGCCGCGGCGGCCAATGCGCAGGCCGCCGCGCTCAAGGCGCGAGCGCAGGCGCTTGACGCCCAGCGGCGCGCCGACCATGCGGCGGAATTGTTCAGGGCCGCGGCGGCCGAGTTCGACGACGCGGCGCGAAAACTCGCCCAGCACCAGCGCGAGTTGCAGCAGAACGACGAGCAAAAGTAACGAGCAGAACCCCGCGGCGCGCGGCGCCGACATTTGGCCAACCGGGAAAGGACGGGCGTAGCGATGAAGCTCTACAACATGAACCTCTCCAACTTTGCCACCAAGTCGCGCATCGCGATCTACGACAAGGGGCTCAACATCGAGATCGCGCCGGTCCCCGGCGGCAATCTGAAATCGCCCGAGTACCTCAAGATCAATCCGCTCGGCAAAATCCCCGCGCTCGACGCCGACGGCATGATCATCGCCGAGTCCGAGGTCATCAACGAGTACCTCGAAGACAAATTTCCCAGCCCTCCGCTGCTGCCCAAGTCGCCCGAAGGACGTGCACGGGTGCGCGAGTTCACCCGCTTCCATGACCTTTACCTCGAGCCGCCGCTGCGCGCGCTGTTCGGCCAGCTCAATCCCAAAAGTCGCGACGAGAAGGTGGTCAACGAGCGGCTGACCGAGTTCAACCAGCGCCTCGACCAGCTCGAAGCGATGCTTGCGCCGAGCGGCTTCGCCAGCGGCCCCGACTTCACGCTGGCCGACTGCGCGCTGGCGCCGACGATGTTCTTCGCGACCAACATGCTGCCCGGCTTCGGCGCCAAACCGCCGCTGGAAGGGCGGCCCAGGCTCGCCGCCTGGTGGGCGCACGTGCAGACGCGCCCGTCGGTCAAGAAGGCGCTGGACGAGATGGCCGAGGCGCTCGCCGCGATGATGAAGCGCTAGGCGAGGCGCGCAAGCGGGGTCGAAACACCTAGCGCGCCGGCGCGGCGGCGCGCGCCTTGGGCTGCTCCGCCGCGCGTGCCTTGCGCCGAAAGTGTGGGATCACTTCCCTGGCGAACAGGCGCATGCTCGCGCGCACCTTTTTCGGATCCAGCCCCGGCAGCGACATCCCGAGCGCAAGATGGGTATGCCCGGTGTAGCGCTCGAGCATCTCGATCGCGTCGTCGGGGCTCCCGATGATCAGCGGCTCGCCCAGAAAACGCGTGTCGTTGAGCTTGCGCAACTCGCCCACCGGCGGGACCTGCGCGAACCGCTCGTCGCCCGGGACGTCGGCCGCCTCCGCGATCCACTGCCCGTACTTTGCCATCAGGTGATGGATCGCGTACTCGGCGTCGTCCCACGCGCGGTCACGGCGCGGCGCGATATAGCCGAAGCGCAGCTGGGCGATGTTGAAATGGTCGGGGTCGCGGCCGGCGGCGCGCAGCGCCTCCTTGTAAATCTCGGCCTGGCGCGGACCGGTGCCCGCCAGATGGTAGCCGTTGCGCGCGGCGCGCTCGGTCGCGCTGCGGCTGCGCGCGCCGATCCAGATCGGAATATGCGGCTGTTGCGCGGCTTTGGGATACAGCGTCGCGTTGCGCACGGTGTAGTGTTTGCCCTCGAACGTCACGTTGTCCTCGGTGAACAGGCGCCGGATTATCGCGACCCCCTCGCGCAGGCGCGCGGCGCGCTCGTTGCGCGGGACGTTGAAGCCGTCGAATTCCTGCGGCCGGTAACCTTGGCCCAGCCCGAGGTCCAAGCGCCCGCCCGACAGCACATCGACGGTCGCCGCCGATTCGGCCACGTGCAGCGGGTGGTGCAGCGGCATCAGCAAGACGAAGGTCCCGATGCGGATTTTCCTCGTGCGTGTGGCGATCGCCGCCGCCAGTGGAAGCATCGCCGGCGAGTAACCGTCCTCGACGAAGTGATGCTCGGTCAGCCAGATGGTGTCGTAGCCCATCTCCTCGGCCTCGACCGCGAGGTCCACGTGGCGGCGATAAAGCTCCGAGTAGGAGAGTTCATTGCGGTCGGAATTGCGGAAGGATTCGAGCAGCCCGAAGTTCATCTCGCTCCTCCTTGGCGATGCGGCCGGGGCGCGCCGATTTCATCGGCACAATACCGCGAAGGCGCAACTATGCGTCAACAGCTTGCGCATTGCGGAGTCGCCGCCATCCGCGCGATAAATAAACAGCCGCCGTGAAGCTCTCGGTAATCGATCAGTCGCCGGTCTCCGCCGGATTCACTCCGGCCGCCGCGCTGCGCAACTCGATCGAACTCGCCCGTCTGGCCGACCGCCTCGGCTACGAGCGCTACTGGATCGCCGAGCATCACGCGATCGAGGCGCTCGCGAGCCCGGCGCCGGAAATCCTCATCACGCGCGTTGCCGCCGAAACCTCGGGCATCCGGGTCGGCTCGGGTGGCGTGATGCTGCCCCATTACAGCCCGCTGAAGGTGGCCGAGGTCTTCCGGATGCTGCATGCGATGTATCCGGGGCGGATCGATCTCGGGCTGGGGCGCGCCCCGGGCGGCACAGCGCTCGATTCCTACGCGCTCCAGCGCGACCGCAGCCAGCAGCGCACGGTGGACGACTTTCCCCAGCAGCTCGTCGAGCTGCTGGCCTTCCTGGGCCGCGATTTCCCGCCGCGCCATCCGTTCAGCCGCATCCACGTCTCGCCCGACATGCCCGGCGCGCCCGAGGTCTGGCTGCTCGGCTCGAGCCCGTGGAGCGCCTCGGCGGCGGCGCAGCTCGGATTGCCGTACGCCTTCGCGCACTTCATCGATCCCCATCCGACACGCACCGCGCTCGAGCATTACTTCGCCCGCTTCACGCCGTCAAAGTATCTGCCGGTGCCGCGCGCGATCCTTGCGCTGGGCGTGGTCTGCGCCGAGACGCGGGCCGAGGCCGAGCGGCTGCTGATGAGCGCGCGCCTGTTCCGCCGCCGTATCCGCCAGGGCGATGTCCGTCCGATTCCGACCCCGGAGGAGGCAATCGCGGAGTTGGGCGCGGAGCCGCGGCCGGCGGCGAGCGAGTCCGGCGAATGGCCGCGTTACGTAGTCGGCGCGCCCGAGGCGGTGCGCGACCAGTTGATAGACATGGCGAGCGTGCTGCGCGTGGAGGAGCTGATGGTGGTGACGGTCGTGCACGACCATCGTGCCCGCATGCGCTCCTATGAGCTGCTCGCTGAGGCCTTCAGCCTCCCGCCGCGTCCGCCGCGCGTCCAACGATGACTGCTGCGCAAATTAAAATTCCCGTTCCTCTTTTCCCCCGGGGAAGGCGTCAGGCCGCGGTGCGGCTTTCGCCGCCACCACCAGGCACGTCTCTGAAACTCCCAGCGCAGGAGGCCACCCCATGAGCACGTCCGCCAAAGTCGCGATCGTAACCGGCGCCGGCACCGGGATCGGTAAGGCCAGCGCGCTCGCCCTGATGCGCGAAGGATACGCGGTCGCGCTGGCCGGGCGCCGCAAGGAGCCGCTCGAGGCGACCGCCGAGCAGGCGAAGGCGATCGGGGCCTCCGCGCTGGTCGTTCCCGCCGACGTAAGCGATGCCGCCTCGGTCAAGGCGCTCTTCGCGGGCACGGTCGAGGCTTTTGGGCGCGTTGACCTGTTGTTCAACAACGCCGGCATCGGCGCGCCCGCGATTCCGCTCGAAGATCTGACCGTGGAGCAATGGAAAAAGGTCGTCGATATAAACCTGACCGGCGCGTTCCTGTGCACGCAGGAGGCGTTCCGCGTGATGAAAGGCCAGAATCCGCGTGGCGGACGGATCATCAACAACGGCTCGATCTCCGCTCACGCGCCGCGTCCGAACTCCGCCCCCTACACCGCGACCAAGCATGCGATGACGGGGCTGACCAAATCGACCTCGCTCGATGGGCGCAAGTACAACATCGCCTGCGGCCAGATCGATATCGGCAACGCAGCGACCGAGATGACGGCGCGGATGGCGCGCGGCGTGCCGCAGGCCAACGGCGCGATCGCGGCCGAGCCGACCTTCGCCGTCGAGCACGTCGCGCGCGCGGTGGTCTATATGGCGAGCCTGCCGCTGGAGGCCAACGTGCAGTTCATCACTGTGATGGCGACCGCGATGCCCTTCATCGGCCGCGGCTGAGGTTTGCGTCGACGACCGCCTGACTTCCGTCCCCTTCCCTGAAGGAGGGTGCCGCGCGAGGGGTCAAGGCGTCTTCCGCGTAGGGGCGGTTCGCGAACGGTCCCTACGCAGAGATCACAGCGCTTGTGCGCGGCCCAATGCGCGAGGTGCGCTGGGCAGTCGCCGCACTTGCACCCTCCTCCGCTCGTGACGCGGGCAAGGGGTCAGAGCGGAGGCAACACTCCTCAATAATTCGGGGGGCCGGGCGTTTGCCCGACCCCCCTACCGCCTCCACATCCGCAACCCCACACCACGCCTGAGCGGGGCCGCTCACCTCATCGCCATCCGCACCTCGTCACGCTCGCCCGCTAAACCAGACCCCGGAGGAGTCCACCGCCTCTCTCGCCGCCGCCAAGCGCCTCTCCCGGACGCGCCCGCCGATCGCGCCGCTCCGCTAAGCGCGCCCAATCGCCTGTCCTGCCGTTCCCCCTCCTGCCAAGCTTTTCCGCCGCCAGCCCCCGCGCCCTTCACTCCCCCGGGGTCTTCCGACCTGCTCGGTTCACGAGCATCCGCTCGTCGCCCCGCAATTGAGGCATTTGTAACAGGTACCGTTACGCACCATCAGGCATCCGCAATCCGGACACGGCGGCGCGTCGGCCTGGTTGATGAAGGCCTGGCGCGAGCGCGCATGCGCGGCCACGTCACCGATCGCCGCGCTGATCGTCGCCGCCGCCTCCTCGATGTACGCCCGACCCGCCGCCGGCGTCGCGCTCTGTTCGGCTGCCGCCGCTGAACGTTCCGCCGCGACCACCCCGACCTCGCGCTTGGCTTCCTCGTCGAGGAACTTCGAGGCGAGCCAGCGGAAGAGGTAATCGACGATCGACTTCGCGTACGGGATCTCGGGATTCTTGGTGAAGCCCGAGGGCTCGAAGCGCATGTGCGAGAACTTGTCGACCAGGAACTGGAGCGGCACCCCGTATTGCAGCGCGTAGCTGATCGCGGTTGCGAACGAGTCCATCAGGCCCGAGATCGTCGAGCCCTGCTTGGACATCATCACGAAGATCTCGCCGGGCTTGCCGTCCTCGTACATGCCGACCGTGATATAGCCCTCGTGGCCGGCGATATCGAACTTATGCGTGATTGACTTGCGCTCGTCGGGCAGCTTGCGCCGGTTGAGCGCGCGATCCTCGCCCGCCGCCGCGCGCACCGCCGCGGCCTGCGTCGGCGCCGTCGCCTCGGTCCTGCTCTTGCCGGTGTTGAGCGGCTGGGTGCGCTTGGAGCCGTCGCGGTAGATCGCGACCGCCTTGAGCCCCAGCTTCCACGCGGTCATGTAGGCCTCGGCGACGTCGTCGACGGTGGCCTCGGCGGGCATGTTGATGGTCTTGGAGATCGCGCCCGAGATGAACGGCTGCACCGCGCCCATCATCCGCAGATGCCCGAGGTAGTGGATGGTGCGCGAGCCGGCGCGCGGCTTGAACGCGCAGTCGAAGACCGCCAGATGCGCGTCGGCCAGATGCGGCGCGCCCTCGATCGTTTCGTGCTCGTCGAGGTACTCGACGATCTCCTGGACCTCGCGCGAGTCGTAGCCCAGACGCTTGAGCGCGCGCGGCACGGTGCCGTTGACGATCTTCAGCATCCCGCCGCCGACCAGCTTCTTGTACTTGACCAGCGCGATGTCGGGCTCGATGCCGGTGGTGTCGCAGTCCATCATAAAGGCGATGGTGCCGGTGGGCGCGATCACGGTCGCCTGCGAGTTGCGAAAGCCCGCCGCCGCGCCGAGCTTGAGCGCCTCCTCCCACGCCTCGCGCGCCGCGCTCAGAAGCGGCAGCGGCACGTGGGCGGGATCGAGCTCGCGCGCCTTGTCGCGATGGTGCTCGATGACCTTGAGCATCGGCTCGCGGTTAGGCGGGTAGCCCGCAAACGGCCCCATCACCTGCGCTACCCGCGCCGATTGCAGGTAGGCCTCGCCCGTCATCAGCGCGGTTATCGCGCCGGCGTAGCTGCGCCCCTGGTCCGAGTCGTAGGGCAGCCCGAGCGCCATCAGCAGCGCGCCCAGATTGGCATAGCCCAGGCCGAGCTCGCGAAAGTCGCGCGCGTTGCGCGTGATCTCTTCGGTCGGATACGAGGAGTTGTCCACCACGATGTCCTGCGCGGTGATCATCACGTCCACCGCGTGGCGCAGCGCGCGCACGTCGAACTCGCCGCGTTCGTCGAGGAACTTGAGCAGGTTGAGCGAAGCGAGGTTGCAGGCCGAGTTGTCCAGGTGCATGTACTCGCTGCACGGATTGGAGGCGTTGATCCGCCCCGAATTCGGGCAGGTGTGCCATGCGTTGATCGTGGTGTCGAACTGCATCCCGGGGTCGCCGCAGGCGTGCGCCGCCTCGGCGATAAGCTTCATCAGCTCGCGCGCGCGGTAGGTGTCGGCGACCTGTCCGGTGGTGACGAAATGGGTGCGCCACTCGCCGTCGCGCTCGACCGCGCGCATGAAGTCGTCACTCACCCGCACCGAGTTGTTGGCGTTCTGGAAGAAGACCGAACCGTAGGCCGGGCCGTCGAGCGAGGCGTCATAGCCGGCGTCAATCAGCGCCCACGCCTTGCGCTCCTCCTCCTGTTTGCACTTGATGAAATCGACGACGTCGGGATGGTCAACGTTGAGCACCACCATCTTGGCCGCCCGCCGCGTCTTGCCGCCCGACTTGATCACGCCCGCCGAGGCGTCGGCCGCCTTCATGAAGCTCAGCGGCCCCGAGGCGGTGCCGCCGGCGGAGAGCTTCTCGCGGCACGAGCGTACAGCCGACAGATTGACCCCCGAACCGGAGCCGCCTTTGAAGATGATTCCCTCGTTGCGGTACCAGTTCAGGATCGAGTCCATGTTGTCCTCGACCTTGAGGATGAAGCAGGCCGAGCACTGCGGGCGCGGCTCAATCCCGACGTTGAAGTAGACCGGGCTGTTGAACGCCGCGCGCTGGGTCACCAGCAGCGCGGTCAGTTCGGCGTGGAAGGTGTCGCGCTCCTCGGCCGAGGCGAAGTAGTGCTGAGCCTCGCCCCATCCGGTGATCGTATCGACCACGCGCGCGATGAGCTGGCGGACCGAGGACTCGCGCTTGGGGCTGCCGAGCGGCCCGCGGAAGTACTTGGAGACCACCACGTTGGTCGCGGTCTGCGACCAGGCGCGCGGAACCTCGACATCACGCTGTTCAAAGACGACGCGCCCGTCCTCGCCGGCGATCACGGCCGAGCGCAGCTCCCACTCGACTTCGGACATCGGATCAACGCCGGGCCGGCTGAAAAAGCGCTCCAGCGCGAGGCCCTGCCGGGCTCCCGTCGAAGCGTGTTCAGCCGCTTTTGCTGGTTTCTTGTCTAGTCCTGGCATCGCAATTTCACCCGCCGCCATCTCCTCCACCTCCCCGGCTGCCCTGCGCCTCGGCTGGAACGCAAATTACTCCGGTTCGTGGTTGTGTCAAGGACCACACCCCAAGATATTGTATAGGATAACTTGTGGACAACCTATAGAAAGGGCTGTTAGTAAGTCTTCGTACTAATTTCGCCTCTATAGGAATGCCTTATTCTTCAAGCACATACTCGATGAGGGCTTTGATTGTCGGCCTGTTGATGAACGATCTGATTTTTCTGCCGTCATTGGGCGGACACAATTGCACTGCCCACCGACAGGCGTATCGTAACCCGCGATGGCGCTGCGCAAACGCAAGGCTCCCGAGCCCATCGCCAGCACGCTCGGCGCGCTAATCGACCGGCTAGACTCCGAGGGCCACTTCGCCATCGTACGCCTTATCTCGGCCTGGCCCGAGGTGGTCGGCGAGGCCGTCGCGCGCCGCACCGAGATCGTCGGCCTCAAGTTCCACACCGCTGTGGTCAAGGTCTCCGGCGCGATGTGGATTCAGGAGCTCAACCTGCTCAAGCCGCAGATTCTCGATCGCTTACGCGCGCGGATCGGTGACGACGCTGTACGCGACCTGCGCTTCGTTCAAGGGCGGCTCAGCCGCCGCCAGCCGCGCACCCGTCTGCGTCCGGTGCCGCGCGCGCCGCGCCGCGCGATCGAGCTGCCCGAGCTCAAGGACCCCGAGCTGCGCCGCGCCTTCGAGAGCCTCATCGAGGCCTGGGGCCGCGCCTCGCGCTAGCGCAATTCTCTCCTGTCCGTGCGCTCTCGCACGGCCGAAATCGTGCGCAAGACAGGCGCGATGCGCTGGCCTCGGACGCGCGCCATGCGTAAGATGCGCCGAAGCGGACGCACGCAGCGGCGCCGAGGGCGTTGCGGCGCGGCGCGGCGGCATGATACGTCGCTCCGAACGAACCAACTCACTATGGGAGGGGACGAGGAATGAAACGGATCACTTCGATGTTGGTTGGCGCACTGTTCCTTGGCGCCAGCTGGGGACTGGCGCAGGCCCAGGGCGAAGCGCCCGCGGCCCCGGCCGCAGCGCCCGCGGCCTCGGCGGCGGCGCCCAGCGCGCCGGCCAAGAAGAAGCACAAGAGCGAGATGCAGGCCTTCAGAGAACTGCGCGTGCAGCATCACCGGATGACCCGCCGACTCAAGCAGAATCCCAACCTCGCGCAGGACTCCGGCTTTCTGGCGAAGTATCCCGACCTGCAGCAGTTCTTCAACGACTATCCGGGTTCGCAGAAGCGCTTCCTTGCCAACCCCGGCAAGTACCTCGGAATGTCCGAGGCCAAAGCCAAGCATCGCGAGGAAACCCGCTAGGCTGCGGATTCCACGCAGTCCGGATCGCCTCGGCGGGGCGGGGGAAACTCCCTCGCCCCGCTTTTGCCCCATCGCCGCTGCAACGCTAAGCTAAAGCTGCGCAAAGTAGTGCGCCACAATCCAGGCCCGGTTATGCGCGGGCCTGCCAACCGCCTAATGTTTTCACCGGGCGCAGGGAGGACATCTACATGAGACGGACCTTATCGCTGGCTGTTGCGCTGCTGATGGCGGGCGGAATTGCGGCGCCTGCATTTGCCCAAGCCCAGCAACAGGTCACCATCGTCGGCGAGATGGACACGAAGGGCATCGCGATGGAGGAGCTGCACGACTTCGGCCAGCTCGCGATCGCCCATCGCAAGATGGCGCGCCGGCTGGCCACCAATCCGAGCCTCGCCGACGACAATGACTTCCTCAAGAAGTATCCAGAGCTGAACCGCTTCTTCAGCAAGTACCCGGGCTCCAAGGAGCGCTTCCTGGCCAACCCGGGCAACTACCTCGAAGGCGTCCACGGCCATCCGCGCAAGGTGGCGATGCATCATCGGGCCAAGGCCAAGCAGATGGAGAAGAAGTCCGACGGCAACGCCGCCGAGGCCAAGCCGTCCGAATCGGCCGCGCCGCCCGCGGCGGGCTCTTCCAATCCGTAGCGCGCTCCGCGTCTGACGCACGATTCGAAGGCGGGACGGGGTTCATCTCCCGTCCCGCTTTGCTTTGCGCGCGCCGCGCGCTGGTGGGGCGGCGAAACCGTGCACACCGCCCTTCGTATTGTGGAACGGCCGGGCCGGACGCCCGGCGAGGCGCTCGATGCTCCAGGTCGGCAACATGCCGCAGCACAAGCGCGCGCTCCACGCGCTCAACCGGCTCGCCTACGGGCCGCGACCCGGCGACGTCGAGCGAGTCAATCAGATCGGCGTCGAGCGCTATATCCGCGAGCAGCTCAATCCCGAATCGATTCCCGAGCCGCCCGCGCTGGTGCAGCGGATCGCCGCGATGCGCACGCTGCACATGACGCCGGTCGAGCTGTTTGAGGCCTTCCAGCTCCCGGTGCGCCAGGCCAAGGGCGACAAGGACGCGCAAAAGGCGGCGCGCCAGCGCGCGCGCGTGATCTTGCAGGAGGCGGTCGAGGCGCGGTTGATGCGCGCGATCTACGGCCCGCGGCAGTTGCAGGAGGTGATGGCGGCCTTCTGGTTCAACCACTTCAACGTCTTCGCCGGCAAGGGCCTGTGCCATCTGTGGGTCGGCGCCTACGAACAGGAGGCGGTCCGGCCGCATACGATGGGCCGCTTCCGTATGCTGCTCGGCGCGACCGCGAAGCATCCCGCGATGCTCTTCTACCTCGACAACTGGCAGAACACCGGGCCCGACAGCCCCGGCCGGCGCGGCAAATTCGAGGGCATCAACGAGAACTACGCGCGCGAGGTGATGGAACTGCACACGCTGGGCGTAAACGGCGGTTACACGCAGGCCGACGTCACCGCGCTCGCCCATATTCTGACCGGATGGGGCCTGCGCAAGCCCGGCGGCGCGGCGATGCGGATGGGCGCGATGCGTCCGGGGGCGATGGGCATGGAGCGGAGGCGATGGCGGACGTGGCGTGCGCACCGCCGCCTGCCGCCGGCGGGCGCCGTAGGCGACCAGTACGGCTTTTATTTCGATCCGCGCCGCCACGATTTCAGCGATCAGATCTTGCTTGGCGCGACCTACCGCGGCGCGGCCGGACTCGCTGAGGGCGAGCAGGCGCTTGACCTGCTCGCGCGCGCGCCCGCCACCGCGCGCCATCTGAGCTTCCAGCTCGCGCAGCACTTCGTCGCCGACGATCCGCCGCCCGCGCTGGTCGCGCGGATGGCCGAGCGCTTTGTGCAGAGCCAAGGCGACATCCGGGCCACACTCCAGACACTCTTCTTGAGCCCCGAGTTCTGGGACGAGCGCTACTACGGTGCGAAATTCAAGACCCCGTACGACTACGTCATCTCGGCCGCGCGCCTGGCCGGCGTGGACCACATCACCAACTACCGCCCGTTGTTCGGCGCGATGGCGATGATGGGGATGGCGCCGTATGGGCATGAGACGCCCGACGGCTACCCCGACGTGCGCGAGGCGTGGCTCAACCCGGACGCGATGATGATGCGACTGAGCTTCGCCGCCGCGCTCGGCCAGGGGCATCTGCCGCTGCTCGCCCCGCCGTTCGAAACCGCCGCCGGCGCGAAAGCCTTCCACGTCAGGTTTAAGCGGCCCGCCGCGAGCGCGGGCGGCGCGATGATGCGCGCGGGCGGAGTCGCGAGGATGCAGCCGCTCGATGCCGGCGCGCTCCAAGCGACGCTCGGCGCGGGCGCGCTCTCGGCCAATACGCGCGAGGCGATCCAGGCTGCGCCCGCGGAGCTGCGCGCCGCGCTCGTCCTCGGATGCCCGGAGTTTATGGTCTGCTGAAAAATCGCGGCGTGGATATGGAGCCAGTGGCGTGAGCAGATGCGAAGGCGAGCGATGGGGCGGCGCGGCGGAAGCCTGCGCCGGCGCGCATAGCCGGCGCGAATTTCTCAAACGTGCGGCGATGCTCGGCGCGGCGGGCGGCGTCCTAATGCTGAGCCCGTACGCATGGGCGGCGCGCGCCGCCGCCGGCGATACCAGCCGCAAGCGGCTGGTCGTGATCTTCCTGCGCGGCGCGGTGGACGGCCTCAATGTCGTCGTGCCGCACGGCGAGCCCGACTACTACGACGCGCGCCCGACGATCGCGCTCCCGCGCGCCGGCGGCGAGGGCGGCGTAGTCAACCTCGACGGCTTCTTCGGACTCCATCCCGCGCTCGCCGCCCTCGAGCCGCGCTGGCGCGAAGGCACACTCGCCTTCGTTCACGCCTGCGGCTCGCCCGATCCCACGCGCTCGCACTTCGACGCCCAAGACTACATGGAAAGCGGCACGCCCGGCATGAAGAGCACTGCCGACGGATGGATGAATCGCGTGCTAGGCGCGCTGCCCGGCCAGCACGGACCGACCGAGGCGCTCAGCCTCGGTCCCGCAGTGCCGCGTATTCTGTCGGGCCGTATGGCGGTCGCCAACCTCCCGCTCGGCCGCGCGGCGGCGCGTCCGATGCCGCTGGATCGGCCAATTATCGAAGCCGCCTTCGACCGCATGTACCAGGGCGGCGACGCGCTCAGCCGCGCGTATCGCGAAGGGCGCATGGCGCGCAAGCGCCTGCTCGCCGAGCTCGAGGCGGACATGCGCGAGGCCGACAACGGCGCGCCATCCCCGGCCGGCTTCCCCGACGACACCGCGCGGCTGGCGCGGCTTATCGCGCACGACCCGACGATCCGACTCGCCTTCCTAGCGCTCGGCGGATGGGACACCCACGTAAATGAGGGCTCGTCGCGCGGCCAACTCGCCAATCATCTCAAACCCTTGGGCGAGGGGCTGGCGAGCTTAGCCGCCGCGCTCGGCCCGCACTATCAGGACACCGTCGTGGTGGTGATCTCCGAGTTCGGACGCACCGTGCGCCAGAACGGCAACGGCGGCACCGATCACGGGCATGGCAACGTGATGTGGGTGATGGGCGGGCCGGTGCGCGGCGGCAAGGTTTACGCCGCGTGGCCCGGGCTCTCAACGCAGCATCTCTACCAGGAGCGCGACCTCGCGGTGACGACGGATTTCCGCGAGCCGATCGCGGCCGTGCTCAATACCCATCTGGGGCTCGGCGACGCCCAGATCGATCGGGTTTTCCCCAGACGCCCGCGTCCTACCGGCCACACCGCGACGCTCATCCGCGTCTGAAGAGACCGAGGATTCCCCGCGCACGTCGGGCACGGGCGCCGCAACGACGGCACGATGAGAACGGCACCCTATACCCAGCGGCGCGTCTCAGCGGACGGGCGTCTCTGCGCGCGCGGACAACTCAGTGTGAAACGCCCGCCCCGGCCGGGCGGTACGAAACCAGCTCCTGGCTTTTGAAGTCGGGATCGGTGGTGTCGCATTTGGCGAGCGCGGCTACCTCCGGCGCGTACCAGCAGCTCATCTTCACGTCGGAGAGCCCGGTCCGGTATTCGATCTCGACCTTGAGCGCGTCGAGCGTGCCCGCCGGCACGGTTACCTTCTCCCAGCCCAGCGCCTGTCCGTGCGTGGTGCCCGCGATCCGCCCCTGGTCCGTCTTCAGCATCCAGTCCTTCGACCATTTCTTGCCCGGCCACAGCGGAAAATCGAAGGTGCCGAGATCGGGATCGAACGAGCCCTCGATCAGCCCGACGTGGCCGGCGATCAGGTTGCCGTCGGCCGTGTAGAGGTTGCGGTGGCCAAACCAGTTTATCGTCACGCGCTTGCCCGAGACGCCGGTCACCTTGATCGCGCCGTCGGTGGACGCGCCATCGGCGCCTTCGAGCCTCACGACCCAGGTGTCGCCGATCGCGAGCATCGGCGCCGCAACTTCGCGCTGGGCGGGATTGGGCTCGTCGACGCGGAGCACTTCCTTGTGGCGGCAGAAGGCGCACGGCCCGATGACCTCGACCGCCTGCGCGGAGACCTCGAAGATGCTGCCGTCGCCGCTCGGGCCGCTCGTCAAATGTGTGATGGCGTCGACGCGGTCCTGGTAGCGCTCGATCGCGATGCTGCGCAGCCTGCGATCGATGTGCGAGGTATCGATCGCCTCGGCCGAGAGCGGCTCGCTGTACCTGATTTCACCCAGCAGCCTGTGCGGCAGCGAGAGGTCGCCGGTCATCACCATGATCTGCGACTCGTTGAGCACGGTGACGGTCTGGTGCAGCATCTCCTGGCGATGCTGCGCCGCCGCGACGCATCCGCCGAGCAGCGCCGGCCCCGCCAACAGCGCGGCGGTGATGGTCCTATGCGCCGGCCAACCCACAGGCACAGCCTACCATGCCTCTTGCTGGCGCGAGTCTCGTCGCCCGCGCCCGATTTCTGGCGCGCGTGATGTCGCTCGCGCGGCGCTGCCGAACACGGGCCGCGGTAGAAAGCCGCCGCCAAGCGGCGACGGCCATTCGCTCAGCGCGCAGCAGGCGGGCCCCGTCTGGCGCTTCTCAAGGCGCGTAACCGTGCGGTCGGCATTTCGTACTCGTCGATCGAGCGGATGCGCTCGATACGACTCGACCGGGAGGTACCACAACAGATGCGCAAGGCGATAGTCGCGATGGCGGCCGCAGGGATGCTCGTGCTGGCGGGCGTCGGGATGGCCCGGGCGGACGACGGGATTGGCTTCGGCAACGTCAATTTCCACGGCGTCTATCCGTTCGCGCTGCACGGCACGACGATCGATACGCCCGACGTGCCGATGGCGGGCGGCGGAATTCTGCGGCCCGACGGCAAGGGCAACTTCAGCGGCTCGCTCAACGTCAACGTCGGCGGCATTGTGTGCTCCAGCGATATCGCCGGCACCTATTCGATCGCCGCCAACGGCACCGGCACGCTAGCGATCACTTCCACGTCGAACACCTGCACCGGCGTGCCTGCTGATTACGACCTGGTGATGTTCAACGGCCGGCACGTTGACCTGTTCAGCACCGACAGCGGCTCGGTGGTGAGCATCAACGCCGCTCGCCGCCGCGCTGACTTGCGCTAGTTCTGTCGGGCGGGGCTGGAGTTTCTCCCCCTTACGGTCCCGCCCTTTTCTTCTGGGCAAAGCGGTGAGCGCGCGCCGCCGCGGGCCCCGCAGTTGAAACGAAACCGGAGTGGAATTTGGTTGTGCCGCGCGGCGAGGCGCTACTGGCCGAGCTTGTGCAGCTCCTGATCCATCTGGCGCATCTTGGACAGCCGCTGATCGGTCGGGATCATCTGCTTGAGGCGCTCGGCGGCGATCTGCTGGCTGTGCGCGGTGGGCAGCTCGCCGTCGATCTTCTCGAGCGACTCCTGGGCCAGCTTGCGCACCATCGCGCTCTTATCGTTGGTGACGGTCTGGATCAGGATGTCGTTGGCGCGCGGGTCGCCGATCTCGCCCAACGCGAAGACCGCGGTCCCGCGGCTGCGCGCGTCGTCAGCCTCCTTGAGAAAGCTGATGATCGGCAAGGTCCCGCGCGAGTCGCCGATCCGGCCCAGCGCCGCGACGATATGCACCTTGACCACCGCCGGAGTATCGCGCAGGAACAGCTGCTGGGTCATCAGCGGCACGGCGGCGGTGTTCTGCTGCGCGCCCAGGATGTCGATCGCGCGGATCCTGACCCGGATGTCTTGGTCCACCAGACCCTGCATCAGCAGCCCGCGCGCCTTAGGGTCGCTCACGTCGCGCAGCTTGTCGAGCGCTTCGGCGCGCACCCGCGGATCGACGTCGGCCATCCCCTTCTTGGCCTCGGTAATGAGCTCGTCGGCGGATTTGCTGTCCGGACGCTGCATGCCGGTGGGGCCGTTCATCAGCGTGCTCAGCATGTTCTGCTGTTGCATCGCCGCCGGGCCTCCGTACTGTGCGCGCGCCAGTCCGGGAGCGGCTGCGAGCCCAACCGCCAGGGCTGCACCAAAAATGAGCCGCTTTGACAATTCCATGCTCCCGCGAGTTTGGGCAGAATCATCGATGAAAGTGGCTTTCATTGCAAGTACGTGGAAGCGCGGGGGGCGCGCGGCCGCGGCGCTGGCGTTCGCCGCCCTGATGATCGCCGGCGCGGCCACGGGCGCGCCGCCAGCGCGTCGTGGCGCAAAACGCGCTGCGCCCGACCCGGCCGCGCAGCCCAAGCCGCTGCCCGACGGCGTCCTGGTGCCCGATTACTCGCCCGGCCCGCTTCCATTTCATCCTGGCGAGCAGCTTATCTACCAGGCCTCCTGGATCGGGATTCCGGCCGCTGGCGGCAAGGTCGTGCTCCATCCGGACTACGCGAACCCGGCGATGCTGACCGCCGAGATCTGGATCAACACCAACCGGCTCACCGACAAGCTCTACCGGATGCGCGATTATCTGCGCGAGAACTTCGCCGCCGACTCGCTCGAACCCGCCGAACTGTACATCCGCCAGAACGAGGGGCGCCGCCACGATACCTTCGATGTAACCTTCAACCATCGCAGGGGCGTCGTCACCCTAATCAAGCATGGACCGCGCGGCGTGCAGCGGCGCGCCTTTCTCTCCGACAATCCTTCCGGGCCGGTGTCGGCGGCGCTGATGGCGCTGAGCCAACCGCTCGCGGCCGGCGAGACGTTCACCTTTGACGCCTTCAGCGGGACGACCCGCTACGTCTTCAACCTGCGCGTCGTGCGCCGCGAGCGCATCGGCACGCCGCTCGGCGAGTTCGACGCCTGGCGGATCGTGCCGTCGGTCAGCTACCTGAGCGACGGCGAGGTCAACGACAAGGCGCACGATACAGTGCTGTGGGTATCGGCCGACGCGCGCCGCCTCCCGCTGCGCGTGGAGTCGGCCGTATTCATCGGCAGCGTGCGCATCGACCTGGTCAAAATCATCGACGGCGCGCGCCCGGAGTCGGCGCAGGACTGAAGTTTTAGCGCGCGCGGCGGCTGTGCTATGGCTCAGGGTATGGCCAAGCAACTCGAGTTTTTTTACGACTGCTCCAGCCCGTGGACCTACCTCGCCTTCAGCCGCATCGAGGAGGTCGCCCGCCGCCACGGCGCCGCGCTCGTCTGGCGGCCGATCCTGGTCGGCGGCGTGTTCAACGCGGTCAACCCGTCGGTCTACGAGAGCCGCGAGCGGCCGGTCAAAGCCAAGGCGCGCTACTCCCAGAAAGACCTTCAGGACTGGGCACGGTTGTACGGGCTGAAGATCGGCCAGCCGACTGTGTTTCCGGTCAACTCAGTCAAGGCGATGCGCGGCGCGTTCGTTGCCCACGAGCACGGCAAGATCTCGTCCTACTCGCGTCGGGTGTTCGAGGCCTACTGGGGCGAGGACCGCGACATCAGCCGCGACGACGTCCTGCGCGACGTCGTGCGCGCGGTGGGGCTGGACGAAGACGAGTTCTTTGGCAAGATCGCCGCTTCCGAATACAAGGAGAAGCTGCGCGCGAACACCGACGAGCTGGTCGCGCGCGGCGGCTTCGGCTCGCCCACGATGTTCGTCGACGGCGACATGTTTTTCGGCAACGACCGCCTGGTGCTGGTTGAGCATCGGCTCTCCGCCGGCTGATGATCGACACAGCGGCGCTGCCCGAGACGGTACGCGCGTTCATCGCGCTCAAACTCGATCCCGCGGTGGAGGCGGCGATCACGGCGCTGATCGACCGGCTCAAGGCGCCCGACGACGGCATCCGATGGGTGCGGCCGTCGAACTTCCATCTCACCCTGTTCTTCCTGGGCCCGGCGGTGATTCGCGAGCGGCTGGTGCCGGTCGCCTATGCGCTGGAGGAGATAGCGGCCGAGACCGCGCCATTCGACCTCGAGGTGCGCGGGGCCGGCGTGCTGCCCGACGCGGCGCGCCCGCGTGTGCTGTGGGTTGGCCTGCACGCCCCGGAGCTGATTGCGCTGGCCGGACGGGTCGCCGAAGCGGCCGAGCGGTGCGGCTTTCAACGCGAGCGGCGCGGCTACCTGCCTCATCTGACGATCGCGCGCGTGCGCACGCCGCGCGCGTGGCGCGCGCTGCGCCCGAAGTTCGAAGCCGTGGCCGCGCTGCGCTTTGGCGTCTCGCGGGTCGAGCGGTTAGTGCTCTATCGCAGCGAGCCGGGCCCGCAGGCCTCGACCTACACCGAGCTTGCCGTCTTCCCTTTTGGCGGCGGCCGGCCGGCGGGCGTGGCGGGTGAAAACTAGCGGCCGGCGCTGTGGACCGATTTGCGGACACCTAGCGCTATCCGCCGCCGTTTGTGGCAAGATTCGCTTACAGAAAAAGTCAAAGGCCCGCCCGGCGGGGTAAGTCATGGCGCAGGACATCAAGAGTAAAGCGCTTGACCTGGCGCTCAGCCAGATCGAGAAGCAATTCGGCAAGGGTTCGATCATGAAGCTCGGCGAGCAGGCAGTCGAGGCCGACCTCTCGGTCGTCTCGACCGGTTCGCTGGGGCTGGACCTCGCGCTCGGCGTCGGCGGACTGCCGCGCGGGCGGGTGGTCGAGATCTACGGCCCGGAATCCTCGGGCAAGACCACGCTCGCCCTGGAGTGTATCGCCGAGGCGCAGAAGCAGGGCGGCATCGGCGCCTTCATCGACGCCGAGCACGCGCTCGACGCCGCCTACGCGCGCAAGCTCGGCGTCAACGTCGAGGACCTGCTCATTTCGCAGCCCGACAACGGTGAGCAGGCGCTCGAGATCGCCGAGACCCTGGTGCAGTCGGGCGCGGTGGACGTGCTGGTGATCGACTCGGTGGCCGCGCTGGTGCCGCGCGCCGAGATCGAGGGCGAGATGGGTGAGCCGCAGATGGGTCTGCAGGCGCGGCTGATGTCGCAGGCGCTGCGCAAGCTGACCTCGATCATCGCGCGCTCGCGCACGATCGTGATCTTCATCAACCAGATCCGGATGAAGATCGGGGTGATGTTTGGCAATCCGGAGACCACCACCGGCGGCAACGCGCTGAAGTTCTACAGCTCCATCCGCATCGACATCCGCCGCATCGGCACGCTCAAGAACGCCAACGAGGTCATCGGCTCGCGCACCAAGGTCAAGGTGGTCAAGAACAAGGTCGCGCCGCCTTTCCGCGAGGCCGAGTTCGATATCCTCTACGGCTCGGGAATTTCCAAGGAGGGCGAACTGGTGGACCTCGCGGTCGAGCACGGGATCATCGAGAAGCTCGGCGCGTGGTACTCCTACAACGGCGAGCGCATTGGCCAGGGGCGCGAGAACGCGCGCGACCTGCTCAAGGCCAATCCCGCCTTGGCCGACGAGATCGAGTCCAAGGTACGCCACAAGCTGGCGGTCAAGGGCGGCCCTGCGCCCGTGCTGCCGTCATCCGAGGACGGCCACGGCGAGGCGGCCGAGGCGCCTGCGCCCGCCGCCCCGCGCCGGCGCGGCTAGCGCGCGGGCGCCTCAAGGGTATGGAGGGCGGTTGCACGCTGTCCGCGGCGTATGCGCCGACCGCCGTTGAATTGGCCGGGCGGGCTCTGTAAGCTAATAAGACAAGATGCCTGCTGAGGCCGACCCAGGGCGCTGGTTTAGACCGCGCCGCACCACCAGCTTCAAATCAACGGAAAGGCCGCGCCGCGATTCGCGCGCGACGGCCGAAGTGTAAGCTTTGCCCTTCAATTCGTTTCACCTCGCGCCCGAACTCAAACGTGCCATCGGCGACTGCGGCTATCATCAGCCCACGCCGGTCCAGAGCGAGACCATTCCGATCGCCCTTGAGGGGCGCGACCTGGTGGTCAGCGCCGAGACCGGCAGCGGCAAGACCGCGGCCTTCCTCATCCCGCTCATCGAACGGCTCCATCGCAAACCGCGCCGGCCGCAAAGCGCGCTGGTAATAACGCCGACGCGCGAGCTGGCCGCCCAGGTCGCCAACGAGTTCAAGCTGCTCGCGCGCCACACCGGACTGCGCGCGGCGGTGATCGTCGGCGGCGAGTCGATGCGCCGGCAGATCGACGAGCTGCGCGCCGGCGCGCAGGTGCTGATCGCGTGCCCTGGCCGGCTGATCGACCTGATGGAGCAGGGACACGTCAAGCTCGCCCACGCCGAAGTGGTGGTAATCGACGAGGCCGACCGCCTGCTTGACATGGGCTTCCTGCCGCAGTTGCGGCGCGTGATGCGGGCGGTGCCGGGCGAGCGACAGACGATGATGTTCTCGGCGACGATGGGTGCGGGGCCGGAAGCGATCGCGCGCGAGTTCCTGCGCCATCCGGAGCGCATCACCATCGGCAAAAAGGCCGCGCCGCCGCCGACCATCCGCCAGACCATCTATCCGGTCCAGTGGGCCGACAAGGAGGCGATGTTGCTGGAGATCCTGGCCAAGCCCGAGGTCCACAGCGCCATCGTCTTCACCCGCACCCGCGTGCGCGCCGATCATATCGGCAAGGTGCTCAAGCGCAACGCCGTGCGCGCCGCCGTGATCCACGGCGAGCGCTCGCAGGCCGAGCGCAACGCTGCGCTCAAGTCGTTCAAGCAGGGGGCTTGCCGCGTGATGGTGGCGACCGACGTCGCCGCGCGCGGGCTCGACATCCCGGGCGTCTCGCACGTCATCAACTTCGACCTCCCCGAGGATGCCGAAAGCTACATCCACCGCATCGGGCGCACGGCGCGGATGGGGCGCGAGGGCGAGGCGATAAGCCTGGTCACTCCGCAGGAGCGCGTCGCGCTGGGCCAGATCGAGCGCTCGCTGGGCGAGGAGATCAAGCGCCAGAGCCTCGAGGGCTTCGAGGCGCCCGAGGTCAAGGCGCCGCGGCCGGTGACGTTGTTCAGCTCCTCGGGCATCCGCTCGCGCGCCCGCGTCCGCTCGCGCTGGGGCTAGCGGGCCCACTGCCGCGCTGCTATCCGCGCCAGGTAATCCGCGCGCCGAAGAGGTTCTCGGCGTCGAGCACCTATCGAGATGGTCGGCCATGCAGGCCTGACCGCTTGCGCGTTTGCACCCAACGACGACCGCGGTTACGGCTTCGAACTTCGCGCAGGCGGAAAGCTGAGCCAGAGTGTGTGCGCGCCTGGAAGTCAGGCGCAATTCTGAACGATGATTGTCTAATTGCCAGGTTGTGCGCCGCGCGTCGCCTTCATGCATCCGGGAAAGCACGAGCGCAAGACGACCGTTGTCATGCCGGCGATGCGCGCCTGAGTTGCGGCCGCGCTTATTCATCGCTTCAAGCGGGGCGGCGGCTTCGCTACGATCCGTCCATGACGATCCGGCGGGTATGCGTTTATTGTGCCTCGAGCCGCCAGTGTGATCCGACCTACCATCAGGCCGCCGCGCGGCTCGGACACGAGCTGGCGCGCGCGGGAATCACCGTGGTGTATGGCGGTGGCAGCGTGGGCTCGATGGGCCATCTGGCGAGCGCGGCGCTGGCCGCCGGCGGACGCGTGGTCGGAGTGATTCCGCAATTCATGTACGACCTCGAATGGGCGCACCCCGGGCTGAGCGAGCTGGTCGTGGTCAATGACATGCACGAGCGCAAGCGCCTGATGATCGACGCCGTGGACGCGGTGGTCGCACTGCCCGGTGGATGCGGCACGTTCGAGGAACTGTTCGAGGCAATTACATGGAAGCGGCTCGGACTGTTCGGCGGCGCGATCGTGATCGTCAACACCGCCGGCTTCTACCGCCCGCTGGTCGAGCTGCTCGAGGCTGCGGTCGCAAAGCGCTTCATGGACCGCCGCCATCTCCAGATGTGGTCGGTGGTCGAGGAACCCGAGCAGGTGCTGGAGGCGATCCGGAGCGCGCCGGCGTGGCCACACGACAATCGGCGTTTCGCTGCGCTATGAGACTGGTAGAGCAAATACAGCCGCTTAAAAGCTCTATCTTTTAGTCCGGATGGCATATTATAATCGCGTGCGAGGGGGCTTGGGGGTGAGCTTCGATGGCTTCATCGGCACGCAACGAGCGTGCGCGGCTGGCCGCCGCGCTTAAGCAGCTGAGCGCGATCAGGACCGCCGACCTCGCGCGCGACGACTTGCGCGAGCGCGATCTGAGCTTCCGCGGCGGGCTCGCCTATTTCGAGAAGACCCTGGAGCTGTTCCGTCAGCTTGAGCGCAGCAACCTGCGCCAGATTCCTTCGCAGTATCTCAAGATCGTGGCCGACCATGCCGAGCGCGTGCTGGCGCAGTTTCACGAGATCCTGCGCTTTAGCGGCGAGGGCGTCGAAGACCCCGCCGCCGTGCGCAGCCATCTGATCGGCGAGGTGCGCGATTCCTACCGCAATATCCACGACGACGTCGCGCTGGTCGTCCAGCGCCCGCTCTCCGAGCTGGAGCGCTCGATCACCGCGCCGTGGTACGCCGGGATGCCGCTGGCGGCGCTGCTGCTGGCGGTATTCGCCGGATGCGTGTGGGTCGCTTATCGCTTCACGCCAGCCGCGCAGATGGCACAGGACTTCATGCACATGCTGCGCAGCCTCGCGCCTCAGCAGTAGTCGAATTGCCGCGCGTCGCGTGGCTTCTGCCGGCGCGGCGCCAAGGCCGCGCGGGCGCATCTCCGCGCGCCGCTCAGCTTGCCGCGCCCGCCGCCGGCGCCGCGCCGCTGCCGTCCGTCGCCACCTGGCGCGCCGCGATCATCGCGTTGCGCGGAATGTCGGGTGGTCACCGAAGAGACGCAGCGCGGATGGATGCCGGCGCTGGCGCGCTGGTGTCTGGCGCCGGATGCTGGTGCGCGGGCATCAGGGCTGGCTCGAAGAGCTGCGCCGCGTCGCCGAGCAGGGCGAGCCGCAGTAGCGGCGCACCTCGGAGGACTCCACAAAGGCAGCCTTGCCTAGGTGGCTTCCTACAGTGGTCTAAAAAGCAGGAACCTCTTTCTCGCTTTTTCGATCCAATCAGGCGGGGTGGCCGCCGCAGGATGTTGAGCCATTCTGGCTAAGCCGGGGTAGGCCGTCACCGCGCTAGCGGGAGCGGGCGCCGGCTAACACGGCGGACGGCGCGGCGGCGGACAAACTCGCGGATTCGTACCGCACGATAAACCGCGGGCGGCGCCAGGCGACGAATGCGGGCAGGATGAACAGTCCGACGATCAGGTTGGCCGTCATCAGCAGGATGAGCATCGAGCTCATCTCGTTGTGAAACAGCAGCGGCGAGAACACCCACGGCGCCATCCCGCCCGCCATCACCACGTAGGTCGCGAACACCCACACGCCGGTTGTGCGCAGAGCGGCCACGGTCGCGTCGTCCAACGCGCGCCCTTGGCGCACTTCGTCGCGGATGCGCGCGACCGTGTAGATCGCGTAGTCGATACCCAGTCCGACACCCAGTGAGATAACCGGGATAGTATCGACGGTCAGGCCGATCCCGCGCGCGTTCATGTAAAGGAAGGCGCCGAAGTTCGCCATCACGCACGCCAGCGCGAAAACAATCCCCGCGGCGAGCGAGCGGAAAATCAGTGCGCAGCACAGCAGGATCGCCGCTAGCACCAGTTCGAGGTTGGTCCGGTTGATCCGCGCCATCACGTCGTCGGTGGCCAGATACAGCCCGGCCTCGCCGCCGAGATAGCGCACCTTTACCTGGTCGAGCGCAGGGTCGTTGGCGACGCGCTCGCGGGCGAAAGCGTCGAGGTCGCGGCGCAGGCGGATCAGGCGGGCATTGGTATGGTCGGGCAGGAGCAGGCGGATACAGGTGTTGTTCATCGCCGGCGCGTAGGCGAAGTAGGCCTGCGGCTCGTCGGGGGCGGCCGCCGCGAAGAAGAATCCCCACAAATTGGCGCTGAGCTGATTGGTGTTGGGCAGTGCAAAGTACTTGGGATAGCCGTTGTGCAGCAGCATGTTCATCGGCTTGCTCGCCAGCGTGCCGAAGCCGAGCACCGCGACCGCGTCGCCGCGCGCCATCAGGTAGCTGGCGAGGTCGTCGGCCATCCGCAGGGTCTCGATCCCTACCGCCGATTGCGAGCTCGGGTAGCCGGGTCCGTCCACGATTACCCATCCCGAGTTGGTCGGCAGAAGCTTGCCGATCTCGGCGGTGTCGCGGTTAATCTTCGCCTCGGGCCGATAGATCGGAGTGCCCGCGGTCTGGTAGCCGACGCGCACCTCGCGCGCGGCCGCGATTGCGGCGATCATCACCCCGACGCCGGCGGCGATGAGCACGCCGCGTCCAAAGCCCGGACGAGTCGGGAAGGCGGCCAGCCGTCCGACCGGCGCGCGCCATCGAGCGGCCGCGCCGTCCAAGCGGTCGAGCAGCGGCGATCTGCGCCGCTGTGGCGTCGGCAGGTAGCTCATCAGGAGCGGCTGGAAAACGAACACCATCGCCAGGCTTGCGCCCAGCCACACCGCGCCGCCAAGTCCGATCTGGCGCAGGGCCGGAACGTCGCTGAGCGCGACGAACACGATGCCGGCGACGTTGGCAAGCACCGCGAGCAGCCCCGGCGCCGCCATCGCGTCGAACGTCGCCGCGCAGGCGCGCAGATTGTCGCCGTGGCGGTCGAGTTCCTCGTAGTATTGGCCGTGCCACTGGATGCCGTGGCCGAGGTCGCGCGCGGTAAGGATAAACGGCACCACCAGCATCACCGGGTCGAAGTTGAAGCCGCGCATCCCGACGAAGCCGAGCCCCCAGATCGTCGAGCACGCCCCGGTCGCGAGCGGCGCCCACCATCCGGTGCGCCGTCCCAGCGCGACGAACGCGAGCAGCGCCATCAGCGCGGCCGAGAGCAGGAAGATTAGTCCGATGCGGGCGAGGTAATGGTAGCCCCACGCCGCGAACATCGCGGCGCCGCTCGCGTAGATCCGCGTGTTAGCGTCCTCATGCTCGGCGATTATCCGCTCGACGCCGTCGAACAGCGCCTTGTAGTCGAGCCCGCTCTCGTTGAAGCTCGCGATCACAACCGCGCCGCGCTCATCGCGCGTGACTAGGCCGGCGAGCTGCTGGAGATGGGAGCGTACGACGCCTTTGAGCGCGTCGAGCTGCTGCGGCGTGCGCGGCACGTGCGGATACATATAGGGCGAGGAGACCAGCGCGCCGGGCTCGGCGCGCGCGTAGAGTACGCGGTAGGAAGCGAGCGAGAAGACCTCGTTATGATTGACGCCGGGCAGCTTGTCCACCTCGCGCGTCATGTCCTGGATCGCCTGCAAGGTGCGGAAGTTGAAGATGTCGCCGCGGCCGACGCGCAGCATCAGCACCAGCTGCTGCGCCCCGCCGTACTGGCGGCGGAACTTACGATAGAGCAGCACGTTGGGGTGGCCGGCGGGAAACAGATCCTCGAAGCGGGTAGCAATCGGGACGTGCGCCGCCCAGAACGCCATGAACAGCGTGATCGCGAGCAGCACGCCCCCGACGGGCGCGCGATTGCGTACGATGAATGCGCCCATCCCCCGGTCTTGCTCGCCGCTGGCAGTCGCCATCGCTAGCGCCCCGGCGGACGGTCGAATGGTTCCCCCCTCATAGCACGTTTTTCGGGGGCGCGTATGGCGCCTACCCCCTTCCCCCTTCAGGGAGCGGGAAAGGAGAAGCGGGCGATGCGCGAGCGCGGCGCCGCGCGGTATGCGTGTCAGTTTCCCTCCTCTGAAGAGCGAGGGGACAAGCGGAGAGGCTACTCGCTGACGGATTCCATCACGCGGCCGCTTTGGGCGTCGGCGAGATCGACGGTCACCGTGCCGGTGACGTTGTGCGCGGCCTTGGCGGTTTGCAGGCCGGCCTTGATGTCGGCGATGAACTTGTCGCGCGCAAACGGCGGCATCGCGCCCATCGGAAAGTTGTCCATCATTACCCGCGCCCGCGTTTTCGACGCCCACTGGACCGCGGCGACTTTGCGGCCCGCCACCGGCAGATTGCGCATCATCGCGGCAACCGCGTCCTGGAATGTCGCCGAGGATGACGGCGCGGAGGCGGCCGAGGCGACATTCGAGGGAGCGGCGGCGTCCGCATCGACGGTCAGCGAGCGCATCACGCGGTTGCTCGCCGCATCGGCGATCTCGACCGTCACCGGGCCGGCGACGTGATGGTCGCTCATCAGGTCGCGTGTGCCCGAGCGCAAGTCGTCAAGAAAGCGCTTCGCGGCGAACGGCGGCATCTGGTCCATCGGAAAATTGTCCATCAGCATCCGCGCTTGGTCGTCGCCGGTCCATTGCACGGCATGCACCTTGGCGCCCGCGATCGGCAGCGCCCGCACCATCCGCTCGAAGGCGCCCTTGAACGTCGCCGCGCTCTCGCCGCTCGCACTGCCGGCCGCGCCCGCTTGTGCGGCGACGGCGGTCTCGCCGCCCTCGACGCCACCGACGGTTGCGAGCATCTGGTCGATCTCGCTGCGCGTGCGATCGTCGGGCGCAAGCTCGCGCGCCTTCAGGAAGTAGCTGCGCGCGGTCGGCTTGTCCTCCTGTTCGGCGTAAGCCACGCCGAGGTTGAAGTAGGCTTCGAAGAACTTCGGATGCTTCGCGATGACCTTCTTGTATTCGACCATCGCGAGATCGGCGTTGCCGCTGGAGAGGTACATTGTGCCGAGGTCGGTGCGCACGCGCGGGTCGTCGGGCTTGCGGTCGAGGTAGTGCTCGTACGCCGCAATCGCCTCATCGTAGCGATGGCGGTCGTAGTCGAGGTTGCCCGTCCCGCGCAGGGCGTCGAGGTTGTCGGGATCGAGCTTGAGCGCATGGGCGAAGGCGCGCTCGGCGGTCGCGTAGTAGGCCTGGTCGAACATCGCGGCGCGCTCAGCGACCTGGCCGAGGCGGTTCCATGCGGCGACGTCGTTGGGGGCGGCCTCGGCCTTGGCCTGGATGTCGGCGATGAGCTTGCGGGCTTCGTCGGGGAGCTTGAGCTGCGGATGGCCGGGCGGCAGGTTGCTGGCGGTAGTGGCGCGGCTGGCGGCGCTGGCTAGTTCCTGCTGATGCTGGGGTAGCTTGCGCAGAATGAAAACGGAGGCGGCGAGTCCCACGACCAGGATGCCGCCGAAGACGGCGGCGAAGGCCGGGCTGACGCGCGATGCGGAGAGGGTAGAAGCCATGTCGGACGCCGCCGAGGACATGATGTCAGCGGCGGCAGGGGCATCGGTCCTGCCGCCGGCGCCGACCGACGCCGACGCATCCAGCGCGGTTCCGCACCCGACGCAGAACTTTCCGCCGGCCACCACCGGCGTACCGCATTGCGGACAGAATCGCATCTTGTCGACGTGTACGATGCCTGGGCCTTGCGCGGGCGGGTACTCGCTCCGTGCGGTGGGGCAGGCGCCGGGCCGCCACGGCCGGGCACCTGCCCCACTGACAACCCCTCACAGAATCACAGCGATACGGTGGTGCGCAACCGTCGCCGGCGCGCGTGCCGCGCCCGCCGCGTGCGCTTCGTCGATCCCCGCGCAACCGTGTACACGGATCCGGCGATGACGTAGCTTATGGAACGCCGCTGACGGGCGCGGACGCCGCGGCGGCGGAAAAAACCGAGTCGACCCAAGGAGAACGCCATCATGCTGCTCTATGATTCTTTCGGACCCAACCCGCGCGCAATGCGGATGTTCATGGCCGAAAAGGGGATCACCCTGCCCAAGCGCGAGCTCGACATCATGGGCGCGGAGAACCGCCGCGCGCCCTATACCACCGCCAATCCGGGGGGCCAGATTCCGGCGCTCGAGCTCGACAACGGCAAGACCATCGGCGAAACTGTGGCGATTTTCGAGTACCTTGAAGAGAAGCATCCCAGCCCAGCGCTGATCGGTTCGACGCCCGAGGAGCGCGCCGAGACTCGCCAATGGCAACGGCGGGTCGAGCTCAACATCACCGAGCACGTCTACAACGGCTTCCGCTACGCCGAGGGGCTGGAGCTGTTCAAGAGCCGGATGCCAGTCTATCCCGAGGCGGCGGCCTCGCTTAAGTCGTTGGCGCAGAAACGGATGGAATGGCTGAACGGGCTGATCGCAGGGCGCGACTGGATCGTGCCCAACCGTTTTACAATCGCCGACATCATCCTGTACTGCTGCCTGGATTTCGCTGCCGGCGTCGGCCAGAAGATTCCCCCCTCCTGCACCAACCTTCAGGGATGGTTCAAGCGGGTCGAGGCGCGGCCGAGCGCGACGGCCAGTCTCCATCCGAACTGGGCCAAGGTGAAGATGCGCGGATAGCAATTGGCGCATAATGGATTCGCGCCGTGCGGCTCGCGGCCCCGTCGCGCGGGGCCGCGAACCTGCGCGGTGCGGACGAGCTGCCGCGAGCGCGAACGGCAACTGAATAGGTACGGCAGTCCCCTACACGATGGATCAGGAAGTCCAGCGGATTACGCGGCAGTTGACCGAGCTGGTGCGCGAGAAGACGTCCGACCCGCGCGCCACAGTCAGCGCTCTGAGCGCGCTGCCCGGCCATGCCGGCGTCAGTTATTCCTTCGAACTGACGACTAGCGCCGCCGGGGCGCCCAAGAGTGAGCGCTTGGTGATCCGGCTCGCGCCAGCGGGGGTGCCGGTTGCCGGCCCCACCGACGTCGTGCGCCAGGCGAGGATAATGGAGTCGCTGGCGGGTACCGCAGTGCCCGTGCCGCCGATCAAGTGGTACGACAACGACCCGCGATGGTTCGGGCGGCCGTTCTTCGTCGCCGGCTTTGTGGCCGGCGACAAGCTCGCGCTGGGCGAACACACCTACGCAGAGGCGGAGACCCGCGCGATGGTGGAGCACGCGGTCGGCGCGCTCGCCGCCCTGCACGCCCTGCCATGGGAGCCACGCCGGGCGGTTTGGGGCGAGCCGTCTTCACTCGCCGACGAGATGAAGCGGCTGGACAACCTGCTCGACCGCCCGACGCTCGATCCGAAAGTCGTCGGGCGCGCGCCGCTTCTGCGCGAGCGGCTGCGTCAGAGCCTGCCCGCGCCCGCGACGGTCCACTTGGGATGCGTCCATGGCGACTTCCAATGGTCCAATTGCCTGTTCGAGCGCGGCAAACTCAACGCGGTCATCGACTGGGAGTTGGCTCAAATTGGCGCGACACTCATCGATCTCGGGTGGTTGTGCCTGTTTTCCGACCCACAGAGCTGGGAAACTCTCGACCTCGTGCCCCAGCACGTCCCGCCGCCCGAGGAGATAGCCGAGCGCTACGCCGCAAGTGCAGCAGCCAAGGTTTCAGCGGGACAGGTGCGCTGGTTCCGGGCGTTTGCGGGGTATCGTTTCGGAGTTATAACGGCGTTCAATTTGATGCTGCACAGACGCGGAAAGCGACTCGACCCGACATGGGAGGATATCGCGTTGTCCGGTCCACGCTTGTTTGAACGCGGTTTGGAGTTGCTAGACTAGCTGAGCTTTGCTAAGCCTGATAGCCTTGGGGCTGTTCCTCGCGTCCATGGAGGGCGACGGGATGGAAGCCAAAGTTCGCCATCAGGAGGACATCCCGGAGGAGGTCGCGGCCGCCGCCAATGCCATCCTGGGGGCGAATCCCTTCGTAGGCATCGATGCCCGCCAGTTGCTCGGCACCTATGGGACATTCCTTCGCGAGCTCTTCAGGCATCCAGAGGCTCTCGGCGACCGGCTAGCTTCGTTGGTCAGCGAGCTCGTCCGGATAGCGGTCGGAGTCTCCGAGGTTGCCCCCGACTCGGGCGACAAACGCTTCGCCGATCCGGCGTGGTCCGACAACCCGGCCTACCATCGCCTGATGCAGACCTACCTGGCGTGGCGTTCGGCGATGCAGGAGCTGATTCCGCCGGCTGACGCGCGCGACGGCAATTGGAAAGAGGCCGACCAGCAGCGCTTCGCAATCCGGCTGCTGACCGAAGCGCTCGCACCGACCAACACGCTTGCGGGGAATCCGGCCGCGCTGAAGCGGGCGTTCGAGACCGGCGGAATGAGCCTGCTGCGCGGGGCGCGCAACTTCCTCTACGATTTGTGGAACAACGGCGGGATGCCGCAGCAGGTGGACAAGCGGCCCTTTACGGTCGGCCGTACCATTGCGGTCACCCCCGGCGCAGTTGTCTACCGCTCGGAGCTGATCGAGCTGCTTCAGTACAGCCCAACGACCCGGCAGGTCTATGAACGGCCCGTCCTGCTGGTGCCGCCTCAGATCAACAAGTTCTACATCATGGACCTCGCGCCCAAGCGCAGCTTCACTGAGTATGCGGTTGCTCACGGAGTGCCATTCTTCACGGTGAGCTGGCGCAACCCCAAGCCCGAGCATCACGACTGGGGAATCGATCAGTACGTCGGCGCCTGCAAGGACGCCCTCTCGGTGGTGTGCGAGATCAGCGGCAGCCGCGACGCCAACCTGGTCGCCGTATGCGCGGGCGGGATCACTTCGACCCTGATGCTGGCGCATCTGGCGGCGCTCGGCGAACCGCGGGTGCATGCGGCGACGCTGATCGTGACGATGCTGGATTCGACGGAGCCGTCGATGACGGCAATGTTCGCGACCGAGGAGGCGGTGGAGGCCGCGCTCGCGCGTTCGCGACGCAAGGGCGTGCTCGACGCGGGCGAGCTGGCGCGCACTTTCGCATGGCTTCGGCCGAACGACCTGGTCTGGAACTACTGGGTCAACAACTACCTGATGGGCAGCGACCCGGCACCGTACGACGTCCTGTTCTGGAACGCCGACTCGACCAATCTGCCGGCCGCCCTCCACGCCGGGTTCCTCGACCTTCTGTTGCACAACCACCTGATGCATCCGGGGGCGATGACGGTGCTTGGCACGCCCGTTGATCTGCGCAAGATCGGCTGCGACATGTTCGCAGTCGGAGGGATGACCGACCACATCTGCAGTTGGCGCGCGGTTCACCATGGCGCGCGGCAGTTCGGCGGCCGCGTCGAGTTTGTGCTCAACTCCAGCGGCCACGTGCAGACCCTGGTCTGTCCGCCGGACAACTTCAAGGCGCGCTACTATCTCAATCCGCAGCTCGAAACCGACGCCGAGAAGTGGCTCAAGGGAGCGCGTGAGCACAAGGGCACGTGGTGGGATCACTGGCTCGAGTGGATAGATCTCCGCTCGGGCGACAAGCGCGAGGCGCCGGCGACGCTGGGCAGCGCGCGCTTCCAGCCACTGGGCCCGGCGCCCGGACGCTACGTTACGGAGGCCTGACGGCGGCGGTGACGCCGGCGGACTCGATGAGCGAATACGCCAGAGGGGAAATGCGATGGCCGATATGCAGGAGTTGCTCGAAAGCCAAGTAGTGCAGGAGGAGCCGCCGCAAGGCGGCGATGCGCCCGCCGACGCGCAGGTGGCCGAAGCGCCGAAAAGGCCGCGGGTCAAGCGGTCGTCGGTCAAGGCGGTCGAAAACCGCGCCGCCGAGCTCGAACAGCGCATCGAGGCGCTGGCCGAGCAGGTCGCCCAGTTCAGCCGCCGGGTCGTCGCGCTCGAAGAGAGCCGCCATCAGTCGCAGACCCACGGTGGCGCGAGCCACAACGGCGGCGATCTGGCCGAGCGCGTGCGCCAGCTCGACGAGCGCGTCCAGAAGCTGGCCAACTACCTGACCCAGCAGAACTGGGGAGTGAACCGGGTTTAACCCGCCCGGCGCCAAGCGCCTGGCCGGGTCGTTTTACCCGGCGGCGCCGCGGATATTGTCCTGTGCCCGGATTCCGGATAGCGCCGGGGCACGGCACCCTTCGGGTTTCCCTTCGCTCGAATGTTACCGATAAGGCGGCTCGGGCGTAGTGGCCTAACAGAGCTCGATCCCGAGCGCGGAGACAGCCAGCTTACCAAAAGCTCGTCCCTTGCCCGGGCAAACGGTACCGCTATCGGCGCGCGCGCCGCGGAGCTGCACGCGCTCGCTAACGCGCGGCGAGGACTTCGGCGAGGTGGCGGGTTTCGATCCTGAGCCCCGCCCGGCTCAGCCCGCCGCCGATCTGCATCAGGCATCCGGCGTCGTTGGCGACTACGGTGTCGGCGCCGCTGTCGCGAATCGCCGCCAGCTTGTCGGCCATCATCGCGGCCGAGATGTGCGGAAATTTGACCGAAAACGTCCCGCCGAAGCCGCAGCACTCCTCGACGTTGCGCAGTTCGCACAGCCGGATACCGCCGACCGCGCTCAGCAGCAGGCGCGGCTCGTCGCGCACGCCCATCTCGCGCAGCAGATGGCACGAAGGGTGGTAGGCGACGGCGTGCTCGAAGCGCGCGCCGAGATAGCGCACCTTCATCACGCCGACCAGGAACTGCGAGAACTCATAGACCCACGGCCGCAGCGCCGCCGCGCGCGCGGTCAGCGCCGGATCGCCCGCGAAGAGATCGGCGTAATACACGCGCACCATCGCCGCGCACGAGCCCGACGGCACCACCACCGGCACGCCCGGCTCGCAGGCGGCCAGCAAGCGCCGTCCGAGCTCGGCCGCTTCCGCGCGCATCCCTTCGTTGAACGCGGCCTGCCCGCAACAGAACGCGCGGCGCACCCGGCGCACCTTCAGCCTGAGTCCGGCGAGCACCCGCGCCGCGGCGTCCAGCGCGGAGGGATAGAATTCCTCGGCGAGGCAGGTGCCGAACAGTCGCACTTCAGTCATTGCTGTGCCAGACGACCGCGACGAAAAGCTCGCGCGGGCCATGGACGCCGCGCACGATGCGCTTTTCGATGTCGGCGGTCCGCGAAGGGCCGGTGACCAACGCCACGCGATGGCTCGCGATGGCGTCGGCGCCGAGCGCCGCAAGCGCCGCGGCGAGGTCGGGCTTCATCCGCGCCGCATCGACGATGATCACGTTGGCGGGCGGCAGCAGCGTGAGCGAACTGGGCCGCGCCGGCGTCGCGACCATCACCAGCGTCCCAGTCGAGGCGATCGCGTAGTGGGCCTCGACGACCGCGAGGTCGCATTGCGCAAACCGCGCGCGCAGCGCGGCGCGCGCCTGGTCGTCGTTGACCGCCGCAGTGCGCATAACCTCGATCCCGGCGCGCTCGAGGGCCGCCGCGATCGGCGCCGGATCGTTAACGACGCCCTCGCCGACGGCCGCAGTCTTCGTCTTGAGCGAGCCCGCGACCTCGGCGATTCGCGCCGCCGTCTCGGCCGGCGTGAGCGTGCCGAGGAAGCGGCCGCCGAGCGCTTCGAGCTCGCGCGCGAAAGCCGAGAAAAGCTCGGCGCGGCGCGCGGTCTCGGCGACCGGCACCACGACGTGCGGGGCGTCAGCGGCGCCGTCGTGATGGGCGGGAGCGCGGCGGCGTTCGAGCGCGTCGCGCAGGCTGGCGATCAGTTTGTGGAACTCCGCCACGGCTCGGATGCGCCCGCCTACGGTTTGGCCGCGCGCCGGCGGTGCAGGCGCGGGACCGGAAAATCGCGGTTGCCGCGGGTCCAGTTGCCGAACGGCGGCGGCATGCGGCGCACGTATCCGCGCCGCGCAAACGGACGCATGACGACCGCCGCGATCCGTCCCAGGACGCGCACGGTCGTCGGATGGTTGGCAAGCCGGGCGAACCGGCGTATGCCCGCGCGCGCGCGGTTGGCGGCACGCGGCCACTTCGGCGCCGGCAGCGCGCCGTCGGCGGCGCGCCCGCGCTCGGTCGCTTTCCATCGCAGATGGAGCAGGATGCGCGGGATGTCGATCTTGACCGGGCAGATCTCACGGCACGCGCCGCACAGCGTCGAGGCGAAGGGCAACGCGGCCGCCGCCGCGCCGAACAGGCTCGGACTGACGATCGATCCGATCGGCCCCGGGTAGGTCGAGCCGTAGGCGTGGCCGCCGATGCGCCGGTAAATCGGGCAAACGTTGAGGCAGGCGCCGCAGCGCAGGCAATAGAGCGCCTCGCGCAATACCGGGTCGGCAAGCATCCGGCTGCGCCCGTTGTCGAGCATCACCACGTGGACCTCGCGCGGGCCGTCGGCTTCGCCCGCGCGCCGCGGGCCGCTGATGAAGTTGGTATAGGTGGTCAGCTTCTGTCCGGTCGCGGTGCGCGCGAGCACTTCGAGGAAGTGGCTGAGGTCGGCCATCGCGGGGATCACCTTCTCGATCCCCATCACGGCGACGAAAATTTCGGGCAGCGTGCTCGACATCCGGCCGTTGCCTTCGTTCTCGACCAGCACCAGCGTGCCGCTCTCGGCGATCGCGAAGTTCACGCCGGTTACCCCCATCTCGGCGGCGAGGAACGTCTCGCGCAGCCGCGCGCGGGCGGCGGCAGTCAGCACCTCGGGCTCGGCGGTGTACGGGATGTGCAGCTTGTCGTGAAAGAGCGCGCCGATGTCTTCCTTGGATAGATGGATCGCGGGGGTGATGATGTGCGAGGGGCGCTCGCCGCGCAGTTGCACGATATACTCACCGAGGTCGGTCTCAACCACGTCGCATCCGGCCTCGGCCAGCGCGGCGTTGAGCTCGATCTCCTCGGTCGCCATCGACTTGCCCTTGACCACCCGGCGCACGTTGCGCTCGCCGGCGAGGCCGACGATGTACTTGCGCGCCTCAGCGGCGTCGGCGGCGACGAACACCCGGCATCCGTTCGCCTCCAGGCGCTCCTTAAGCCGAGCGAGCAGCTCGTCGAGGCGCGCGATCGCGTCCTCCTTGATGAGCCGCGCGGCGGCGCGCTCAGCGTCGTAGGCCGGGAACTCAGCGCGGGTCTCGGCGACGTGTTCGAGATGGCGTCCGCTGGCGTTCTCCAGCTTGCGCCGCAGTTCGGCGTCGCGCACGGCCGCCTGGGTGGCGGCGAAGAAGTCGTGCGCTGTGGGTCCGCTCGCCAAGGCCGCGCCTTTCCGCCGTCTCAGTTGATGCGCGCGACCTGGCGCGCCAGGCGCACCGCCGCCTCGCGCGCGGCGTCGGCCGCGGGATGCTCGGGGGCCTGAGTAAGGAAGCTCTGGAAATCCTCGAGCGCGGCGGCGAAGCATTCCAGCCGTTCGTAGAGCGTCGCGCGCTCGAGGATCTCCTCGACCGCGCGCGGTTCGAGGAGCAGGATTCGGTCGAGCGCGCCGAGCGCGCGCGGCCAGTCGGCCCCGCTGAGGTGGATCGCCTTGAGGTTGCGCAGCATCCGCGCCAGGATCTGCCGCGCGCTCGCCGCCTTGAGCATCGCCGGATGCAGCTCGACCGGGCGCCCGTAGATCCGGTTGAGCCGCTCGCGCAACTCGTCGAGGCCAAGGATCGCGCCGCCGTTGAACGGGTCGATGATCAGCTCGCCGCGCCGGTCCACCGCCTTGACCAGGAAGTGCGAGGGAAACGAAACCCCGTGGAGATTGAGCCCGGCGCGCCGTCCGACCTCGAGATAGACCACGGAAAGCGTGATCGGGATGCCGAGCCGGCGTTCGAGGACTTCGTTGAGGAACGAGTTGCGCGGGTCGCCGTAGTTCTCGCGGTTGCCCGCGAAGCCGGTTTGCGCAAACAGGAAGTCGGAGAGCAGCTGCACGCGTTCGACCGTGTCGGCGCCTTCGCTGACCGCGCGCGCTGCCGCGCGCCCGAGCGAAGCCAGATGGTCGAGGTAGCGCTCGACGTCGAGCTCAGGATACTCCTCCTTTGCGATCAGGAGCGCGGCGCGGGCGAGCGGAATCGGCTCGCGCTCGATCAGCCGCACAAATTCGGTCCGCGCGGGGTTCATCAACGATATATAACGCCTCGCCTGATTTTCATCCAGTGCGCCTCGCCGGCGCGCGTCCCAGCTGCCGGCCGCAAGGCGCGTCAATGGCGCATCTGCCAGGCTGCGATCGCATGCATCGGCCGAATCAGCATCACGATGTTCAGCACCAGGCTGTCGTGGATCCAGAGCGCCAGCGTGACCTCGAGCGCGAGCGCGACCGCCACGGTGGCGCGCGGCGGAAGGACGGCGGCGAGCGCGATCCCGACGAGACTCGCGGCGATGTCGCACATCGAGTTCATCACGCTGTCGCCGTAGTAGTTCAGCGAGATGGTCGCCGCGCGGTATCTGCGGATAACCATGTCGGTGTTCTCGACCACCTCCCACGCCGACTCCATTCCCACCGCCATCGCCGCCCGCGCGCCGCGTGCAAGGCCGGGCGCGATCAACCATGCCAGGCCGTAGAGCAGGATGCCGTGGGTGATGTGGCTGAAGCTGTAGGGGTCGAACATGTACTGCGAGTTGTGCGCGCTCCAGATGTCGCCCGACCATAGGCCGGGCTGTCCGCCGATTCCCCAAAGCCGGCGGCCTATCACGAGTTCCCCAAGCGCGGCCAGTGCCACGAAGCCGGCGCCGACGCCGACACATGCCCATCGCGGCGGCTCCCTCCCAATTGCGCTTCGGAGGTCCATCAGATTTCCCCGTCGCGCGGCGCCGCCAGCGCCGTCTCGATCTCCGCCGCCACCGACGGGTCGTTCTCACCGCGACGGCGGCGCTCGAGCGCGTCATGTGCGGCGCGGCCGCCGAGCTGGCCGAGCGCCCACGCCGCATGTGCCCGCACCAGCGGCTCGGGCTCGCAGGCCAGCGTGCGCGCGAGCACCGCGACAGCGTCGCGATTGCCGGTATTGCCAAGTACGACTGCGGCGTTGCGCAAGAGCCCGCGCCGCCGGGTGCGCATCACCGCGCTGCCTTTGAAGCGGCGGCGAAAGCCGTCCTCGTCGAGCGCCATCACTTCCGGCAGCGCAGGCATCAACGCCTCCGCTCCGGGCCCGCGCGAGGGGACGTTCCACGGACAGACTTCCTGGCAGACGTCGCATCCGAAGATCCAGTTGCCCAATCCGGCTCTCAGTTCCGGCGCAATCGCCCCTCGATGCTCGATCGTCAGGTACGAGATGCATCGCCGCGGCTCAATAACGTAGCCCTCGGCGAGCGCGCCGGTCGGGCACAAGTCGAGGCAGTGGCGGCAGCTGCCGCAATGCTCGCGATAGGGCCCGGCGTTGGACGCAAGCTCAACGTCGGTCAGGACTTCGGCGAGGAAAAAGTAAGAGCCATGGTAGCGGTTGAGCAGATTGGTGTTGCGCCCGAACCATCCGAGCCCCGCGCTCGCCGCCCAGTCGCGCTCGAACACCGCGCCCGTGTCGACGTAGACGCGCGTGATGGCGCCCGCTCGGGCCTCGGCGAGCCGCGCCGCCACCGCGCGGGCGCGCGCGAGCACGGTGTCATGGTAATCCGGCCCCAGAGCGTAGGCGGCGATCCGCCCGCGCATCTCGGCGCGCCAGTCAACCTCGGGAAGCGCGGGCGCGGCGTAGGGATACCCGAGGCTGATGACCGTGCGCAGGCGCGAATCGATCCGGCGTGGGTCCAGCCGCCGCTCGCAGTCGCGCCCCAGCCATCCCATCTCGCCCGCGCGTCCTTCGCCGAGCCATCGCGCGAAGAACTCCGCCCGCTCATCGAGTCGGCGCGTGCGGGCGAAGCCGACCAGGATAAAACCCTGCTCGTAAGCGGTCCGGATCAGCGTTTCCTCGAGGCTCGCCATCCCGAGCCCTATTATTTCGCAAGTGCGCCGCGATTGCGCGGGTCGCGCAGCAGCGTGCAGAGCAATTGTGGGATTTGCCGACCGGCTAATCCATGATTAGAATAGATCGCGAACCGGGCGGTCAGTACGATTCTGGCCGTCCGTTGGAGGATTGGAGAATGTCCGAGGAACCGCGGCACGAGCATCAGGAGACTCACGGCGAAGCAGCAGTCGGCGTACCCGGCGTGATCCTGACGCCCAAGGCGCTCGAAATGGTCAAGGCGATGCACGCCAAGGAGGGGCTCGGAGCCGAGCAGGGGCTGCGCGTGGCCGTGGTCGGCGGCGGATGTTCGGGGTTTCAGTATTCGCTGAGCTTCGACGCCCGTAAGGAGGGCGATACGGTGGAGGAGTTCGACGGCCTCAAGGTCTTTATCGACGAGGTGTCGCTCCCCTACATCGCCGGCACCACGCTCGACTATGTCGAAGGGCTGCACGCGGCGGGCTTTCGCTTCGACAACCCGCGCGCGAGCCGCACCTGTGGCTGCGGCTCGTCCTTCAGCGCCTGAGCGCGGCGCAAATCCGATTCGAACCGGCCGTCCGCGAAATCTGCGGGCGGCCCTTTTTTTTGGCCAGCCGCGCCCCATTTGCTATTAGGAGCGAGCGGGCAACCGCGAAGGAGAGCAGGGTGCGAGAGCTCGAGGGCAGGGGAATAATCATCACCGGCGCCACGCGTGGCATCGGACGCGCGATCGCGCTGGAGGCCGCGCGCCGCGGCGCCAACGTCGCCTTCAACTACGTCAGGAGCGAGCAGCAGGCGAGCGAGTTGTGCCGCGAGATCGACGCGCTGGGGGTTAAGTCGATGGCGTTTCAGGCCGACGTCGGCGACCTCAAGGCGGTGCGCCAGATGGTCAACGCGGCCAAGGCCGAGTTCGGCCGCCTCGACGCGGTGGTCAACAACGCCGGGCTCACCCGCGACAAGCTGCTGGTGATGATGAGCGAGGAGGACTGGGCAGCCGTGATCCAGACCAATCTCACCGGCGCGTTCAACGTCGCTCGCGCCAGCGCGTTCATCATGATGAAAGCCAAGCGCGGCGTGATCCTCAATGTCACCTCAATCTCGGGGCTGGTCGGGATGGCGGGGCAGGTCAACTACTCGGCGTCCAAGGCGGGGTTGGTCGGGATGACCAAGGCGATGGCCAAGGAGTTGGGGCCGCTCGGCGTGCGCGTCAACGCGCTTGCCCTCGGCTTCATCGAGACCGATATGACTGCGGCGCTGCCCGAGCAGAACCGTGCCAAGGCGCTCGAGATGATCCCGCTGGGGCGCTTCGGTAAGGTCGAGGATGTGGCGCCGGTCGCCGCGTTTCTGCTCTCTGACGCGGCCGCCTACATCACGGGCGCGGTGATCCAGGTCGACGGTGGCCTCGCGATGTGACCGGCGCCGGCGCCGCCGTCAGGCCGCCTGCTCATTGAAGCTTGCCGCGGAACTTGCGGACTCGCTTTCGCTGCGTGAACCTGAGCAACCGGCGCACATTCGATTTTCAATCAATGGCCGGGCGATTTGCCCCAATCGGCGGCGCAGCGCAGGATGTCGATCGAGCCGCCCGCGCTGAGCGCGCGGTACTTCTGCCAGAACGCCTCGTCGATCAACCGCCGCTGGGCCGGCTCGTCGCCCCGCCGCCATCGATCGAGCTCGTCGGGGCCGCCGTTGTAGCCGGCGTAGGCCGAGCGCGCGAGCGCCGCCGGATCGGTCTCGCCCGGCTTCGCGGCGGCGCGCGCCGCCAGACGCGCCAGGATCTGACTGCCCGCGCCGGCGTTGTAGGCGATATCCCATTCCAGGTGCGCGACGCTGTAGAAGCCGCGCCAGACGTGCTTGTTGACCTGCATCAGACCGACGTCGCCGCTGGATGAGAGCAGATAGCGCAGGCGTCCGTTGCTAACCACGAACTGCCGCCAACAGCTTTCCTGCCATGCGGTTGCGCGCACCATCGTGCGCCAGTTCGGCGGCAGCGGCGCGTCGGCCGCCTCGGCCACGTTCTGGGCGGCGGTGTCGAGAAGCGCGCCGAGCAGACGCCGGTAGGGATCGACATTGCGCTCGGTCACCACCGCGCGCCGCAGCTTGTGCCCGAGCTCGCGCAAACGATCGCCCATCGGCGGCGCGTCGGCCATCGCCTCGGCCGGGCCGATAAGCCGCAGCGCCACCCGTATGAACGATGCGGCCGACGACGGCCCGGGACTCGGCGATGCCCCGGTTGCTGGAGTGGGCGCCGTTGACGGGGCCGCCGAGGGAGCGAGCGTCGGGCTGGGCTCCTCGGTCGGCGCGGGCTCGGAGCCGGCGGCGTCGGACGGCACGACGGTGTCGGGCGTTTCTGGCGGGGGCGTGAAACCGAAGATCCGTTGCAGCTCGGGATCCGGCTTGTAGTTGAACTGGAGCGGATCGGCGGTGTTCGTCGGCGCCATGATCCGCGCGAGCCGGCGCAGATCGGCGGCCGAGATGCGCACGCCGAGCGCGGGTGCCGCCTCGTCGAACGCCATCAGCGCGTCGCCGGCAGAAACGAACGACAGGAACTCCAGCGCGTGATCGCCGAGCTGGCCGCGCGCGGCCGCCGCGCGCACGATATCACGCAGCGTTCGCCATTGATCGAGGAAGAGCGCACGCACCGGATCGGGGCCGCCTGCCGCCGGCGGTTGGTTCATCGCGGCCACCAGCTTGTAACGCCCGTCGAGCAGCACGTCGAGCAGCCGCGCGCGCGCCTCCTTGTCGGCGATCGCCGAGCCCAACTGCTTGACAGCGAAGACAACGAACGCGTCCCATTCGTCGAGCCGCTGGTTCCACGCCGCCAGCTCGGATGGGCTGAGCGGCCCCGAGGGCGCCGGCGGCGGTGGGGGCGCCGCGGCGGGCGCTTGGAACGCGAGGCTCAACCGGACGCCCTCGTCGGTCGCGACTACCGGCGCGACGCCGCGGATCGTGGCCAGCGCCTGGCGCAGGCGCGCGGCGTCGGCAGGGGGCGCGGCCTCCGCGGCCAGCGCGCGGAACTCGTCCACCGCCGGCGCGAGGTCGAAGTGAAAGGTTTGCAAGCGCGCGATGAAGTTCTGCTTGATCAGGTCGAAGCCGCGCCCGACGATGAGCGTCTTGTGATGCTGCGCGTCGTAGAGGTTGATGTCGGTGACGCGAAACATCAGGCGCAGGTTGGGCGCGAGATAGGGCTGAGCCGAGACCTCGATTATCCCTTGCCAGGCGATCGGGCTTACGCAGCTCTCGCCCATCGGCACGCCCAGGCTGAGCGTGCCCGCGCTCGCCAGCCTGACCGCGAGGCCGTCGCGCCCGAACGATGGGTTCTGCGCGTAGAGATATTCGCAGCGGTTGGCGCCGCTCCACAGCTCAGCGCGGTCGCCGGGCCCGTCGTAAATCTGGCGCTTGAGGGCCTCGCGCAGAGTGACGTAGTCGATCGTGAGCGGGACCGTAATCTGGGCCGCGGCGGCGGCGAGCGTGCAGCCGAGCAGCCATGCCGCGGCGGCCGCGGCGGCAACGAGTTTCGCGCCGGACTTCATCGTCTGCTTTCAAAATTAGCCGCGCACGCGCTCGAAAGCGACGCCGCCGGGCCGCGCTGCACCTTGAAAGGGCGGCTGGGGGAAAAGATAATTGACAGGATGATCGTTGAGTTGGGCGATGAACGAACCGAAGTCGATTTTTTACGAGACCGAGATTCCCCAGGCTTCGCGCGAGCTTGACGAACTGCGCCGCTCGGGCAGCTACGTGCCCCCCTTCATCGTCGAGCGCCGGCGCGTGATCGACGACTACTACGAAGGGAAGATGACGATCGACGCCACCGTGGTGATCCGCGTCGGCGCCTTCGAGGAAACCGAGGCCGCGCGCGGCGTCGGCGTGGTCCATGCGCTCGACCTCGCGCTGCGCAAGGCGCTCCTCAAGTACTTTCCGTTCCTCGAACCGGTGCGCGTGATCGAGACCTATATGCACGCCAGCGGCGAGTCCACCGAGGCCGAGGTGATGTCGATCAAGAAGTTTTCCGACGGCCAGAGCGTGTGGACCACGCTCGCCAAGTCGGCCAACACGGCGGAGGCCGGATGGCAGTCGCTGGTGGACGGCTACGAGTGGCGGATTAACGCCGAGAGCCACAAGGCGCAGCGGGTAACCCACAATCCGCGGCTGTCGAGGCGCTAGACGCGATGGGACGGCTGTTCGGAGAGCCCGAGCGGATCGCGGCGCGCGCCCGCCCGGGCAAGGTCGCCGTGCTGTACGACGGCGGATGTGCGATGTGCCGCGCGGTTGCCGACGGCATCCTCGACTACGACAACTCGGGCGCGCTCGAATTGATGGACCTCCACGCCGACGAGGCGCGGGTGCGCTTTCCGCAACTGCGGCTCGACGACCTGCTCTACGAGCTGCACGTGATCGACGACGCCGGCCGGGTCTATCGTGGGGCGCGCGCAATCAACGAGATTCTGCGCCGGCAGTCCGGGATGCGCGGCCTGCTCGCCTATCTGTGGTATTTGCCCGGCTACGCCTGGCTCGCGGATCGCCAGTACAAGGCGATCGCCGCCTCGCGCCATCGCTTCGGCGACGGCCGCGGGCGCACGCGCGCTGCGAGCACCGCGCCGGTCGAGGAGCCGTGAGCGCGGCGGCGCGGGGCGGCGCGCTGCGGCCGTTCCGTATCGCGCGGACGCGCCGGGCACGAACAAGGTGAAGCCCTTTTACATCTTCAATACGCTGAGCCGCCGGGTCGAGGAGTTCCATCCGCAAAGCCCGCCGACGGTGACTTACTACTCGTGCGGGCCGACGGTGTATTTGCCGCAGCACTTGGGTAACATGCGCGCCTACGTCTTCGTCGATACGCTCAGGCGCGCGCTCGAATTCAACGGCTACACCGTCCGCCACGTGATGAACATCACCGACGTCGGCCACATGACCTCCGACGCCGACACCGGCGAGGACAAGGTCGAGAAGACCGCGCGCAGCCAGGGCAGGACGCCGCGCGAGGTCGCCGATTTCTACATCGCGCAGTTCAAGCGCGATTGCGAGCGGCTCAATATCATGCTGCCGGCGCCGCCGATGCTCTGCCGGGCGACCGACCATATCCCCGACATGATCGCGCTCATCGAGCGCATCGTCGGGCACGGCTACGGCTACGTCACGCCGTCGGGGGTGTACTTCGACGTCGAGAAGTGGCGCGGGCCGGGCCGTGTCGGCAGGCTCTCGCGCCAGAGCCTCGACGAGCAGCACGCGGGCCAGCGCCTGGAGCACTCGCCCGACAAGAAGAGCCCGCACGACTTCGCGCTGTGGGTGCTCAATCAGCCGCAGCATCTGATGCAATGGGACAGCCCCTGGGGACGCGGCTATCCCGGATGGCATATTGAGTGCTCGGCGATGTCGATGCGCTATCTGGGCGAGACGCTCGACATCCATTCGGGCGGCCTCGACCATATTCCGGTCCATCACGAGAACGAGATTGCGCAGTCTGAGAGCGCAACCGGCAAGCCGTTCGTGCGCTACTTCATCCACAACGCCTTCCTGGTCGGGATGGAAGGGGCGAAGATCAGCAAGAGCGCCGGCCGCTTCCCGGTGCTCGACGATCTCATCGCCGAGGGGATAAACCCGCTCGCCTTCCGCCTGTTCTGCTTCGGCGCCAAATATCGCTCGGAGCTCGCGTTCTCGCTCGACGCGGTGCGCGCCGCCGAGCGCAACCTCGAATACTTCGTCGAGTTCGCGCGCAACCTATCGGATGAGGACGCGCGGGCCGACGATTCGCCATGGGCTCGGGAATTCGACGAGCGCTTCGTGGAGGGGCTCAACAACGACCTCAACACCGCGCAGGCGCTGGCCGCAGCGCTTGAGATGGTCGCGGAAGCTTATAGGAGAAACGATCGCAGAATTTGGCAAACTCTGAAGAGCTTCGACAGGGTGCTTGGCCTTGAACTGGAGGCTAAGCGAAGAGAGACAGCCCTTGCGCAGTTTCCCCAAGAGATACTAGAGATGCAGCGGCTGCGTGACGAGGCGCGGGCCGCCAAAGACTTCAGGCGTGCGGACGAGCTGCGCCGCGAGCTTGAGGGTCGTGGCTACGAGGTTAGAGACTCCCGCGGCGGCTCCACTATAATGCCGCGCAGAAGTGCAGGTTGAAGAAGGGACGGTGCTTGAAAATTTGCGCCACCCGCGTGGCCGCTCACGCCCAGAAGGTAAACGATGTCGATTGAACTGAGACGGTTCGACAGCCGGACGCAGGCCGAGGGGCCCGAGGTCCGCCACCTCGACCCGCACAACGCTCCCTATTACCTGCCGATCGGCGACGAGGTCGAGATCTTCGAGGCCGCCTACAAGGCCCGCCTGCCGGTGCTGCTCAAGGGGCCGACCGGCTGCGGCAAGACGCGCTTCGTCGAGCACATGGCGCATCGCCTGGCCAGCCTGCCCGACGGCCCCAACGAGCTGATCACGGTTGCCTGCCACGAGGACCTCACCGGCTCCGACCTCGTCGGCCGCTACCTCATCCAGGCCGACGAGACGGTGTGGGTGGACGGGCCGCTGACCCAGGCGGTGCGGCGCGGAGCGATCTGCTACCTCGACGAAATCGTCGAAGCGCGCAAGGACACCACCGTGCTCATCCATCCGCTCTCCGACCATCGGCGTATCCTGCCGGTCGAAAAGCGCGGCGAGACGCTCGAGGCGCACGTCGGCTTCCTGCTCGTGATCTCCTACAACCCCGGCTACCAGAGCATCCAGAAGAACCTCAAGCATTCCACGCGCCAGCGCTTTGTCACCATCGAGTTCAACTATCCGCCGGCCGACAAGGAGGTCGAGATCATCGCGCACGAGTCGGGCGTCGACCGCGACATGGCGATGCAGCTCGCGATGCTCGGCGAGAAGGTGCGCAACCTCAAAGCCTCGGGGCTGGAGGAAGGCGTCTCGACGCGCCTGCTGATCTACGCCGGCGAGCTTATCCGCCAGAGGATTCCGCCGCGCCGCGCGGCCACCGTCGCTGTCACCTGGTCGCTGACCGACGAGGCCGACAGCAAGCGCGCGATCGACGAAGTGGTCAAGGCGATCTTCCCCGAGTAGAGCGCCAGCGCGTGATTGATCTGCGCAGCGACACGGTCACTCTGCCGACGCCCGCGATGCGCGAGGCGATCGCGCGTGCCGAGGTGGGCGACGACGTTTACGGCGAGGATCCCACCGTCAACCGGCTCGAAGCGATGGCGGCCGACGCGATGGGCAAGGAGGCCGCGCTGCTGGTGGCCAGCGGCACGATGGGCAACCTGGTCGCGATGCTGACGCATTGCGCGCGCGGCACCAAGGCGGTGCTCGGCGCGCGCGCCCATACCTATCTCTACGAGGCGGGCGGCGCCGCCGCGCTCGGCGGCGTCGTGATGACGCCGGTGCGCAACACCGACGACGGCGAGCTCGACCCCGACGAGCTGGAAGCCGAGCTCGCCACGCCGGCGGACGTGCATTTCGCGCCGCACGCGCTGGTCGCGACCGAGAACACGCACAACCGATGCGGGGGCGCGGCGGTGGGGCTCGCGCACATGGCGGTGGTCGCCGACGCGGCGCATCGCCGCGGCCTGCCGGTCCATCTCGACGGGGCGCGCATCTTCAACGCGGCGCTCGCGCTGGAGACCACCGCGCGCGAGATCGCCGGCTACGCCGATACGATCTCGTTCTGCCTTTCCAAGGGGCTGGCCTGTCCGGTGGGGTCGCTGCTATGCGGGCCGCGCGCGTTTATCGAGCGCGCGCGCCGCGTGCGCAAGCTGGTGGGTGGCGGGATGCGGCAAGCGGGGATAATTGCGGCAGCCGGTGTCGTCGCGCTGGAGACGATGGTCGAGCGGCTGGCCGAGGATCACGCGAACGCGCGCATGCTGGCCGAGGGCCTGGCGCGCGTCGCGGGAGTCCGGGTGCTTCCGGTGCGCCGGCGCACCAACATGGTGTTCTTCGAGGTCGCCGGCGGAGCCGAGCGCGCGCGCCGCTTTGCCGCCGCGCTCAAGGAGCGCGGCGTGCTGGTCGGCGCGCGCGGCGCAACCGAGTTCCGCGCGGTCACCCACTACGGTGTGAGCGCGGCGGACGTTGCGGCGGCGGTGGCGGCGGCGGCCATGGCCGCCGCCGCCACCGCCGCCCCGGCTTCGCGGGAATAGAATGGACTCGCTCACCTCGCTCTTCTCGCTGCGCGGCCATGTCGGCTTCGTCACCGGCGCCTCCTCGGGACTCGGCGTCGAGTGCGCAACCGCGCTCGCGCTCGCCGGCGCCGACGTCGCGCTCGCCGCGCGCCGCGGCGAGCGGCTGGAGAAGTTCGCCGCCGAGCTGGCGTGCGCGTACGGCGTGCGCACCGCCGCGATCCCGCTCGACGTGACCGACGACGCCCAGCTCGACGCCGCCCTGGGGCGCGCGCGGCACGAGCTCGGCTTGGTCGACATTCTGGTCAACAACGCCGGCATCTCGCCCACCGGGCGCGCGGAGAATTTGCCGCGCGCGACCTGGGACGCCACTATCGCCACCAACCTGACCGCGCCGATGATGCTCGCGCAGCGCGTAGCGCGCGCGCTCATCGCGGCCAAACGCCCCGGCCGCATCATCAACATGGTCTCGATCTACGCAAATGTCGCCAGCTCGATCTATCGGCTCTCCGCCTACGCCGCGGCGAAGGCCGGGCTCGCCAATCTCACCCGCCAGCTGGCGGTCGAATGGGCCGGCTACGGAATTCTGGTCAACGCGCTCGCCCCCGGATGGATTCCGACCGAGGCGACCGAGGCCGGCATGGCCAAGGGCAATCGCGAACGGATGGAGCGGGCGACGCCACTGGGCCGGGTGGGACGGCCGGAGGAGATTCGCGGCGCGGTGATTTTCCTCGCCAGCGAGGCGTCGAGCTACGTGACCGGCTCGGTGCTCGCGGTGGACGGCGGCTACGTGGCCTGGTGACGCGCCGCGTCGGCGCGGGAAGGCGGAGCGGTGAGCGCCAAGCGCAACAACGATCTGCGTGCGCAGTTAATGCGGCGCAAGCCGGTAGCCGTGCTGATGGCCGAGGCCGGGCCGCATCAGGGCGGCCTGCGCCGCGCGCTCGGCGCGCTCGACCTCACCGCGCTCGGCATCGGCGCGATCATCGGCGCCGGCATCTTCGTGATGACCGGTGTGGGTGCGCGCGAGGCCGGGCCAGGGTTGATCGTTTCCTTTATCCTGGCCGGCGTGGCGTGCACGATGGCGGCGCTGTGCTACGCCGAGTTCGCCGCGATGATTCCGGTCGCCGGCAGCGCGTACTCCTACTCGTACGCTACGATGGGCGAGCTGGTGGGATGGATCATCGGCTGGGACCTGGTGCTGGAGTACGCCGTCGGCGCGGCGGCCGTCGCGGTCGGGTGGTCGGGGTACTTTCGCGTAATCCTCGACGGCGTCGGGCTCCATCTGCCGCGCGCGCTCGCCTCGGCGCCCGGCGCCGAGGCCGGCGCGCTAATCAACCTGCCCGCGCTACTCATCGTGCTGCTCATCTCGGCGGTACTTTACATCGGCATCCGCGAGAGCGCCTCGCTCAACTCGACCATCGTCGCAATCAAGCTCGGCGCGGTGGCGATCGTGATCCTAGTCGGGATGTTCTTCGTGCGCCCCGCCAACTGGACGCCTTTCGCGCCTTTCGGATGGTCGGGGATCTCCAAGGGCGCGGCCTACATCTTCTTCGCCTACATCGGCTTCGACGCGGTCTCGACCGCGGCCGAGGAGGTGGTGGTGCCCGAGCGCGACCTACCGCGCGGCATCCTGTGGTCGCTCTTCATCTGCACGTTTCTGTATATCGCGGTCTCCGCGGTGCTGACCGGGATGGTGCCGTTCGGCGAGATCGACAAGAACGCGCCGCTCGCCTCGGCGTTCGTCAGCCGCGGGCTCGACTTCGTCGGCGGCATCGTCTCGCTGGGCGCGGTGATGGGACTGACGTCGGTGCTGCTGGTGCTGCTGCTGGGGCAGTCGCGGATCTTCTTTGCGATCTCGCGCGACGGCCTCCTGCCCGAAGCCTTCGGCCGGGTGCATCCACGCTTTCAGACGCCCTACATCCCGACCGTCATCACCGGGGTCGCGGTGGGAATCGCCGCGGCTTTTCTGCCGATCCAGGACATCGCCGAGCTGACCAATATCGGCACACTCTTTGCGTTCACGTTGGTATGCTTGGGCGTATGGATCCTGCGCTACGTCGATCCGGATCAGCATCGACCGTTCCGCACGCCGTTCATGCCGGCGGTGCCAATTCTGGGCGTGCTCTCCTGCCTGTACCTGATGGCGAGTCTGCCGATGGTGACGTGGATCAGGTTCTTCGTCTGGATGGGGGTCGGATTGCTGATCTACTTCAACTACGGCCGCTACCACAGCCGCATTGCCGTCAGCGCCGCATCATCGTCGCCCGCCGCCGCCGGCTAAGCAGCCGTTGTAGATGGCACAGGCGCACCGCGGCACATGGGTGGGCGTGGCGGCGCGGCCCACCAGGAGCGAGAGAGGCGTAGGAACAGACTACGACGAAATTGGAGGCCGCGGTTGGAGGCCGGGCGGCAGCTTGGGCGGAACGACGCAGATGTAGCCTTCGCCCGGGCGCAGCGACGGGCACCACACCGAGCCGTCGTTACCGAGCCGGCAGTCGGTGGGCGAAGGGATATTTGCCTTTGCCAACTGTCGCGCGCTCCCGGGATGCATCGTGGCGAGCCGGTTGCGGACCAGCGGGCGGCTGACATAGCCGGCGAAGAAGCCGACGGCCAAGGTTATGAATAACAGAGCCGAAATTGTTGCAATCGATGCGCGCGGAGCGTCCAAGGGCGCTTTTTCAACCTCAAGCTGCCTAAGCTGACGTGGCGACCCGAACCTAATAGCACTCCGCGGTTCTTTTGCACAAGCCCACTTGCAAAAAAGGTTAAAAAATTCGGACGCTTAGCGCGCCCGACGCCAAAAAGCCGGGGAGGTCGAAACCGCCCCGGCCTTTCTGCCGCCGCTACATCTGGATGAGGGGCCTACTTCTTCACCTCTCCCGCATACTCCAGGTTCATCATTGCCACGCCCGCCGCCACGTTGAGGCCGGTGTTGCCCTCGATGCTCACCGGCTGCAGCGCGATCGAGCTGTCCATCCCGCCGACCAGCGCGTTGGCGCCCGCACCGAGCCCAACCGTAGCGCTGGCGGTGCCGCCGCCATAGTGACCGGCGAGCAGACCGGTCTTGTGGCTGACTTCGTGAGCCGGCGCAAACACGGTCCATAGGATCACGCCCGAAGCCAGGTAGCCGATGTCAGCGCCAAACTTGGTAATCGAGCCCTTGTAGTGCTCGACTTCCGGATGGCCAGCCACCGCCGAGGTGAACGTGCAATCCAGATCACGCGACGAGCCGAAGATGATGCCCCAGCCGCTGGCGACGTTGCAGCTCAGATAGCCGACCTTCGTCGTCGCCTCGTCCGCGCGCGCGCTGGGCACGGCGGACAGCGTCACGGCGAGCGCCGCGAACGCAACCAATGCAAGTGTGAACTTACGCATAGACAGTTCCTCCTGCACGGGCCAAAACGCAACTCCTGTGCCACGGTGAAGCTGACCAAGGGCAGGATCAAATTGTCGAATTGACGCTCCGCGCACGTTCCGCCGGCCCCCGCGGAGGCAGCCATGTCTCCCCCGGAGCCAAGGAATTAGCAAGCGACACAATCCTGACGCTGAAGCGGCGAAACGCGCCCTTGTGCGAGAGGCGCATTGCCGCACTCCCGCTAATCCCACGCTACGTTGGACAAGCTTGCAGACTTAGGGGTCGCTGCTGCGCGAGGTGATACCACGGCCGAACGCCGCCACCTCCGAGCGCCACTTCTCGCCGAAGGCCAAGATCAGCACCTGCTGGTTGATGTGTTGATCCTTGGTCAGGCTGCGCCATACGCCGCCGCCCGCCCGCGCCATCGCCTGATACGCCGCCTGCGTCTCGAGGTAGAACTCAGGCAGGGTGTTGACCGACATCGGCGCGCCGCCGTTGGTCTCTTCCCATTCCTTGACGAAGGCCTCGTGTTCCTCGACCGTCAGGTCCACCGTATTGAAAGTGCCGTTCTCGTTGTGGAACTGGCGGATGAGTTGGAGGCAGGGATCGAAGTCCTCCTTGAACGGCGGGGTGTCGCCGACCAGCACGATCACCTTGCGTGCGTACGACCGCCAGCCCATCGTATCGACCGCGGTCCGAATCGCGCCGAGTGTATTCTCCTGCCATTCACCGCCGTTGTGTGCGCGGATGTTATTGAGAAAGTTGATCAGCGGAGCGGTCTGCGTAGTGAGCGCCTGGACCTCCATCGGCTCGCCGCGTCCGCCGAAGACCACCACTCCGATACGCGCAGTCGGCACCAGCCGATGGATCGCGAGCATCAGCGATCGCATCTTCACCTTGACCTGGTCGATCACCAGGCGCATCGAGCCCGTGCCATCTATCACGATCACGACGTCGAGGCCGGTGCGGCGCAGTCCGCTGATAAACCCGCCGAAGCTGTTGCCGATACCCTGGCCGTAGCCCGAACCGATGCCGCCGCCACGGCCGATGCCGATGCCGCCGGTGGTTGCGCGAACGTAGTTGTTGGCCGTGGTCACGATTTCGCGCGCCGCGGTGTTGAGCTCCGTGGGACGCTCGATCGGCAGCGCCGCCATCTCGGGCAACTGCGTTTCGGGCAGGTTGGTGTCCTCGCCGGGCTTGGACTGGCCACCTCCCCCGCCCGCCTGGAGGCTAACCGGGATGAAATTCGGAGCGCTCTCGATGTGCACGGCGAAGAGCAGAAAAAGCAGCACGACGACGTGCAGGCCAATCGAGAGCGGGAAGGGGCCGAGCAGAAAGCGCAGGCTCTGGCGCAAGGCGTGCCGCAGCCCGGGCTTCTCCTGGTCGGGATCCTCTTCGCCCAGATGCGCCCGGCTGCTGATCCAGAACAGACCCAGCGCGACGACCACCACCGAGACCGCGAGGAGGCCGATTTCTTGCGCGACGCTCACAAATTCCTTTTTTTGTCGGCGGCGCTCGCCCGGCTCCCCCGAGAGGTCCGCGCCTGAGCTCTTATTATGCGCCCGCAGGCGCGTTTGCGGCCAGCGTAACTATTCTTACCTCGTCGCCCCGGCAAGCTACGTCCCCGGGCCTTCTGCCGCCGGCTCCGGCGGAGCAATCGGCCCGCTCGGAACCGGCGCCCCCGCGGCCGGCCCCGGCAGCTTGGCCACCGCAAGTGCGATCTGCTGCGCGCCGGCGGTCTTGGCCACGTCGAGAATGTGCACGGCGTCGGCGAGGATCACCGCCGGGTCGCCCTGGAAGACCACCAGCTTGTCCGGATCCTTGGTAATCGCGTCCTTCAGCGCCGTCGGCAGCATCGCCTCGGGAATCTCGGTCTGGTTGACGAAGATGCGATGGTCCGAGGTGTACATCACGAGCACGCCCTTGGGCTTCTCGCTGCTCGATTGCGCCTGGACCTTGGGCAAATCGACGTGCGCCGCCGACTCGATGGTGATTGCTGTCGCCACCATGAAGATGATGAGCAGGACGAGGAAGATGTCCGTAAGCGGCGTGATATTGATGTCGGCGAAGAGGCCTCCGCCCTGATTGCTGCTGATTGCCATCGTCTGGAGCTATCCGCTTACAACCGCTACTGGCCGTGCGCCGCTGTTCTCCGGCTGCAATGTGTTGACGCTGCCGCGGGCTAACCGCTGCGGGCGCCGGCGCCGCTCACTCCGCTCGTCTGCATCCGTTGCACCTGGCCCGGCGCAACCCGCTTGGCCGCGATCGCGATCTGCTGCGCGCCGGCCTCCTTGGCGATCTGAAGGATGCGGATCATGTCGCCCAGCAGCACCTTCTGGTCGCCCTGGAAGATGACGACTTTGGAGTCGACCCGGTTGAGCGCCTCGCTCAGCGCCGATTCCAGGTCGCGCTCGGTCACGTCCTTGGAATTGACGAACAGCTCGTGCTGTGCGGTGTAGGTCACGATCACGCCCTTGTTCTCGGGCGAGGTGTTCTGCGCCAGCGGCAGATCGACGTGGGAGGCGGCCTCGATGGTCACCGAGGTGGTGACCATGAAGATGATCAGAAGGACGAGGAAGATGTCGGTCAGCGGCGTGATGTTGATTTGCCAGAACATCTCGCCGCCGGTTTTGGGCCCGCTAACCGCCAACGGCTTGTCTCCCCTGGAGCGCGGCGTCGATCAGGCGCGCGGCGTTGATGTGGATGGCGGCGTTGATGTTTTCGATCTTGACCGAGAAGTAGTTGTAGAAGATGACCGCGATGATCGCGACCGCCAGACCCAGCGCGGTCGAAATCAGCGCCTCCGAGATGCCCGCTGCGACCACCGAAAAGCCGCCGGTCCCCATGATCGCCATCGATTGGAAGGCGACCAGGATACCAACCACGGTGCCGAACAGGCCGATGAACGGGGCCGAGGCACCCGAGGTTGCGAGCACCCAGATGTAGCGGCGCAGCTCGACCAGCTCTTGGAAGCGGCGCTCTTCGTCGAGTTCCTCCAGCCGATCGCGGTCGAGGTTGCGCGCCCCGCTGATGAGCGTATGGAAGACGCGGTCCGCGGCCGTGCGCCCGGCCTCGGTCTCTTGCAGGGCGGCATCGAACTTGCCCGCGCGCAGCGGGCCGACCAGGGCGTCGGCGGTCTTGGTCGCACGTGTACCGATGCCGCGCAAAGCCCACAGGCGCTCGAAAATCACCGCCAGGCAAACGATCGAGATGATGATCAGCGGGTAGGTGGCGTAATAACCCTGCTGGATCATCTGGATGATGCCGAACTGATTCTGCATTGCTTGTCCTTCCGCGTGAGAAACTTATCTGGAGACGCGCCGGCCCGCTCCCCCAGCGGCTCATCGGCTTCCCCGAGGCCCCTCATCATTACCCGCCCCTGGGCGGGTCCGCAATTGGGGCGCTAGCCTAATCGCAATATCCACGTTGCCTGTCAAGCCTTGGCTGGCGCTGCATCATAATTGGACGGCGCCCCGAAAAGGTTCCATTCGACCGCGCGCCCCGCCGGCCGGGCCATGCGCGGCGCTTGCGGGAGGACGGAGATACGGGATAAATCTGCCTAGGGCCGGGCCGGACCGCGCGCATCCCAGCCTGATTCGCGCCGGCCGGAACCCCGGGTCGCGCCGCGCGGCGCAATGCAGCCAGCCCCGCGCGCGCCCAACTACGACAAGGAGAGGACTCGGACGACAATGGCATTACTTGACGGAAAGGTCGCGATTATCACTGGCGCCGGCCGTGGCATCGGTCGCGAAGAGGCGCTGCTGCTGGCCAAGCAGGGGGCTAAGGTCGTGGTCAACGATCTCGGCGGCCACTTCGACGGCACCGGACAGTCGCGCTCGCCCGCCGAGGAAGTGGTCAAAGAAATCCGCGGCTTCGGCGGCGAGGCGGTGGCCAACTTCGAGAGCGTCAGCGACTTCAAGTCCGCCAAGCGCATCGTCGAATGTGCGCTGGACAACTTCGGCAAGCTCAACATCGTGGTCAACAACGCCGGTATCCTGCGCGACCGCATGATCTTCAACATGAGCGAGGAGGACTTCGACGCCGTCGTCAACGTCCATCTTAAGGGTACCTTCAACATGGCGCGCCATGCCTGCGCTTACTGGCGCGAGCAGCATAAGAACGGCAACCTGCTCAACGGCCGGCTGATCAACACCAGCTCCGACTCCGGGCTGCTCGGCAACGCCGGCCAGAGCAACTACGGCACCGCCAAGGCCGCGGTGGCTGCCTTCGCCATCATCGTGGACCGCGAGATGGCGCGTTACGGATGCACCGCAAACGCGATCGCGCCGGTCGCGCGCACCCGGCTTACCATCGACGCCACGCCGCAGACAGCGGCGACGATGCCTGCGGTCAAAGCCGGCGAGTTCGACCTTTTCAGCCCCGCGCACGTCGCTCCGCTGGTCGCCTGGCTGGGCAGCGACGACGCCAAGGACGTCCACGGCGAGGTCTTCCGCGTCGGGATGGGCCGCGTATGGATGATGCGCGGATGGCACTCAGTGGCCGTGCTCGCGGCACCGCCGCGCACGTTCTGGGAGCCGGCCGCGCTCGGCACCCGGGTCAAGGAAGAGCTGGCCAAGGGCGTCACCAAGAAGGAGAGCATGGCCGAGGTGATGTCCGCCGGGCGGGGTTAGCGTTCGCCAATGTCGAGCCGTTCGGCTAAGGGCGAGGCGAGCGCGGCGCGCCGGGCGCCGCGCTCGCGCTCCGTGCTGCTCGTCTGCGCCGCCAATACCGCGCGCAGCGTGATCGCCGAGCATCTGCTGCGCCGCGAACTGGGCGCACGCGGCGTCGACGGCGCGCTTGTGGTGCGCTCGGCGGGAATTGCGCCCTACGCGCGCGACGGCGCGCTGGTCTCGCTCGACACTCGAATGACGCTACGCACGGTGGGCATCGATCTTGGCGACGAGGCGACCTCCACCGACCTCAAGCGCCATCCCGAGCTGCTCGCCGAGGCCGATCTCGTGATCGCGATGACCGCCCAGCAGGCGCGCGAACTCGTCGAGCGCTTCGAGGGCGCGGCAAACCGCCCGGTCTTTACCCTGCGCGAGTTCGCGGGCGAGGCCGGCGATATCGAAGACCCCTTTGAGCAAGGCCACGAGGTGTTCGACGCCTGCCGCGAGGAAATCATGCGGCTTATCCCGAGAGTCGTCGACCGGCTGCTCGCCGACGAGCAGCGGCCGAAGGAGGCGCTCGCGGAGGACTGAGCGCAGGGGACGCGCGCCGAACGAGCCGGCGATGGAATTGACCAACCCCTCGGACGCTGAGATTCGCGCAATCCTATCGCGCCCGACGACGGTCGCGGTGGTCGGATGCTCGGAGAATCCGGCGCGCGACAGCCTGCGTATCGCGCTGTTGCTCAGGCGCAAGGGCTTTCGCGTGATCCCGGTCAATCCGCAGCTCGCCGCCGACGCGCTCCTCGGCGTACTGGGCGAACGATGCTATCCGGAGCTCGCCGCCATTCCCGACCCGGTGGAAATCGTCGACGTCTTCCGGCGCCCGGAATTCCTGCCCGCGATCGCCGAGGCCGCGATCGCCAAGGGCGCGCGCGTACTGTGGTGCCAGCTCGGCGTGGTCAATCTGGAAGCTGCCGCGCGCGCCCGCGCCGCCGGGATGACGGTCGTGATGGACCGCTGCCCGGCGATTGAGTACGCGCGCTTGTTCTGAGTGAGTGGCGTTCGACCGTCGATGGCGCGCAGGAAAGCCCGCCGCTGGGACACGCTGAGGAGCGAGCGCGTTTACTCGACGCCGATCTTCGACCTCCATCGCCATCAACGCGCCCATCCGCATCGCGGCGAGCATGCGTTCTTCGTCCTCGAGGCGCCGCCCTGGGTGAACATCATCCCGCTCACCGCAGCGGGCGAGGTCGTGATGGTGCGCCAGTTCCGCCACGGCGTGGGCGACTTCACGCTGGAGATTCCGGGCGGGATGGTTGACCCGCAGGATCCGAGCCCGCTGTCCGCGGCGCGGCGCGAGATGCGCGAGGAGACCGGCTACGACTCGGAGGAGATCGTCGAGCTCGGCCGCGTCCATCCCAACCCCGCCATCCAACCCAACTTCTGCTACTCGTTCATGGCGCGCAACGTGCGCCGCGTCGTCCGCCCGCAACTCGACAGCTCCGAGGAAACCGAAGTCGTGACCGTCGCGCTCGCCGACGTCAAGCGGCTCATCGCCTCGGGCGCGATCACCCATGCGCTGGTGATCGCGGCCTTCTCGTTCTTCCACGTTTACAACCCGCCGCGCCGCCGCTAGCCGGCGCGCGAATTACCGCCGCCCCGCAGCGTGCGCGATCCTCGCCGTGAGCGAGGCCAACTTTTGCTGATCGCAGGTAATTTTTGGATACAAAAGGTCCACACTCGGAGCCTAAAAGACCCCATCCACAACCTTACTTGCTTTGCATCAAGGCCATTTGAACTTTGGTTTTGCAGCATTTTGAGCCTTGGATTGCTCCGAAACGCGGCATGGCACGCCGGTTGCTGCTGACAATGCAACGGCCACTATGCTGGGCTCGTCTTTAGAGCGCGCCGGGGAAGAGACTGCCGAACCGCCACCAGGCGGTCGCGCGACGCCGAGCGCACGCTACTGTTTCTATTGCCGCAGCAGACGTTTCGCCAACTGCGAAATCGCGCCGCTATCGCCTCGCTATTCATGGTCGCTGTGGGAGCCGCCGATGCTGCCTGCGCCGCCTGCTGGATTGCCTGGACTGAGGCCTAAGCTAAGGTTCCTTTTCCGATGGCTGCTGCGTCGTGCCCGACTGTTCGCCGGCGCTGAGTGCGGCGCACTACTCATTCGTGATCGTGGCGCGGTAGTCCACTATTCGGGGTTCACCCCTCGCTATTGGCGCTTCCCCTTCATGGGCGACGACGACCTCCAGATTGGCGATACCTGGACCGCGCCCGCCCATCGCGGCCGCGGGCTCGCGCTCTTTGCGCTCGAAACCATCGTTGCGGCCGCCGCCCGGCCGGGCCGATGCTTCTGGTATGTCGTTGCGAATACCAACCGGCCGTCGATCCGCGTTGTGGAAAAGGCGGGCTTCACGTTGGCCAGCGACGGAGTGTGGATCAAACCGTGGGGGCTCAAGCTGCTCGGATACTACGTGCCGACCGCGCCGCGGCCGTCGATGGCTTTCAGCGACCCGGAACCGGATGGCACACGTGGCCCGGGCAGCGGTCGGTGACGCTATGAATCCGAACAGGCATTTCATCGAACAAGCTTCAGCGGGCATGAACGGAGGGCAGATCGGCCTGTCCGGGCCGCATGCCGCCTTGCACGATACCGCGCCGGAGGCCGAGCGGGTGACGATAGTGCCGCTGGAGCTGGCGGGGGCGCGATGGCGCGAGTTTGCCGACGCCCATCCCGCGGCGACCCTTTATCACGGCGCTCCGTGGGCCGAGGTTCTGGGCCGCGCCTACGGCTTCCGGATACTGGTCGCGATGGCCGAGCGGGGCCGAGAGGTCAGCGCCGGATGTCTCCTGAGCTCGAGCAAGATTCCCTTCGCCGGTCGCTTCATCGGGCTGCCATTTTCCGACTCGGCCGCGCCGCTCAGCGTCAACGCGCAGGCGGCCGCCGCGCTGTTGCGTGGACTGGCGGTAGCGGCGCCCCGCCGGCGCGCGAGCTTCGAGATCCGCGGGACGGCGGCACCGGCGCCATGGCAAACCAGCGAATGTTTCCGCCAATGGTCGATCGATGTCGCGCGGCCGTTCGCCGAGCTCGAGCGCGACGCGGACCGCAACTTTCGCCGCCAGGTCCGGCACGCGCTGGCGCAGGGGGTGGCGGTCGAGACAGGCGACAGCGAGGCGATGATGCAACGCTTTTATCGGCTCCAGCTCGAGACCCGCCGGCGCCTGGGCGTGCCGCCGCAGCCCTGGCGATTCTTCGCCGCGGTGCACGAGGTGTTCGCCGCCCGCGGCGCGCTGGAGGTCTGGATCGCCGCGCGCGACGGGCGCGATCTGGCGGCGGTCGTGGTCCTGCGCGAGCGCGACGCGCTGTACGCCAAGTGGTCGGCGCGCGCCTCGCACGGCGCCGACGGCGCCTCGCACCTGCTGTTCTTCTCGATGCTGAAGCGCTACGCGGGGCACGCCGCGCGGCTCGACCTCGGGCGCACCGACGCGCGCAACGCCGGGCTGGCCCGGTTCAAGGAGGAGATGGGGGCCGCCGCGTCGGTGCTGCCTTACAGCTACTTTCCGCGTATCCCGCAGCGCGCCAACGCCGAGGATCCCGAGCGCGCGACGGGCATGCTGGCGCGGGTCTGGCGCCGCCTGCCGCTACCGTTCACGCGCGCAATTGGCGCCACGGCTTACGGCTTTTTCGCCTGACGCGCGTGCAATCAGAGCTATCAGAGATTGCTCTTGTAATCGCGCTCGACGGCCTGGTCGATCTTGTGCGCGGTCTCCGCGCTGGCGCCGGCCTTTGCGGCGAGGTACCTGCCCCACGAGAAGTTGATTCGCTCGCCCCAGCTCTGGGGTTCCCACAGGCGCGCGCGCAGAAACGCCTTGGCGCAGTGGAAGAAGCACTCGCCCACGGCGACCCGGATCACGAGCTGCGCCGGCACGCCGCGCGCCGCGAGCCGCTCGAGCAGCGCGGGCTCGGCGCTGAGCTCGGCGGTGCCATTGACGCGCAACGTCTCCTCGGTGCCAGGGACCATGAAGATCATCGCGACATGCGGATTGGCCAGGATGTTCTGGAAGGTGAAAAGCAGCTTGTTGCCGCGGCGGTCGGGAATCAGAAGGGTGTGGCGGTCCTCGACCGCGACGAAGCCCGGCGCGTCGCCCTTGGGCGAGACGTCCTGGTTGCCGGCGGCGTCGGCCGTGCCAAGCACCAGGAACGGCGAACGCGCGATGAAGTCAATCGCGGTATCGTCGAGCGCGGTCAACAGCTTGCGTGGGGTCATCGGATTGGGCTCGCCGTAAAGCGCGCGCAGCCGGGCAATGCTGGTGATCCGGTAGTCGGCGCCGTTTTCCATCATGGTCCTCCGCCAATTCTGGGACGCGCCCGCCGCGGGCGACACTTCCTGTGTATCACCTCGGTCGCCAATCAATCGAGACTCGGCGCGAGATGGGCGAATTCGGACCGCGTCACCGCGTCCACCAGCTCCGCGTAATTGGAGAGCAGGCGCGCGTAAGGGACGTTGATAGCCTTGCGCAGGCGCGTCGCGTAGCGGAAGCCGCGGGTCACGCCGAGCGCGCGCGCGATCGAGCGCAGGGGCTCCGCCACCTCGGGGATATGCCCTGCGGGGTCGCGTTGCGCGATGGCGTTGACCAAATCCTCGTAGCAGGAGGTGACCACAGGCAGACCTTCTGAGCACTTCAGGAATTGCTCGCGCTGGCGGACGATCGCGCGCGCGGATGCAAGGCATTGCTCGGTATCGACCCGGTAGCTGCCGTCGATCACGCTGCCCGCGTAGTTGTGCCACACGCCGCGTTGCTCTGCGATCATGGCCGAGATTGCGCACTGGATCACGTTGCGGCGCACCGCGTGCACGATGATCGCGTTGCGCGCCCTCAGGTAGCCGAGCAGGTAAGGCGGCGCTTCGCTGCTCCACCCGGCCGGCGCGATCTCTCGCAACTGACTGTACTTGATGTCCATCCCGATCGCGGTGCAGCCGCGCTTGTCGCCGTCCACCCAGTGATTACGGATACGGTATTCGATGAATTCGAGATAGCGCCCGAGAAGCGACTCGGTATCGGCCAGGGTCGGTGGAACCCACCCGAGGCCGCGACTGGCGATAAAATTGCCCCAGTACGACGGCGCCTCACTGGGTGATAACACTTCGCCCAGCATCGCGATCCGTTCGTTGGTGTTGAGGATTTCGCGCAGGATATTGGTGCCGGTGCGTTGCGCGCCAACCACCACGAACAGGCAAGTCTTCGGCCTGCCGTTGTCCTCTGCGCGCTCTGATGGCAAGGGCTGCCTCTAGGGTTTGGCGATCTGGACCTGTGCGCGTCGCTTGCGTGCACGCCGGGCATGCCGACGCTCTCGCAGGTAGTTGTCGAGCGTGCGCCAGGGCCGGGTAAACCGCCAGTACCGCGATCTGTAGACCTTTGCCAGTTCCTCGCGTACACGCTCCGCCTCGGCGCGGTTGCGCACCAGTTCGTGGCGCACTTCGGTCAGCGCCACCTGCGTGTGGGCGCGCTCTGTGGTTGTGCGGCTCAACTCCTCGCGCAGCGTGCGCAATTCGCCGTGCGCTTGCGCCAGCTCGACGCGCGTGTTTGTCAGCTCGGCCTGTACGGCTGTCAGCTCGGCCCGCACGCCGGTAAGCGCGGCCTCCGCGCTCGCGAGTCCGGCGTCCCTTTGCTCGAGGCTGGCGCGGGCGGCCGTCAATTCGTCGCGCGCCCGCGTAAATTCATTTCGCGCCTGTTCCAGCGCGGCTCGCAGCCTTGCGTTTTCCAGCCCCACGTTTCTCACCCGTTCGAGCCAGCACGCGGACACGAAAGAATCGTATGGCGCGAGCTCGCGCCGCACACCGTCGAGAATTTCCTGCGCCCGATTGCCGGAGTCGTTCTCCTGTTCGAGCGCTCTGTAGGCGGCGACGATCCATTTGCGCAGCGGGGGCGCAAAATCGTTGAAGCGCGTGCTCTGGTGATGGCGTAGGTCGTCCTCGAGGAAGTCCGTGACGGCAGGGCCCGCTTCATCGTAGGATTTCGGCCAAGTGACGCCGAGGGCGCGGGCTACACGCAGCCACTCGGCCCGCCAGTCGCGCAGAAGATTGCCGTAGCGCAGCGTGACCCGCGGCAGGGCGCGCGAGTTGCGCTCGGCCTCCAGGAGGTAGCGCAGCCACAGCAGCCCGCTTTTGCCGGCGGCGAATCCGTTGCGCGCTTCCAGCGATTGCGCGACTTCCGCCGGGTGCCGCAGCACGCGTAGCGCCCGGACAGACACCGCGAGCCGCTCAAGCATCGGCAGCCACAACGGCAGCAAGCGGCAAAGCCGCGGGTCTTTGACGCCCCACAGCGGCGCCGTGATCAGATCCCGCCTGACTATCTCCGTCAATTGTTCGCGGAAGGGCCTCACGCGCCGGTCATGTTCCCATTCGTCGGGAAGCGGGCGCGGATCGTCCCACGAGGAATCAAAGGCCGCCATCAGTTCGTCGTGGATTGCCACGATCTCGGCATGCTCGAAATACCCCTTGGGCTGGGTCGAATCCTCGGCCATCAGATAAGGCCCCAGGTTGACCCCAAGCGCATGCAGGCATCCGGTGACCGCGGAGGTGCCGCTCCGATGCATCCCGAGGACCAGGATCGCCGTGCTTTCAGCCATCCGGACTGTTCACCGATCGCGCGACGGTTCCGACTGCCTCGGGGTGCGCCGCAGGTCGCGCAGCGCGCTTCCGAAGCCGTGGGCAAAGCGATGATAGTTGCCTTTGAACAGCTCGCGCGCGACGTGCGGGAGGCGCTCCAGGCGCCGTTCGGGCAAACCGAGGCGCACCCTGGTGTGATTCTGCCATTCGTCGAGGAAGGCGGCGATTCGGCGATTTCCGCCATTGGACAGGCGCTCCCGCACCGTTTTCAGCAGTTCGTCGTCGGCCATCATCACGGGATCTCTCCCGTTCGAGTGAGCTCCCGGGTCGTGCTGGGCATGTTTACTGAGGACCAGCGACAGCTTGAGCAGATCTCCGAAAGCGGGAGGCAAAATTTGCAGATAAGAGCGCAGCCGGCGGACCGCCATTCCATTGCCGTTGCCCAAAGAGCTTTCGAGGCCGTTTAGCCGGTACCAGGCCAGCGCCTTTGGCACTACCTTGAGGCGCAAATTCGCGAGCACAGCCTTGGTCAAAAATTCCCAGTCATCGCACTGTCGCCAGTCGTCGGCGGCGAAGCCGCCAACTCGTTGCAGAATCTCTTTGCGTAAAAAGATGACGCCCTGACCGTAGTAATTGCGGAAGATTCCAGGAATCGTCGCGGGTCCGAGAAACGGCTGCCAGCCGCAACCGGCGCCGTCAACAGGCGGGCTGTCACCGGTGTACAGGTCGAGGAACGAGGTCAGGATATCCGCATGCGTGCGCTGGAAGACTCCGTACAGAGTTCTGACCAGGTCCGGCTTTGCGACCGTATGTTCGTCGAGGAAAATCAGGCAGTCCCCGCGGGCCGCCGCCGCAGCCGCATCGCGCACGTTTTCCGCAGATCCCAGCCGCCGGCAAATCGTACGCAGTCTCGGCCCCTCGCCCGCGCTCTCCCCGCGTGCCAGCTCGATCTCGCTGTCGGAACCTCCGCTGGGGACAGCGAGGATGATCTCGAGGTTTCGCCAGGACTGGGCCTCCAGGGCGCCTAACGCCACGCGCAGCGATTGCGGGCGCGACGGCTGGGTCAGACAAACGCTGATGAGGGGCTCGCGCGACTCGATCGCACATTGAGCGTCATCCGCCGCTTCCGGCCGCAACTGATTGTGCCACGCGACCCATCGCTCACGGTTCTCCTCAGGGTCGACAGCCGGTCGCGCGGGTGCCACACCTTCGCGCAGCGCGATACGCAGACGCTGTGCAAGCGCAACTGGATCCAGAGGAAAAGTCACCCGCTCGACGTCCTCGGCGGCGATCGCTTCCGGGATTCCACCAGAGCGGGCAGCGATAAGCGGAATGCCGGCGCTGAGGCATTCGAGGACCGTGTTGGGAAGGTTGTCCACCAGCGAAGGGATCACGGCCAACCGTCCGCCTTCGCGCAGCAGCTCGAGCGCGCCCTGTTGATCACGGTCGGAGACAATCCGCCAGGCGAACGGCCAATGCCGGGCACGCTCCTCGATGTAGCTGATTGCGTCGCGGCCGGCGACTAGCGCGCATTTGCCCAGAAAGCTCACTGTGAAGCGCGGCGCGTTCATGCTGACCAGAAGGTCGAGGGCGTCACAAAACAGCGCGAGGCCCTTACGCTCTTCCAGTCGCCCGAAGAAGGTCAGCCCTGTGATTGGCTGCGGGGCCAACTCCGTGCCGCGCTCACGCCAGACGCTCCATAGCTCAGGCGAGAGGACGTATTGCTGGACGTAGGTGGCTTTCGGCAGACGCCATCCGTTGGCGCGCATCCAACCCAGCAGGTAGCGGCTGGGGCTGACGACCACGTCGGCCAGCGCGACCGACTCGCGCTCCATGAAATCGATCTCGGGCTCGTCGACGGTGTGCGGCAGCTCGCGATTGACCTCGCGAATCCAGGATATCGGGCTATGCACGCCGACGCAGATCAGCGTGTTGGCAAAAGCCAGACCCTGATGCTTGGCGAGCACGCTGTAATAGCCGTGTCCCAGCAGTTCGGGGAAATGAACCACGTCAAAGTCGCGGACTTTCAGCCACTGGTAGGCATCGAGCGCGATGGCGATACTTTGCGGGCTCCTGGTCAGGCGCGAGGCGGTCGGCAGAGGGCAGAATTGGATGCCGCGCTCGCGGTAGTACGCCTGCCATTCGGCAACGGTGCCGCTCTCGCACCAGGTGCCGAACAGATAGAGCAGGGTGACTTGGTGGCCGGCTTCGGCCAGCGCGCTGGCCAGAGCAGAATAGCCGGTCCCGATACCGCCATTGCGAGATGGGCCGCGCAATTCGTAGCTTGCGATGCAGATGCGCGCGCGGCCGGGGGGCCATGCCTGCCAGGACTCGTTGAGCGGGAGGTTGGGGAAGTCCGACATGAGCTTGTTGCGCCGCCGTTTCGCAGCACTCAGGGTACTTTACGGTACACGGCCTGGAAGGTATTGACCGTCTTTGTCAGCGAAGCATCGCTCCGCCAGCAGTAGCGGGTAAAACACCAGAGCAGGGGAAACATGAGCGCTTTGCCAAGCCGGCTGCGTTTCTCTTCCAGGTACTCCCACACGATCCAACCCAGCGTTTGTGCGATCGTATGAGTCGGATAGATCGCGAGCACCTCGAGACCGCTGTCTGTTCCGAGCTTGTACATCCCGGTGTGCGTGTAGCGGCGGAAATCGCCGGGGCACGGATGAAACGGCTGCAGGAACGGAACCGCCACCATCAGGTGGCCGCCGGGGCGCAACACCCTGACCATCTCACGCATCACCGGCTCGGGCGCTTCCACGTGCTCAAGCACCGCATTGCATAAGATCGAGTCGAACTCGGCCGTTCTGAACGGCATCCTCTCTAGCGGTCCGATAAGTGCGCCCGGTATTTCCGAAGCGATGTCGTAGTTGACGACTTCGGTTGCGCCGAACGCCTTCAGCGTCTCGGTGATGTCGCGGTTGCCACAGCCAGCGTTCAATGTTCGTCCGCTGAAATAGGAACTCATGGGTTCCAGCTCCTGTTCCAGCGGCTGAAAGTGAATCGGTCCGACGCGCGCAAAGCGTTGCTTTTTTGCCGCGGGCCGGCGGGACGCGAGCAGCGAGGTGAGCGGAGGCGAATCGTCGGCTACAGAGGTGCCGTTGGCGGCGAAGCCGGTCTCGATGATTGCCTCCGACAATGGTGATGACTGCTTTTCAGCAACGTTCTGGGCTTCCAAGATGAAACTCGCTGAGTCACTGTGTTGGACGGGCAGCCCCCTCCGGTTCGCCCCTTTAACACCGGCACCCACAAGGCGGTTCGGAAGCGAGACCAACCCGCTCTCCCCATCGCCGCATACTTCTTGCCGCTAGCCCTACGAGCCAACGGGCGATCAATTGCGGCGCAGGTGCGAGCTTAGGCTATCGGGTTTCAAGTTGTAAAGGGAGTTTGAAGTTGCAAGAAACAACTAACAGAAACTCAAAGTAGTTCGCGCTGCAAACATAGCCCGGTTTCCGGAAAATTTGCTCACAATAGCCCAACTTGGAGAACGATCGTCGTCTGGACCGCCAATTTTTTCCAAGTTGGAGACGTGGACGGAAGCCGTCAGACAGTATTCCGTGCAAGGTCTGACAGCGCGGCGGCGAGCAGGTCGATCTCGCGCGCGGTGGTCCGCGGCGAGAACGAGATGCGAAAACCGTTGGGCTCGCCCGGCGGGCGAAACGGCTTGATCGCCACGCCATGGCGCCGCTCCGCCGCTTCCGCCAGCGCCGCGGAGCTTTGCGAATCGCCGAGCGAGTAGGCGAGGATGCCGGGGGCGTGCGGTCCGTCCCATCGCACCCGCCGATAGAGCCGGTCGAGCCGGCGGTCTATCTCGTTGCGCATCCGCGCCATCGCGGCGACGCGCGCGCGGAACTCGGCCGTGTGGGTGCGGCACGCTTCGGCGAGCCCGGCGAAGAGCGCGCAGTTGATGCTCCCGCTTTCCAGCGCGGCGCCGCCCGGGCGCGGATGACCGCTCCAGGCGAGCGGGCTTCGACTGACGAACTCGTCGCTGGTCCACAGCCCGCCCGTGCCCATCGGGCCGAACAGCCATTTGTGCCCGGTGAACGCGTAGGCGCACGCCCGGGTCGCGCGCACGTCCACTGCGACCTGGCCCAGCGCCTGCGCGCCGTCCACCACGTACGGCACCTCGCGCGCGGCGAAGATCTCGCCCGCCTCCTCGACCGGCAGCACGCGGCCGTTTTTGTAGGAAACGTGGGAGAAGACGGCGAGCGCGGGGCGGCGTCTGGCCACCAGCGCGTCCACCAGTTCGAGAAACTCAAGCGGCGAGCCGGCGACGACGCGCTCGACTTCGATCCCGCGTGCGGCGAGGCGACCGAGCGGCAACTCGACCGCCGGATGCTCCTGGTCCGAGGTCAGCACCAGATCGCCGGGCTTGAGCGTTGCGCCGAGCGCACTGATCGCGAGGTTGAGCGCGGTCGACGAATTGGGCAGCAGCGAGACGCCGCCCGTTTGGCCGGCGCCGAGCGCCGCGAGCGCGGCGCGCCGGCAATCCTCGAGCACCGCCTCGTACATGCGCCAGCCGTCCTCGCTGAAGAGGAGCTCGGCGTACTCGCGCTCGATCGTTCGCATTCGGCGCGCGACGGCGGGCGTCGGGCGCGCGAGCCCGGCGTAATTGAAATAGGCCTCCACCTTGCGCGGACCCATCGCTACGACGTTGAATTCGCACTGAGCGCGCCGGCGACGTCCTCTCCCGCCGGCGGCCCGCCCCAAATTCCGCGGCACAGCGCGTAGGCGGGCCACACTGCGGCCGCGAGCACGATTGCGATGATGAAATCGACGCGGGCGCCGCCGTGCGCGAGCGCAAGGCTGAACGTCGCGAGCCAGGTCACGGTCGGCGCGAGCACGACCAGCCATAGCGCGGGCGTCCCGCCGCCGATCACGAACAGCCCCTCGCGCGCTGGATGCAGCCGGCGCAACCGCACCAATGCGCCCAGCTCAAGCATCAGCGCGCCCATATAAAAGAACACGTCGAGCACCACCAACGCGGTAAAGCCGAGCGGAACGAGCAGCGTGAACAGCACGCAGCAGGCGAAGATCGAGCGCCCCGGGGTTTCGGTAGCGCGCCACAGCTCGGCCAGCGACGGCGGCAGATAGCCTTCGCAGGCCAACACGTACGGCATCCGCGACACCCACAGCATCGCGGCCTCGAAGATCGCGAACGACGAGACCGTGCCGCCGAGCGCGAGTGCCCCGCCCAACAGCATCCCGCCCATCCGGTAGCCCTCTTCGGAGAAAAATCCGGTCTCCCACTTCGCGCCGCCATGGGCGCCGGAGAGCGAAACGCCGAGCGGCAGCAGATATCCGAGCACCACCAGCGGCAGCGCGATCCCCAGCGCGCGCAGATAGGTGCGGCGGGCGTCGCGAATCTCGCCCGCGACCACGCTGGCGTTCTCCCATCCGCTGAAGTTCCAGATGACCACGCTCAGCCCGGCGCCAAGGGCAGTGGCGAAGTCAGGGCCGAAGAGCCGGCCGGCGGGCGGATGCCAATGGAGCAACCGGCCGAAGCCGACCGCGACCAGCGCCGCAAACGGCGCGCTCAGCAGCGCCATCAGCAGGATCGACACGTTGCCGGTCGGGCGCACGCCAAGAAAGTTGAGCAATCCGGCGATCCAGACCAGCGCTATTCCGACCGCGAGCTGGCCGCCGCCGCCAAGCGGGTAGAGGAAGGCGAGATAGGCGGTGAAAAGAACCGGGTAGATCGCCATATCAACCACAGTGTAGAGGAGCGTCAGGTAGGCCTCGGCGAAGCCGGCGAACGGCCCGAAGGCCTCCTTGACCCAGAAGTAGAAGCCGCCCTCGACGGGCATTAGCGCATTGAGCTCAGCCGCCATCAGCGCCGTCGGCAGGCTCAGCATCAGCGGCACCATCAGGCACAGCAGCAGGGTCAGCCGTGGCCCAGCCATCCGCACTGCGTCCTCCATCCCGTAGGCACCGCCGCTAACGATCAAATAGATCACGCAGGTGAGCGCGAGCAGCCCGAGCTTGCGCGTCCCGGTCGCGCCGGACGCCGAGGATAGCCTGGGCGCGGAAGCATCCCCTTTTGCGCTGGAGAATGCCGCGGAGCTGCTGGACGTTGCCATAGAGGCTACGCTGTAGTCGAGCGGGTTAGCCGGCACAAGGCGCGGGGATTGCGCGTCGGCAGGCGTGCGGGCAACATTTATAAGCTGAGCCGGTATCCGTATAGTAGTAGCATCCTGTCCGCTGAAGGCCGGCGCTGACAATCAAACCCACTGTGTTAACTGCGAAGCAATCGGTCCCCGCTGACAAATCAAAGTTGGCAAAATTTCCGCGGTTGCCGGCGCTTATCGCCGCGCTGGCGTTGGCCCTTGCGGGATGTGCCCGTGTGGGTGCGCGGCCCAAGGGGCCTCCGGCGGCGGTCGTCCTGATTCCGCGGTCGTCCTTCGGCGGCCGGCCCGCGGTCGAGATTCCGGAGCAGGCCAAGGCGATGGGCGCGTTTCTCCAAGCCGAGGTCGCCACCGAGAACGGTGACCGCGCCAAGGCGCTGGAGGCGCTGGAAGAGGCGGTGCAATACGACCCGGGCAACGCCACGCTGCGCGCGACGCTGGCCACGATGTACATCCGCAACGGCCGCCTGCAGGACGCGCTCGCCCAGATCAACGAGGCGCTTAAGCTGGAGCCCGGCTTCGCCCGCGCCCATCTGCTGGCCGCCGGCATTGACACCGCGACCGGCGACGACGCCGGCGCCGAGCAGCAATACAAGGAAGTGCTGCGGCTGCGGCCCAAGAACCAGGAGGCCTACCTGTTCCTGGGCACGCTGTACGCCAATCGCGGCGACTACGAGCAGGCGCGCAAGACCTTCGAGAAGCTGATCGAACTCGATCCGCAATCGTTCCTGGGCTACTACTACGCTGGGCGCACGATGCTGGCGGCGAAGGACTATCCAGCCGCCGAGCGCTATTACAAGCGCGCGCTCGAGCTCAATCCGCAGTCTGAACTGGCGCTGCTCGACAAGGGGTCGCTGCGCGAGGCGCAGGGCAAGCGCGACGACGCCGTCGCGATCTACAAGAAGATCCTCCAGCTCAATCCCGACAACGACCGCGCGCGCAAGCGCCTGGCCGAGCTGTACTTCGCCGCTCACGCTTCGGCCGAAGCGCCGGTTTCGCAGGCGCCGGCGCCGGCGAAGATCGAGATCAGCCCGAGCGATACGCGGACCAAGATCGGCCTGCTGTACTTCGAGCGCGGCGACTTCGAGCGCGCGGCCACCGAGTTCAACCTGGTGCTCGGCGCGCAGCCCGACAACTACCGCGTCCACTACTACCTTGGCACCGCCTACAGCGAGATGAACGAGTTCGGCAAGGCGGCGGCCGAGTTCGACCAGGTTCCCGCCGACAACGTCCATTACGTCGAGTCGCGCCTTCAACTGGCCTACATCTACGATAAGCAGCAGGACTACGACCGCGCGCTCGGCGCACTCCGCCAGGCGCTCGACAAGAAGCCCGACAACGCCGAGATCATGCGTTTCATGGTCGGGGTGTACGAGGAAAAGAAGGACTACCCGCCGGCGATCGAACTGGCCAAGAAGATGGTCAGCCTCGAGCCCAACAACGACAAATACCACTTCACGCTCGGCGCGCTCTACGACGAGACCAAGCAGAAGCAGCTGAGCATCGCCGAGATGCGCAAGGCGATTTCGCTCAACCCCGATAACGCCCAGGCGCTCAACTACCTCGGCTACACTTACGCCGACGCCGGCGAACGCCTCGACGAGGCCGAGAAGCTCATCCGACGCGCGCTCAAAATCGAGCCCGAGGACGGCTTCTACATCGACAGCCTGGGCTGGGTGTATTACCGCAAGGGCGATTACAAGAAGGCGGTCGAGCAACTCGAGAAGGCGGTCAACCTGACTGGCGACGATCCCACGATCACCGAGCATCTGGGCGACGCCTACGCGCGCCTGGGGCGCTACACGCAGGCCGGCCAGCAGTACGAAGACGCGCTCAAACGGACCAAGGATCCTCAGCAAGCCGCGCAGCTCAAGCGCAAACTGCAAGCCCTGCGCAATGTCGGCAGCGCGAGCCATTGAGCGGGCACGCCGCGCGCTGCGCGCGGTTGTCGGCGTGGCCGCCCTCGGCGCGCTGGGCCTGCTGGCCGGATGCGCGCTGACGGCGCCCGCGCCGCCCGCGCTCGGCGCTCACGCCTCCGCCGCGCTCAAGGCGCTCGCCGCGCGCGAGGGCTCGTTGCGCTCGATGCAGACCGGGGCCGTAATGGAGTACAGCGCCGCCGACGGCCATCATTTCAAGACTCACGAAGAGCTTGCTCTGATGCGCCCAGCGAGCCTGCGCGTCGAGGCGCTCTCGCCTTTCGGGGCAACTATGGTGCTGGCGGCCAATGACGCGGGCCGCCTGATGATCTTCGACCCGGCGCACAACACGATGCTGGCGGGCGAGGCCAACGCGGCGACGCTCGCGCGCTACGTCCGGATCCCGATGGCGCCGGCGGAGGCGATCGATCTCCTGATGGGCCTGGCGCCGGATCCCGCCGAACTTGCCACGGCACCGGACTCGAGCGCCGAGGAAGACGGGATGACCGTGCTGGGCTGGCGGCTCAATGACGGCGGCACGCGCGAGTTGGGCTTCGCCGGCGGCGAGCTCGGAATGGTGCGCGAGCGCGACGGCGCGGGCGCGCGCCGCTACGAAGTACGCTACGCCGACTGGCGCGCCGCGGGCAACGTCAGTTTCCCGCACAAGGTCGAGGCGCAGTTTCCCACCAGCCGCATCACGCTGCGCTACGAGGCGCCCGCGCTCAACACCACGCTGCCCCCCGCGCTCTTCGTCCTGACGCCGGGGCCGGCGACCAAGCAGATTTCGATCGACGCCGGCGCCGGAGCGGGAGCGGGATCGGCGGGCTGAGTTGCAGCGGTGAATCCGCAGAAGAGCCGGCGCTTCGCGCTTGCGCTACTGCTTGGTGCGACGCTCGCGCTGGGCGCGGTGGCCGGATGCCGGGTTGAGCGGCCGTCCAATCAGCACGAACGCGAGCAGATTCTCTACTCCGCGACCACCAGCGACCCGCGCACGTTCAATCCCATCCTGGTCACCGACTCGGCCTCGGGCGACGCCGTCGGCAACCTGTTCGAGGGGTTGGTCAGGATTAATCCGTTGACCAATCTGCCCGAGCCAGGCCTGGCCGAGAGCTGGCAGGTCAGTGAGGGCGGCAAAGTGGTGACCTTCCATCTGCGTCACGGCCTAAAATGGTCGGACGGCCGGCCGCTGACCGCGCACGACGTGGTCTTCACGATGCGCGTGATCTACGACCCGCACGTGCCCAACAGTGTCCGGCCGACGCTGCTGGTGGACGGCAAGCCGATCAAGGTCGAAGCGCTGGACGATTACACCGTGCGGATGGCGATGCCGCGGCCGTTTGCGCCGCTGCTCTACTCGATTGGCTTCGACATCATCCCGGCGCACGTGCTCGGGCCGGCCTTTGAGGCCGGCCGCTTCAACCAGGCCTGGAGTATCGACACGCCGCCGTCAAAGTTGGTCGGCCAGGGGCCGTACCGGATGACGCAGTACGTGCAGAGCCAGTACGTGCGCTTCGCGCGCAATCCGGATTACTGGATGCGCGACGAAAACGGGCGGCCGCTGCCGCGGCTGAACGGCCAGACCCTGCTCATCGTGCAGGATCAGAACGCCGCCTACCTGCGCTTTCTCTCCGGCCAGATCGATGTTTACACGCCGCGGCCCGAGGAGGTCGTCGATCTGCGCGAGCGCCAGAAGCGGCTCGGCATTACGCTCAAGCGGATCGGCATCGATACCGGTTCGCTGTTCTTCGCCTTCAATCGCAATCCGCGCCACTACATCCACAATGGCGTCGTCGATCCGCGCTACCGCTGGTTCACCGACATCCGCTTCATGCGTGCGCTCGCCCATGCGGTGGACAAGCAAGGGATGATCAACCTGTGCTTCCACGGGCTCGCGGTGCCGGCAGTCTCCGATGTCTCACCCGCCAACAAGGTCTTTCATAATCCCAATCTCAAGGATTACGACTACGACCTGAAGGAAGCGGCCGGGATTCTCGAGGCCGCGGGCTACCACCTGATCAGGCCCGGCGTGCGGGTCGATCCGCAGGGCCACCGGCTCGAGTTCAACCTTACCACCAACACCGGGGTCAACGTGCGCGACCAGATGTGTGCGATCTTCAAGCAGGACCTCGCCAGCCTCGGCATCAAGGTTAACTACCGCCCGCTGGAGTTCACCACCCTGGTCGAGAAGCTCGACTCGAACTACGACTGGGATGCGGTGCTGATCGGTTTCGGCGGCGGCGGCGTCGAGCCGAACAACGCGGCCAACTTCCTGCGCTCGTCCGGCAATCTGCATCTGTGGTATCCGCACGAGCCCCAGCCGGCGACCCCATGGGAAGCCGAAATCGACCGCCTGCTGGATGAGGGCACGACGGTGATGGATCCGCTCAAGCGCGCGCCTTACTACTGGCGCATCCAGCAGATCCTGCACGACGAGCTGCCGATCATCGAAACCGTGCGCCAGGTGCATTACCAGGCGTGGAAGAATTCGCTGCGCAACTTCCAGCCCACCGTCTGGGGCTTCTACAAGCCCGAGTGGATCGAGTTCACGCCCGACTGAGCGCGCGCGGCCCGATGGCTAATTTCCTGGTCAAGCGTCTGCTCAACATGATCCCGCTGATCATCGGGATCACCTTCCTGTCGTTCCTCGTGATGTCGCTGGTGCCGGGCAACTTTCTTTCCTCGCTCAAGCTCAACCCGTCGATCTCGCCCGAAGTGATTCGCCAGATGGAGGCGCAGTTTGGCCTGGACCAGCCCCTGATGGTGCGCTACGGCAAGTGGCTCTGGCAGGTGCTCCATCTCAACCTCGGAGTCTCGCTGACCTACCGCGTTAACGTGACCTCACTCATTGCCGCGCGCGCGCTCAATACGGTGATTCTCGCCGCCGCTAGCATGCTGTTCGCCTGGCTGGTGGCGATTCCCATCGGGATCGTGGTCGCGGTCAGACAAAACTCGATCTGGGACCGGGTGCTGTCGTTCCTCGCGTTCTTCGGGATGTCGGTGCCGAATTTCTTCCTTGCCTTCCTGATGATGTATCTGGCGCTGCGCACGGGATGGTTCCCGGTGGGCGGCACTTACTCGGTCTATTACTCGAGCCTCGGCGAATGGGGCCGTTTAGCCGACCGCCTCAACCATCTCATTCTGCCCGTGCTGGTGCTGGGCACGGCCGGGATGGCGTCGTTGATGCGGCTGATGCGCTCGCAGATCCTGGAGATCAAGAACTCCGAGTTCGTCCGCACGGCGCGTGCCAAGGGGCTGTCCGAGCGGGTGGTAATCTACAAGCACGTGCTGCGCAACGCGCTCAACCCGTTTGTCACGCTGGCCGGCTACGGGCTCGCCGACCTGCTGGGCGGCGCGGCGCTGGTCGAGGCGGTGATGAATCTCCAGGGGCTGGGACTGCTGCTGCTCGACGCCGTGCGCTCGCTCGACATCTACCTGGTGATGGGCTCGGTGCTGATGGGCACGGTGCTGCTGCTGGTGGGCAACCTGCTGGCCGATATCGCGCTGGTCGCGGTCGATCCGCGCGTCGATTTTTCCTCGCTCAGTGCGGAGTGATGATGACGGCGGAACCGGCGACAATTGCCGCAACCCGCGGCGCCGACGGCGAGCCGGCCGCGCGCCCGTCGCGCGTGCGCGCCTTTGGCGCCGCGCTCGCGCGCGAGTGGCGGCTTGCGCCGTGGGTGGTGCGGCTGTCGGTAATCTGCCTGCTGCTGTTTTATTTCCTCGCCGCCGCCTCGCCGTTCGTCGCGCCCTACGACCCGACGCAGCAGTACCGCAACCTGCCCGATTGCCCGCCGATGCGGCTGCATCCAGCGCCGCCCGCCGAGTGGCGGCGCGGCTTCTTTTTTGCCTATCCGATGCGGATGGTGGATTCGGAGGCGCGGATTTTCGCACCCGACCGCACGCGCAAGACCTACGTGCGCCTGTTCCATCGCGGCCACCTGTTCACCACCGATTCGGCGGCCGAGCCGGTTTTCCTGATGGGCAGCGACGGGCTCGGCCGCGATCTGTTCTCGCGCATCGTGTACGGCGCGCGCGTCAGCATGTGCGTGGGACTGATCGGCGTCGCCATCAGCTTCTCGCTCGGTATCGCGGTCGGCGCGTTCTCGGGCTATGTCGGCGGGCTGGCCGACAACCTGATCATGCGCTGGTCGGAGATCGAGATGTCGCTGCCGTCGTTCTACTTTCTGCTCGCGCTGGCGGCGGTGATCCCCTCGGGCGTAAGCACGGTGATGACGTTCTTCATGATCGTAGCGATCATGAGCTTCATCAGTTGGGCCGGCTTCGCGCGGATTATCCGCGGGATGGCTGCCTCGGTGCGCTCGCGTCCCTACGTCGAGGCGGCGCGCGCGCTCGGCGCCTCGCGCCGGAGGGTGCTCCTCCACCACGTTATTCCGTCGGTGCTCGGCTACGCGATCGTCGCCGCGACGCTTTCGATCCCCGGTTTCATCCTGGGCGAGAGCGCGCTCTCGCTGCTCGGCCTGGGAATCCAGGAGCCAGCGGCGAGTTGGGGTAATCTGCTCGCCCAGGCGCAGGACGTGCAAAGTCTGGCGCGCTACCCGTGGATTCTCATCCCGGGCGTGTTCATCTTCCTCACGGTGATGGCGTTCAACTTCATGGGCGACTACCTGCGGGACCGCCTCGACCCCGGCCAAATCCGTTAACCCGTAAGGCCGTCGGGAGGCGTCGGCGGGCAGCTTGGTCACGCGCCGTACTTCTTGCCGAGCGCGTCGAGCTCGGGCGCACCGAGCAGGTGCAGGACTTCATCGAACGCCTTGCCCTGGCCCTCGCGGCGCACCGCGCCGGTCTGTTTGAGCTCGACTAAGATTTCGCGGACGCCGCGGTAGTAAGCGAGCAGCGTGCCGCTGTAAATGGTCAGCTTGAAGCCGTAGCGCGCGAGCTCCCCCGCGGGCATCAACTGGCCGTTGTACAGCAGGGGCAGGTCGCCGAGGCGGCGGGCGTAGGTTTCAAGGTCGTCGCGCGTGCGGATGCCGTCGACGAAGATGAGGTCGGCGCCCGCCTCGCGGTAGGCGCGGCATCGGCGCTCCGTATCCTCCCATCCGTTGACCGCCAGCGCGTCGCTGCGCGCGATGATCACCACGGCGGGGTCGCGCCGCGCCTCGCACGCCGCGCGTACCTTGGGCACCATCTCTTCGATCGCGATGACCTGCTTTCCGGCGAGAAAGCCACAGCGCTTGGGCCATACCTGGTCCTCAATATGGAGCGCCGCCGCCCCCGCGTCTTCATACTCGCGCACCGTGCGCCAGACGTTGAGCGGATTGCCGTAGCCGGTGTCGGCATCGCAGATCAGCGGCACATCGACCGCGCGCGCGATCGCGCGCACGTTGTCAACCATCTCGCTCATGGTCAGCAATCCAAGGTCGGGATAACCGCGCGCGGCGGCCGTTCCGAAGCCCGTCATGTACACCGCGTCGAAGCCGAGCTGCGCAGCGACCTTGGCCTGCAGGGCGTCGTATACGAACGGCGCGAGCACCATCGCCGGGCCCTCAAGCATCGCACGAAGCCGCGCTGCTCTTTCGCCCATCGCGAGTTCCTCCCTTGGATTGAGGGATGCAGCGAACCTAGGTCCCGGCGGCGAGGATTGTCAAACCTCTGGCGGGAGCGCGATGCCTGGCGCTCGGCAGAGCTGCGAACGACTTGGCCGCCCGCCTTTTCGGCAAACGACCGGCTCGCTAGGAGGCTTGCGAGTTTCGTTGAGAGCGCCCGACGCTCGGCGCGGAATGCTACTTGCTCGCCGCGGCTGGAGCCGGGGCGCTCTTGTCCGCAGCCGCAGGGCTCCGAATCGCGAGCAGCTGAAGCGCCGTGCCGAGGTCGAGCTCGGCGTACTTGCGATCGGAGTAAAGCTCGTCGAGGCGTTTCACCGCCTCTTCCGGCTTCTGCTCCGACATCGCCAGCTCGTGCGATAGCTGGTGAATGATCTTGTCGGCGCCCTTCCAGTGAAACAGGCTGGCGGCCGTCGTCAGGATGTTGAGCTTGCCGACGCTGACCTGCATCGCGTCGCTGTAACCATTGACGTAACCGGCCTTGGCCGACGCGTTCAGCTGGTTCCAGTACGTTCCGTTGTGATCGAAGCTGGGTGCGGCGAATACTCCCGCGCAGCTCAGCATAAAGCCAACCACCACACCCGCTATGAACTTTTTCATCTGAGAGACCCGCTTCCGGCTAACAGCCCCGCCACTCCACAACCCCGCGATCTTCTATCAGATCGCTGAGCAGGATTGAATACGAGCTTCGCGGGATGCCATCATGTCCAGTGGCTGGCGCCCCGGGAGCCCCGGATGGCGATTTACGACCGAGTTCTGTCCTTCATCAGGATGCCCAAGGCTGAGCACTTTGAGGCGCTTGCGCTTGAGGTTTTTCGCCATCAATTCGACTCCGTCGCTTCGTATAGAGAATTTTGCCTGAGTCAGGGCGTACGTCCCAACGGCGTGAAATCGCTCGCCGATATCCCGGCGCTCAGCACGGCCGCCTTCAAATACGCTGAGCTCAGCGACTCGGTTTCGGTTGCGGAGGATAGCGGCATTGCGGAATCGCGCGTTTTTATGACCAGCGGCACGACCGCCGGGCGCAACACTCGTGGCCGCCATCGCGTGCCCCGTCTCGATATCTATCACGCCTCGGCTCTCGCGCATGGCGAGCGGATGATGTTTCCCGACGGCGCGCGGATGCGGATGCTCAGCCTTCATCCGACCGCCGAACGGATGCCGGAGTCGTCGCTAGGCCAGATGATAAGCTGGTTCATCGAGCGCTTTGGCGCCGGCGCGGCGCTCTGTGTTGCCGACCGCGCCGGGGTTGACGCCGCTGCGGCGGTGGAGTTCCTGCGCACGGTGCAGCGCGACGCCGAGCCGGTGTGCGTGATGGGCACGACGGCGGCCATCGCCGAACTATTCGCGGAACTGGACGGACGCGGCGAACGGCTTGCACTCGCGCGCGGGTCGCGCCTGATGGACACCGGCGGCGCCAAAGGCCAGGCGGTGCCACTGGCTGCGGATGAGGTTATCGCGCGGGCGCACGCAATGCTCGGGATCGAACCGGCGCTGGTGATCAACGAATACGGCATGACCGAGATGTGCTCGCAGCTCTACGACGCGACCCGGTTCAACTCGCGCCGCGACGACGCGCCTGGCGCGCGCCGCAAGTTGGCGCCCCCATGGCTCGCTGTGTCCGCGGTCGATCCGGCGACGCTCAGGCCTGTGCCCGACGGCGCCACAGGCCTGCTGCGATTCTTCGATCTGGCCAACGTCGGGTCAGTGTCGGCGATCCTGACCGGCGATCTGGGCGTGGTCGAGGCAACAACAGTGAGGCTGCTCGGACGAGCCGCCGACGGCGAGGCGCGCGGCTGCGCGCTTGGCATCGAACAGTTCGCCGCCCGCGAAGGCTGAGTTTTGAGGCGCGCGCCCGCGCAGATGAATTCCATTGCATCGCCGTCCGGCACATGCCGGCGCCAGCGGCCGCCGAGCCCTTCTGATGGCGCTTCGCCTGAGCCGTCGGGGCGCGGCAGCGAAGCAGCCGCCGCGATAGATGCTGCCGCCGAGCGGCTGCGAGGCGTCGTGCGATGCGCACCGTCGCGTGTAGCCGCGGCGCTCGCTGCCAACGCCGAGCTGTGGCGCGCGCGCGCGTTTGCGTCGCGGCGCGAAACCGTCGCGACCATCGCCGCGACGTCCGGTATGGCGCCGGCCCTGCTCGATGAGTCGCTCGATGCGCTGCTCGCGCCGCTGAGCCGCGCGGCGCTTGAGACGCGAGCGGCCGAGGTGCCTTCGACCTCGCGCTTGTATGGCTTCGTGATGGCGGGCAACGTGGCGGGAGCGGGAATCCACGAGCTGTGCGCCGCGCTACTGGCCGGTGCGCGCGTGATCGTCAAGCCGGCGAGCGCGGAGCCGGTCTTTTTCGCAAATTTTATCGGCACGCTGCGCGACATCGATGCTCGGGTGGGCGCGTTGGCCGAACCGGTGCAATTCGGTCGCAGTGATACCGCCGCGATGCGTGCGCTGTGGGCGCGGTGCGATGGAGGCATCGTCGCCTACGGCGATGACGCCTCCATCGCTGCCCTCGGCGCGGCGCGTGAGGACCGCGCCTACCTCGGCTTCCCAAGTCGGCTGAGCGGCGCGCTGGTGATGGCCGATGTGGTCGCGGCGCCGGCGGCCGCCGACGCGGTGGCGGCCGCGCTGGCGCGCGACGTGACGTTGTTCGAGCAGCGGGGATGCCTCTCGCCGCATCACGTCTTCGTCGCGGGCCGGGCAGGCGCGGGCGCGGCGCGTGGCTTGGCCGCGCGCCTCGCCCGCGCGCTGGAGGTGCTGGCGCGCCGGTTGCCGCCGGCGCGCCTCCCGCTCGAGGCGGCGGCGGCGATTCGCGCGCAGCGCGAGCGCGTGCGTTGGCGCGCGCTCGCGCTGCGCGGCGCGGCTCCCGCCTCGCCGACGCCGGACGACGAGGCCGTCGCCCTATGGGAGGGCGACGGCCTCGGATGGACCGCCATCTACGACCGCGACGCCGGTTTTTGTCCGTCGCCCGGTTACCGCACCGTCGTTGTGAGCTGGCTTGAAGACCTCGCTGAGCTGGGCTCGCGCCTGGGTGCGGTCGCGGGTCGGCTGGAGGCATTTGCGCTCGTTGCGCCTCCAAACCAGCGTAAGGAGCTCGCCTCGACGCTCCGTGCCTTGGGCGTCTGGTACGTCTGCGAGCCCGGGCAGATGCAGTCGCCGCCACTGGATTGGCCGCATGGCGGCGACGCCTTCATCGAGATGTTGCGGGACGCCGCACGATGAGCGAGTTGCGCGAGGCTTTTCTTCGCCATCTGGCTCAGACTTCGCCGCTGCCTATCGGCCTGGAAATCGCGCGCGCGGAGGGTTCCTGGCTCTATACCAGGGACGGGCGCCGCTATCTCGATTTGATCGCGGGCATCGGCGTGGCCGCCCTGGGCCACGGCCATCCTGCGGTGCTCGAAGCGATCGCGAGGCAGGCGCGCCGCCATCTACACGTGATGGTTTATGGCGAGTACGTGATCGAGACCCAGGTGCGGCTAGCCGAGCGACTGGCTAACCTGCTGCCGTCGGGGCTCGGCCGCGTGTACTTCACCAACAGCGGAGCGGAGGCAATCGAGGGCGCGCTCAAGGCTGCGCGCAAACACACCGGCCGTGCGCGCTCGATCGCCTTCGACGGCGCTTACCACGGCGACACGCTGATGGCGCTCGCGCTGATGGGAAATCCGGCGTTCCGCGCGCCGTTCGAGCCGCTGCCCGGTCCTGTCAGCCATCTACCGTACGGCGACATCGCCGCGCTGGAGGCGATCGATTCGACCGTTGCGGCAGTGGTCATCGAGCCTGTGCAGGCCGAGGGGGGTGTGCGGATTCCGTCGGTTGAGTTCATGCGCGCGTTGCGTGAACGATGCGATCGGACGGGCGCGCTGCTGATATTCGACGAAGTTCTCACCGGATTCGGCCGCACCGGGCGGCTGTTTGCGATGGAGCATTTTGGCCTCGTGCCTGATATCGTGGTGCTGGCCAAAGCGCTCGGGGGCGGGCTGCCGCTGGGGGCGTTCTGCGGAAGCGACCAGATTATCGGCGCGCTCGCCGACAATCCGCCGCTGGGCCATATCACGACCTTCGGCGGCCATCCGCTGTCCTGCGCCGCCGGCCTCGCCGCACTGGAGGTTATTGTCGATGAACGGCTGTGGGAGCAAGCGAGCGCGATCGGGGATCGGCTGGGACGCGGCTTGCGGCATCTAGTTAGCTCGAGGTTGGCCGAAGTGCGCACAATCGGCGCACTGCTGGGGATTGAGTTCGCCACGGCGGCCGCGGCGCAGAGCTTCACGCACGCGGCGCTGGCGCGCGGCGTAGTCGTCAACTGGACGCTCAACGCGGAGTGCGTGGTCAGGTTGGCGCCGCCGCTCACGATGAGCGCGCAGGAGGCGGATTTCGCCATCGAGACGATGAGCGCTGCGCTTGAAGCATCTCGCGCCATCGGCAAAGCTAGTGGGTGACCTTCCGGGGGGGGTATGGCCACAGCCCAGGTTGTTGCAGCCAAAGAGCCCGGCGCCGAGCAGCCGCAGACCGGGGCCGTACTGGCACCGCGCCGCCCGGTCGCCGCCGACCGCCGCGTACTGCTCGAAATCGACCACGACGCCGAGGCCATCAGCACGCTGAAGGTCGCGGGACCGATCGCGATCCTCTTCATGCTGGCTTATGCCGTGCTGTACACCCTGCTCGGCGGCGGACGCCGTCCGTTGACGGTCTATCACTACGCGGCTTTCGCGCTGATCACAGCGTTCTTCGGAATCACCTGGCTCAGGGAATTTCGCAAGCGCTGGAAGGTCTGGACGCTGCTGTGCTGTGTCGTCCTGATCGCGTTGTTCATCAAGATCGCTTCGCTCGAACGCAACTTCGAGTTGGCGTTTATCGCGATCGTGCTGTGCCCGTTTGCAACCGCCGCCTTCGTGATGTGGGGGCCGCGCTGGCAGGCGCTGCTGAATCTCGGATGCCTGGCGCTGTTTGCCGCCGCGGCGCTCGCGGTTCCCTACCGCGATGAGTACACGCTCTACCGATGGCTCGGCTTCATCGCGGCGCTCGTCCTGTCGTGGTTCACGGCGTTGTTCCTCGATCGCTACCGCGGCAAGTTGCGCGCGCAGATGGAACAGTTGGCGGCGGCGGCCAAGTTCCGCGAGCGCCAGATCGGCACCATGACCCACGACATCCGCAACCCGCTCGCGACTCTGGTCGGGCTGGTTACGCTGCTCGAAGAGGACGAGCTCAGCGAAAAGGAAACCGCCCATCTGCTGGCTCGCGTCGGCTCCACCGCGCGCGCGCTGGACCTGCTGGTCAAGAACGTCCTCGACATGTACTTGCTTGAGGAGGACAACCTGACGCCCCATCCGCGGATCGTCGATCCCAACACCATCGTGCAGGAGGTCGCCGACGTTTACGGGCGTGAGGCGCGGCTCAAGGGGCTGCGGATGCGCACCGAGCTGGGCGGGATGCCGCGCGGCAGCCTCGACCCGCTGCATCTGGAGCGAATCGTCGCCAATTTGCTGAGCAATGCGGTCCAGCGCACTGAGACCGGCGAGGTCGTCCTACGCACCTTCCTTAGCGGGGATAAGGTAATAATGGAAGTCCAGGACACCGGCCAGCAGCTCAGCAGCGAGCAGTTCGCCCATCTTTTCGAGCGTCCGGTGCAGGATCGCCAGGGCATGGGCTCCTCGGCCTGGAAGCTCTACATCGCGCGCGCGCTGACCGAGACCAACGGTGGACAGGTGAGCGCGCGCTCGCACGTCAATCGTGGCCTGACACTGATCGCCGAGCTTCCGTTCTGGGAATCCTGAGCCGCGCTCCGCGTAGGTGCGCGAGCGTTCGGTTGCGCAAGCGGTCTCTTGGCCGGCCCGCTTTGACCCCCTCGGCGCGCGTATAGTAAAGCGAGTCATTCCAGGTGATTTGAGCGGAGTCGCATCAAAAAGAGGCGCAGTCGCGACTCGCCAAGCGCCAACCGGGAGGCTCGCGCGTGCGTTACGGCTTTGTGATCGACCAGAACCGCTGCATCGGATGCCACGCGTGCACGGTCGCCTGCAAGGAAGAACATAACGTCGCCGTCGGCGTCTTCCGCACCTGGGTCAAATACATCGAGAAGGGCGCCTTTCCCGACGTGAGCCGCCACTTCGGCGTGATGCGCTGCAACCATTGCGAGGCGGCGCCGTGCGTCGAGATCTGCCCGACCCGCGCGCTGTTCCGGCGCGACAACGGGATCGTCGATTTCGACAACAGCCGCTGCATCGGATGCAAATCCTGCATGCAGGCCTGCCCCTACGACGCGCTCTACATCGACCCCAACACCGAGACCGCCGCCAAGTGCAACTTCTGCGCGCATCGCGTCGAGCGCGGGCTGGAGCCCGCCTGTGTCATCGTATGCCCGACCCAGGCGATCATGACCGGCGACCTCGATGACCCGCAAAGCCGAGTCAGTCGCATCGTCGCGACCCAGAAGGTCGCCGCGCGCAAGCCGCATAAGGGCACCCGGCCCAAGCTCTTTTATGTCGGTATCGATGGTGACCTCTTGCAGCCTTCAATGATGCGGCCCGAGGCGAGCGCGATGTGGGCCGACCATAACCCGGCGGGCGACGAACGCCCGCCCACCGACGAAGACGGCTCCGCGGTCCCGGGCGGCGCGCGAATCGTGTACGACGTCGCGCGCGCGGCGCCATGGGGCGCAATTCCGGCCGCCTACCTGTGGACCAAGTCGATCGCCGCCGGCGCGCTACTGGTTGCGGCGATACTGCTCGGATGGAGCGGCGGCGCGAGCGCCACGACGCTGCTCGCAGTCGCAAGCCCGCTTGTGGCCCTGGGCTTTCTCGCAATCACGGTTGTCCTGCTGATCGTCGACCTCACGCAGCCGTGGCGATTCTACTATCTGCTCACCCGACCGAACCCGCGGTCATGGCTGGTGTGGGGCACCTGGATCCTGATCATCTACGGCGCGCTCGGCGCGGCATGGCTCGCGTGCGGCCTGCTGCTCAATTCGATTCCGCCGATGCTGGCGCTCATAAGCGCGCTCTTCGCGATTTGCGCCGCGTGCTACACCGCGTTCCTGTTCGCACAGGCCAAGGGGCGCGAGCTCTGGCAGAGCCCCGTGTTCGTCTGGCACCTGCTGGTGCAGGCTCTGATCGGCGGCGCGGCGATTGTGGTCGTGGCCGGTGTTACGCTCGGCGCTGACGACACGTCGGTTTTCCTCGGCGCGCGCATCCTAGCCGGCGCCCTCGCGCTCGGGCTGGTGATGGTCCTGGTCGAGCTCGCGCTGCCGGCGATGAGCGAGGACTTTCGCCGGGCCGCGGACCTGATCTCGCGCGGCGCGCTCAGCGCGCGCTTTTGGCTGGCGGTCGTCGGGCTCGGGACGATCGTGCCATTGGTTCTTATCGGGGTAGGACTGGGATGGCGCAGCCCCGCGCCGATCGCCGCCGCCGCGCTGCTCGGCCTTGCCGGGCTGTGGGTGTTCGAAAATATCTGGATCAAGGCGGGCCAGGCGGTGCCGCTGAGCTAGGAGAAATGGCCCCCGCATCCAAAGATATGCTCCCGCTCAATCCGGAGGCCGCCGGCCTCGAAGCGCCCGTCGGCGGGCTCGATGCGTTTCCTCCGGCCGAGCGATGGGAGGACTGGGTCGAGTTCGACCCTGCGGCATGGCCGCGCAAGGTCGAGAAGCACTACACGCTGGTGCCGACGGTCTGCTTCAACTGCGAGGCCGGATGCGGCCTGCTCGGATACGTGGACAGGCGCGACTTCTCGGTGCGCAAGTTCGAGGGCAATCCCGCCCATCCGGGCAGCCGCGGACGCAATTGCGCCAAGGGGCCTGCGACGGTCAACCAGGTCAACGATCCCGAGCGGGTCCGCTACCCGCTGCGCCGCGCGGGGGCCCGCGGCGAGGGCAAGTGGAAGCGCGTCACATGGGACGAGGTGCTCGACGATCTCGCCGCGCGCATCCGCAGCGCGCTGGTCGAGGGGCGACACAACGAGATCGTCTATCACGTGGGCCGTCCGGGCCACGAGCTGATCTATAACCAGCGCATCCTCCACGCCTGGGGCATCGACGGCCACAACAGCCATACCAACATCTGCTCGGCCGGTGCGCGCACCGGCTACGCGTTCTGGCACGGCGCCGATCGCCCGTCGCCCGACCATGCCAACGCCCGCTTCATCCTGCTCCTGAGTTCGCATCTCGAAGCCGGCCACTACTTCAATCCGCACGCCCAGCGGATCATCGAAGCCAAGGCGCGCGGCGCCAAGGTGTGCGTGATCGACACCCGGCTGTCGAACACGGCGACCAAGGCCGACTGGTGGCTTTCGACCTGGCCGGGCAGCGAAGCGGCCGTACTGCTTGCGATGTGCCAGGTGATAATCCGCGAGCGGCGGTACGACCGCGAGTTCCTCCGCCGCTGGGTCAACTGGGAGGAGTTCCTGCGCGAGGAGTATCCGGGCCGCCCGCAGACCTTCGATACGTTTCTCGAAGTCCTCGACCAAATTTACGCCGAATACACCCCTGAGTTCGCCGCGCGCGAGTCGGGCGCCTCGGCGGAGACGATCGTGGAGGTCGCGCGCGCCATCGGCGACGCGGGCTCGGCGCTCGCCGCCCACGTCTGGCGCAATGCGGCGGCGGGCAACCTTGGAGGATGGCAGGTTGCGCGCGCGCTCGAGCTCCTGGTCGTGCTGATGGGCGCGGTGGATGCGCCGGGCGGCACCGCGACCAATGCGTCGAACAAGTTCATCCCGGCGCCGCCGCTGATGCCGCCGCCGCCTCGGCGCTGGAACGAGCTGATGTGGCCGCGCGAGTTTCCGCTGGCCTTCTTCGAGATGAGCTTCCTGCTGCCGCACTTCCTCGCCGACGGCCGCGGCAAGCTCAGCGCCTATTTCACCCGCGTCTATAACCCGGTGTGGACCAATCCCGACGGCATGAGCTGGATCGAGATGCTCACCGACGAACGCAAGATCGAGCGCCACGCCTGCCTGACTCCGACCTGGAGCGAGACCGCGTGGTTTGCCGACTATGTGCTGCCGATGGGCCACGGGCCGGAGCGCCACGACCTGCTCAGCCAGGAGACCCATGCCGCGCGCTGGATCGGCTTTCGCCAACCGGTGGTGCGCGTCGCACTCGAACGCGCCGGCAGGCGCTTCGCCACGACCTGGGAGGCCCATCGCGAGGCCGGAGTTGGCGAAGTCTGGGAAGAGGACGAATTCTGGATCGAGCTTTCGTGGCGAATCGATCCCGACGGCGGGTTGGGGATCCGCAAGTACTTCGAGTCGCCCTACCGTGCCGGCGAAAAGCTCACGCTGGAGGAATACTACCGCTGGATCTTCGAGAACAGCGTGCCGGGATTGCCCGCGGCCGCCGCCGCCGAGCGGCTGACGCCGCTCGATTACATGCGCAAGTATGGCGCGTTCCTGGTCGAGCAAGGCGCCTACCGGGCGCATGAGAAAGAGCTTACGCCCGACGTCCTCAAGGGTGCGGCGGTCGATGCGCAGACGCGCGTGATCACGCGCGGCGGCGCCGCAATCGGTGTCGAGATCGACGGTCGCCCGTACGTCGGCTTTCCGACTCCCTCGCGCAAGCTCGAGCTCTATTCGCGCACGCTCAAGGAATGGAAGTGGCCCGAATACTCACTTCCGACGTACATCCGCAGCCACGTCCATCGGGAAAATATCGATCGTGAGCGCGGCGAGATGCTGCTGCTGCCGACCTTCCGCCTGCCGACGCTGGTGCACACGCGCTCGGGCAATGCCAAGTGGCTGTATGAAATCTCCAACCGCAATCCGCTCTGGATGCATCCCGAAGACGCCCGGCGCTTCGGTGTGAGGACCGACGACTTGCTCAAGGTCGCCACCGAGATCGGGTATTTCATCGACAAGGTATGGGTTACCGAGGCGATCCGCCCGGGCGTGATCGCGTGTTCCCATCACCTGGGCCGCTGGCGGCTTCAAGAGGAAATCGGCGGCGAGCGCTGGTCAACGGCGTTAGTGGAACTGACGCGCAAGGGGGAGGGCGCCTGGGCGATGCGCCAGGTGCACGGCGTGCGGCCGTTCGAAAGCGACGATCCCGACTCGCGCCGCATCTGGTGGCAGGATGCCGGCGTGCATCAGAACCTCATCTTCCCGGTGCAGCCCGATCCGATAAGCGGCGCGCATTGCTGGCACCAGAAAGTCACTGTCAGCCGGCCCGGACCCGACGATCGCTACGGCGACATCCGCGTTGACACGCGCAAGGCGCACGAAGTGTACCGGCGATGGCTCGCGATGACGCGGCCGGCGCCCGGTCCGGGCGGGTTGCGCCGCCCGCTATGGCTGGCGCGCGTCTATCGTCCGGCGCCCGAGGCGTTCTACATCACAGAGAGCGGCTGATGGACCGCTGGTTGCGCACACTGGCGGCCGCCGTGGGCTCGGCCGGAGTGACGGTCGCATTCGCGTGCAAACCGCCCGCGCCACTTGCCGAGAATACCGCGCCGCTGGTCAGCGAGACCGAGGTTGTGATGTACGAGCCCTCGGTTCCGTCCGGGCCGCATGAGAAGGGAGCGTGCTGGAGCAGTTCGATCGCGGTGCTGAGAGCGGGTGCCTGGCGATGCACCGTGGGCAACCTGATCCACGATCCTTGCTTCAGCATTCGGGCGCTCCATCGGGCCGTCGTGTGCGGCGCCGACCCGGCGACGGCGAAGCCGGGCTTCGTGATGGAGCTGGCCAAGCCGCTGCCCGACGCCGACCTGTCGGCGCAGGTGAAACCCGAGCCGTGGCTAATGCGGCTGGCCGACGGGACGGTGTGCGAGAAAATGACCGGCACCGTTGCTGATATTGACGGCGTCGCAGTGCCGTGGGGATGCAACGATTCGCGCGCGAACCCGAGGCCGGGCGAAGACGAATACTACAGCGGTGTGCTTGAAAACCTGCGCCGAGGCAAAGTCTGGATGGCTAACAAGGTCAGGTACGCGCCGACGCGCGATCCCGCGCACCCGCTCAGGGTGCTCAAGCGCCAGACCGTCGCGGTGCGCACGGTCTGGGAGTGACGAAGCTCGCCGCTGGGGGGACAGGCGGGCGCGATAGATTACAATCCACTGCCGACACGCGCGGCTATCGCCTGGCTGGCCGTTACTTACGCAGGCGGCGTAGCTGGCGCGGTGTGAGCATCCAGCACAACTGCGCCCGACCGCGTCCGACCCCGTCAGGCAGTTTTAACGCGATAAGCCCGCATTTCTTGAGGTCGATCGCCAGGCTGTTCGCCGAGCCGGTCAGCAGGAGCGAAGCGATCGAGCTCAGCCCCGGTTCGTGGCCGACGATCATCACCTGATCGTGGCGCTCGTAGGATTTGAGCGCGGAGACGGTCTCCGCGGGCGAGACACCCGTGGCGAGCGCGGCAAGCGTCTCAGGCTTCGGCGCGTTCGACCACGCCGCGGCGACCAGCTCGGCGGTTTCGGCAGCGCGCACCAGAGGACTGGTGAGGAGCGCGTCCAACTTGAGCCCGAGTGCGCGCATTCCGACCGCCGCGGCGCGTACCTTGTCGCGCCCGCGCGCGGTGAGCCGGCGCGCGCCGTCGTCGCCGCCCGCCGGCGGCCCGTCCTCGGCGATTCCATGGCGCAGGATGTAGAGAATCATGCGAAGGGGGCAGCTAGCCCTTGCGGTCCGACGCATCGAGCTGGACGACCGTTGCGGCCTGAGCGCGATGCAGGTAGTCCGAGACGTGATGGCGCAGCTCGGCCTGGATCTCGTCGATCGCGCGGCGCGCGTCCACCGTGACGAAGCCGAACTCGCGAGCGAGGCGGTTGTACTCGGCGATGAGCCGGCGCTGGTAATTCTGGAAGGAGTCGAAGATGTCGCTGGAGAGCGCGAGATGCAGTCCTGACTCCCAATAGTCCATTCCCTTGCCGCGCACCACCCGCGGCACCAGCGTGTCAATGTCGATTTCGAGATACAGCACGAGGTCGGGCACCAGCGCCATCCCGAAAACCTCGTGCGTCCACTCCGGATCGGCGCCCATCACGGCGTTGCGCGCAAACGCCGTGTACATGTAGCGGTCGGCGATCACGATGAAGCCGGCCTGGAGCGCGGGCAGAATCTCGTGCTCGAGGCGGTCGGCGAAGTCGGCGGCGTACAGCAGGCTGAAAGTCAGCGGGGTAAGCTGATGGCCGGCCTTGGCGTCGGTGATGGTTTCCGAGAGCAGCGGCGAGCGGGTCCATCCCGTGTTGCTGACCGCGTAGCCCTCCAGCTCCAGCCATCCGCGCAGCAGCTCGATCTGGGTCGAGCGGCCGACGCCGTCGGTGCCCTCGATCACGATAAGATGGCCGGGCAGCGGTTTGTGCTCGAGGTAGGGCAAACCGTGGCCGTACCAGCGCTTAGTCTGGGGCGGACGATCGGACATGGCTGTGGTTGACGCGCGGATGGTCGTACTCGCGCAGGACTTCGTTGGTCATCCGGCGCACGATCTTTTGCTGGGCGGCAATGTCCTGGCTGGCGTCGATCACCCGCATACCGAACTCCTCTGCGAGCTGGTCATAGATCCCCAGCACGCGCGCCTGAAACAGGCGGAAGCTCTCGACGGGGTCGCTCGACAGCCCAAGGTCCATCCCGGCCTCATAGTATTTGAGCTTGGCGCGTCCGGCGAGCAGGCGTTCGGCAGACACTTCGATCGGCACCCGGAACAGGAATGTGAGGTCGGGGCGCGGTGCAAAGCGATAGACCGCGCGCACCCAGTCGGGATCCACGCCGCGCGCGACGTCGCGCGCGAAGGCGGTGTACACGTAACGGTCGGCGAGCACGACCATCCCGGCCCGCAGCGGGGGCAAGATCTGGTAGATGAAACGGTCGGCGAAATCGACCGCGTGAAGCAGGCTGAACGTGCTCGGCGTCAGCAGGTTGCGCCGCTTACCCCGACGCATCGAGGTGCGCACCAGGCGCGAAGAGTTCCACTCGGTGAAGTGAACCGGGTAGCCACGCGCGCGCAGCCAGCGCTCGAGCAGTTGCAATTGGGTCGATTTGCCCGAGCCGTCGATTCCCTCAACCGCGATCAGCCGGCCCGGATAGGGATGGGGCGAGCTGAGCAGCGTGGGGCGATGCCCGTTCAGCGGACGCGCCGCGTCGCTGGTCTGACCGTGACCTGACGGCCGAGCAGCTTCGCCAGCAAGTCCGACCTTCTCTCGCACGTCCATAATTCGAGATCCGCCTGCCCCTTCGCAGCGTCAATTGTCACGGTGAAACGGCCCGGCGAACGCCTGACGTGTATATCTTTAACCACACCGAAGTGACTTCGGTCCAGCGCGTCGGCCAGGCGCAGGAGCGCGGCCAGCGAGCGCACCAAATGGCGCTTTGCCGGGCTCAGTGCCCGGAACTCGGGCGAATCGAGCCGCGCCGCCGGCTTGCGATGGCCGCGCGCGGCCTGCGCGATGATTTCGATTTCGAGCGGGTCGAAGCCCAGCAGCTCGGCGTTCTTGACCAGGTAGTAGGTGTGGCGGTTGTGGCGGTCATGATCGATCGCGCGCCCGATATCGTGCAGGAGCGCGGCGTGCTCGAGCAGCTCGCGCGCCTGCCCGTCGAGCTTGAGTATCGGCGCCGCCGCGTCGAACAGCTTGAGCCCCAAGCGCGCGACCTGTGGGCCGTGCCCGTTGAGCGCCACGAAGCGCCGCGCCAACGCCCGCACCGAGCGCCGACGCGCCTCAAGCCTGCCCTGTGCGCGGGCGCCCGCATTGACCATCGCGAGCAGAATACCCTCGCGCAGCGCCCACGTGCAGGCGCTAAGCTCGCGCACGCCCGCGCGCTCGAGGATGAAATCGGTGAGCATGGCCGCGGCGGGCAGCAGATCGGAGCGTTTGGGGTCGGCGCCGGGAAGCTCGGCGCGCTCGGCGGCCTCGAGCTTGAGCAGGCGCTCGCGCAGACGGCGGATGTCGCCGGCAGCGGCGCTCAGCCCATGCAGGCGTTCCTGCTCGCCGTCGCGCGCCACGCGCACCATCGCGACCAGCGCGTTGATCGTCCCCGAGGTGCCGATCGCGCGCTCGACGCCCGCGCGCCGCGCCTTGCGCATCAGCGCGTCGAGCTGGCGCTCGAGATGTTTCTCCAGACGGCGCACCTGCGAGGCGGTGGGGGGATCGGAGGCGAGGTAGCGCTCGGTCAACCGCGCCACTCCCAGCGGCAGGCTCGCCATCCACTGCGCCTGGCCGTCGCGCGCGAGCGCGAGCTCGACGCTGCCGCCGCCGATGTCGACGAGCAAATGGGGGCCGCCGTCGAGGCCGAGCGCCTGGCGCACGGCGTTGAAGATCAGCCGCGCCTCCTCGTCGCCCGAAATCACCCGGACCCGCAATCCGGTCTCGCGCCGGATGCGCGCGATGAAGGCGTCGCGGTTGCGCGCCTCGCGCACCGCACTGGTGGCCACCGCGCGGATGCGCTCGACCCGGCGCAGGCGGGCCAGGCGCACGAAATTTTTGAGCGCGCGCACCGCCAGGTCCATCGACACGCGCTCCAGCCGTCCGCTGGTAAACGTGCGCCGGCCCAGGCGCACCATTTCCTTGACGCGGTCGATGACTTCGAAGCGGCCGTCGTGGCGCGCCTCGGCGATCACCATGTGCACCGAATTCGAGCCGACATCGATCGCCGCAAGGCGCATAATTGAAGCCTACGTCGGGCGGCCCCCCTTGTCAGCCCGGTTCTGCGCGTGACTGCACAGTGCGCGGGCGGCGCTGTGGAAAATGCGCGCGGACGTCGCGCGCTTTCAACCCGTCCTCGGCTGCGCCATAGTTGGCGCCTTGGGGAGACGCCGCCGATGGCGGAGGGGACATTATGATCGCGCCAGTGCGCCGGCCGGCTGAGGGGTCGCGCGGCTAGGAGACCGGGACGCGTGGAAAGCGCAGCCGCAGCTGCTGCTCCCCAGGCGCATTCCGCCGCCGCTCACAAGTGGCTGGTCGCGATCGCGGTGATGCTCGGCACCGCGCTCGAAGTGCTCGACACCTCGATCGTCAACGTCTCGCTGCCGCACATGCAGGGCAGCTTCTCCGCCAGCATCGACGAGATCGCCTGGGTCGTCACCAGCTACCTCGTTGCCAACGGGATCATGATCCCGATGACCGCCTGGATCGCCGGGCGCTTCGGGCGCAAGCGCTACTTCCTGACCTCGGTAGCGGCCTTCGTTGCCTCGTCGGCTGCGTGCGGCGCCGCGCGGACGCTCGGCCAGATGGTGCTCTTCCGGCTGGCGCAGGGGGCGGCCGGCGCCGCGATGATCCCCTCCTCGCAAGCGATCCTGATGGAGACGTTCCCGCCCGAGGAGCAGCAGATGGCGATGGCGACCTGGGGCGTGGGCCTGATGGTTGCGCCGATCATCGGGCCGACCGTGGGCGGCTGGATCACCGACAACTGGAACTGGCGCTGGAACTTCTACATCAACGTGCCAATCGGGGCGCTCGCTTTCCTGATGGTTTCAGCGTTCGTCCACGACCCGCCCTACCTGCGCCAGCGCCGGGCGCGCGGCGGCGCGGTGGACTACTTGGGCATCGCGTGCCTGATCGTCGGCCTTGGCCTGCTGCAAATCGTGCTCGACCGCGGGCAGCGCGCCGACTGGTTTGCCTCGCGCTGGATTGTCGCCGGCACCGCATTGGCTGTGCTGGCGCTGATCACGCTGGTGTTCAATGAGCTGTGGTGCGAGCACCCGATCGTCGATTTCCGGATCCTTAAGGATCGCATCTTCTCGCTGGCGGTCTTCCTGATTGTCGTGATGAGCGCGACGCTGTGGGGCACCGGCTTGCTGACGCCGGTCTTTCTCCAGGAGCTGATGGGCTACACGGCCTGGAAGGCGGGACTGGTGATGGTTCCGCGGGCGCTCAGCGCAATGTTCTCGATGTTCGCGGTGGGCCAGCTCGCGCGTGTGCGTGTTGATACTCGCCCGATGATCGGCCTGGGCTTTCTGCTTACGGCAATCGGGCTGTGGCTGATGTCGCATTGGAACCTCGAAGTCAGCATGTACGTGATCGTCATCGACAGCATCGTGCTCGGCAGCGGGCTGGGGATGCTGTTCCCGGTGCTCTCGGCAGTGGGGTTTTCCGGCGTGAGCCGCGAGCGGATGGGCGAAGCCGCCAGCCTCTACAACCTGATGCGCAATACCGGGGCCGCGGTCGGCATCTCGTATCTGACCAATATGCTGGTAAACTATGAGCAGGTTCACCAGTCGAGGCTGGTCGAGCACCTGTCGGTGTTCGACGCCTGGCGCCTCAGCCAGCGCGCCCCGCGCATGCCGGGCGGTCCGCAGTTTCATTTCATGAGCCAGCTCGTTACCGGACAGAAACAGCAGCTCGGCATGGTGTACGGGATGATGATGTCGCAATCCGCGATCATGTCGTTCGACGATCTGTACCGGATCCTGTCGGTGATGATGCTGATCATGGTGCCCGCCTTTCTCGGGCTCCGCTGGGCCGTCCGGCCGCAGGCTGCTCCCGCGCACCTCGAATAGGTCGCGCGCCGATGGAAGCAGCACCTGTCGCGACGGCGCCGGCGGCGTCGGCCCTGCCGTCGCATAAGTGGCTGGTCGCGCTCGCTGTGATGCTGGGCACGACGCTCGAGGTGCTCGACACCTCGATCGTCAACGTCTCGCTGCCGCACATGCAGGGCAGCTTCTCGGCCAGCGTGGACGAGATCGCGTGGGTGCTGACCAGCTACCTGGTCGCCAACGGGATCATGATCCCGATGACCGGCTGGATCTCCGCGCGCTTCGGCCGCAAACGCTACTTCATGACCTCGGTCGCGGTCTTCGTCGCCGCCTCGGCGCTGTGCGGCGCGGCCGTCTCGCTGGACCAGATGGTGGTCTTTCGCCTGCTCCAGGGCGCGGCGGGGGCCGCGATGGTGCCGTCGTCGCAGGCGATTCTGATGGAGACTTTTCCGCCCGCCGAGCAACAGCTCGCGATGGCGACGTGGGGCGTGGGGCTGATGGTTGCGCCGATCATGGGGCCGACGCTGGGCGGCTGGATCACCGACAACTGGAACTGGCGCTGGAATTTCTACATCAACGTACCGATCGGCATTGTTGCCTTCCTGATGGTTTCAGCGTTCGTTCACGACCCCGCCCATCTGCGCCAGCATCGTGCGCGCGGCGGCAAGGTCGATTATGTCGGCATTGCGTGCCTCGTGGTGGGGCTGGGCGCGATGCAGATCGTGCTCGACCGCGGCCAGCGTGCCGACTGGTTCGCCGCGCCGTGGGTGATCTGGACTACGGTGCTGTGCGCGGTCTGCTTCGTCGTGCTGGCGCTCAACGAGCTGCGCTTTCCCGATCCGATCCTCGATCTCCGCATTCTCAAGCTGCGCCCGTTCGTCGTCGCGCTCACCCTAATCGTCGCGATGAGCTTTGTGCTCTACGGCACCGGACTGCTGATGCCGATTTTCCTCCAGGAGTTCATGGGCTACACGGCGTGGAAGGCGGGGCTGGTGCTGGCGCCGCGCGGGCTGGCCACGATGGCCTCGATGGTGATCGTCGGGCAAATCGCGCGCCGGCGCGTCGACACCCGGCCGCTGGTCGGGGCGGGCTTCGTCCTGATGACGATCGGGCTATGGACGATGGCGGGCTGGAACCTGCAAGTTGATCTGTGGACGGTGATCGTGCCGAGCATCGTGATGGGCGCGGGGATGGGGATGATCTTTCCCACGCTTTCGGCGACCGCGCTGGCCTGCGTCGCGCGCGAGCGGATCGGCTTCGCCGCCAGCCTCTACAACATGATGCGCAACACGGGCGCGGCGGTCGGGATCGCGTGGATGACCACGATGCTCGTCAATCACGAGCAGCTCCATCAGTCGCGCCTGGTCGAGCACCTCTCGGTGTTCGACGCATGGCGGCTCAGCCGGGGAGCGGCACGGATGCCCGGCGCGCCCGGCTTCAACTATCTGGCGCAGATGGTGAGCGGGCGCCATCAGGCTTTCGGCGCGATGTACGGTCAGATCCAGGCGCAGGCTGCGATGTTGTCGTTCAACGACATTTACCGCATCCTGGCACTGCTGATGGCGGTGCTGATTCCGGGCTTCCTGCTGCTGCGCCGCGGCCAGAGTGCGGGTGGCGGCGCGGCGTCGCACTAGACGGCGCCGCTTTTCGGAAGCGCTGCGGTGGCGGTTTCAGTCCGCCATCTTCGCGAGTGCCTCCTCGAAGGCCTTGAGCGCACGGGCGTCGAAGAGCACCATCTCAACCCGCTTGAGCGAGGTCGCGCCGCGCAGATGGTCGCGGATCTCCTCGAGCATCACCTCCGCGCAGCGCTCCATCGGAAAACCCGCGATGCCGGTGCCGATCGCCGGGAAGGCGATCGATTCGAGCCGTTTCTCCTCCGCCCGCCGCAGCGCATTGCGGGTCGAGTTGCGCAGCGCCGCCTCGGTGGTGCGCCCGCCCAGGCGCATCGAGGCTGCATGAATCACCCATCGCGCCCTGAGCTTGCCGCCCCCGGTTATCGCAGCCTCGCCAATCGGGACCGGCCCGAGTTTGTCGCATTCGGCCTGGATTGACGGACCGCCCTTGGCGCGGATTGCGCCGGCCACACCACCGCCCAATACCAGGTCGTTGTTCGCCGCGTTGACGATCGCGTCCACCGCCGCTTCGGTCAGGTCGCCCTGCCTGAGAATCAACTTCGAGCGCCATCCGTCCATATGCGCCTCCGTTCTGAGCCGAGCTCGTGCCGCCTTTGGGGCCGCCGCGGTCGCAAGGGGGACCGCCGCTTTATGCTATTATCCCCACCCATCCGAGCGCACCCGATGATTGAGACGAAGAGCAGGCAGGTGGCGTGGCCGGGTGCGACCTACGTTCCCGCTCGCCCGCGCGTGGCCGCGGTCTGCGCCGCCGCGCTCGCACTTCTGGTTGCCGCCGGATGCCATCGCGTGCCTGCGCGGCGCGTGCCCACCGGCTCGCTCCAGGTCGATATCGAGACCTCGCCGATTGCGCTCGACCCGCGCTTCGACACCGACGCGATTTCGGCGCGTATCGACGAACTGGTTTACGCTTCGCTGGTCAGGGTCGACGCGCACGGCAGCTTCGTCGGCGAGCTGGCTGAGAGCTTCGAGCGTCCGACGCCGACGACGATCATTTTCCATCTGCGCCGCGGCCTGCGTTTCGCCGACGGACGCCCGCTTACCGCCCGCGACGTAAAATATACATACGACTCGGTTCTTGATCCCGCCACCCGCTCGCCCAAGCGCGCCGGAGTTGAGGCGCTCGCCTCGATCGCCGCGCCCGACGACGCGACGGTGCTGATGACGACGACGCGGCCGTACGCGCCGGCGCTGGAGATGGGAACGCTCGGCGTGGTGCCCTACGGAACCCCGGCGGGCAAAGCGGAGACGCGCTGGCCCGCGGCGAGCGGCAGGTTTCGGATCCGGAGCTTCGCCCGCGACGAAGCGATCACGCTCGAGCGCAATCCGTATCGCGCTTTTACGCCCAATCGCATCGCTGAAATCGTCTTTAAGATCGTTCCTGACCCCACCGTGCGCGCGCTCGAGCTGGCCGAGGGGGTATGCGATCTGGCCGAGAACAACATCCAGCCCGACCTGCTGGGCTATCTTGGGATGCGCCCAAACCTGGCGATCGAGGTGACGCCCGGCACTACTTACTTTTATCTGGCCTTCAACTTTCGCAACCCGCATCTGCGCGACCTGCGGCTGCGCCGCGCGATCGCGTACGCGATCAACCGCCGCGCGCTGATCGGTTCGCTCTACAAGGGCACGGCGCGCGTGGCGAGCGGGATGCTGGCGCCGGAGAACTGGGCGTACACCGCTCACGTGACGCAATACCACTACGATCCGTTCAAGGCATCGCGCCTGCTCGACGAGGCAGGCTACACCATCGGGAGCGACGGCACTCGCCCGCTCAGCCTGGTTTACAAGACGACGCCCGAGGGGCGGCGCCTCGGCGAAGCGATCCAGGGCATGCTCAAGCAGATTGGCGTGCACCTCGACATTCGGACCAACGAGTTTGCAACCTTCTACGGCGACATCCAGCGCGGCAACTTCGACCTTTTTCCGCTCCAATGGGTGGGAATCAACGACCCGCACCAGTACTTCCTCGTCTTCGACTCGAGGATGGCGCCGCCCGCGGGCAACAATCGCGGCGGCTACTCGAATCCCGCGATGGACCGTCTGTTGGAGGCGGGCGACGCAACGCTGGACCCCCAGGCGCGGCGCCAAATCTACGCCCGCGTCCAGCAGCTTGCCGCCGACGACCTGCCGTACGTCTCGCTCTGGTGGGTGGACAACGTGGTAGTGCGCAACCGCCGTGTCAGGGGCTTCAAGCCGTATCCCAACGGCAGCCTGCGCTCGCTCGACGCCGTCACCCTAGTCCCGGCGTCCGACCCTCGCAGGCGATGACCAATCTCGTCCGCCGCCTGCTCGCGCTGATTCCGGTGGCGCTGGGCGTCGCGACGCTGACCTTTGCGCTGATACATCTCGTGCCCGGCGACCCCGTAGTGGCGATGCTTGGCGAGACAGCCGCGCCGGCGGATATCGCGCGCATGCGCCACGAGTTGGGGCTCGACCGCCCGCTCCTTGCGCAGTACGCGAGCTTCCTGCGGGGAGTTGCGCACGGCGATCTGGGCGAATCGATCTCGGCGCACGAGCCGGTCGCGCGGCTGATCGCACAGCGCTACCCGGCGACGCTCGAGCTCACGGGCGCGGGGCTGCTGGTGGCGGTCATGCTCGCGCTACCGCTGGGGCTCGTCGCGGGCGCCGATCCGGGTGGCGCCGCCGACCTCGGCGCGATGGGCTTCGCCATCCTAGGCATTTCGATACCCCATCTTTATCTCGGTCCGCTCCTGATGATCGTGTTCTCGCTCGACCTTGGATGGTTGCCGCTGACCGGGCGCGGCGGACTTGCGCATCTGGTGCTCCCTGCCGTGACGCTGGGGACGGCGCTGGCGGCAGTGCTTGCGCGGATGCTGCGCCAGAGCCTGGTGCAGGTGCGCGCGGCAGACTACCTGCGCACGGCTCGCGCCAAGGGACTCAGCGCCAGCAGCGCGCTGGTCCGCCACGGGCTGCGCAACGCACTGACGCCGGTGATCACGCTGCTCGGCTTACAGGCTGGCGGCCTGCTGACCGGCGCGATCATCGTCGAGATGATTTTCTCGTGGCCCGGGATGGGCCGGATGATGATCGCGGCGATAAGCGCGCGCGATTATCCGCTGGTGGAAGGATGCGTGCTCGTCTTCGCGCTCAGCTACGTCGTGGTGAACATGCTGACCGACCTCGTGTACGGGCTTATCGATCCGCGCATCCGGCTTGGAGCGTGAACGGTGGGCCCGCGGAATCCATCGCTGATTGCAGGCGCCGCCCTGGTCGCGACAATCGCGGTCATGGCGCTTCTGGGCCCGGCGCTCGTGCGCACCGACCCCCTCGCGATCGACCTTGCACTGGTGCTGGCACCGCCCGAGCATGGCCATTGGCTCGGATGCGACGCGCTGGGACGCGACATCCTGGCGCGCGTGCTGTGGGGCGCGCGGCTGTCACTCGGCGTCTCGGCCACGGTGGTGTTTGTCTCGCTCGCGCTGGGCAGCCTGGTGGGCGGAGCCGCCGCCCTCGTCGGCGGGCGGGTCGATGCCTTGGTGATGCGCACGGTCGATATCGTGCTCGCGTTCCCGGGCTTCCTCTTCGCGCTCGCGCTGGCCGCGATCCTCGGCCCCGGGCTGGTCAAGCTGGTGATCGCGCTGAGCGCGATGGGCTGGACGGGCTACGCGCGGCTGGTGCGCGGCGAGGTGCTTTCGTTGCGCGAGCGCGACTATGTCGAAGCAGCGCGCGCGCTGGGCGCGCCGCCGGCGCGGCTGCTCGTGCGCCATCTGTTGCCCGCGCTGGCCGGCCCGGTCGCGGTGCAGGCGACCTTCGGCGTGGGCGGGGTCATTGTGGCCGAGGCCTCGCTGTCCTTTCTCGGGCTGGGAGCGCGGCCGCCGACGCCCACTTGGGGCAACATGCTTGAGGCGGGACGCGCCTTCCTGCTCGTCGCGCCGCACCTTACTGCCGCGCCGGGGGTGGCGATCGGCGCGGCGGTGCTGGGCTTCAATCTTTTCGGCGATGGTATCGCGCAGGCGGTCGGCGTGCGCGGTTAGCCGCGCGGAGCCGGGCAGGTCCTACGGTTGCCGTTTGAGCGCGGCGAGGCTCTCGCCGTAGGGCGGGTAGGCGACGCCGCGCTCGGTGATGATCGCGCTGACCAGTTCGGCCGGCGTCACGTCGAAGGCCGGGTTGAAAACACTTACGCCTTTTGGTGCGACGAGCTTGCCGCCGACATGGGTAATTTCGGCGGGCGACCGCTCTTCGATCGGAATCTCGGCGCCGCTAGGGCAGTCGAGATCGATCGAAGAAAGCGGGGCGGCGACGTAAAATGGCACTCCATGGCGGCGCGCCATCACCGCCAGCGGATAGGTCCCGATCTTGTTGGCCACGTCGCCGTTGGCCGCCGTGCGATCGGTGCCGACGATGACGCAGCTTACGCCGCCGCGCGCGAGCACGCTGGCAGCCATGTTGTCGGCGATAATGGTCACCGGGATACGGTCCTTGCGCAATTCCCACGCGGTCAGGCGCGAGCCTTGGAGAAAGGGCCGCGTCTCATCGGCGATCACGGCCACGTGCTTGCCGGCTTCGCGCGCGGCGCGGATTACACCCAGCGCGGTGCCGTAGCCGGCGGTCGCCAGCGCGCCGGCGTTGCAGTGCGTCAGCACGATGGCCGGATCGTCAAGCAGTCGGGCGCCGAAGCGGCCGAGCGCGCGGTTGGCTTCCAGGTCTTGCTCGTAAATCCTGAGTGCTTCCTCGCGCAGACGGCGAAACAGCGCCGGCGCGTCAAGCGCGAGGTTCTCCTCGGCCACGCGGCCCATTCGCTCGACCGCCCAGGCCAGGTTGACCGCGGTGGGGCGAGTGGCGCGCAGGCCTTTTGCGACCTGAGCCAACCGTTTGCGAGCACGCTCGCCGCTGTAGCCCCGCATTCCTAGCGCGAGCCCCATTGCGGCCGCCACTCCGATCGCCGGGGCCCCCCGGATGACCATCGTGCGGATCGCATCGGCAACTTGCCGCCAGTTGCGACAGGTGCGGATGACCTCGCGCGTCGGCAGCAGGCGCTGATCGATCATGCGCACGGTGTCGTTGCGCCACTCGATAGTCTTTACGGCCATCGTCAGTCCGGGGTGATTACTAACCGAGCGCGGTGACGCGCGCTTGCGGGCGTTGCAACACGATAAGTCTTGGGAGCGGCCGCGCGGAATGGCGCGGCCGCTGTTCCCGGGTCGATTTGCTCAGCGGCGCGCCGCTAGGCCCGTTCGTAAAGGCCGCGCGACTTGCGCTTGACCAGACCGGCGTCGATCCAACGGGTGACCGCCGCGAAGATCTCGGAGGGGCGCTTGTCCTTGAGGCCGCGCACCTGGCGGATATTGGAGGCCTTGAACTGCTTGGGCAGCTGATCGAGCACCGCACGCCAGTTGATCCGCCGGCCGCCACCGCCGCCGCCATCACCACCTCGCGCGGCGCGCGGCCCGCGCGGAGCCATCCTGGCGCCCGCTATCCGGGCCAACGATTCCTCTTCCGCCTTCAGGCGCGTGAGTTCCACTTCCTTGCCGCGGATATCGCGGCGCAGCTTGTTGAGCATGCTGCGCGCCTGGCGCTGGAACTGACGAAACGCCGAAGCCGTGCTTCCGGCACTTTTCATTCGAGGCATTCAGTAATCTCCTTCGGTTGACCTGATAAAAGTCGAGTCACGCTACACGATACGCACGTGCCACGCAACTACCGCCAGTCCGGTTTGATACTAACAGCGGATAGCCATCGATGCTATCCAAAAATATATCGAGATGCGATGTAAGTGAACGTTCCTCCCAAGCGGACCGGATACGCAGGCGTCGCGTGAGATTCGTTTACCCGCGCAGTGGATGCTCGTATCGCGTCAAGGCGATAGTAGTAAAGGCGACTGTCCACTGCGGGGGTGCGGTTGCGGCATTGCCTAACGCGTCTTGCGGATGATCGAGCGCAGGCCGCGCAACCGCCGCGATCGGCCGGCGCCCGCGCGCAGTGTTATGGCACCACGACGGCGCCGCCACTTATCGAGACCACTTCGCCGGTGATATAGGACGACAGATCGCTGGCCAGGAACAACGCCAGGTTGGCCACGTCGTGCGGCTCGCCGAGGCGGCCGAGCGGATTCTGCTTGCGTGCCGCTTCGAACATCTTGGGCGGATAGATACGCTCGAGAAATTCATTGTAGATGACGCCCGGCGCGATCGCATTCACCCGTATGCCCTTGCGGGCGACTTCCGCGGACGCGGCCCGCGTCAGGCCCATCACGCCCGCCTTTGCCGCGCAGTAAGGCGCCTCGCCGTCGCGTGAGGCGATCCACCCCGCCGCCGATGCCATATTCACGATCGCGCCGCTGCCCTGTTTGATCATCTGCGGCAGCACCGCGCGCATCATCCAGAACGTTCCGCGCAGACAGACGTTGAGCACCAGATCCCACGTTTCGTCCTTGCACTCCCAGACATGTTCGAGCTTGTTGATACCTGCGTTGTTGAACAGGATATCGATTCGACCGAAGCGCTCGACGGTTTTTTCCACCGCCGTTTCGATCTGCTCGCGCCGGGTAACGTCAACCAGCATCCAGGGCACCGCGCGCCCGAATTTCGCGCTCAGCTCCTGCGCGGTTTCGGGCGTGCGCCGCGGATGCGCGTCGGTAAGCATCACTTCCGCGCCTTCTTCCATGAAACGGGTGGCTACAGCGCGCCCGATCCCGGCGCCCGCGCCCGCAGTGATTATTGCTACTCGGCCTTCGAGCAACATGTGGGATTCCTCCGTTAAACGGCTTTGGTTCGTATCTGACCGAGCGAGGCTGGCCTCGCCGCCACGTTGCGCCACGGCGGCTGCAACGAGCGGATTCTCACACAGTTGCGGCGCCGATTGACAGCGTACGCAAGAGGGCCGAAAAAGGAGATTCAATTCTGGCTGCGCGGCATTTGCCCGCTCCGCGGACGAATCGGACCTGCGGTTCGGTTGTTAATCCGAAGCGAAGGGTCTCCGACGCTATACTTGCCCCGCGCGCGCATGATACATCCGGGCTCAACCGCAACTCTTTTAAGCGTGTTTTAACGGCAAATTAATCGTGGCTGCGATACGTTTAGCTAGCTATTTTTAGGTGTGGCGCGATGGTATAAGAAGGCGAATTATTGACGAGGATGTGTGCCGCGCTGTCGTTTTCGGAGTTGAAAGCGTTCGACCGAATAGGAGCTTCGGCCGGGCGTCGTTTTGCTTGTGGGGACAAGCGGAATGCCGACGAGCGGCGACATCTGGTGTCAGGGTCAGGAGAGCACTGAATGGGCCGTAGACTGTATGTGGGGAACCTAGCTTGGACTGTCACCGACCAGGACCTGCACGACGTATTTTCGGAGGCCGGCAAGGTGGACAGCTCCCAGGTCATCATCGACCGGGCAACCAACCGGTCGCGAGGCTTCGGCTTCGTCGAGATGGCCACGGAAGAGGCCGCTGACGCGGCGATCAAGAAGCTCAATGGCAGGGACGTAAAGGGTCGTCCGATCCGCGTCAACGAGGCGCAGGCGCGCAGCAACGACCGCGGCGGGGGCGAACGGCGCGCCGGCGGACGCTAGCGACGACCTCGGCGGGCGCACCGAGGCGCGGGGAGCCCGGTCGCCACGCAGACCAAATTCAAGCACCGGCCTTGGCCTGCAGGTGCAGGCCAACAGCGGAAGACTGGTTGCTTCAACCACCCCCGGCCCGGCACGCCTGATCCAGGCTGCGCCGGAGCACTCACCAGGTGGTGAAGACTTCACATCATTCCAGAGTCGGATTCAGCCGCGCATGCGCTGCACGGCGCGCGCCCGGAGCCGGCGCAGTGTGCGCGGTGCCGACAGCCGCTTTGACGGCACCGGTTCTGACTAATTGCGCCAGGCGCGCGAAATCGCGCGCGTAGGCGGTTCGCGCACGCGCGCCGCGCACGATGTATCCCGGATGGTACATCGGATAGAGCAGCGCCGTCTCGGCGCGGCGCGCGCGCGGCCGCCGAGGCTCGAATCGCACGCCCTGCCCCGCAAGCTCGCGCCAGGCCAGTGCGCCCAACGCGACGATGATTCGGGGGCGGGCAAGCCCGAGCTCCGCGGCAAGATGCGTGCGACAGTTGGCGATCTCGTCCGCGCGGGGGTCGCGATTGCGCCCGCGCGCGTCGCGCGGGTTGCACCGTACGAGGTTGGTGATGAACACGCGCTCGAGGCCGCTGCGCGCGATCATCCGCCGCAGCAGCTCGCCCGAGCGGTCGCCGCTGAAGGGAAGCCCGGTGCGATCGCCGCCGAGGCGCCCGGGCGCCAGCCCGACGAAGGCGACCGTCGCGGGGACGGCGCCGTCGCCCGGCACCACCCGCGAGCGGCATCTCACGAGCGCCGCGCACCGCGCGCATCCGTGGATCGCTGCGCGCAGCGCCTCCAGCACAGCCGCACCGTCATTCCCGCCGTGCTGCGGCATTGATCCGGGGGGCGCGCCGGCGTTCGAGGAACAGTCGCGCGCGGTAACGCAGCCGGTCGCGCTCTTGGCGCGGGCTTGCGCGAATCTCATCGACCATCGCGGACAGCTCCGCGCACAGCAGCTCGACGTCGATTCCCGCCCGCGCCGGACGGAAATCCTCGAGCACGAGGAGGGCCTGTGAGAGCAGGTTGACCGCGGCCTGGCGTCCGCCGCGCTCGAACCGCAGATGCAGCGCGGCGGCGACGCGCACCAGCGCTCCAATCAGCTCGCGCTCCGCGGGCGCGGCCTTTGCCAGCGCCTGCTCGAAGCGTTCGCCCGCCTCGAAATACATTCCGCGGTTGAAAGCCGCGATCGCTTCGTCCAACTTGTCCGGCGTCCCGGGCACTTCGTGCGGAAAACTCGGCTAGAGCTGCTCTTTTTCTTCGACTGCGCGGAACTCGGCCTCGCCGAGCGCCTCGGTCTTGCGGTTGCTGTATTGCTCGTAGAGCTCGAAGAGTCTGGACTTGTGCGGGCGCACGCGGCCGAGCGGGCACTTCTGCCAGTCCTCCAGCGACTCGTCGCAGTAACCCATTCTGTTCTCGCCACACTTGGGCTGGAGAAAGACCGCAATCTCGGGCAGCACGCGTTTTATCTCGGCGCGCATCAGCGCGACCATCCGCCGGATCTCCCACTGCGCGCGCACGCACAGGCGCAGGTCGCAGATGTGCAGCATCTCGGCGAAGTTCACCATCACGTGGAAATTGGTCGGCGCGGCGTTGGGCAGCACGAAGCGCGCGTCCTCGGCTGGAATTCCCGCCTTTAGCGCCTTCGCGTACAGCTCCGAGGTGCGCGCGAGCAACCCGGCGAATTCGTCCTCCAGCCCCGCGCGCCGCCACGACTCCGGCATCACGAACGCCAGCCGCTCCTGCTTGAATTTGACGTAGCGCTGGCTCTGCTGCTCGAAGCTGATACCGATGCGGTGGCGGACGAACTGATGAGAGAGCGAGCGCGAGACGCCGGCGATCGCGAACCAGAAGACGATCTGCTCCAGCGGCGAGGCGTGGCCGGTCTTGAGCCGTTCGCCGATGAACTCGCGGATGCGCTCGTGGCTGATCTTCTCGGCCTCGATCTTCTGCCAGATCTCGATCGGCGAGTCGGACGAGTAGCAGGTGCGAAAGGCCGCGTAGAGTTTCTCGAGCGGCGCGCGCGCGTAGTCGACAAGCTTGACCTGCATCTCGGCGCGGTTGGTGTCCACCCCTCCAACTCTATGCCAGCGGCGGAGCCGGTGAAATCGGGCGCGCCGCCGTTATCAACTGCATCCACAGCCCGCGCCGCGGCGCGATTGCGCTGCGACGGCGAGCCTCTTAGAGTCCCGCTGATGCTCGCTGCGGGCGACGCGCTCTATCGCCGTATCCTGAGGCCGTTGCTGTTCCGGCTCGACGCCGAGCGCGCCCATCGCGTGACCCTCGCAATGCTCGCGATGCTGCCGCTGCGCGCGGCAGCGCAGCCCGATCCGCCCGAGCTTGCGGTAGCACCGTGGGGCGTTTCGTTTTCCAACCCGATCGGGCTCGCCGCCGGGATGGACAAGGATGCCCGCGCAGTCGGCGCGTGGCAGGCGCTCGGCTTCGGCTTTGCTGAGTTGGGGACGATAACCCCACGTCCGCAGCCGGGGAATCCGCGCCCGCGGATATGGCGCCTGCCCGAGCATCGCGCGCTCATCAATCGGCTCGGCTTTCCAAGCGCGGGGATGGACGCGGCCGCGCGGCGGCTCGGGCGCGTGCGTCGCAAAGGCCCGCGAATCCGGCTTGGGCTCAACTTCGGACCCAACAAGGACACCCCGCCCGAGCGGGTCGCCGCGGATTACGCCGCGCTGGTCGGGCGGCTGGGCGCGCTCGCGGACTTCATCGTGGTCAACGTCAGCTCGCCCAACACACCGGGGCTGCGCGACTGGCAGTCGCCTGAGCGCCTGTCGCCGCTGCTGCGCCCAATCCTCGAGGCCGCCGCGCGGTTCGAACCGCGCCGGCCGGTGCTGGTCAAGCTCGCGCCGGATCTCGAATCGTCAGTGCTCGCGGCGATCTGCGAGGCGACTGCCGCGCTCGACGTCAGCGGTATCGTCGCCTGCAACACCACGCTCGCGCGCGAGGCGGTCGGCGTGCGCTCGGAGCTTGCGGGCGGCCTCAGCGGCGCGCCGCTTTGCGGGCGCTCGCGCGCCGTGATCGCCGAGATTTACCGGCGCACGGGCGGCGCAATGCCGATCGTCGGAGTCGGCGGAATCGCCGGAGCAGAGGACGCATGGGGCCATATCCGCGCCGGGGCGACGCTGGTCGAGCTGTACACCGGGCTTGTCTATGAGGGCCCCGGGCTCGTGGAGCGGATCAAGGCGGGGCTGCTAGGATTGCTGCGGCGCGAGGGGATGCGTTCGATCGCCGAGGCGGTCGGCAGCGGCGCGAGTACCGTGCCGCGGCGCGGCTGAGCGGCACGGCAGGCAGGAGCGAAGTCGTGGCGGAGCAAACCAACTTCCTGGTCGATGCGCGATGGCTCGCGGGGCATCGCGCGGAAGCGGTTGTGATCGACACGCGCGCGGCAGCTGACTTCCGCGCCGGCCATCTCGAGGGCGCGCGCCATTTTGATCCTTTCCCCTTCCATCACGCGGACACCGGCGAGGCCGGGATGCGCGAGCTGCGCGCGCAACTCGAATGGATCTTCTCTGCGCTCGGGATTACCGGCGATGAGACGCTGGTGTTTTACGAGAACGATTCGGGGATGCGCGCGACGCGATGCGCGTGGCTGGCCGAGTACGCCGGCCATCCGCGCGCATGCATCCTCGACGGCGGCCTGAAGCTCGCCGGCACGGCGACGACCACGGTCGTCGAGCCGGTTACGCCGAGCGCCTTCGTCGCCGCGCCGCGCGATGAGATCTTCGCGGGTCATCAATACATCGTCGAACGCATCGGCCGCCGCGACGTGCAGATCTTCGATGTACGCACCGACGAGGAATATTTCGGCGAGCGCGTGCGCGCGCGGCGCGCCGGCGCGCTGCCCGGCGCGTTCCATCTCGACTGGATAAACAGCCTCGCGCCAAACGGTGCGTTCAAGACACCCGCCGAACTGCGCACAGCCTTCGAGCGCCTCGGACTGAAGCCGGAGAATGAAATCATTCCCTACTGCCAGGGCGGATACCGCTCGGCCAATGCCTACTACGCGCTCAAGCTTGCCGGCTTCGCGCGCGTGCGCAACTACATCGGGTCGTGGGGCGAATGGGGAAACCGCGAAGACCTGCCGATCGAGTATCCGCGCCGGCGCCGATGAGCCGGCGCACGGCGCGCGGAACGAAGATGCGACAAGTCGCCGCTGGCAGCGCCCCGGCGCCTGCGCGCGAGCGCGGGGTGCTGTTGCTCAGCGGCTTCGAACCATTCGGTGGCGAACGCAGCAACCCCTCGTGGGAGGTCGCGGCGCGGCTCGACGGGCGCGCGATCGGCGGCCTGGTCGTGCGCGCGATACGGCTGCCGGTGAGCACACCGCGCGCGGTGCGCGCGATCGAGGCAGCGATCCGGCGGATTCGTCCGCAGGCGGTGCTGGGGCTGGGCCAGGCGGGCGGGCGGCCGGCGATTTCGCTGGAGAAGGTCGCCCTCAACCTGGTCGAACGGCGCGCCGGGCGCGAGAGCGACGGCGGAACGGGTGGCGCGCCGGTGATCCGCGGCGGGCCCGACGCCTATTTCGCGCGGCTGCCGATCCGCGAAATCCTGCGCGCCCTGGAGCGGCGCGGGATCCCGGCCGCGCTCTCGCTCAGCGCCGGCGCCTATGTATGCAACTCCGTGATGTACGCCGCGCTGCACGCGCTGCGCGCGCGTCCCGGCGTTCCCGTCGGCTTCATCCATCTGCCCTACGCCACCCCGCAGGCCGTGCGCCGTCGCGGCGCTCCCAGCATGACTGTGGAGATGATGGCGGCGGCGGTGGAAGCGGCGGCCGCAGCGATCGCGCGCAACCTGCGGGCCGCCGCTGCGTCCCGCGCTACTTTATCGCCACCGCGTTGGGCGGCGAGGCGATCCCGCCCGGCACGTTGAGCGGGCACGACACCAGCATGAACTCGTACTGGCGGTCCTGATGGCAGTCGGCGGCGAGGTCGTCGAGCATGAACTGTTCGCCCAGCGGCAGGCCGAGCAGCGAAAGCGTGCGATAGTGGAGGGCGCCCTCGTTGCGGAAGTCCCATGGCCATTGCTCGACGGCGGGACAATCGGTGCCGATCGCGGCGACCCGGTTGTCCCACATCCACGCGACCATCTCGCGGGTGTCCTCGATGCCGCACGCCTTTAACGCGTTCATGGGCGCCATCGCGGCCTTCTGCTCGGGCGTCGCCTTGAGATAAGCCTGCATCCATCCGGTGCGCACCAGCAGCACGCTGCCCGGGCGCAGTTCGCTGCCCTGCGCCTTGAGAGCATCCTTGAGATCCTGGAGCGAGTAGCGCTCGGGGGTGAGCGGATTGATCGGGCGGCCTTGGTCGGCGCGGAACTTGAATGCGTCAATCAGATGAGCCTTGCCGACGAACTTGTTGGCCCATCGATGAATGCTGAGGCGGCCGGCGCGCACGTCGTCGTTGGTCTTGCCGTTGTAGAAGGCTTTGTGGCGAAGATTGCCGATGTGGCCGAAGCCGTCCCACTGGCTGCCTTCCTGGGTGTTGTAGTTGTCGAGGATGTCGTCGTAGCCCAGCAGCCCGTATTCCTCGAAGCTCGACAGGATGTGCTGAGTTGGCTTGCGCTGGAACAGCGGCGGGTTGGCGTAGTTGACCGGAGTGTCGAGGCGGAAGACCTTGCCGCGCTTGATCAGGCGTGCCGCCTCGACGACGCCTTCCTCGGTCAGAAAGTTGAGGCATCCGAGGTCGTCATCGTCGCCGAACACGCCCCAGCATGAATCGGGCGGCGCGTCCTTCTTGACCGGCAGTTGGGAGAACCTGGGGAGCTTGGCGAAATCGACTTTAGCCATGGCAGTGTCACCTTCCTCGCAGCCGTCGAGGTTTAGGCCGCGCGTGATGGGCAGGCGCCGTCCGCGGCGTATCCCGTGGCCGCCGCGGCGGAGTCCGCGATGAGCGATTTTCCGCTCCGATGGTCTTTCCAACAGGCGGGCAACTGTCAAGTGGCAGCGCGGGTTTTGCTTTTCGCGCCGCGCCCCCATCGGCTATCCTTGCGCCCGATGCGCACGCCAACGGGGACGACGCGGTGCGCGGCGGGGGAGGGCGCCGCAACACCCAAAATAACCAGAGGCATGGGGCTCGCACGGTTGGGCGCATTCGGATTGATGAGCGCGCTGGCCGTTGCGCTCGTGCTTGACGGATGCACGCGCAGGGGCGCCCCGCCGTTGACCGAGGCCAATCCGCCGGTCGGCTACGTTTATGTGACCAACAATGGTGACGGGACGATTTCCGCGTTCAGCCGGATGGCCGACGGCGGTCTTATTTTTCAGCGCCTGACCAAGGCCGGCGCGGTTGACGGCCCGACCGGGGTCGCGATTCATCCGTCCAACCGCTACCTGTACGTCGCCAACGAGGGCAACAACCGCGTCTACCAGTTCCGTATTCGCCGCCGCAATGGCGCCCTGATGCCGATCGAAGGCGGTTCGGTGGCAACCGGGCCTGCCAGCCGCCCGCAGCACATCGCGATTGTTCCCGACGGCCGGTTCGCCTACGTCACCAACGCAGGCCCGGGCAAGGGCGGCGCCGGCTCGATTTCGGCCTTCACGATCGACGCTTCCACCGGCGCGCTCGGTTTGCTGCAGACCTTCCGCGACAGCGGGCTCAAGCAACCCTTCGGGATCGTGGCCGCGCCGGGCGGCAGGTTCGTCTACGTCTCCGACCGCGGCGCCGGCGCGATACTCAGCCTGGCGGTCCAGTCGGACGGCACGCTGAAACTGCAGGCGAACGTGCCGAGCCTTGGAACCAAGGCGGGTGAACCCCAGATGATCGCAGGCGACAACGCGGGATTCGTCTATGCGGTTGACGGCCACGACGGGGTGGTCGCGGTATTCAAGGCCGGCGCTGACGGCAAGCTGGAGTTCCAGAAGAGCTACGCGGTCGGCGTCAGCACCGCCGAGCCGATGGCGATTACGCTTGCCGAAGCCGGCGGCCGCGAGTTCGCCTACACCGGCAACCGCTCGATCGACACGGTCTCCTACTTCATGATCCAGCACGGGGTGATGACGCTGGTGGGGCAGTCACCGACCGGACTGGGCGGCCCGAGCGGGATGGTGGTCGATCCCAGCGGGCGCTATCTGTATGTGGTCAATCGCGACGCGGCCACCGTCGCGCAGTTCAATATCGTGCCGTCGCGCAACGGCGCGGCGATGCTAAACGCGACGATCTTCAGCGAGGATCCGGCCAACGAGTCGAGCCATCCGTTGTACATCGCAATGACCCACTGAGACGGTCGGGTTCTCACAGCCGCAATCGCAAGTTCAGTAGCACGGCGGGCTCAGCTATCCTGTTCGAAGAACGATGGCTTCGGCGGGCGGGAGAGGGCGGTCGCGTCTGCGCGCGACCGCAAGGCTCGCGGGGTGGGCGGCGGCCGCCGGATGGCTCGGCGCTCTCCTGCTGCTGGCCGCGGCCTCCTGCGGCAAGCGCGCCTTTCTGACCGGTTTCGAAGTGACCCCGACACCGACTGGCGGCCCCACGCCGCAGCCCGGCGCGGGGCTGCTATTCGCGACCAATAACGCCGACGGAATGCTGAGCGAATTCAGCCGCGATACTGCCAGCGGAACGCTTACCCTGCTAGGCACCACTGCAGTAGGCGCGGCGGCCGGCCCCACCGGACTGGCGCTCACGCCGTCGAACGCCTTCCTGTACGTCGTCAACGCTGGCGATGCGCTGGTGCGGGAATTTGCCGTTAACCCTGGCAACGGCCTGCTCACCACGCTTGGCTCGGTCAGCGACGGCGCGGGCAGTGCGCCGCAGAACGTCGCAACCGATCCCTCCGGCAGCTTCTTGTACGTGACCAACTCCGGCGCGGGCGGCTCGATCTCCGAGTACAGGATTGCCGTCGGCGGCGCGCTGGTCGCCAACGGCAAACTGACCGGCATCGGACTGAGCGAGCCGATGGGAATTGCGGCGGCGCCCGGCGCCGGCGGGGCAGTCTATGTCGCGGATATTGGGGCGGGCGCGGTGATGTCGTTCCGTATCCAGCCGGGCGGTGCGCTTACGTTGGTGAGCAGCGTCCCCAGCCTGGGAACCGTCAAAGGGCAGCCGCGCGCAGTTGCGGTCGATCCCGGCGGCGGCTTCGTCTATGCCGCCGACGCCACCGGCGTGGTGTCGGTTTTCTCGGTCGGCGCCGGCAACTCGCTGGCCTTCGCGGCCAGCTATCCGACTTCGTCGTTCAGCAATCAGCCGTTCGCTCTCGCGCTGGCGGACAGCTTCGCCGGGCTCTTTCTCTACACCAGCAACCAGATCATTGATACGGTCTCGGATTTCGTCGTGACGACGGGGGTGCTGTCGCTGCAGACGTCGGTGAGCGGGCTCAACACCCCGGCGGGGATCGCGGCGAGTCCCGACGGCAACTTCGTTTACGTCGCGAACAAGGGAACCGGGCAGATAGTCGGTTACTCGATCGGCGCGGGCGGTGCGCCCACTTCGATCGGCGCGTTTGCGACCGAAAACCCGGCCAACCCTGCAAGCGAGCCGCTATTCGTTGCGATTACGCGCTGAGAGGTCCGACGCGCCGCGCTCGCGCATGACCGCGGATCAGGCCTGTGTTGCCGCAGCTGTCTTGGCCAGAGGCGCCTTGTGGCGCACATGGACCAGGAGTTCGCGCAGCTTGGCCGGATTGACCGGCTTTTTGAAGAGCGCGCCTTCCAGCCCGCGCATCCGGCTGCGCTTTATGATGTGGTCGCGGTCGTAATAGTAGGCGGTCATCAGGATCACCGGCAGCTCCGGCATCTCTTCCTTGACCCGCATGTAGAACTCGTAGCCGTCCATCTCCGGCATCACGACGTCGGAGATCACCGCATCCACGCGCACGTTGCGCAGGATGCCGAGCGCGGCGCTCGGGCGGGTCGCCGTGTGAACCAGGCAGCGCTCGGCGCGCAGGACGTCGGCGAGCGAGCTCACCACCGAGAGATCGTCGTCGAGCACCAGCACCGACATCCCGGCCAGCGGCCAGTCGCATCCGTTGGCGGTCTTGGCGACCGCGGCGCCTGCGTTGCCGTTTTCCTCGGGCTCGTTGCGCGGGGCGAGGTCGGCCATCTTCTTGCCCGCCAGGTAGTCGCGGGTTTCGTACACACCCTTGCGCGCCATTTCGTCCAGCCGGCGCACGATGCCCTGGACGCGGCGCAGTCCGGAGCGGATGGAGTCGAGCCGTTCGTGCTCAACCACCAGCTCTGCGTCGGTCAGGTGCGATTCGACGCATCGCGCCAGCAGTTCCAGGTTGTTGGTGATCGATTCGAGCGGGTTGTTGATCTCGTGGGCGAGGCTGACCGCGATCTCGCCTGCTGTCGCGAGCTGCTCGCGCTGGCGCATCAGGCGGATATCGCGGGCGAAGCCGATCGAGCCGGTCTCGGCCCCGCTCTGGTCGTAGATAATGGAACCCGAGATGGCGACCGGGATGAGGTCGCCGTCTTTGCTGCGCAGCACGGTTTCGAAGCTCGAGATGCGGCCGGCATCGCGCGACTCGCGCATCGCCTTCATCACCCGGCGCGCCTCGTCGAGAGAGAGGTAGATTGCGGTGACCTTCTGGCCGACGATTTCGGCCGACGAGTAGCGCAGGCTTTTGCGCGCGCCGTCGTTGTAGAAGACGATGGTGCCGTCGCGGTCAACCGCGATGATGATGTCGGGCGAGCTTTCAACCAGGCGCTGAAGATAGCTTTGGTCGAGTGATAACATGGCGGGTTGCCGCGGCTTAAAGCTGACCGTTCGCGGCGCGGCGCGCCAGGCGACGGGCTGATGATTTCATCGTGGATTTATGGGCAGTGATCCAGACGGCGGCGCACCAGCGCGGTCGAGCCCTCGCCTGCCGTCTCCACCACCGCGTCGTGCTCGTCCAGCGCCTCCGGCCCCCTGAGTATGGGCTGCGCCCCGGCCGGAACCGGATTTAAGTCCTTATCCATCCCCGCTCTCGCATAGTCTATCGCGCGCCGCAGTGCAATGCATCAAGGGGGCGGGAATCGACAGCCACCGGCCGGCTGAGCGCCCGGCCCGCCTTCTGTCCAGCCCGCCGATGACCGCCGGGCACGGGTTTCGTTGCCTGGCCGCCCCGCTCGGTTGCCATACCATTAGGCTTACACCTACAATTTGTGGCGCGGAGTACCTACAGATGGCAGAACCCCTGAGCTTCGAGGCGCTGGCGAGCCGCGAGTACGTCCTTTCGAGCGCGGAAAACTTCGTCCTCTACGTCTTGCTGGAGGCAGTCGCGCGCGGCGGCGCCGGCGCCGCCGGCGGTTCGCGCCTGCCGCTCAACCTGGGTGTGGTGATCGATCGCTCGGGCTCGATGTACGACGAGCGGCGGCTGGAATTCGTCGTCGAAGCGGTCAAGTTCCTCGCCGACAACGTCGCCCCGGAGGACAAGGTCGCGATCGTCGCCTTTGCCGATCGGGCCAAGGTGATCATCGCGCCCGACGAGATCCATGACAAGGGCGCCGTGCGCCGCGCGATCGATGACATCGACCTGCTCGAGATCGGCGGTGGCACGCAGATGGCGCTTGGGATGCGGGCGGCGATCGACGAGGTCAAGAAGAATCTCTCCACCGACCGTCTCAACCGCGTGCTGGTGCTGACCGACGGCCAGACCTATGAAGAGACCGCCTGTATCGACCTCGCCAACCAGAACCGCGATCAGATGTCGTTCTCGGCGATGGGCGTCGGTGTCGAGTTCAACGAGAAACTGCTGATGCGGATCGCGCAGGATTCGCACGGCAAATACCATTTCATCGGCGATCCCGCCGAGATTCCCGCCATCTTCGAAGACGAACTCCAGGGCCTGCGCGCGGTGACCGTGCGCAACGGTCGGATCGACATCACGCTCGCCCAAGGCGTGCAGGTGCGCGAGGCGTTTCGCGCCAGCCCCGAGATCTACGCCCTGGGTGCGCCGCTGGTCGGCGACGACCGCCGGGTCAGCTACGAGATCGGCGACCTCGAGGCCAACGTTCCCGGCTCGGTGCTGATGACGCTGGTGCTGCCGCCGCGCAAGCCCGGCACCGTGCGCATCCTGCAATCGACGCTGCGCTACGAGGTTCCTGGCGTCGGCGAGCAGAGCCTCGAACGCGACCTCACCGTGGAGTACACGCTCGACCGCACGCTCAGCGGCAAGGTCAACGCGCGGGTGATGAACCTGGTGGACCAGGTTTCGATCGCCAAGATGCAGGCGCGCGCCGAGGAAGAACTCAAGGCGGGCAACGTCGATCGCGCGACGCGGCTGCTGGGCAACGCCATCCAAGGCACTCAGCGGCTGGGCAACGTCAAGGCGACGCAGGCGCTGATGGGCCTGATGGACCAGGTCAAAAAGACCCAGACTTTGCAGACCAAGGCGGCCAAGACCACGCTGTTGCAGGCGCAAGCGGTGGTGCGCAAGACGCAGATGCTCGATCCGGAGGCGCTTAAAGATCTTTCCAAGTCCGACGGAGGGTGATTTAACCGCCCTAAGTGTCGGCCCAGAACCAGTCAGCCTAAGATGGCAATTCCAGACGGCGGTGCGGTGATGCCGGCCAGCGAGGTGCTTTGACGATGATCAAGTGCAGCGAATGCGGCTACGAAAATATTGACGGTCTCGATTACTGCGACGGATGTGGGGCCAAGCTCGAAGCGGCCGCCGCCGGCGCCGCGCCGGCCGGCAACAGTGGCGGGGCCGCCGCCGCTCCGCAGGAAGCTCCTGCGCCGCCTGCGAGCGCGGAGGCCGCCGCGCCGGCCCCAGGCGCGCCCGAGCCCACCGCGCCGCCACCCTCCGAGGCGCCCACCGGCGAGATTAAGCCGCAGCCCGAGACGGCGCCCGCGCCCGCCGCCTTTCGCGCCAAGCTGCAAATTATCCGCGGCGGACGCAAGGGACACGAGTTTCCGCTGGAGGACGGCAATAACCTGGTCGGGCGATGGGATCCCGAGACCGGCGCGTTTCCCGAGGTCGACCTCGACCAGGACGACCCCGAGGCCAAGATTTCGCGCAAGCATGCGCTTATTCGGATCGAAGGCGGTAAGATCACCATCGAGGACATCGGCAGTCTCAACGGCACCTACGTCAACCGCCAGCCGCGCCTGATGCCCGGCAATCCGGTGGAGATCAAAGCCGGCGACGAAATCATCATCGGCAAGACCTTCCTCAAGCTCATCGTCGAGCCGGTTTCCTAGGCGCGGGCGTGGCGGACGGCGCTGGGCGGCCGGATCGGTTGCCGCGCCTTCGGTGTCTCGGCGCCCGCCAGAATTGGTAGTGAAATGAAAGCGGGTGAGCAGCTTCCCGCAGGCCGGATGCTCGACGGTCGCTACCGCGTGCACAAGGTGCTCGGCCAGGGTGGGATGGGACGGGTCTATCTCGCCAACGACACCCGGCTCTCCAGTCGCCCGGTCGCCGTCAAGGAGATGATCATCGGCGACGGGATTGCCGAGAAGAAGGCGATCGAGGACTTCGCGCGCGAGGCGCGCGTACTCGCCGTGCTTTCCCATCCGGGCATCCCCAACGTCATCGACTACTTCGCCGAGAATAATCGCCACTACCTGGTGATGGAGTTCGTTGCTGGCGGCGATTTGCAGGGGATGCTCGACAAGCTCGGCCCCGGCGGCCGGCTGCCCGAGCCCAAGGTGCTGCGCTGGGCGCGCCAGATTCTCGATGTGCTCAGCTTCCTGCACGCGCAGGCGCCGCCGATCATCTACCGCGACCTCAAGCCCGGCAACATTATGATCGACAAGGACGGCCGCGCGATGCTCATCGACTTCGGCATCGCGCGCTTCCTGCCGCCGGGTGGCCGCGGGACTCAGATAGGCTCGGTCGGCTACGCCCCGCCTGAGCAGTACATGGGCAAGGTCGAGCCGCGCTCGGATCTCTACTCGCTTGCCGCCACGATGCATCATCTGCTCACCGGGCGCGACCCGCAGCTCGAGCCGCCGTTCAGCTTCCCGCCGCTGCGCGACCTCAACCCGGCCGTCTCGCTGAAGACGGCCGAGGTCGTAATGCGCGCGCTCGACAAGGACATCGAGAAGCGCCCGCGCTCGGCGCGCGACATGATGCATGAGCTGCCGGATCCGGGACAGGAGCCGAAGACCGCAGCTTCAAGCGGCATCGGCGCGGGTGCCGGTGCTAGCGCGGCAGCGCCGATCGCCTCAATGCCGACGGTCGTACTCGATCGCCCGCGACCGCCCGCGGCGGCTACGCCTCCCTCAACAGGCTCCGCGCCGGTGGTGCTGCCGGCCGCCACGCCCTCCGGAATGCGAGCGACACCGGCGTCCGGCGACAGAACCGATGCTGCGGCGCCGTCGTTAATAACGTCGATGCCGACGGTAGTGCTTAACCGGCCGGGGTCACCGCCCGCGCTTCCGCCGAGTCACGCGCCCGCGCGGATGCCGACGGTTGTGCCCGGGTCACCGCCCCCGATGCCCGCGGAGCAGGCGACGCCAGCGGCTTCCGCACCGTTGATGCCCGCGGCGGCCAAGGCGGCTAAGGTGCTCGCCCGCTCGGCCCGGGCGGTCGCCAAACGCGCGGCGTCTCGTCTCCAGGCGCAGCAGTCGTTATTCGCAAACAAGCCCGTCGCCACGCCCTCTTCGACCGCCAGGACGCAGGACTTGAGCCGCACGGGCCCGCCGCCCGCGTCGCGCTCGTCCTCTTCGTCCGCGCCACCGCCGACTCCGCGCTCTGCCTCCGGCGTGCCGGGCGTCTTTGCGCAAAAGGCCGACGTCGCACCGGCGCACCGCAACGGCGTCGCCGCCATCAACGTCAATCATGGAGCGGGCGTGGATGCGACTGTGGGCGCGGGCGCATGGCTGATCGCCAGTGGCAACTCGCCCCGTTTCGGCGTGGTCGGCAGCCGGACGGTGATCGGACGCGCGACGGCGGGACGGGAAGCGCCGGACATCGATTTGGGCATCCTCAAGAGCGGCGGCGATCGCGTCTCTTATCGCCACGCCGAGATAATCAAGCACGGTGCGGACTATTACATCCGCGATCTTGGCAGCCTCAATGGCACTTACATCACCGGCCGCGGCCGGCTTGGGCGCGACCAGCTTTACAAGCTCAAGGACCGTGACCAAATCGTGTGCGGAAGCGCTAAACTGGAGTTCAGGAAGAGCTAGGGCTGGCGGAAGGATCCAAGCGCAATGATCACGTGCCCGGAGTGCGGCCAGGCCGCGGCCGACGACGCCCGCTTCTGCGACCGTTGCGGCCAGGGATTAACCAAGTCCGCCGCTCCGAGGGCTGATTATGCGCTGTCCGCGCTTAATCCTGGCGCCGTGCTGCGCGCTGGCGAATTCCGCATCGTCGAGCTTATCGGCCGCACCGCGCTCGAAAACCGCTACCGCGCGGAGCGCCTGCGTGACGGCGCCGTAATCGGGCGCGTGCAACTGCGCGAGCGCTCCGGCCCCGCAGCGGCGGTCGAGGGGGCTGTCCCGTCCGCGCCGAGTCCCGGGGCCAACGGCAAGTCCGCCGACGAAGACCCCAGCGGACCGCGCGCCAAGACGGCGGAACTCAAGCGTCCGCCGCAGCCGGCCGGCGCGCCAGCGCCGTCGGCGCAACCGCAGCAAGGCGCGCCAACGGCTTCGGCGTGCGAGGAGAGCGGAGCGGGAGCGAGCGTCGGTGATCGCAACGGCTCCAGCGACGCTGTCGGCACGCTCCCGACGCCGGCGGGAGTCGCAGATGCCATCGAGGGCGGCGGCAACGAGATGGCACAGGCGCCGCTTGCCGCTCGCGGCTCGGCCGCGACCGAACCCCTTACGCTTAGCGAGGCGATGGCGGAGGTTGGCCAGGTACAGGTCGAGGCCGAAGCCACCGCGCCGCCGGCTGCCGTTTCAGAGAGAACGGAAGCGACGGTTTCCCCCGAGCCGCCAGAGGCGGCAGCGAGCGCAGCGCAAGCCGGCGCCGATCTGGGAGATCTGTTCGGGCGCGTGCTCGCACTTTCGCTCACCGTCAACCATCCAGCCTTCCAGCGCGCAAGCGAGGGCTTCGCGCAGAACGGCCGGGTTTATCTGGTCTGCCCGGACGAAGAATACACCGTGCTGGCGCATCGGCGCGGCGGTCTCAGAATGACCGAAAGCGAGGCGTTGAACGTCGCCATCCAGGTCTGCCAGGCGGTTTCCTTCCTCAATCGCCGCGCTCTGCGTCTCAACGATATCTGCCCGCAGTCGGTGGCTTGCGCGCCCGACGGACGGGTGAAGCTTTTAGGCCTCGATTACGTCAGCAACGATACCGAGCTCCAGGCCGAGCCGATCCTCAACGACGGCTACACGGCGCCGGAGATTTATCGCGGCAAGCGGGTGGACAAACGGGCGGACGTCTTTTCGATCGGAGCGTTGCTCTACAGCTGCCTGACCGGCGAACGCCTGGAGTCCGAGAGCTGGCGCGAAGAAGGGGGATTGATCCGCTTCTATCCGCCGCACGTGGTTTCGCCCGCGCTCGAACAGGCAGTGCGGCGCGCCCTGGCGTTCGACCCTGCGGGGCGCTGGCCGACCGTGGACGCGCTGAAGGCCGAGCTGGTCAGGCTTGGCGGGATACTGTCGATTCGTGCCGCAGCGTTGACCGACGTCGGGATGGTGCGCGAGCACAATGAAGATTCGGTGATGGCGGTCGAGTACGTGCGCCAGAGCCTGGTCGAGCCGGCCGAGCGCTACCTTTACGTGGTTGCCGACGGGATGGGCGGTGCGGAGGCGGGGGAAATTGCCAGCGCAATTGCCGTTGCGACAGTTCGGAATTATGTTGAGGACAGGATTTCAGGCGCGGAAGTCCACAATCCGGGGCAATTGGTGAGCGCGGCGCTCGAGGAGGCTAACCGCAAGATCATCGAGTACCAGGCCGCGCATCCCGAGTCCCGCGGCATGGGCTCGACCGCAGTGAGCGCGCTTATCGTGCCGCCCGAGGCGGCGGTGGCATGGGTGGGCGACAGCAGGGCTTACCTGTGGAACCTCTCCGGCTTGCGTCAGTTGACCCGCGACCATTCCCTGGTCCAGCGGCTAATCGAGATCGGACAGATCACACCCGAAGAGGCGCGCCATCACGAGCACAAGAACGTGATCACGCGCTCGCTGGGCGCCCGCCAAAGCGGGGCCGCGGGCGCCGAGGCGGTGGCGCTCAGGCTCAAGCGCGGCGACCGCCTGTTGCTGTGCAGCGACGGGCTGACGACGCACGTCGAGGACAAAGCGATAGCCGAGGTGATGCGCCGCCACGACGATCCGTACACGGCGGCGCGCGAGCTGGTGGTGGCGGCCAATGCGGGAGGTGGAACGGACAACGTCTCAGTTATCGTTGTGTTTGCTGACTGATGGCGAATTCCTCCACAACCGGCAACCTGCCAACCGAGGCACTTTCGCCCGGCACCGTTCTGCAAAACCGCTACGCGGTCGAGCGCCTGCTCGGCGGCGGCGGGATGGGGATGGTCTACCTGGCCCACGACCAGCGCCTGGCCAACCGGCCGTGCGCGGTCAAGGAGATGGTCGATCACTTCATCGACCCTCAGCAGCGCATCGAGGCCAACGAGTACTTCGCCCGCGAGGCCGACACGCTCGCCCAGCTCAAACACTCCGCGATCCCGGCGATTACCGACCGCTTCGACGACCATAACCGGCACTACCTGGTGATGGAGTACGTCGAGGGCCGCAACCTCGAAGAGGAACTGGCGGCCCGCGGCGGTCCGCTGCCCGAAGGGCTGGTGATCGATATCGCGCGCCAGCTGTGCGACGTGCTTGCCTATCTGCACGGATGCGTGCCGCCCATCGTGTACCGCGACATGAAGCCCTCCAACGTGATGCTGACGCCGAAGGGCAGGGTGGTGCTCATCGACTTCGGCATCGCACGCCTGTTCAAGACCGCGCGCAAGGGCACGATGATCGGCACGCTCGGCTTCGCGCCGCCCGAGCAGTATCAGGGCGCGGTCGACCCGCGCAGCGATATCTACTCGCTGGGCGCAACCCTGCATTACGTCCTCACCGCGCGCGACCCCGAGAAGTTCCCGCCTTTCAGTTTCCCTCCGGTGCGCGACCTGCGCCCGGAAACCTCAACCAACCTCGCCGCCGCCATCGACGCCGCGCTCGCCTACCAGGTCGAAGCGCGGCCGCAGACGATCCAGGACTTCCGCGACATGCTGCTGTACGGGCGCGGGATCGGTGCCGCGGCGGGCGCCGGAGCGCCCGCGGTCAGCGCGCGCGGCGGGACGGCAGACCTCTCGTTGCCGATGCCGGAGCCGGCGGAGACCCACGTCGCCCCGCACCATCGCCGTCGCCGCCGCAAGCATCGGCTGATCGCATTGGCCGCGTTTTCGGCGGTGATGGCAGGCGCGGCGTTCGGCGCGACCTACGTCTACAATAACCCCCAGCTTCAGGAGCGGCTCGGCGTAAAATCCTTCATCGACAGCCTGCCCTGGAAGATGCAGGAGCGTCTCGCCCGCGCCGAGCAGCATCCGCTCGACTTTCATCGCCTCACCCTTCAGCTCTCCACTCGTTCAGGGACTCCGCTAAGCGCGCCGCGGGCGAGCTTCACCAACGTCGAACTGTCGAACAACCGCTATCTGCAATGGGATGCTGCGTTCGCCAATCGCCTGGCCGGGCTCAAGGGCCGGAACGAAAAGGTCGAGGCGCGCTTCTACAGCCCCTCAGGGCTGCAAATCGCCTCCAGCAGCACCAGCCGTTTCGTCGGGCCGGGCGAGCAGAGCGCCGAGTTCAGCGGCGTGGCGCTGATGCCCGACCTGAGCGCGCTGTCGCCCGGCAATTACAAGGTCGGGCTGTATGTCAACGATCAGTTGGCGGCTGAGCAGGCGTTTACCGTCAACCGCGACGAGGCCGCGGTGGCCGCGGCCGCCGCCGCCGTGGAGGCTGAGAGAGCGCGCGAAGAGGCTGAGCAGCGCAGACAGCGCGAAGCGGCCCAGCGGCTGGCGATGCTCGATGAGCGCAAGCGTAAGCCGCTGCAATTGCTCAACATCGAGTTTCTCAACACCACCAAGTCGGGCACTCCGCTGAGCGGCCCCAGCGGGTCGTTCCCCGCCTCCAAGCTGCTCTTCGTCGATTGGCGGGTGACCTTCGAAAACCGCCTGTTCAACCTCGACACCGGGCAGTACCGGGTGGACGCCGCCTACATCGCGCCCGACGGACGCACGCTGGGCAGCGTGGACGATATCCGGATTGTCCCGCCGAGCGCGAAGACCGCGACGTTCAGCGGCCGGGTCGGCAATTCCGCCGGCGGCGCGTTTTTGCCCGGGCAATACACGGTCAACTTTTATCTCAACGGCCAGTACGTCGCGCAGAAAAAGTTCCGCGTGCTGGCCGATGCTCCGCGGTCTTACTCTCCCGTGCTCGGCACCGCGCCGCCCGCGCCCGGCGGTTCGATCGACGTGCCCACGCTAACCACCGGACGCATCGATGGGCTGGGCGGCGCGAGCAGCGTCCCGATGGAGTTGCGCTTGCGCCCGCAGCCCAACGGTTTCCTGCACGGCGAGTTGGTGATCCATCAGGCCGGCTACGGCGCTACGCCAATCCAGGGCTTCATCCGCGGCGACCATGTCGAGTTCCAGGTCCCATACGGGACCAAGACCTTGTACTTCGATGGGCGGCGCAGCGCCGACCAGCTCAGCGGCACCTTCTCCGCGATCCCGAGCGGCGAGCGCGGGACCTGGACCACAACCATGACCAACTGAGCGGCGCCGACTGTGCTGTACGGCAGCCGGCGGTACGATTTCACGCTCGGCGGCGGACAGGATGGCATCGTGCGCTTGAACCGCCGCGGCCGGCGCGCAATGCTCTAGACAGGCAGGCGGTATGGCCGTCAACGTTTCGCGCGAAAAGCTTCTGTTCTATGCGGCGGCGGGGGGCTTGGGCGGCTTTGCCGCCTGGGGAGTGCAGGAGTCATTCGCCGGCATCCGCTACTACTTCCTGCGCGACGCGGTCCAGGGCGTAATCATCGGGCTCTTCATCGCCGCCTTTCTCGCCTCGATCGAGGCGCTCAGCGTCAGCCAGTGGCGCCAGGTGCTGCGCGGCGCGAAGAGCGGCGCGATCTTCGGCGCGCTCGGCGGCGCCGCCGGCCTGGTCGGCGGCGAAATACTTTTCGACATTCTCCACGGACTGGTCGGGCGCGTCGTCGGATGGGCGCTGCTCGGCGTGGTCGTGGGACTGGGTGTCGGGTGGGCCTCCGGATCGGCGGCGCGCAAGCGCAACGGCGCGCTCGGCGGGCTCATCGGCGGCGCGCTCGGCGGGCTGTTCTACCAGACGCTCACCGCGAGCTTCCCGCAGGCGCTCGGACGCGCGATCGCGATAATCGTGCTCGGCGCGCTCATCGGCTTCTTCATCGGCCTGGTCGGCGAACTGCTCAAGCGCGGATGGCTGATGGTGGTCCGCAGCCAGAGCCGCAACGCGCGCGAGGGGCGCGAGTATCCGCTGACCAAGCCGGTCACGATCATCGGCCGCGCCGAGGAGAGCGATATCGGATTGTTCGGCGACCAGAGCGTGCTGGCGCATCATGCGATCATCCGCCGCGAAGGACGCAACTTCGTCGTGGCGCCTGCGGGCGGCGGCCAGGTGATGGTCAACCGCCGGCCGGTGGCCGGGCGTCAGGCCCTGCGCAGCGGCGACAGGCTCGAAGTCGGGGGAACGCTCTTCATCTTTCGCGAACGCGCGCAGGCGCAAGGCTGAGGCCATTCGGTGCAACCACGCGCCCTTCCCGCACGACTGCTCGCGGCTGCGCTCGCGGCCGCGGCGGCGGCGCTGACCGCGTGCGCGACGCGGGCGGTCCAGCAGGAAATCGCCAATACGCCTCCGACCTCGATCGAAACGCTTTCCTACTTTCCGTTTCTGGTGAAAGGCTATCAGAACAGCTACCCGCGCAAGCGGATTCTGGTGCTGATGCCGGTCGAGGCGCGTGATTTCAAAGACGCCGCCGGCCAGAGCCACGACCCGCAGGACGGCAATCCGGCGACCGGCATCGTACTTGGGCCCTCAGGGGAGGTCGTCCAGCGCATCTACAGCTCGCCGCTGGCCGCAATGGTGCAGCAGGCGATCGTGCAGTCGGCCGACGAGGCCGGGATGGTCGCGACGGCGTCCAGCGCGACACTGGAGGCCGCCCTCGAGCAGACGGGTGAGGACTACGTGCTCGCCAGCAAAATCACCCGATGCTGGGTGAACAAGCACGTAAGCACGAGCTCCGCCGCTCAGAGCTGGCTTACCACCGCCGACGCTGCGCTCGACGTCACCATCTACAAGCCGCCGTTCAACGTGCCGTTCTGGCAGGGCGTCAGCAGCGCGACCTACAGCGATCCCCCGGCAGACAACGGGTCCGGCACGGGCGATCAGGTGCCGATTTACGAACACCCCGGCGAGGTGCTCTCGGTTGCGATGACCCGTGCGGTGGCCGGGATTTTCAAGCGCGAGGCGCTCCACGCGCTGGTGCTTCAGGATACGATACGACCGCCTGCGGCGGCGAATTGAAGACCGCCAAAGACCCCCATCCTGGCGCTTTTTTTCCGCGCTTTTCCCGCCTGGAGCAAGCTGACGCATGGCACGCAATAAGTCTTGTCCAAATTTTGCTAATTGTTCTCTAAATTATCCCTGAATTGCACAAAGTAGTATCTTGTAATCCAACGAGCAAAATCCTAGACTTTGGTGCGCCATCAGACGGTCTGTTTTGCCTCGATGAGGGAAGCTATGAGCATCAAAAATAACTGCAATCGGGCCAGAGCGATGACGCTCGTCAGGATCGCTGCGCTCGCGACGATCATCTCGTTCATGGTGGTCGGGTTGTGGACATACGGGCCGCAGGGCTCGGTTGCCGCCTCGTCGGGACGTTCGGGACTGGTGCGCACGCACGTCAAGGATGTGGGCAAGGCGTGCATCGCGCCCAATGGCCCCTACGACAACGTATGGGTGACCATCACCGGCGTCCAAGCGCACATCGTGGGCCTCGGTTGGAAGAACCTGACGCCCAATATCATGCCGGGGCAGGCGATCCAGGTCGATCTGCTGGCCGAACCAAGCAACGAATGTTTCCTCGCGACGCTCGGAGTCAAAGACGGGCTGCCGGCGGGCAAGTACACCCAGTTGCGCGTCTTTCTCGCACCGAACAACGCCAGCGGCCTGACGCTGCTTGCGCCGAATACGGTCAATGCCTGCGATTCGGTCAAGGCATGGAATTGCGTGGTTGACGGCAACGGGACCCACGTCCTCAAACTCACCAGCGAGGCCAGGACCGGACTTAAGATTCCGTCGAGCCAGATCGCTCACGGCGGCCTCACGCTCAAGCCCGGACAGAACGCCGACATCGATGTCGACTTCAATGCGTGCAAGTCGATCGTCAGGGCCGGCGGGCCGCATAGCCATCACGGCGCCGGGCCGAAGTTCATCCTAAAGCCAGTGCTGCACGCCAACGAGATTGGTCTCAACGCGCTCATCGCAGGCACCGTCTATGAAGGCGCCGTCAGTGGCAACAACGTGATCGTGCCCACCGCGAACCCAACCGTAGTGCCCGGCGCGCAGGTATGGCTGGAGCAGCAGTCGGATACGTTCACGATCGGCGCTCCGGAGCCGACCAGTTCGCCTGCGCCGGAGATGGTCGAGAAGACCGAAGCGGTGGACATGACCGAAACCGACGCCAATGGCCGGTTCCAGTTCTGTCCGGCCGGGCCCGGACCCTACGAAGTGGTGGTCGATTCGGCGGGCCTGCCGAGTTCCGGCCTGCCGTCCAACGCGACGATTACGACCAACGTGGCGGGAGGCACCAGCGATCTCGCTATTCCGCTGTTGGCGGAGCCGTCGCCTACAGGCACGCCGGCCTTCGACTGGGCCAAGCTCGAGGGTGTGGTTTCTACCGACAGCACCACACAGGGCGAAAGCGTGACGTTGTGGGCATTGCAGCCGTTCGCCAACGCGAGCGCCCAGACGGTGCAGGCGCTGATCCCGATGTTCGACGCGACGCCGAACGGCACGATGCCAACGCCGGTGCCGCCGACGGTCACTACCGGCTCGAGTCCCACCGCGGCCAACTGCCCGGACATCGCCTCGCCGAGTTGCCCGGCCAACACCGACTGCGAGTGCTTCACGCTGGCGCTACCTGCGAGCAATCCGGTGGTGGGCGACGGGACGACCTACGCGACACCGGCGGCGACGCCGGCCGCCTACACGGTGGGCGCAGTAGTCAACACGGTTAGCGACAGCAACGGCACGCATAGCTGCTCGCCGTCGATGCTGGCGACGGATCCGAACAATCCGATCGACGTCACCGGCGGCGCGGCGACGGTGGCGCCGACGCCGACGCTGAGTTTCGTCAATTGCCAGTAGGCTTGTGAATGGTGCTGGGGGTCGAGCGCGTTACGCGCGCGACTCCCAGCGCCCAACCGCCAGAGACGGATGCGCCCGGCGCGCGCGGCGGGCATCCGCCGCGCGCGCCGGGCGCAGTGTCATTTGCGCGGGGCACGACCCTCGCGCCGACGGGCGCGCGGTCGTGCCCCGCGCTGACGCTACTTCTTGCCGCCCGCGCGCCGGCGCTCGCCCCGCGCGCGCGTAGCGCGCGCGGACGGCTTGCGCGCGCCGGCCTCGGTCGACGCGGCCGCTTCGATGGGCGCGCCGACCTGGGCGCCGTGCTCCTGCTCCACCCCCGCGCGCTTGGCCAGTGACGCCTTCAGCGCCGCCATCAGATCGATGACCTGGGCGCGGCGCGGTGTCTCGGGCGCCTCGGTCACCTGCTGGCCGGCGATCTTCTGCTGCGCCGCCTCCATCACGCGCTCACGGAAGGTGTCATGGTACTTCGTGAGATCGAGCTTCTTCGCTGTGAGCTCGTCGATCAGACGCTGCGCCAGCCGGAGCTCGCTTTCCTTGACCACCTCCTGGGTGCCGCGATCGATCTCTTCGACCGGCCGCACTTCGTCGGCGTAATAGACGGTGTGCATCATCAGACCTTTCTCGTACGGGCGAATCAGTACGAGGTGCTCCTTGCCGCGCATCGTGAAACGCCCCAGCGCGACGCGCCCGCTTGCTTCCATCGCCTCGGTCAGCAGACGGTAGGCCTTTGCCGAGCCCGGCTCGCATCCGAGATAGTAGGCGCTCTCGAAGTAGACCGGGTCGATTTGCGCGAGCGGCACGAATTCGGTGATCTCGATCACATGGTTGCTGCCGCGCGCTTCGAGATTCTTCAGCTCCTCGTCGGTGAAGGTCACGTAGCGGTCCTTGGCGACCTCGTAGCCGCGCACCAGTTCGCTGCGCTCGATTATCGCGCCCTCGACCGGACAGAAGATCTTCTGCTGGATCCGGCTCAGGTCCTTGGCGTGAAGCAGGTTGAAGCTCACCGACTTCGAGCGCGTCGCGGGGAACAGGCGCACCGGAATCGAAACCAGGCCGAACGAGATGTTGCCGTTGCCGACCGGACGTGCTGCCATCTGCGCTACCTCCCTTGCGGGCCCACGGGCACAGCTTACCGGCCCGGCGACAGCGCAGGCCATACCGTGGGACGGCGAAAAGGCGAATTTATGAGATCCAGCAGCCGCGGCGGAAGCCGACGCTGACGGCGAAAGCGAAGCGAAATCAGCATGCTCGAAGAGTACCATCGCAAGCGCAGCCCCCAACACACCCCGGAGCCGTTCAGTGGGTCGGCGCGCGTCGGCAGTTCCGGCGGCGGAATGTTCGTGGTTCAGAAGCATCACGCGCGCCGGCTCCATTACGACTTCCGTCTCGAGATGGAGGGCGTGTTGCGTTCATGGGCGGTGCCGCGTGGGCCGTCGCTCAATCCGGCTGACAAGCGGCTGGCCGTGATGGTCGAGGACCATCCGCTGGACTACGCGAACTTCGAGGGTGTGATTCCCGCTGGCAACTACGGCGCCGGGCCGGTCATCGTATGGGACCGCGGCGCGTACCGTGTAACCGATCCGCCCAACGACGCCGTCGGCGGCGTCCGCGCCGGCAAGCTCGACTTCGAGCTGCACGGCTTCAAGCTTCAAGGGGGGTACACGCTGGTGCGCACGCGCGGCGGCGGCGCGCGTGCGAGCGGCGACAAACCGCAATGGCTGCTGATAAAGAAGCGCGACGCCTTCGCCTCCGCCGAGGACGACGTCCTTGAGCGGCGCCCGCGCTCCGTACTGAGCGGACTTACGGTGGAGGAGATGCGCACCCCGGCCGCGCTCAGTGACGCTATCACGGCGGAACTCGAGCGTCTGCGCGCACCCGCGTTGAAGGCGCCGTTTGCGCCTAAGAGTTTCCCCTTCGGACTGGCCAGGCTGGAGCGCGAGCCCGTCAGCGGCACACAGTGGCTATACGAGTTGAAGTACGACGGCGTGCGCGCGCTTGCCTTGCGCGACGGCCGGAGTGTGCGCCTGGTCGGCCGCAGCGGCGCCGACTTCTCTGCCAGCTATCCGGAGGTCGTCCTCGCGCTCAGCGCGCTGCCCTGCGAGCGTTTCGTGGTCGACGGCGAGATAGTCACTCCGGGCGCCGACGGCCGGCCGAACTTCCAGCTTCTTCAGCGGCGAATCCAGGCGCGCGACCGCGACGAGATCGCGCGTCTGGCGCTGCTCGCGCCGGTACTCTACTATGCCTTCGACTTGATCGTCTTTGGTCGCTTCGACCTGCGCGGGCTTGCCCTCGAAGATCGCAAAGCGCTTCTGCGCCGTATGATCCAAGACGAGGGCCCGCTGCGCTATCTCGACCACCATCTCGGCGACGGACGCGCGTTTTACGACGCCGTATGCGCGGCCGGTCTCGAAGGCGTGGTAGCCAAGCTGCGCACGGCCGCCTATCCGTCGGGGCGGACCGGCGCGTGGCTCAAGATCAAGTGTCCGACGGTCGGACGTTTCGTTATCGGTGGATGGACCGAGCCGGGCGGCGCGCGCGCGCACTTCGGAGCGCTGTTGCTGGGGCAATACGAAGCACCGGGGGTTTTGCGCTTTGTCGGCCGGGTCGGCACCGGCTTCGACGAGGACGCGCTGCGCGCGCTGAGCGCGAAGATGCGTGCTTTCGCGGTGGACGCCTCGCCGTTTCGTCGCCCGCGCGCGGGTGAACCGGTGCCGCCGCGCGGCGCGCACTATTGCACGCCCGCGATGGTATGCGAGGTGAGATTCTCGGAATGGACCGACGACGGCGCACTGCGCCATCCGAGCTTCATCGCGCTCGCCGAGGATGCCAATCCGACGCAGTGCGTATATCAGGGTCCGCGCGCCGCCGGCTCTGATGGCGCTCGCGCCAAGCCCTCGCGGCAGACCCAGACTGCTCTCTCAGACATAGAGAGCCGCCCGTCGAACCCCATCCGCAACCTCCCCAACGATTCCCGCAGGGAGCGGACCAAGGCTTCACCGCGCGGGGGCGGCGTTCCCGCCGAAACGCGACGCGTCAAAGTCACCCATCCCGACAAGGTCTTCTGGCCCACCGAGGGCTACACCAAGGGCGAGCTGATTTCCTACTACGAGGCGATCGCGCCGTGGATGCTTCCGTATCTGAAAGACCGCCCAGTAGTGCTCACGCGTTATCCGGATGGGATCGCGGGCAAGAGTTTCTTTCAGAAGGATGCGCCCGACTATGCACCGGGGTGGATCCGCCGCGCGCGTATCTACTCCGAGGATTCCCGGCGCGAGATCAGCTTCTTCATCCTCGACAGCGCCGAGGCGCTCGCTTATGTCGCCAACCTCGGCGCGATCCCGATCCACATCTGGTCTTCGCGCGTGCCGACGCTCGACAGTCCGGACTGGCTATTGTTCGATATCGACCCGAAGGGTTCGACCACAGCGCAGGCGGTGCGTGTAGCGCTCGCCACCGGCGCGGTGCTGCGCGCGGTCGGGATGCGCCCGTACGTGAAGACGTCGGGGCAGGCGGGCTTGCACGTGATGGTCGGGCTCAGGCCCGGCTATTCGTACGCGCAGGCGCGGATGTTTTCCGAGTTGGTGGCACGGCTGGTCCTCGAGCGTCTGCCAGGCGCGGCGACGCTCGAGCGCGAGGTCGGCGCGCGCGCCGGCAAAGTGTATATCGACTACCTCCAGCTCGGCGAGGGCAAGACGATCGCGGCTCCCTTCTCTGCGCGGCCATACCCGGGTGCCCCGGTTTCGGCACCGCTGCGATGGAACGAGCTCAAGATGAATCTCAATCCCGCCCGGTTCAACATCAAGACCATGCCGGCGCGCATGAAGCGGCAGGGCACCGATCCTTTTCTCGGCGTGCTGAACGATCCGCAGGAGCTCGAGCCTGCGCTGGCGAAGGTCGAGTCAGTGCTGCATCCGGGTTAAAACTGATGCCGCTCAGCGGCTTCGGGCCCGCGCTCCCGCTTACTGCTCAAGCAACTTGTGCAGGGATTCGAGCTCGCGGCGGACTTCAGCGATCGTGCGCAGCATCGCCGCGTTGCCATCTGCGCGCGCGCTCGCCGCAGGCGTTGGCGCGGGCGCCGATTGCGCGGCGGCCGCCGGCCGGGTGACCATCGCGCTCTCCAGTCCGACCTCGCGGATGTATTTCCTGGCGCCCTCGATGGTGAAGCGCTCTTCGTGGAGCAGGCGCTTGATCAGCCGCAGCGTTTCGATGTCCTTGTCGGAGTAGAAGCGATGCCGCGAGCGAGCATGCCGCGGGCGCAGGAAGGGGAACTGGGTCTCCCAGAAGCGCAGCACATACGCCTCGACCCCGAGCAGCGCCGCCGCCTCGCCGATCTTGAGCAGGCGCTCCCCGACGGCGCCGGCCGCCGCAGGGCGCGGAGTCTTGGCGCGCGCCGGGCGCGCGGGATGGGCGGAGCGACTCACTGCGAGCGCTTATGGACGCCGTTGGCGATCAGGTCTTTGAGCACCTGGCTCGGCCTGAAGGATAGCACGCGGCGGGAGTCGATGATGATAGCGGCGCCGGTCTGCGGATTGCGCCCCCGCCGGGCCTGCTTGTGGTTGACCACGAAGCTGCCGAAGCCGGACAGCTTGACTTTGTCGCCGCGGCGCAAGCTGTCCTCGATGATTTGGAAGACCTCCTCCACGATCTCGCAGGCTTCCTTTTTTGACCAGCCCACGCGCTCGTAGATCAGGTCCACGAGATCGGCCTTGGTCATGTCTTGCGGAGTGAACCCCCAAGCCGCTCCCCCGGAGCGAGATTTTACTGCCGCAACTCCGCCCCCAGCCGCAGCCGCGCCGCCTCCACCACCCTACCGTGGGCGCGATTCACCTCCTCGTCAGTCAGCGTGCGATCCCTGGCCCGGTAGCGGCAGGCGAGCGCCACGCTCTTGCGCCCGGGCGCGATCGACTCTCCCTCGTAAATGTCGAATACTTCGACGCTTTCGAGCCACGGCGAATCGGTCTCGCGAACCGCAGCCACTACTTCGGCCGCCGGCAAAGCGCGATCCACCACCAGTGCCAAATCGCGCCGGACAGCGGGGAATCGCGGTGGAGCGACAACCACTAGGCGCGGCTGAGAACCGTAAGCCATCAGCAGTGCTAAGTCAAGTTCAGTAAGCGCGCATGGATGACTAAGTTCGAGTCGTATCGCTTCCGCCGGATGCAACTCGCCCACGCATCCGGCCAACTTGCCGTCGAGCATCACCCGCGCCGAACGTCCCGGATGCAGAAAGCGATGCTCAGTCTGGCCCGGCGGGGCGAAGGCGACGCGTGCGCTCAGCCCGAGCGCGCTCAGCCACTGTTCGAGCACGCCCTTGAGCGTCCAGAAACCCGCCATCACGGGTGGTTGCCCCACCGTGCCCATCGCGTACTCGCCGTAGCTGAGCGCGGCCAGGCGCTGATGCTCGCTGGGCGCGCCAGCCTCGAGCGCGAACACTTTACCAATTTCAAAGCCGTGGAAGGCCGTCGCCTGACGGTTGAGGTTGAAGCGCAGCGCGCCGAGCAGTCCGGGTAGGAGGCTTAAGCGCAGCTCGCTCAGCTCGGCCGAGAGCGGATTGTCAACCCGCACCGCTTTCCCACTGAGCCCCGGATAGCGCTGGTTGTCGGAGGGCGCGACGAAGGCGATGGTTTTGACCTCGGTCAGCCCAGCGCCGATCATCAGCTCGCGCGCCGCGCGGTGAAAGCTGCGGTTCGGATTCGGAGCGGCGGGAAGAGCGGCGCGCTCGGGCACGATCGCGGGGATTTCGGCGAGCCCGCGCAGGCGCGCCACCTCTTCAGCGAGGTCGGCGGTTTCGTTCAGATCGGGACGGAACGTCGGCGGGGTGACGATAAGCCGCCGCCCGCCCGCCGCTTTGACCTCGGCACCCAGCGCGCGCAGGCGCTCGCGCACCTCGTTGGCGGGCAGCGCGACGCCGAGCAGCGCGGCGAGCGCGTCAACCTCAAGCTCGATCTGCCGCTCGGCCATCGGGCGCGGTTCGGCGACCGCCGGTGGACCGGCAACCTTGCCGCCCGCAGTACGCACGATAAGCTCCGCCGCGCGTGCGAGCGCGCGCAGCTGCCCCGCGCGGTCGATCGCGCGCTCGAAGCGATAGCTCGCCTCGCTGCGCAGGCCCATCCGGCGCGCCGTGCGCGCCACCGTCATCGGTTCGAAGTAGGCGCTTTCGAGCACGAGCTCCGTGGTCGAGTCGCTGACCTCGGAGTTGAGCCCGCCCATGACGCCGGCGATGGCCAGCGGCTTTTCGGGATCCGCTATCAACAGGTCGGCGGGAGCGAGTTCACGCCGGACGTTGTCGAGGGTGACGAAGTCGCGGTCGAGCGCGCCGCCGGGCGCCTGGTCGGCGCGGCGGACCACGATCCGGTCTTGGGCAATGCGCGTGCGGTCGAAGGCGTGCAGCGGCTGTCCCAGCTCGAGCATCACGTAGTTGGTGACGTCGACCACGTTGTTCAGTGCCCGCATCCCGCACAGCTCCAGCCGCCGGCGCATCCAGATCGGCGAGGGGCCAATTTTCACTCCGCTGATCGGCAGCCCTGCGTAATGCGGGCAGAGCTCGGGCGCAAGAATTTCGACGCGCAATCCGGAGGAGTTGTTTCCCGTCCCGCTGCCCGAGCGCGTGCGCGGCTTGAGCAGCGCGCCTTTGATCGCCGGCGGTGTCAGCTTCAGGCCGAAGAGCGCGGCGACTTCGCGCGCGAGCCCGAGGACCGACAGGCAGTCGCCGCGGTTGGGCGTGATCGCGATATCGAGCACGGTGTCGTCAACGCGCAGATACGCGGCCAGCTCGACGCCGAGCGGCGCATCGTCGGGCAGCGCGAGGATTCCCGTATGATCGTCGGAAAATCCCAGCTCGCGCTCCGAGCAGAGCATCCCTTCCGAGCGCACGCCGCGAATCACCGCGGCCTGAAGCGGCGCCACCTCTTCCAGACGTTGCGCGCGCGGCCCGCTGCCGTGGCCGGCGCCGCTGAGCCGCGCGCCGACCCGCGCGAACGCCGCCATCATCCCGCTGCGCACGTTGGGCGCGCCGCATACCACGCTGAAACGGCCGACCGCGCCGGCGTCAACGTCGCACAGGCTCAGGCGGTCGGCGTTGGGATGGCGCTCGGCTTTGAGCACCCGCGCGACGACGACGTCGCTGAAGCCTGGCGCGAGCTTCTCGACACTCTCGACCTCCAGCCCAGCCAGCGTCAGGCGCGTGCACAGCTCGTCGACGTCGGCCTCCAAGGGGACGAATTCGCCCAGCCAACTCAGCGCAAGCTTCATGACAATCGCTCGACGAAGGAGGGAAACTGGCCCAAAAAGCGCAGGTCGTTTTCAAAGAACAACCGCATGTCATCGACCCCGAGCTTGAGCAGCGCCGTGCGTTCGACCCCCATCCCGAAAGCAAAGCCCTGGTACTCGGCGGGGTCGTAGCCGACCGCGCGCAGGACGTTGGGATGGATCATTCCGGAGCCCAGGATTTCGGTCCATCCGGTCTGCTTGCACACCCGGCATCCCGCGCCCGCGCACAACAGGCAAGAGATATCGACCTCGGCACTCGGCTCGGTGAAGGGAAAGAAGCTGGCGCGAAAGCGCACCGCGGTTTCTGCGCCGAAGAAGGCGCGCGCGAACTCGGTCAGCACGCCCTTAAGATGGGCCATCGTAACCCGCCCCGCACGGTCCACCATGAAGCCCTCGATCTGGCTGAACATCGGTGAGGCGCGCACGCTCAGCTCGTCGCGCCGGTAGCAGTTGCCTGGGCAGACCACGGCGAGCGGCGGCTTGCGGCTCTGCATCACGCGGATCTGGCCGTTGGAGGTATGGGTGCGCAAGAGCATCCCGCCCGGCAGGAAAAAGGTGTCTTGCATCTCGCGCGCCGGATGGTCGGGCGGAAAGTTGAGCGCCTCGAAGTTGTGAAAGTCGTCCTCGACATCCTGGGTGGCGGCGACCTCGAAGCCCATCGAGGCGAAGATGTCGAGCATCTGCTCCATCGCGAGGGTTATCGGATGGAGCCGGCCGCGCGGGATGCGCGCGCCGGGCAACGTGATGTCCAGGCGCGCCTCGTTGAGCGAGCGCTCCAGCGCCTGCGCGCGGATCCGCTCTTGGAGGACTTCGAGGCGCTGCTCGAGCTCGCGCTTGACCTGATTGATAAGCTGGCCGATTGCGGGGCGCTCGGGCGCCGGCACCTCGCGCATCCGCCGCATCAGCTCGGTGAGCTGGCCGGCGCGGCCGAGCACGCGCACGCGCACGGCCTCGATCTGTTCGGGGCCGGCATCGTCGCCCAGCTCGGCCATCGCGGCCGTGCGGATCGCCTCGATCTCTGCCTTCATCCTCTACCCCCGCGGCGATGGCGCGCGCCAAATAAAAGACCATGTGGCACGCCACATGGTCTTCGCCCGGTGCGCGGGCCGGCGTCAGGCCGCGGCCGCGCCGAGCGCCTTTTTGGCGGTGTTGGCCAGCTCTGCGAAAAGCCCGTCGCGCTCAAGGGCGAGCGCCGCGAGCTGCTTGCGATCGATCTCGACGCCGGCCTTGTTGAGTCCGTCGATGAGCCGGCTGTAAGTGAGCCCGTACTCGCGGGCGAGCGCGTTGATACGCGCGATCCAGAGCGCGCGGAAATCGCGCTTTTTCTGCTTGCGGTCGCGGTAGGCGTAGGTCAGCCCCTTCTCCAGCGTGCTGCGGGCCTGACGGTAGAGCTTGCGCCCGCCGACGAAGCCGGAGGCGAGTTTGAGCTGCCGCTTGTGGCGGCGGCGGGTCTTGGGGCCACCCTTGGCGCGTGGCATTGGAGATCAGTCCTTCCTTTGGATTTGGCGGCGCGCGCGCATCCTCACAGGTACGGCACCAGCGCGCGCATCGTGCGGGTGTCGGTCGGGTTGAGCAGGCCGGCGCTGCGCAGCCTGCGCTTGCGCGCGCGTTTCTTGGAGGAGAGCAGGTGGCGCAGGTAGGCCTTCTTGTGCTTGATCTTGCCGGTCTTGGTCACCTTGAAGCGCTTGGCGGCGCTGCGATTGGTCTTCAGTTTGCCCATCGGTTGCGGCTCACCATCCGGTTTCTCTTGCGCTCAGCGCGGGGTCAGCAGGACCGACATGTTGCGCCCTTCCATCCGCGGCGTTCCCTCGGCCTGCGCGATATCCTGCACCTGCGCGATGATCGTATCGAGCAGGTTCCGTCCCAGCTCGGGATGGGTTATCTCCCTGCCGCGGAACGAAACCGACAGCTTAACACGCTGGCCCTCGCTGACAAAGCGCCTGATGTGTTTGATCTTGAAGTCAACGTCGTGTCTTTCCGTACGCGCGCCCATCTTGACCTCCTTGATCGCCGAGGCCGCGGCGTGGCGCTTGGAGTCGTGGACCTTTTTCTTTTGCGCGTAACGGTACTTGTCGAAGTCGGTGATCCGGCAGACCGGCGGTTGCGCGGTGGGCGCGACCTCGACCAGGTCGAGGCCGCGGCTTTCGGCCACGCGGATCGCTTCGCGCGTACTCATGATGCCGGCCTGGCGGCCGTCGACGTCGATTACGCGAACCTCGGGCGCCCGGATCTGGGTGTTGACCCTTATCGCCGGTTCACGTGAGGGCGGGGTTCGAAAATCTCTACGGATAAATCACCTCCGTCGGCATCCCAGCCGACCTGCCGCCCGGCTGACCGTCCGCCGGCTCAACGGCACTGGCGAGTCGAATTGTTCCCTCCCGCCGCCGTCGCGCTCGCTAGCCCGGCAACGGTTCACTCTTGAGCAGCGCCACCAGATTTTCAAGCGGCATGCTCTCATTCTTGGCCCCGCGCAGCCGGCGCAGCGAAATCGCGCGCCCGGCGGCCTCGCGCTCGCCGACCACGACCATGTAGGGCACCTTGGCCAGCTCGGCCGCGCGCACCTTGAAACCCAGCTTCTCGTTGCGCAGGTCGGCCGCCGCGCGAAAGCCCTCGCGCTTGAGCACGCCTGCGACCTCGGCGGCGTAGCTCTCGACCTTCTCGCTCAGCGAAAGCACCCGCGTCTGCTCGGGCGCGAGCCAGAACGGCAGCACGCCGCCGGTATGCTCGAGGAGCACGCCGATGAAGCGTTCGAGCGAGCCCAGGATGGCGCGATGGATCATCGCCGGGCGCTCCTCGGCGCCGGCGGCGTTGGTAAACGTCAGCCCGAAGCGCTCGGGCATGTTGTAGTCGAGCTGGATGGTGGCGAGTTGCCATCGCCGCTTGAGCGCGTCGGGCACGTAGACCTCGATCTTGGGCCCGTAGAACGCGCCCTCGCCCGGGTTGATCTCCCACTGCAGGCCATTGCGCGTCAGCGCCTCGCCCAGGATCGCCTCGCTCGTGCGCCACAGCTCCTCACTGCCGAGATGCTTCTCCGGCATGGTGGCGACTTTGGATTCCAGGTGCTCGAAGCCGAGCGCCTCGTACACGTCGCGCACCATTCGCAGGTTGATGTCGATCTCGGCGGCGATCTGTGCCGCAGTGCAGAAGATGTGGGCGTCGTCCTGCGACATCACGCGGACCCGGGTGAGCCCGTGGAGCACGCCCGAGCGCTCGGCGCGATGAAGGCGCGAGAACTCGGCCACCCTGAGCGGCAGGTCGCGGTACGAGCGCTTTTCCGCGCGGTACACGAAGGTGTGCCCCGGACAGTTCATCGGCTTGACGCCGTAGCCTTTGCGCCAGCCCTCCGGGCCGGTATCGACCGCGCTCTCGCCAGACTCCGGGTCGGGCGAGAGAAACATGTTCTCGCGGAAGTTTTCCCAGTGGCCCGAGGTATGCCACAGCTCGTTGCGGAAGATCTGCGGCGTGATCACCTCGTCGAAGCCGTAACGCCGGTACAGCCTGCGCACGTAATCGACCAGCGCGTTGAAGATCACCATCCCCTTGGGCAGATAGAACGGCTGGCCGGGCGCGATCGGGTCGAACACGAACAGCCCCATCTCGCGCCCGAGCTTGCGATGGTCGCGGGTGCGGGCGAGTTCGAGCAGCTTGAGGTGCTCCTCCAGCGCGGCTGCGCTGGCAAAGGCGGTCCCGTAGATCCGCGAGAGCATCGGATTGCGCTCGTCGCCGCGCCAGTACGCGCCCGCCACGCTGGTCAGCTTGAAGGCGCGCAAGTGGCCGGTCGAAGGCACGTGGGGCCCGCGGCAGAGGTCCATCCAGTCGCCCTGGCGGTAAATCGACACGCGCTCGTCGGGAATCCCGCGCAGGATTTCCACCTTGTAGTGCTCGCCCATCTGCGCGAAGCGCTCGATCGCTTCGGCGCGTGGCAGCTCGATGCGCTCGACCTTGAGATCGGCCTTCGCCAGCTCGCGCATCCGGGCTTCGATCTTCGGCAGATCGTCAACCGTGAACGGTGCCGGCGGGGCGAAGTCGTAGAAAAAGCCATCCTCGATCGTCGGGCCGATCGTCACCTGGGTGCCCGGGTAGAGGCTCTGCACCGCCTGCGCCATCAGATGTGCGGTCGAGTGGCGCAGCACGTCGAGCCCCTCGGGGCTGTCGGCCCTGATCGGCTCGAGGACGGCATCCTCCTCCAGCGGGCGGCTCAAATCGACGACTTTGCCGTTGACCCGCACGGCGACGACGTCGCGCGCGCGGGCGCCGTTGAGAACCTCGCCGGCAGGGGTGCCGCGCGGCACCCTGCGGCGCTCGCCGTCGAGTGTTACGTTGACCAGCGAACTCATTCTGTGGCGAAGGTCAGCATCGGCAGGGCGCGACTGAGCGGGCGGAAGCCGGCGGCGCGAAGCTCGTCAGGAAGCGCGCGTGTCGCGCGCGCAGGAGGCGTTCAGCCATGCCGGCATTGTAGCGCAAGACAGGTTGGTAGGCACGGGCGGGTTTGAACCGCCGACCCCTTCCGCGTCAAGGAAGTGCTCTCCCACTGAGCTACGTGCCTTCGTAACGATCCGCGGCCGCATGGCACCGCAGCCTCGATCCGCTAACAAAATTCCCGCCCCGGAGCAACCGAGGCGCCGGCGCGGCGACCCGGGCTATCTGCTAAGCTTGCCCGCCAAACGGGACGCGATGGATCGCGAACGGATCGCGCGCATTTTCTTCTTCGGCTTCCTCGCCGTGATGGGCTACGAGCTGTACCTGCTGCTCAGCCCGTTTCTGGCGCCCATCGCATGGGCGATGCTGCTGGCCTTCATCGTGCACCCCGCGATGCCGGGGCTGTTGCGCGCCGTGCGCAGCCGCAGCGCCGCCGCGCTCCTGCTCACCCTGTTTTTGGCACTCATCCTCGCCCTGCCCACCGCGTGGCTCTCCGGCAAGCTCGCGGTCGAGGCGTCCAAGGCGGTTTCGCTGCGCGATTTCATGCGTCAGGGAGTCGGACCCGCCAGCGCACAGGCGCTGCCCGCGGGCTGGATGACGACGATAGAGGCGTGGCTGGAAAACCAGGGGTTGCACCTTGAAGATGCGCGGCGCTGGATGAGCGAGGGCAGCGCCTATCTCGCCAACTACTTCGCCGCCAACGCCGCAACCATCGCGCGCAACCTGCTCACCTTCATCATCGACCTTGGCATTATGCTCTTCAGCTTCTTCTACCTGCTGCGCGACGGTGAGGAGTACTACGAATTCGTGCGCGCGCTCACGCCGCTTAGCGAGGACGACAAGGCGATGGTGTTCGAGACGCTGCGCACGATGCTTTCCTCGACGGTGCGCGGGCTGCTGCTGACCGCGCTGGTTGAGGGGATCCTGCTCGGCCTCGGGTACCTCGTCACCGGCATCCCCGACTGGCTGCTGCTGGGCGCGGCGTCGGGCGCGGCGGGGCTCCTGCCGGTCGGCGGCACGGCGCTGGTATGGGTGCCGGCGGCGATCTACCTGTGGGCGACGACCGGATGGGGCTGGGCGATCGGGCTATTGATCTGGGGCGTGGTCGTGGTCGGCGTGATCGACAACATGCTCAAGCCGATGACGATCGGCCAGGACAGCGGACTGCCCGCGCTGGCGCTGTTCTTCGGGATCACCGGCGGGCTGGAAGTATACGGCCCGCTGGGAATTTTCGCCGGCCCCGCCGTGATCGCGATCTTCGCCGCGCTCATCCGCGTCTATCGGCGCAGCTACGGCGCGCCCCCGCCGCCGTCGCCGGTCTAGCGCCTGTCGCCACCGCGGCCGCCGTCCGGCGCCCCCGGCCTTGGCGGATGGCGCAGGGGCGGCGCGCGACGCTAGATTAGACTGCGGACCCGATGAGCGCGGTCAAGGAACAGAAGGCGATTGCGATAATCGCGCGGCTGCGCGAGCGCGGCTTCAACGCCTACCTCGCCGGCGGATGCGTGCGCGACCGCGTGCTCGGCGTGCCCGCGCAGGACTACGACATCGCCACCGACGCGCGCCCCGAAGTCGTGCAGGAGCTGTTCGACAACACGGTCGCGGTGGGCGCGCGCTTCGGCGTGATCATGGTGGTGGACGGCGACGACAGCTTCGAGGTCGCCACTTTCCGCGCCGACCTGCCTTATCTGGACGGCCGCCGCCCCTCGGCGGTGCGCTTCGGCGTGATCGAGGAGGACGCCCGCCGGCGCGACTTCACGATCGGCGGGATGTATTACGACCCGATCGAGGAGCGCGTGATCGACCTGGTCGGCGGGATGCGCGACCTGCGGGCGGGAGTGATCCGCGCGATCGGTGACCCTGCCGAACGCTTCGCCGAGGACCATCTGCGCGTCCTGCGCGGCGTGCGCTTCGCCGCGCGCTTGGGCTTCGAGATCGAACCCGCGACATGGCGCGCGATGCGCCGGGCAGCGCCCAAGGTCGCCGGTATCGCGGCCGAACGCGTCGGCGAGGAGTTTGTCATGATCATGACCGGCGGCCATGCCGCGCGCGGGCTCGACCTGCTGCGCGACAGCGGCCTGCTCGAGGTCGTGATGCCCGAGATCCTGCCGATGATCGGATGCGCGCAGCCCGAGAATTTCCATCCCGAAGGCGACGTTTACCGCCATACGCGGTTGGCGCTCTCGATGCTCGAGCCGGGATGCAGCGAGACGCTGGCCTTCGGCGTGCTGCTGCACGACGTCGCCAAGCCGCAGACCCGCGCCGAGGCCAACGGCAAGGTCACGTTCTACGGCCATACCGAACAGGGGGCCGAAACCGCGGCCGGCATTATGCGCCGCATGCGCCGCTCGCGCTTCGTCCAGGAGCGGGTCGCCTATCTCGTGCGCAACCATCTGCGGCTGTGCATGGCGCCGCGGATGCGCCCGTCGACGCTCAAGCGGATGCTCGCCGAGGACGGCTTCGGCGAGCTGCTCGAACTCGCGCGCCTCGACGCGCTCGCCTCCAGCTCCTACCTGGGCTTCTATCACTTCTGCGCCCGCGCGCTCGCCGAGCTGGGCCACGAGGAGATCCGGCCGCCGCGCCTGGTCAGCGGCGACGACCTGATTGCGATGGGCTTCGCGCCCGGCCCGCAATTCAAGACCATCCTCAAGGACGTCGAGGATCAGCAGCTCGACGGCGCGCTCGGCTCGCGCGACGAGGCGCTCGACTACGTGCGCCAGCGCTACGGCGCGACCGCCCGGCAGGCCGACTGAGTGCGAGCTTAAGGGTGCTTGTCGCCCGCAACATCACGCGCCGCTTCGGCCGCCTCGTCGCGCTCGACGCGGTGGACTTCGACGCCCGTCCGGGCGAAATCCACGCGCTGCTTGGCGAAAACGGCGCCGGCAAGACCACCCTGATGAACATCCTGGCCGGCCGCTTGCGCCCCGACGGCGGTTCGGTCGAACTCTTCGGCCGCCCGCTGCGCGCGGGTTCGCCCGCCGCGGCGCTCGCCGCCGGCGTCGCCGCGGTGCATCAGAGCCCGATGCTGTTCGAGCGGATGACTTGGGAGGAGAACCTCGCGCTCGGCGGCTTCGACGCGGCCGGCGCGCGCCTCAATCTGGAGAAGGTCGCCGGACGCGCGGGCGAATTGGCCGCGCGGCTCGGCTTTGCGCTGCCCGAGCCCGGCGCGCGGATCGAAGGGCGCACGATGACCGAGCGGGTGCGGCTGGAAGTTCTGCGCGCGCTGAGCTTCGCGCCGCGCGTGCTCATCCTGGACGAACCCACCGGCCTGCTTGCGCCGGGCGAGCTGGCGGCCTTCCTCGAGATGCTGCGCCGGCTGCGCGGCGAAGGCCGAATCGTAATCCTGGTCACCCACAAGCTCGCCGAAGCGCTCGCGGTAGCGGACCGCATTACCGTCCTGCGCCGCGGACGCGTCAGCGCGCGGCGCGCCGCTGGCGAGGTTACGGAAACCGAGCTTGCGCGTTTGATGATCGGTGAGCTTGGCGCTGCGGACGACTCCGCCCGGCATCCCGGCGCGCCCGGCGCCGCGGCGCTCGTACTCGAAGCTCTGGTCGTTGAGCGGGACGGGCGTCGCGCACTCGACGGTGTGAGCCTCGCCGTCAACGCGGGCGAGATCGTCGGAATCGCGGGCGTTGACGGCAACGGCCAGAGCGAATTGGTCGAGGCGCTGGCCGGGACGCGCCGCGCCGCTGCTGGACGGATCCAGGTCAGCGCCGGCGCGTCCGCCGAGACGGATGGGACCGACAATGCGGGCGCCACCGCGCTGGCGGTGATCCCGGAGAATCGCGATCTCGACGGGCTTATCCTCGACATGACGCTGTGGGAGAACCTGCTGCTCGCGCCGGCGCTGATGAAACGGGCGGCGCGAGGCGCGGGATGGCTGAGCGCAACACGCGCGGTTGAGCTGTGCGCGGCGCTGCTCGCGCGCTTCCGGATCCGCGCCGCCGGTCCGGACGCGTGCGCAAGGGAGCTCTCCGGCGGCAATCGTCAGCGGCTGTGCGTCGCGCGCGCACTGGAGAGCCGCCCGCGCGTGCTGGTCGCGCACAACGTGACGCGCGGCCTTGATCTCCGCGCCACCGCCGAGGTCCATCGGATGCTGGCCGATTTCGCGGCCGCCGGCGGCGCGGTGCTGCTCATTTCGAGCGACCTTGACGAGTTGCTTTCACGATGCGGCCGGCTGGCCGTAATCAGCCGCGGGCGTCTGCGCCCGCTCGGCGCGGCCGAGCGCGATCCCGTCCGGTTGGGCCTGCTGATGGCCGGCGCGTGGTAGGAGTCCGGCAGGGCGCGCAACGCGCTTATTGGCGAAGCGGTCAAGGAATAAGTCGACCGCCGTCGCCGGCGTACCTGGGCGGCTGCCGTCATGAACTTCCGCGGGATACGTGGAAGCGTGCGTGGTGTTGAAGCTCAACCCCAGTCTCGCGTCGATTAGGGCCGGTGATGGACGCCTTCTTCGGCGCGGTCCATGAGCTCGCGTTCGATCGCGCTGCCGCCCAAAGGACCGCGCGGCTTCGCGCGTCGATCGGCGCGTATGACGCTTTATCGCCGGCGTTGCGCTTGCCCACGAACTGATTCTGGTGACGTCGAACGTGCGCGAGTTCAGCCGGCTGACCGAGTTGCGCGTCGAGAACTGGCGGGAGTAGCCGGCGCCAACGCAGCAAGCGCATCGGGCGTCCGCCATCCTGGCCCACGCGCCTGGCGCGCCCGGGCTCGAGAAACCATCCGCCGAGCGACCCGCACGCGGCGATTGCCGCCAGGCCGAAGAGCATCAAGGTTACCGGGATTTGGTCAGTTGTCGGCCAGCCACTGCCGCCAGGGTCTGGGGGCTCGGAGGCGAAATCGGAGCCGCTCGGAACGAGCGGACCGTTCGAACTGTTAGCGGCGGCGTTGCCGCCGGCAGGGCTGAAAAAGGCCTGCGCCGGGCGCCGGGGCGCGCGCGCGTTGAGGCGCGCGTCGGCCGAACATACGCAGACGGCGTAATGGTAAAGCAGGAGCTTGAATTGGGTTGCCGGGGACGTGACATCGGCGCTCCGGTACATCCGAATCATGTTGTCGCGCTGTTCGTCGCAGCCCGCGGCGGTTGCGGCTGAATCCATCTCGAGCCACCGGCTGAGCGGCGCTTGAAGCTGGAGCGCGCCGGGCGGATCGCCGGCAGTAAACGGCGGCGCCATCAGGTACCAGGCCGCGCCGCGGGAACTTGCCTTGGCCGTGGCAGCCAAAGCGACACAGGCAAAACACCCGGCAGTGAGTAAACCAACGAGCAAGCCGGCGGACTTCTTTACGCTTGACATCGAAAATACTCCCCTGGCGCTTGGCGACGCGCGATTTTTCACGCGGCCGACGATTTGATCGACCTTGCCTGCCTTCGGACACAGGAGTAGCGAGGGTGAGGGCGGAAGTCGCAAGAAAATTCCGAGATTTGTGCAAGATTTCTCGGCGATGAAAGCGGAGCAAAGCTTTTTCGGCTCCTTTGAATTGGATTCCGCTAATGCATGTCTGCGGCAGGGCGAGCGCGCGATCTTCCTCACGCCCAAGGCCTTCGCGATGCTCCGATACCTGGTGGAGCACCCTGGCCAGCTCGTGACCAAGGACGATCTCTGGCGCGCCGTCTGGCCTGGGGTCACAGTGACCGACGCCGCACTCACGGTGTGCATGAGCGAAATCCGCAAGGCCCTCGGCGACGAGGCGAAGGCTCCGCGCTTCGTTCAGACCGTGCATCGGCGCGGTTATCGGTTCATCGCTCCCGTCGGCAGCCGGCCGGTGTCAGGCTGGGCGCCCAACGTCGGGAATCAAGATCACGCAGTATTTTCGGGCCCTCGGTCCCGTGCGGGCGGCTTCGTCGGGCGGGAACCCGAGTTGGCGCGGTTGCGCGAATGGCTGGAGAAAGCGCTGGCCGGCAAGCGTCAAATCGTCTTTGTCACCGGCGAGCCGGGAATCGGCAAGACGACCCTGGTAAACGAGTTTCTGCACAAGGTTGCGGGCCGCGCGAGCCTGCGGATCGGGCGTGGGCAGTGCATCGGGCACTACGGCATCGGCGAGGCCTATCTGCCGGTGCTGGAGGCGCTTGGGCGGCTGTGTCGGCAGCCGCACGGGGAACGCCTGATTGAGCTCCTCGACCGGCACGCGCCGACGTGGCTGGCGCAGATGCCGGCGCTCCTCGATGCCGGCGAATTAGAAGCGCTGCACAGAAAGGTCGCGGGCGCCACCCGTGAACGGATGCTGCGCGAGCTGGCCGAAGCAATCGAGGTAATCACCGCCGAAGTTCCGCTCGTATTGATCCTCGAAGACCTGCACTGGAGTGACTACTCGACGCTTGACTGGCTCGCGTGTCTGGCGCGCCGCGAGGAACCGGCAAGGCTGTTGGTATTGGGCACCTACCGGCCGGTGGAACTGGCCGTGCGGGAGCACCCGCTCAATGTGCTCAAACAGGAGCTTCGGGAACACGGCCTATGCGAAGAACTCTCGCTGACGCTGCTGAGCGAAGGGGCGGTGGTTGAGTATCTGGCGGCCCGCTTCGCATCGCTTTCCCGCGAGTCACTCGGCAAGCTGGCGCGCGCAATCCATCGGCGCACGGATGGCAATCCGTTTTTCATGGTCAATATAGTCCACTATCTAATCGCGCAAGAACTGATAGTCGAGACCGGCGGGCGATGGAGGATGCGAAGCGACCTGCAGAAGGCGGAACAGGATATACCCGAAGGCCTCATGCAGATGATTATGCGGCAGGCCGAGCGACTGGATTTCCGTGAACGCCGGTTACTCGAGGCGGCAAGCGCCGCGGGGGCAGAGTTTTCGGTTGCGGCCGTCGCGGCAGGCCTGGAAATGGCAGTGGCAGAAGTCGAAGGGTGGTGCCAGGCGCTGGCGAGGCAGGGACAATTCCTGCGCACAGCCGGAATCGGCGAATGGCCCGACGGCACGGTTGCGGCGCGTTACGCATTCATCCATGCGCTCTATCAGGACGTCCTCTATCAGGCAACGGCGGCCACCCGGCGCATCGATCTGCATCGCCGGATCGCTCGACGCGAAGAGGCCGGCTACGGCGCTCGCGCAGTCGAGATCGCGGCGCCGCTTGCCGTCCACTTTGAACGCGCCCGCGATTACTCGGCTGCTATTAGGTATTACCGGCTTGCCGGAGAGAATGCCGCCCGCGTATCCGCTCATCAGGAGGCGATCCAGGATTTCCTCGCCGCGCTGGATCTGCTGGCCCGCATGCTGCCGGATAACGCCGAGCGCAGCTCGCAGGAATTGGCCCTCCAGCTTGCCCTTGGTTCCGCTCTAAACGCCATAAAAGGATGGGCCGCGCCGGAGGTCGAGCGGGCCTACGCCCGCGCACAAGAGCTCTGCAAGCGGCTGGGCGAGCCGCCGGAGGGTTTCCCCGTCCTTCATGGACTCTGGTCGCTACATTACGTGCGAGGCGAGTTACCGACAGCCTATCGGTTCGCCGAGCAGCTTCTGTGCCGCGCGCGGACCGCGCACGATCAGACGTTGTTGCTGTTCGCTCACGGCGCTCTGGGAGATACCTCGTTCTCGATGGGAGAATGTCTCCTCGCCCGCAAGCAGCTTGAAACCGCATTCGCTCTGTACAATCGTGAGCGGCCGATGGCGATCGGTCATGATCCGGGGGTGAACTGCCTGTCGTACCTGGCGTTGACCCTGTGGACCCTGGGCTACCCGGACCAGGCGCTCGGGAGAGCCGATGAAGCGCTCGCGCTGGCCCACACGCTATCCCATCCGCCGAGCCTGGCATTTGCCGAGGGTGTCGTTGGATATTTCCGACAGTATCGGCGAGAGGCAGCCGCCGCCCAGAAGATTGCCGAGCATCTGATTGCATTCTCCGTCGAGCACGGGTTTGCCCACTGGCTGGCTCAGGCAACGATTACACGAGGCTGGGCGATCGCAGAACAAGGGCACAGCGAAGAGGGGATTGCACAGATACAGAAGGGACTGGCTGCATGGCGCGCGATCGGAGTCGAGTTTCTGCGCCCGCACGCTCTTTGCCTGCTGGCCGAGGCCTATGCACAGGCGGGCCGGCCGGACGACGGCCTGTGCGCGCTCACCGAGGCGCTGGCCGCCGCGGACAAGCACGGAATCCGTCACTACGAGGCTGAAGCATCTCGGCTTAAGGGCGAACTGCTGCTCAGGCAGGGTCGTTCCAGTGCCTCGCAGGCGCATGCCTGCTTTCAACACGCGATCGAGATCGCGCGCAAGCAGAACGCCAAGTCACTCGAACTGCGCGCCACCCTCAGCCTTGCGCATCTGCTCGAAAACCAGAACAAACGTGCCGAGGCGCGCGCGATGCTTGCCGCTGTCTATCGTTGGTTCACCGAGGGCTTCGGCACCGCCGATCTCAGGGACACCGCGGCGTTGCTCGGGCGGCTCGCTAGTGCCTGAAGCTCATCAGCTCGAGGTCGATCTCGACTGCGCGCTCCATCGGGCCTTCGCCCACGCTTTCCCGATGCTTGCCCTTGATCACGCCCACCCCGGGCGCCATCCAGTAGTAGTCCTCGACGCGAATCGCGCGCGTTGCGGCCGGCGCCACGCCGCCGGCTGCCGGACGGAAGTCCGCGACGCCCTTCAGCGGCGAGGCGATCCCGGTTTCACGCACTCGCACGCATGCGGTGAACGTGCCTGCCGGCACCGTGATCTTGTCGCTTACGCTTTCGATCATCGTCTTGGCGAAGAACACGGTGCCGTCGAGCGTGCGGTCCACTTCACGCCAGATCGTGCCGACCTTGATCGGGTACTTGATGACCCACGAATTGTCGTCGAGGTGCGGCTCGAGGCCGTCGGGCGACTCGCGGGCGACATAGCGGATCCCCTCGGGTTGGGCCGCGTAATACTCGGTAAACGTTTTTTCGCCGCCGCCGGTGTTGCGCTGCCCCACCGCCATCACGCCCAGGAGCTTGCGCGGCGCGAGGTTGGTCGCCGTCAGTCGCCCGCTCGCGCCGGTCGAGGCGCGATAGCGCAGCATCCAGGTCATCCCCTGCTCGAGTGGGAAATAGTCCGTCGCGCCCGGCGTGCCGCGATGGCAGGCCGAGAGGACGAGCGCAACAGCGATGAGCGCGGCGGCCGCCGCGCGAGCGATTTTGCGTTTCATGTTATCTCCCGGGCTGCGACAAGATCTGCCGTGCCGCGCCGCGGCGGTCAAACCGCCGCCCGCCGCTTTCGCCTTGACTGCCGCTGACGCGCGCGCTTAGCCTACAGCCGTATCCGGCGGCACCTCGAGCAAAGGCGGCAGGCGCGATGAACAGCGTTCATGACCTCGGCGGGATGCACGGCTTCGGACCGGTCGTGCGCGAAGAGCACGAGCCGGTCTTTCATGCCGACTGGGAAAAGCGCGTCTTCGCGATAGCGCTCGCGCTGATGGGGCGGCGGGTCAATAACGTGGACGAGTTCCGCCGCGCGATCGAGCACATGCCGCCGGCGCGCTATCTCGCCGCCACCTACTACGAAAAATGGCTGCACGCGATCCAGTCGCTGCTAATCGAGAAGGGCGTCGCCACCGCCGATGAGCTCGCAAGCGGCCGCGCAAGCGCGCCCGCGCCGGCGCGCGGGACCGGGCCGCTCGGTACCGGCGGCGGCGACGGGGTGGAGTCGTTCGACAGCGCCGCGGTCAAGCTGCGCTTCGACAAGAGCTTCCGCCCGCGCTTCAAGCCGGGCGACCGCGTCGTCACCCGCAACTTCAACCCCGAGCATCACACGCGCCTGCCCCGCTACGCGCGCGGCAAACGCGGCGTTATCCGCTACGACCAGGGCGTCTTCGTCTTTCCCGACACCCACGCGCACGGCCGCGGCGCCAGGCCGCAGCACGTCTACACGGTCGCCTTCGAGGCGCGCGAGTTGTGGGGCGCCGACGCCAATCCGCGCGCGCCGGTTTATCTGGACTGCTGGGACGACTATCTCGAGCGCGACCGCGCGGCGGCAAAGCCGGCGGCGCGCACACGCCCGACGGCCAAACCCGCCCGCGCAAGCCGGGCGCGCAAGGGACGCAAGCGATGAGCGACATGCATGATCACGACCACGGCCACGACTACCATAATGCGCCGCTCTCCGAACCGGCGCAGCGGGTAAAGGCGCTGGAGTCGCTGCTGGTCGAGAAGGGATTGGTCGATCCGCAGCTTCTCGACCAGCTCATCGACACCTACGAGCGCAAGATCGGGCCGCGCAACGGTGCCCGCGTCATCGCCCATGCCTGGGTCGACGGCGAGTACCGCAAGCGCCTGTTCGAAAACGCCGCCAAGGCGATCGAGGAACTCGGCTACCCGCCGGGCCCGCAGGGCGAGCACATGATGGTGGTCGAGAACACGCCGCGCGTGCACAATCTCGTCGTCTGCACGCTGTGCTCGTGCTATCCGTGGTCGGTCCTGGGGCTGCCGCCGGTGTGGTACAAGAGCCCGGCTTACCGCGCGCGCGCGGTCATCGATCCCCGCGGCCTGCTCAAGGAGTTCGGTGTCGACGTGGGCGACAAGGAAGTGCGCGTGTGGGACAGTAGCTCTGAGATGCGCTACGTGGTGATGCCCGAGCGACCGGCGGGCACCGAAGGATGGAGCGAAGACGAGCTGGCGGAGCTGGTCACGCGCGACTCGATGATCGGCACCGCGGTGGTCAAGGCGCCTGCGCGCCGGGCCCGCTCCGAGTCCCGCGCCGCCGGGTAGGGATGAGCCCGAAGAGCACCGAGGAGCTGGTCGCCGCCGCGCGCGCCCGCGTGCCCGAAGCGATCTTCAGCGAGCCGTGGGAGGCGCGCGCCTTCGCGGTCGCGGTCGCGTTGTGCGAGTCCGGGTGCTTCCCGTGGGCGGAATTCCAGCAAAGCCTGATCGACGAGATCCGCGAGGCTGAAGGTGCCGGCCGAGCCGCCCCCGGCGGCGCCGACTACTACCATCGCTGGCTCGGCGCGCTCACTCGCCTGCTCGCCGCCAAGGGAATCGTCGGTGCGGCCGAGCTCGAAGCGCGAATCGCGGTCGTCGGTCCGCCGCCGCCCCCGCAGGACCCCAGGCAGGGACAGACGAAGTAGGCCGACTCCTCCGGCCCGGACTCCGCGATGTATCGCTATGTGATCGGCGCGATTGTCGTGGCAGTTGCCGCCGCGCTCATCGGGTGGAAATGGAACCGGCGGCAACAGGCTGAGCATGCACGCGAACAGGCGCAAATCGCCGAACTCTCCGAGCACGTTCGCCAGCTGGAGCAGGAAAATTCCGATCTCAAGGCCGCACTCGCCAAGGTCCAGGCGGAAGAGAACCGGCTCGTTACCGAAAATCAGATCCTGACCAAGACGCTGGAGCAAGCGCGCCTGACCGGCAAGATTCCCGACAAGCTGCCCTATCCGCCCAAGTGACGGCGCGACCACGAGCGTGGGCGCAGGACCTGCGCGTCGGTCACCGCTCGGCCGGCGGCGACGCCGCGAAGCGCTGCCATTCGGCGAGGAACGCGAGCGAGCGTAGGTTCGGCATCCGGTCCAGATAGACTTCGCCGTTCAGATGATCGTGTTCATGCTGGACGACGCGGGCATGGAAATCGGCGGCCACGAAGTCCAGCGTCTCGCCCTTGCGCCCGAGCGCGCTGACCCGCAGCCGCCGGTATCGCGGGACCAACCCCCGCAACTCCGGAATACTCAGGCATCCCTCCCAGTCGTCGACGGTGTCGCGCTCCAGGATTTCGATCTGCGGATTGATGAGGAACGTCAGGGGCACCGGCGGCATCTCGGGATAGCGCGGATGGTGGCCGACCTCCAGCACCGCCACCCGCAAGGGCAGATGGATCTGTGGCGCGGCCAGTCCGACGCCGTTGTACTCGCGCATCGTGTCCACCATGTCGTCGAGCAGGCTTTGAAAGCCGGGCGTCGCGATGCGCTCGGGCGCGACGGGCTGCGCCTGTGAGCGCAGCACCGGATGGCCCAGACGGCTAACCTTGAGAATCATCTCTGCACGACCCCCTTGCCTGGCGGGGCGATTCTAGCGCATCGCGGACGCATCCGCGTGAATCCTGACCGCCGCCGCTCTCCTGCGGTACACAATCTCCGGCGGGGTCTCCTTTTGCTTGACCGCCCGATGTACACCGGATAACTTACAGAAAATTCATGAGAAATATGACTATTTAAGTCTTTTATTTTTCCAGAATGATCGAAATTCATGCCGTTTTGGTTGGTTTTCTCGTCGCGGCGCTGGTCGCTATGACCGGGATCGGTGGCGGCTGCCTGATGGCGCCGATACTAGTCGCGGGGATGGGGGTTCCGATGCCGGTCGCGGTGGGTACGGACCTGCTGTACTCGACCGCGACCAAGCTGGCGGCGTTGGCCTTCTATTGGCGCCGAGGCAAGGTGCGCTGGCGGGTTGCCGCTTTGATGTTGACGGGCAGCCTGCCGGCCGCGGTGCTTGCTTTGGGCGCTATCTGGTGGATGCGGTCGAGCGCCGAGGGCCTCACAACTCTAATGAGCGTGTCGCTGGCTGCCGCGTTGACACTCAGCGCCGGCGCGATTTTTACTCGCGAGCGGCTCTATGACGTCAATGGAGATACGTCAGGCGGCGGTGGGCGATCGGGGCGGGCGGCGGTGATTACGGCGGGGGCGGCGGTGGGCGCGCTGGTGAGCCTGTCCTCCGTCGGCGCGGGCGCGATCGGGGTTGCCGCGCTGCTGCTTATCTACTCGAGCCTTGAGCTCGGTGAAATCATCGGCACCGACCTCGCGCATGGTGTCGTGCTCGCGGCGCTCGCCGCGGTGGGACATGCGGCGCTGGGCAATGTGGATTTCGCCCTGCTCGCTAATTTACTGGCCGGCATGATCCCCGGGATATGGCTGGGCGGGCGGTTGACCGGCTGGCTGCCGGAGCCGATGCTGCGGCGGACGATCTCGCTCCTGCTGCTCGGCAGCGCGCTCCGGCTCGTCGCCTGAGCGACGGATTCCTTCGCCGACGGCCGCTGCAAGCCGCGCACGGCCGCGCCAGGCATGGCGCGGTCAGAAACCGTAGCCGACGAGTTCCGGATGGCTCGCCGCATACGAGCGCGCGAAACCGAGTTGCGCCTCGCTTTCCGCATGGATCTCAAGTAGCGGCTCGCCTCTGGCGACGATGTCGCCGACGGTCCTGAGCAGGCGCACTCCCGAGGAGATGTTGGCCGGCGCGCCGGCGAGCTTGGCCAGCCGCGCGACGCGCCAGCAGTCGATCTGGCGGATTCGACCGTCGGCGGGCGCGCTGACCACTGCGCGGAACGGGGCCTCGGGCGGCAGCTCGCGCGCGCCCTGCGCCTCGACAATCTGCTCGAACTTGCGGAGCGCCGCGCCCGAGGAGAGCGCCGATTGCGCCGCGCGATAGCCTTCCAGCGCCTCGACCACGCCGCTCATCTCGAGCAGCCGCGCGGCCAGAAAGAGCGACTTTTCGCGCAAGTCGACCGGCGCGTCGGGCTCGCGCCGCAGCACCGCGAGGACGTCGAGCGCCTCCAGGCGCGGGCCGACCCCGCGCCCGACCGGGCCGCGCGCCTCGGTCAGGAGGGTTTCGATTCGCAGCTCGATCCGCTCGGCGACCGCGCGGAAGAGCGCCGCGAGCTGCTGGGCGGCGGCGGTGGTGCGCACCTTGGCCGTGGGGCCGACCGGGATGTCGATCAAGACATGCGTGGCGCTGACGCTTTTCTTCTTGGCCAGAATCGACGCCACCATCTGCTGCTCGGTGTCGAGCTCCATCGGCCGCTCGACGGTGATCAGGATGTCGTCGGCGGGGGCGAGCTCGAGCGCGCCGCCCCATGCGATGCAGGCGCCGGTCTTCTCGACCACCGCACGCAGTTGTTCGGCGCTCAGCTCGACCTCGGCGACCGCGCCCATCGTGTCGGCGGTGCCGGCGGGCGAAGTGATCGCGCGCGACGAGGTCTTGGGCACGACCAGGCCGTGGGCGGCAAGGATCGGCACCACCACCATCGTGGTCCGATTGCCAGGCACGCCGCCGATACAGTGTTTGTCGAGGACCGCGGTGGAATCGAAGCGCAATTGCGAACCGGTCGCGATCATCGCCCGTGTGTAATCGACCAACTCGTCGAGATCGAGCGCGCGCAGCGCGCACGCCATTACGAACATCGCGAGTTCGACCTGCGAGTAGCGCCGATGGACGACGTCGGTGAGGATGGCGTCGAACGCCGCGCGGTCCAGCCGCCGCCCGCGCAGCTTGTCGCGCACGCGGTCGACGCTGCGCGGCGGCACCGCCAGGGTGGCGCTAACGGCCGCGCCCTCGGGCAGGCCGAGGTCGCGAAAGGCATCGCGCGTAAGCCCGATCTCGTCCGCGCTGACCATCTCGTCGTCGCAGAAGTCGAGCACGCCGGTAACCTCGCGCGTTTGGCCGGTCTGCGGGTCGACGCCGATGATGCGGGCGCGGTCCATCGGGTTGAATCCCAGGTTGCCGCGGGTGACCGCTTTGCGGTTGATTACCACCACGTGCTCGCGCAGGGTGTCGATATGCAGACGGCGGATGCGGAAGGTTCCGCCTTTGCTCCCATCGTCCATCAGAGCCGAACTCCTTCGAGATGGCGCGCGACCGCCGCCTTCCACCCGAGCTCCTTCTCGATCGCCTCGCGCAGCGCGGCCGCTGCCGGCGGTTCGCCGTGGACCACGTACACGATCTCGGGTCGGCGCACCGCCGCACGCAGCCATCCGATTATCTCACCTTGGTCGGCGTGAACGGAGAACGCCTCGACGTTGACCACCTCCGCCTTCACCGGCACGTAGCGCCCGAGCATCTTGACCTCCGGTTCGCCCGCGAGCAGTCGGCGCCCGCGCGTACCGTCGGCCTGGTAGCCGACGAGGATCACCGTGTTGCGCGGGTCGGGCAAGCGGTTGGCCAGATGGTGGAGCACGCGCCCGCCGGTCGCCATCCCCGAGGCTGAGATAATTATTGCCGGCCCGCCGACGAAATTGAGCCCGATCGATTCCTCCACCGTGCGCGTCTCGATTATCTCCGGGGGGTCGAACGAATCCGGTTCGCGCGCGACCTCGGGGCGCAATCCGCTGTCAGTGCGCTCGGCCGCCGCCCGATAGACCTTCAGCGCCGCCGACGCCATCGGGCTGTCGATATAGACCGGCGCCGCCGGCAGCCGGTGCGCGCGCACCAGCCGACGCAGATGAAACATCACGACCTCGGTGCGGTCGACCGCAAACGACGGAATTACCGCCACCCCGCCGCGCCCAAGCGTGCGCGCCAGCGCCTGCTCGAACAGCGCCAGCGAGGCGGCGTCGTCATGGCGGCGGTCGCCGTAGGTCGATTCGACCACGACAACGTCGGCCGCCGGCGGCGGATCGGGCGCTCGGAGCAACGGATGGTGCGGGCGGCCGAGGTCGCCGCTGAACAGCACGGTGCGCGGGCGCGGATGGCCAAGTTCGACCGCGACGCTGGCCGCGCCCAGGATATGTCCCGCGCGGCGCATCGTGGCGAACACGCCGTCGGCGACGGCGAAACGCTCGCCGAATGGCCGCGGCTCGAGCGCCTCCAGCGCGCGCAGGGCGTCGTCTTCGGTGTAGAGCGGGCGCGCCGGCGCATGCTTGGAATAGCCGCGGCGGTTGGCGTAGGCGGCTTCCTCCTCCTGAAGATGACCGCTGTCGGGGAGCAGGATGCGGCAGAGCGCCTGCGTGTCGGCGGTGGTGAAGACTTTTCCGCGGTAGCCGTCGCGCCAAAGCGCCGGCAGATAGCCGGAGTGGTCAAGATGCGCGTGCGAGAGCACCAGCGCGTCGATCGCGCGGGGCTCGATCGGAAAACGATCCCAGTTGCGCAGGCGCAGCGCCTTGAGCCCCTGGAACAGCCCGCAATCGACCATCACGCGCGCCTGCGCGGTCTCGATCAGAAACCGGCTGCCGGTGACGGTGCCGGCCGCCCCCAGGAAGCGCAGCGTCGGCGCAAAGCCGGATTTCGCTGTCAGTTCTGACACGTTTCGATGATATCTCAAGCGCGCGCCTGATCGGCGAATCCGCGCGCGCGCGTTTCAAGAGATTTACGCTCGACCCCGGGCGCCGTTGCCTAATCGGGTGCGGGCGGGAGAAAATCGGCCGGTGCGCAAAGCGCAAGGGGGTAACGATGAGCGAAGGCGCAAACGAGGGTGAGCGACTGATCGCGGCCGCAGCCGCACTGAAGCCGAAAATCCGCGAGGCCGCGGCGGAGATCGAGCAGGGCCGCCGCCTGCCCGCGCATATCGTCGACGCGATGCGCAAAATCGGCATCTTCCGAATGGCGATGCCGCGCGCGTGGGGCGGGCCCGAGATCGACCCCATCGCGCAACTGCGCGTGATCGAGGTGCTCTCGGAGGCCGACGGCTCGGTCGGCTGGTGCGCGATGATCAACTCCGACAGCGGCTACTTCAGCGCGTTTCTGGACCAGGACGTCGCGCGCGAGATGTACCGCGACATCGACGCTTCCACCGCTTCCAGCCTGCTGTGGGCCGGCCGTGCGCAGCCGGTTGACGGCGGCTTCCGGCTGAGCGGGCGCTGGCCGTTTTGCAGCGGCTGCACGCACTCGCAATGGTTCGTCGGCAGCAGCGTGGTCCACGACGGCGACGCGCCCCGCGTGGGCGCCGGCGGCGTGCCCGACGTGCGGCTGTGCTTTGTGCCGATCGCCGAGGGCGAAATCCTCGATACCTGGTACAGCACCGGATTGCGCGGCAGCGGCAGCAACGACTTCCAGGTCAGGGATATCTTCGTTCCCGCCCAGCGCGTATGCAGCCTGATCGAGCTGCCGGTGCGCCGGCCGGGCCCGCTGTACGCGTGGCCGTTGATGTTCGCCTACAATTTCCCCGGCATCACGCTCGGCATCGCGCGCAGCGCGCTCGACACGTTCGCCGAGATGGCCGCGCGCAAGCCGGTCACCGCTGCCAATCTCATCGGGCGGCGGGCGATGCTGCGCGAGGAGGGCTACGCGCAGACGGCGCTCGCACGCGCCGAGGCGCTGGTGCGCTCCGCGCGCGGATTCATCTACGAGACGATGGAAGAGATCTGGGCAACGCTGGTGCGCGGCGAGCCGCTGCCGCTGCGTCTGCGCGCGCTCTACCGGCTGGCGATGGTCCACGCACATGAGGCCTGCACCAGCGCGGTGGACATGCTTTACAAGGCCAACGGCGGCGGCTCGGTTTACCAGAGCGGCCCGCTGGACCGCTACTTCCGCGACATCCACACGATCAACCAGCACACGCTCAACGGGCTGAAGACCTACGAGAACGCGGGCGCCGCTCTGATGGGGCTGACTCCGCTCGATCCTCTGTTCTAAGGCGAGCCACGCGCGGGCTGCGGGCTGTATTCAGCCGGTCACCAGGCCGCCCTGCGAAGGAAGCTTTCCCATGCCGCCAGCGCGCGCGCCGCCAGCTCGCGACGCAGCGCGGCGCCCGACGCCGCACGCGCGTTGAAGGCCGCCCGCAGTGCGCGGGCGAGCTCAGCATCCGAGTCGCTGAGCTCGCTCCAGTAGAAATGGAGCAGGCATCCGGCGGCGTAGAGCGCGTTGGTGGGCGAGCCGACATCGAGCGCGGCAGCGGCGCGACGCAGCTCGCGCGCGCCGTCGTCCGCCACGAAGAGCCATCGCATCCAGTCGCGCAGCATTCCGGTGGTCCCCGCCGCGCGGCGCATCCGGCGCACCACCGTCCGCCAGTCATCGCAACCCTCGTCCGCGGAGGCGCCGGCGAGCGCGGCGCTTTCCAGATGCCAGAGACTCGCGGCAAAGCGCGCCGAATCTTCGAAATCGGCCGCGCTCGGCCATCGCGCCGGATCGAGCTTTCCGGTTCGCAGCAGAATCGCGTCGTCCAGCTTTCGCAGCAAGTCGTTGCCGACGACCGCCGCGCGCGCGCCAGCGTCCGCGACCAGAGCGGTTTCTACCGCGAACACGCGCTCACGCAGATTCGGCCGGTAGCATCCAAGGTGCAGCGAGAGCGACGTCGCCAGCTCCGTCCAGTATTTGGCGAGGCCGTAGCCGGCCTCGATTGCGTCAGCCCATCCGTCGGCATGCCTCACGCGCAGCGCGACCTGTTCGACGATTCGGTTGTTGAGCAGGCGAAAGGCCTCGCCCGTGTCCGGAACGTCGGTGCCCGGCGGCCATGTTGGCAGCGCGATCTCGTTCGGGCGCCCCCATACCAGCTTCCCGTGCGCGACAAGCTCGCAGGCGAACAGAGTAGGGCCGGTCGCGGCGAGAGCGGCGGCCGCTACCGGCCAAAGCTTGATCTGCACCGCGTCGTCATGCGAGCGCGCCTCGATCTCCAGGCGCGCCGCGATTGCGGCCAGCGCTGTTTCGAGCTGGTCGCGCGATGCGCGCGCGCGCCGCGGAATGACCACGATGCACTGCAGGTCGCTCAGCCATCGGCGCAACCGCCGCTCGCCGACGATGAGCGCTTCACCGCGCGCCGCGCTGCCGACGACAATCACGCCGAGCGGCGCAAAGCCGGCGGCGCCCTGGACGACCGCGTCGATCACCCGGCGCAAGCGGAGCACCGCGTGCTGCTCATAGGCAGGGTTTGCGCACAGCCGGAAACTGCCCGGCGGACGCAGTTCGAGGGTCGCGGCCACGCTCTGAGCGCCGGAGCACGTTACATGCCGGAGCGAATCGGCGATCTGCGGCTTGCTTTGAGCGGCGTCGACGCCGGGCAGGATTTTCCCGCCCGGGAGGGCATCAGAATTGAGACATGCAGTGTCACGATATGCGACGTCGATTCAGAAGAATCGCCGTTCGGCCAAGGTTTGAACAAACCCTTACAAATCGCTATTCTCGCGCCGGTTTGCACCACAAGGCGTGCGGAAGGGGACCCCGATGATGCCCAGGACCCAAGCTCGAAATCTCGTGTTCGCGGCGGCGATCGCGCTGCTGCTCGCGACGCCGGCGGCGGCGCTGGCCGCCGAAGGCGCGGCGCAGGACGTGGGCTGGCCGATCTACGGCAACAGCTATGGCAACACGCATTACAGCTCGCTGGCCCAGATCACGCCCGACAATATCTCCAAGCTGCACGTCGCCTACGCCTTTTCGCTCGGTACCCTGCGCTCGAACGAGTCCACGCCGCTGGTGATCGGGGACACGATGTACGTCTCGAGCTCGTGGGGGCCGCGCTTCGTCTATGCGCTCGACGCGGCGACCGGCGCGCTGAAGTGGCGCTACAGCTCGCATATCGGGGAGAGCGTAATCCGCTACGCCTGCTGCGACGTGAACAACCGCGGGGTGTCGTACAGCGACGGCAAAATCTTCGTCGGCCAGCTCGACGGCACGCTGGTCGCGCTCGACGCCAGGACCGGCAAGCTGCTGTGGAAGACCACGGTGGTCGACGTCAAGCAGGGCGCGGTCATCACCTCGCCGCCGCTGGTCGTCGGCAACAAGGTGATCACCGGCTTCGGCGGAGGCGAATACGGCGTGCGCGGCTATATCTCGGCCTACGACGCGGCGACCGGCAAGCGGCTGTGGCGCACCTACACCATCCCGGGCCCCGGCGAGCCCGGCAACGAGACCTGGAGCGGCGACAGCTGGAAGCACGGCGGCGCCGCCGCATGGCTGGTCGGCTCGTATGATCCCAAGCTCAACATGATCTACTACGGCACCAGCAATCCGAGCCCGTGGTACGCGCCGACCCGCTCGACCAACGCGCCCAACGACAAGTTCGCCAACCTCTACAGCTCCAGCGTGATCGCGCTCAACCCCGACAACGGCAAGATCCTCTGGCATATCCAGTACACGCGCGCCGACGCCTGGGACTACGATGGTGTCAACGAGTCGGTGCTCGCCGACCTCGATATCGACGGCCAGCCGCTGCCGGCCCTGATGCATGCCGACCGCAACGGCTTCTTCTACGTCGCCGACCGACGCACCGGCCGGCTGATTTCGGCCGAGCCGTTCGTCCACGTCACCTGGGCTAAGGGCATCAACCTCGAGAGCGGCGATCCGATCGAGGTCGCCGGGATGCGCCCCACCCAGACGAAGATGGTCGATAACATCTGTCCCAGCGCGCTTGGCGGCAAGAACTGGCAGCCGATGTCGTACGACCCCGACACCCGCCTGGTTTACCTGACCGCCAACAACCTCTGCATGGACGCCAAAGAGGACAAGGTCGAGTATCACAACGGCCTGCTCTATCTCGGCCTCAATCCGTTCAAGATCTACGCCGGGCCGGGCGGCTTCGAGGGCCAGCTCATCGCGTGGGACCCGGTCAAGCATTCGCCCGCGTGGAGCGTAAAGGAGCCGATCTGGTTCAACGGCGGCGTGCTGACCACCGGCGGCGGAGTGGTCTTTTACGGAACGTTTGACGGATGGTTCAAGGCGGTCGACGCAAAGAGCGGCAAGGTGCTGTGGAAGTTCCGCGTCGGCAGTGGCGTCGGCGCCGCGCCGATGACGTACGAGATCGGCGGCAAACAGTACGTCGCGCTGGTGGCCGGCCGCTCGGTGACGATCCCCGGATGGCTGGGCAAGCTGGGCGCTGAAGCGGCGGCCAAGACGCCGGAGTCGGGGATGCTGTTTGTCTTTGCGCTCGATCAGTAAAGTCTGACCGATGAGAAACGGGTACGCGCGGCTGCTCGTCGCGATCATCCTGCCGGCGGCGCTGGTGAGTCTCAGCGCCGCCGGCGCATTGGCGGGACACGCGCAGGCTTCGGACAAGCAGGCGGTCGAGCGCGGGCGCAATACCTTCAACGGCAACTGCGCGCATTGCCACGGCGAGGACGCCGCGACCGACGATCCCTACTTCAACCTGCCGCAACTGCTGAGCGACAAAAGCGACGCGTTTTTCTTCAAGACGGTCTCCAACGGGCTTGCGGACAAGGGGATGCCGCCGTGGAAGACCGTCCTCAAGCGCCGCCAAATGGAGGACATCTTGTCCTTCCTGCGCTCGGTCGAGCAGGAGCAGGGACTCACCGACAACAGCGGCGGCGGCGATTAGCACAAGAATCTTGCGTCAAGTGGCGGGGTCTTCCGTGCCCGCCCTGGTTTAGCGGATCACCGGCGATCCCACGCACGATTTCCGAAGGCCTTTCCCTCCGGGCTCAATCCGCAGCGTCGTCTTCGCCCCGAGCGGTTTGCCGCCGCAGCCCAGGCGGATTCTGGGATCAAGTTTGAGCCGGCGCATCGAGTCCGCATTCGCGCGCGGATGAGGTCGTTTTCAAAGTCGTGCGTTTGGTGATCCCAGCGGGAGTCGAACCCGCGTTCCCGACGTGAGAGGCCGGTGTCCTAACCACTAGACGATGGGACCCGCCGCGGCGTGCGCCCTCCCGCTCAGGGAGGGTTGGCTGAGGAGGGAGGACTCGAACCTCCAATCGCCTGATCCAGAGTCAGGTGGCTTGCCAATTAGCCGACTCCTCAGCGCGAGGCGCTATTCTAACCGACGCACGCGCTTGCGTCCATGCGTTGCGGCCGCCAGCGCTCAGCGCACGGCCGAGCGCCGCAGGGTCTCGGCGTGATGGTTGACCAGCTCGTCGCATCGCTGCAGCATCGCCGGGTCCTGGCAGTATTGCTCGATCATGTAGCTCAGTTCGCCGAGGTCGTGGACGAGCAGCCGCATGCAGCGCTCGTACTCGTCGTGCTGCTGGAGCGCCTTGAGCAGGTCGCCGACCTTGTCCTCGAGCTCGGTCTCCTCGACCTCCAGCGCCAGTCCGAGCGCCTGCTCGATATCGATCCCGCTGCGCGCGGCCTCGACCCCGCGCCTTAGAATCGCGTCGAGCTTGGCGACCGTCGCCTCTTCGAGGGTCACCGGGCTGTGGCGGTCGAGCACCCCTTCAAGTTCGAGCACGGCGCTGACGAGGTCGAGCGCGCCGACGTGGCGCGCCTCGTCGCGCGCCATGTCGAACCAGAAATCGTGCACCCGCGGATTGCCGGCGAAGGCCTTGGCCAGCCGCGCGTAGAGCGCCATGCTGCGCCTCTCCAGGGCGATGGTGGCTTCGAGCACTTCGCGCGTGGTCGGCATCCTAAACCCGATGATAGCCCGCAAGACGCCAGCGCGCCAAGCACGCCCGCATCGGCGCGGCGGCGTGGTTTGCCCCTGCCGCCGTCCGCGCCGCGAGTGGCTTGCGCTAGCGCGCGACCTCGGTCGCGCGCGTCTCGCGGATGACCGTCACCCGGATCTGCCCGGGGTAGGTCATGTCGGTTTCGATCTTCTTCGCCACTTCGCGCGCGAGCAGGGTGGCGTCGTCGTCGGAGACCTGCCCGGGCTCGACGATGATCCGCATCTCGCGCCCGGCCTGGACGGCAAAGCACTTGTCCACGCCCTTGAACGACTTGGCGATCTGCTCGAGGTCTTCGAGCCGCTTGACGTAGCTTTCGAGGACCTCGCGCCGCGCGCCCGGGCGCGCGCCGCTGAGCGCGTCGGCGGCGTCCACCAGCGGAGCCAGGATCGTTTCGGCCTTGACCTCCTCGTGATGGGCCGCGATGGCGTTGACGATCTTGGCCGACTCGCCGTACTTGCGCGCGAGCTCGGCGCCGATCAGCGCGTGCGAGCCTTCGATCTCGTGGGTCAGGGCCTTGCCGATGTCGTGCAGGAGAGCGGCGCGACGCGCCTGCTTTTCGTTAAGCCCCAACTCGGCCGCCATCGCGCCGCACAGAAACGCCGCTTCCAGCGAGTGCATCAGCACGTTCTGCGCGTAGCTGTAGCGGTACTTCAGCATCCCGAGCAGCTTTACCAGCTCGGGATGCACGCCGTGGACCCCGACCTCGAGGATCGCGCGCTGGCCCGCCTCGCGCATCGATTCCTCGACCTCCTGCTCGGCCTTGCGCACGACCTCCTCGATGCGGCCGGGATGGATGCGGCCGTCGGAGATCAGGCGCTCGAGCGCGATGCGCGCGATCTCGCGCCGGATCGGGTTGTGGCAGGAAATGACGACCGCCTCGGGGGTATCGTCGATGATGATATCGACGCCGGTGGCGGCCTCGATCGCGCGGATGTTGCGCCCCTCGCGGCCGATGATCCGGCCCTTCATCTCGTCGTTGGGCAGGGCAAGCACCGACACCGTGCGCTCGGTGACGAACTCGCCGGCCAGGCGTTCGATCGCGATCGAGACGATGCGCTTGGCGCGGCGGTCGGCTTCCTCGCGCGCCTCCTCCTCGACCACCCGGATCTGGCGCGCGGCGTCATGGCGCGCCTGCCCGACCATCTCGTCGACCAACTGGCGGCGCGCCTCCTCGCGGGTCAGCCCGGCGACCGCCTCGAGCTTGGCCCGCGCGGCTTCAATCAGCGCCTGCTGCTCGCTCTCGCGCTCGCCGAGCGCCTTTTCGCGCGCGCGCAGGGCCTGGTCGCGGCGGCCGAGTTCGGCCTCGCGCCGCTCGAAGTTCTCCAGGCGTTTATCGATGCTTTCCTCGCGCGCGGCCAGCTTGCTCTCCAGCGCGGCCAGCTCACGGCGCTCCTCGCGCACCTCTCGCTCGGCCTGCGCGCGCGCGTCCACCAACAGATCTTTAGCCTTGAGTTCCGCCTCCTTGATTATCAGTTCGCCCTTGGCCTTGGCTTCTTCGATGAGAACCTCGACTTCGTGCCGCGTAGCTTCGGCGCCGGCGACGAACGAGCGTCGCCGCGCCAGATAGACCGCGAAGACCCCCATCGCGGTAGCGATTATCGCCAGGACGCCGATTATTACGTCCACTTGGTTGTACCTCCTTGGTCCGCCGGTTGCGCAGCCGCGCCCGGCGCGCGACCGGCCGCGTAAACGGCGGACTCCGTCACGATCAGATCCAGCCGCCGGTCGCAAAGCTCCTCCGGTAGCCGGTCAAGTAGTTGGAACGAATAGGCGAGCCCCACGGCGATCGCGCCCTCTCCCGCCTCGGCAAGCGCCCGGTCGTAATAGCCGCCGCCGCGGCCAAGCCGTGCGCCGGCGGGGGTAAAACCGAGGCCGGGAACGCAAATCAACGCGTCGCGACCGAGATCCCTCGCCTCCACGACGGCGGCGCCGGTTGGAGGTTCGGGAATCCCATAGGCCCCTGGGCGCAGTTCGGAAGGGGCCGACACGGCGCCAAAAGCCATCCGCCGGCGCGCGCGCTCGACGATCGGGTAAAGAAGTGCCTTGCCCGAGGCGCGCGCGTCGGCGGCTATGATCGCGGTATCGACCTCGTTGTCGTGCGGAGCGTAAAGCGCGACGCGCGCGGCAGCCCGGTAGGCCGCCGAGGTCAGCAGACGCTCCTGCACGCGAGCCGAGAACGCAGCCGCGCTGCGCGGCGGCAGATTGCGGCGCGCCTCGGAGAGGATTTTGCGTAGGCTTTGCTTTTCGTCCGCCACTGACATTTGCCGGTGGCGGGCGCGGGCTAATTCGGCGGGTGCCCGGAGCTAATCATCGCCGTGGGCAGTGCTGTGGGCCACCGCCGGGCGCTTGATCGCTGTTCGGAAAACCGCGGCATGCAGCCGCGCGTTGCGTTCCGCCCATCCGGCACAGACTCTGTATGGTGCAAGCGCATCATCGCGCCTTTGCTGGATATTCCGGCCCCCCGCCGATTTCGCCCGAACCCGCCAGCCCGAAGCCCCCACAAACCGCGCCAGCCTACGAATCGATCGCGCTCGAAAGCCGCCGGTTCAGTGCCTCGATCTGGTCGATTAACGCCTGATGGTCCTGCCTCAAACGTTCAAGTTCGTCGGCAAATTTCAACGCTGCCAAAATCGCCACGCTGACCGTGTTGACCGCGCGGCTGTTGGCGCGAATTGACTTTATCCTTTCGTCAACTGTCTCCGCCAGTGCCTTCGCCCATTCATCGCCGTGGTCGCTGGTGACGGTCAGGCTCTGGCCGAGGATTTCCACGTTGACGCCCATCGCGCTCCCATCTAGCCGAGGTCGAGGCCGTCGAAGCGCGCTAGGATGCGCTCGATGCGCGCCTTGACCTCGTTGCGCTCGGACTCGTGTTGCTCCCGCTCGGAGTTATAGCGGGCGCTGATCTCGTTATAACGCTGTTCGCTTTCAGCCAGCCGCTTCGCCAGCGCCTCGTTTTCGCGCTGGAGCTGCTGGATGCGGTCGACCGATGCCTGGATTCTTTCTTCGAGCTGCTTAAGAGCCTCAAGGGTCATGGCGGATGCGTTTTCCACTTTTCAGTTTAATTTTGGATTAATAAAGCTGTCAAGCTGCATAAGAACCGCTGGGCGCTTCTGCCCGCGCCTCGTCCTCGGCGAACAGCGCTTCGACGAACTCACGCGGATCAAACGCCCGCAAATCTTCGATATTTTCCCCCAGCCCGACGAAGCGCACCGGGAGCTTGAGCTGCTCGGCAATCGCGACCACGACGCCGCCCTTCGCCGTGCTGTCGAGCTTCGCCAGGATTACGCCCGTCAGCGGTACCGCCTCACCGAAGAGCTTCGCCTGGCTGAGCGCGTTCTGGCCGGTGGTGGCGTCGAGCACAAGCCAACACTCGTGTGGTGCGCCGGCGAGTTCGCGTCCGACGACGCGCGAAATTTTCTTCAGCTCCTCCATCAGGTTGACCTTGGTCTGGAGCCGGCCGGCGGTGTCGATGATCACCGTCGAGGTATCGCGCGCAACTGCCGCCTTGACCGCGTCGAAGGCCACCGCCGCCGGATCGGAGCCCTGCTTCTGCTTGATGAGATCGACGCCGACCCGCCCGCACCAGACTTCGAGCTGCTCGATCGCCGCCGCGCGAAAGGTGTCGGCCGCTGCGACAATCACCGCGCCACGCTCGGCTTTCATCCGCGCCGCCAGCTTTGCCACCGTCGTGGTCTTGCCCACTCCGTTGACACCGGCGAGCATGATCACGAAGGGGCCCTCGGCCGGGACGTTCATCGGACGCTCGGTCGCCGCCAGCATCCGCGCGATCTCGTCCTTGAGCGCGTCGCGGATAGCGCCGGACCGGCTGCCGTCCTTGACGCGGGCGCGTACGGCCTCGACAAGCTTAAGGCTGGCATTGACGCCGACGTCGGCGGCGATCAGCGCCTCTTCGAGGCCCTCGCAGATTTCGTCGAGTCGCGCGCTGCCGGAGATCGCCGCGCGGATACGTGCAAGAAGATTCTCGCGCGTGCGCCGCAGCCCAAGCCCGATCCTTGCCGGCGCTTTCTCCCCAGGCGGAGGGAACGGAGGGGCACAGGGAGCAGCGGCGGTTTCGGCCGTCGCTGCTTCGGACCGCTCGGCAGCAGAAGGGGGCCCGGCGGCAGGGGGCGGAGCTTCGACGCGCGACGGCGGTGTCGGAGCGCGCGCGGCCCGCGCTTCGGTTTCTTCAAACTTCGGACGTTCCCGCGCGGGCGGCGGAGCGGCAAGCGGCGGCGCGGCCTCCTCGGCGGGCGCCGCGACCGGCGCGGCTTTCTCCGGAGCAGTCACTGGCGCGGCAGCCGGAACCGCCGCGCGTTCGGGAGAGGCGACGCGGCGCCGCTTGCGCGCGCTGAACTCGATGAGCGTCGCGACGATCAGCAGGACGGCCTGGAGTGCCGCCGCTTCCAGCGCGAGGCGAACCATCAATGACACCGGGACCGAGACCTCGACGATCTATTGCGGCGCGCGGCGCGCACGCCGACACGCGCCCCGCCCGAGTTCGTGGGGTACGCGCGAGCAGTGGATGCGCCGGATGCCTGCAACACAATAACAGGCTCGTGCCACAACCGAAACCGAGGCGCACCGGTCGCGCCGCTTGGATCGGGCCAGGCGCCCGCGAGGCGCCGTGCACGGAGCCCTGCTACGCCGCGCGCGGAATCTCGAGCGAGATCAACCGCGAGACGCCCGGCCGTTCCATCGTCACACCATGAATGTGGTCGGCGCGCTGCATGGTGCGCTGGTTGTGCGTGATCACGATGAACTGCGAGCGCTGCTTGAGCTCGCCGATCAGGCTGGTGAAGGCGGCTAGGCTGAACTCGTCGAGCGGCGCGTCCACCTCGTCCATCACGCAAAACGGGCTCGGATTGAGCAGGAAGAGCGAGAAGATGAGCGCCATCGCGCACAGCGCCTTCTCGCCGCCTGAAAGCAGGCCGATCTCCTTGACCTTCTTGCCCGGCGGCTGAACCAGGATGTTGACACCCGCCTCCAGCACGTCGTCGGCGGGCATCAGCTCGAGCCGGCCCTTGCCGCCGCGCAAAAGCTTGGGGAAGAGCTCGGCAAAGTTGCGCGCCGCGCCCTCGAAGGTTTCATTGAAGCGCCGGCGCGCCTCGCGGTTGAGTTTCTGGATCGTTTGGCTAAGGTCTTTGAGCGCGGCTTCGAGGTCGGCGCGCTCGCTATTGAGCACCGCGGCGCGCTCCTCCAGTTCTTTGACCTCGCTTTCGGCCGCGAGATTGACCTCGCCGAGCCGCTCGGCCTTGGCGCGCAGCTCGACCAGGCGCGCCTCGTCGGCGGCGACGTCGCGCGCCGCGAGCGCGGCCGTGAGGTCGCTCTCGACCTCGGCGAAGGCGATCTGGAATTTCTCGGCGAAGGTGCGCTCCAGCTCCTCGGCCAGCGTGCGCGCCCGTTCGCATCCGAGCGCGCATTCCATCGCCTCGCGCTCAAGCGCCGCGCCGCGCTCACGCGCCTGGGCAAGCTCGGTTCGGCGCTCGGCCAGCGCCGCCGCCGCGGCTTCGCACGCCGCGCGCATCGCGGCGGTCTCCGCTGCGAGCTCAGCCTCGCGCGCCGCGGAGGCCCGGTCCTGTTCGTCAATCTGCTCGACTTCGCGGGCGAGTTCGCCGCGCTCGGCGCCCAGGCGCTCGAGCGCGGCGCGGTCCTTGGCGATCTGCGCCTCATGCTCGTCGGCAAGGCGGCGCAGATGGCCGAGCTCCTGTTCGATTGCACGCAGATGGGTGCGGCGGGCCTCGACGCGCCCGGCCGCTTCGAGCATCGCCGCCGCCGCCCGCTCGGCGCGATGCTTGTGCTCGGCGAGGCCGGTGCGCAGGGCGCCGAGGCGCTCGCGGCCCGCGGCTTCCGCGTGGGCAAGCTCCTCCAGCCGCGCGTTGCACTCGGTCATCAGGCGCGCGATTTCGTCGAGTCGCGCGCGCGCCTGCTCGTGCTGGCTGCGCGCGGCGGCGGACTCGGCTTGCGCGCGCTCGATAGCGTTCTGCCGCTCGCCAATCGCGCGCTCAGCCTGCGTGAGGCCCGCGTGCGCCGCGCCCAGCTCGCGCTGGGCCACCTCCAGTTCTGCGTGCGCAGCGTCGAGGTCGGCGCGCAGCCGGGCGGCGTCGGCCTCGGTCTGCTCGACCCGCGCGGCCGCCTCCTCCAGCGCGTGCGCATCGAGCGGCTCGTCGTCCGCGCCGGCGCCGTCAGGCAACCCCACGCTGCCGCCGGCGATCATGCGCCCGGGCCATACGAGGTCGCCCTCGCGGGTGACGAAAAGGGTGCCGTGGCCGTTGAGGTTGGATGCCGCGAGGGCGGCGCGGAGATCGTCGGCGACGATCACGTGGCCGAGCATCGCTTCGGCGGCGGGTCTGAAGCGCGGCTCGACTTCCAGCATGTCGAGGAGGCGGCCTGCGATTCCTGGGGCCTCGATCGCCGGATGAGAATCGACGGGGCCGGGGTCGGGGATGAAGCTGAGGCGGCCCGCACGGTTCTCCTTGAGAATTTCGATCGCGCGTAGCGCGAGATGGGGCGAATCGACGATCACCGCCTCGGCCTGCTCGCCGAGCACCGCGCCCAGGGCGTGGCGCAGCGCGGCGGGCGCGCGCAGAACCTCGGAGAGCATCGCCGGGCGTTCGGCGGGGCCGTCGCCGTTGAGCGATTCGAGCACGACACGCAGGCGCTCGGCAGCGGCCCCGCTGCCGGCGCGCGCGGCGAGCCGCTCCGCGCGGGCGCGGGCGACGCCCAGCGCCTCGCGCAAGAGCGCGAGGCGCGCAGCGCTGGCGTCGAGTGCGGTGCGGGCGGCGTTTTCGCGCGCGCGGGCCGCGCGCTCGCGCTCCTCGGCCCGCTCAAGCTCGCTGCGGCGTGCGGCGAGCTCGCCGCCCGCCGTGCCGAGCGCGTCATGGGCGGCACCGACCGCGGCTTCCAGCGCCGGCATCCGCGCCTCGGCGAGGCCCAGGCGCTCGGCGAGTTCGGCGCGCTCGCCACCGAGCGCGCCGAGCCGCCCGCGCAGCGCGGCCGCCTCGCGCATCTGCTCGGCGACCTCATCGCGCGCCTCCTCGGCCGTCCTTTCGGCCTCGCGCAGCGCGGCCGCGGCGGCCTCATGCAGCACGCGCAGCTCGGCGAGCGTAGCCTCGCCGCCGTCGTCGGCATTGCGCTCGCGGGCAAGGCGCGCGCCGGCCTCGGCGCGCGCCGCACGCGCGGCGGTCGCCTTCGTCTGGAGTTCGTCCAGGCGCGCGGCGAGCTCGGGCGCAGCGGCCTCGGCCGCGCGCAGACGCCGTTCGAGGAAAGCGCGCGTATGGCCACGCTGGGCGATCGCCGCACGCAGGTTGTCGAGCTCGTTGCTCAGAGCGGCGAGGCGATCGCGGTGCGCCGCGAGCGCGACGGCGTCGGCATCGGTTTGCGATTGAAGCCCGGCGAGGGCGGCGCTCAACTCCCCGCGCTGCGCCTCGAGCGCGGCGGCGCGCGCGCGATGGTGTTCCAGGCGCGCGCGCTCTTCGAGCAGGCGGTGCGCGGCGCTGAGCCGCTCGAGTTCGTCCAGTTCCTGGCGGATTGCCTTGTAGGCCTCGGCCTTGCGTGCCTGACGGCGAGCAAAGGCCAGTTGGCGCTCGATCTCCCCGAGCACATCGTCAACGCGAGCAAGGTTCTCGCGTACGCGCTCCAGTTTGCGCTCGCTCATCTCGCGCCGGCCCTTGAAGAGTGACAGCCCGGCAGCTTCCTCGACCAGGCCGCGCAGTTCCGTGGGCTTGGCCTGGATGATCTCCTCGATCCGTCCCTGCTCGATTAAGGCGTAGCCGCGGCTATGGATCTGCGCGGCCATGAAAAATTCGGTGATGTCTTTGAGGCGGCAAGGAATGCGGTTGAGCAGATATTCGGACTCGCCCGAGCGGTAGACGCGGCGCGTGACGCAAACCTCGCTCAGCCCCGCGTAAGGCTCAGGCAACGGCGAACCCTCTTCGGCTTCGAGCAGCAGCGACACCTCGGCCATCCCGGCCGCCGGGTTGCTGTCGTTGCCGGCGTAGATCAGGTCTTCGGCGCTCTTGCCGCGCAGGCGGGTGGGCGCCTGTTCGCCGAGCACCCAACGTATAGCGTCCACGACATTGGACTTGCCGCATCCATTGGGTCCGACGACCGCCGTAATTCCGGGAGTGAAGCCGATTGTCGTCGGCTCCAAGAACGATTTGAAGCCGACTAGGTCAAGGCTTTTGAGCCGCATACCGCCATCGTCCTCCACCTCACCACATCATCAAGGCGAGCTTAACCCAAAGCGCGCGGGCGGGGAACCATGCGCTCGCCGATCTATCCCCGCAACTCGCCGACGCGCTGTGGATTGTTGAAAACCGCGTCAGGGCGCGGTTATTCCTGCAATTCAGTGTTCCAGTAGGCGCTATCCACCGCAGTCAGGTAGGGCATCCATTCCCGGTAGCGACGCAGGCTGAACATCTCGCTGCTGAAGGGCGTCCATTGTGGCCGCTGCGGCTTGCGGATGAGTGCCATCCCGGCCTCTTCGGGTGTACGGCCGCCCTTGCGCCGGTTGCAGATATGGCAGGAACAAACGATGTTCTCCCAGGTCGAAAGCCCTCCGCGCGATCGTGGCTTCACGTGGTCAAGATTAAGCTCGGTGCGCGGAAAACGCCGACCGCAGTACTGGCAGGTGTTGCCGTCGCGAGCGAAGATGTTAAAGCGCGAGAAGCGCACGTGACGGCGCGGCACCCGCTCGTAGGCCGTCAGCAGCAGCACCCGCGGGACGCGGATAAAGCCGCCGACAATGCCCAGCCGCTCGTGATGGAGCTCGATCGCGAGATCGCGCCAGCTCTCGAAGTCGAACGTGCGGTACTGTTCGTCCACCGCACGCGCCACCCCCTGGTAAAGCAGGGCGAAGGCGCGCTTGACCGAGGTGACATGGACGGGCAGGTAGGATCGGTTAAGGACGAGAACCTTGCTGTTGAGCAAGGTGATTCCCGAGCTCGGCAACCCCGCGCTTTGGACGGCGGCAGCCATTAGGCACAACGACTATCGGCAGCGGGTGGGTATGTCAAGGTTAGCGGCCGCGGACAAACTGCGTTTTCCCCAGCGCGACAGCGCCTTGCGCACTTTGCGGCCCGCCCGTATGATTCGTCTCAAACAAGATGGGTGGAAGGGGCAGCGACACAATCACGACCGCGCACGAGCCGCCCGGCGGCTGTCTCCGCCACCCCGGCGCTTTACACGCCGCACGTCGGCGCCTGGCTTGAGCGCCCCCTTCATCCGCGGCCCACGGTCCACTCGTGAAACGTGAAATCGTCATCAACGCGAGCGCGCTCGAAGTGCGCGTGGCGGTGCTTGAGGATGGCGCGCTGACGGAATTGTTCCTCGAGCGCGGGCCGCGCCGCGGGCTCGCTGGCAACATCTACAAAGGCAAAGTCACCCGCGTCCTGCCCGGGATGCAGGCGGCGTTCGTCGATATCGGCTTGGAAAAGGCCGGCTTCCTCCATGTCTCCGATTTTTATGACACCGCGGGCTCGATGGCCGCGGTGATCGGTGAGGAGGAGGTCGAAACCGAGCCCGTGCGCGAAACCCACGGCGCCGCGCCCGACAGCGAACGCGCCGAGGCCCATGCGCCGGGCGATGAGCCGTTCGACTCCGAAATCGCCGCCTCGGCGTCGGGCGACCCGCTTTCGCCCGACGATCTGCCCCACGACGTAGCGGGTGCCGGCGAGGCAGCGCCGGCGGGCGAAGGCGGACAGCGCGGCGGGCGGCGGCGCGGCAGGCGGCGCGGACGGCGCCGGCGCGGCGGGGGGCGCGCGCATGCGCAGGTCCATGCGCGGATTCAGCACAAGGCGCTGCCGATCGAGCAGCAGCTACGCCGTAATCAGGAGATCATCGTTCAGATCGCCAAAGAGCCGATGGGGACCAAGGGGGCGCGGCTGACCTCGGCGGTCTCGATTCCGGGCCGCCACTTGGTTTATATGCCGACCAGCAATCATATCGGCGTCTCGCGCCGCATCGCCAGCGCCGAGGAACGCGCGCGCCTGCGCAGCGCGGTGACCGAACTCGGCCCCGTGCAGGGCGGCTTTATCGTGCGCACCGCCTGCGAGGGCGTCAGCAAGCGCGAGATCCAGCGCGACGCCAACTTCCTCACCCGTCTGTGGGCATCGATCCTGCGCAAGGCGGAGACCAGCCCGCCGGCGTCGATCCTCTACAGCGACCTCGACGTTGCCCTGCGCACGGTGCGCGATCATTTCTCCAGCGACGTCGAGCGCCTGTGGTGCGACGACCCGGAAACCTACGAGCGCATCGTGCAGTTCGTTCAGCAGTACCTGCCGCGCCTGCGCTCGCGGGTCGCGCTTTACCAGGGCGCGGAGCCGATCTTCGATCACTTCCGGATTGAGGAGCAGATCGAACGCGCGCTCGACCGCAAGGTATGGCTGAAGTCGGGCGGCTACCTGGTTTTCGACCAGGCCGAGGCGCTCACCGCGATCGACGTCAACACCGGGCGCTTCGTCGGCAAGACCAGCCAGGACGAAACCGTGCTGCGGACCAATCTCGAAGCGGTCGAAGAGGTGGTCAAACAGCTGCGCCTGCGCAACATCGGCGGCATCATCATCGTCGACTTCATCGACATGTCGCGCGAGGCTGACCGCAAGAAGGTCAGCGACGCGTTGCGCGAGGCACTGCGCCGCGACAAGGCGCGCACCTCGGCGCTCAAGATCTCCGAGCTCGGCCTGGTCCAGATGACCCGCAAGCGCACGCGCGAGAGCCTCGAAGAGCTGCTCACCGAGACCTGTCCGCGCTGCCACGGCCGACGCGTGGTCAAATCGGTGCCGACGCTCGCCGCCGAGGTCCTGCGCGCGATCCATCGCGAGGCCGGCCGCCGCCGCGGCGTCGATATGCTGGTGGTCAAGCTCAACCCCGACGTCGCGCGCTACCTCTACGACCACGGCGCGCGCGACCTCGAGACGCTCGAGCGCCGGCTGGGTTTCAAGATCGTGCTGCGCTCGAAGGAAGGGCTCGAGCCCGGCGCCTTCGAGATGTCGCAGGCGCCCGCCGCGGCGTGAAGCCGGCGTCGGGCGCCGCAAGCCAAAGCCAAATAAAGCCGAAACTTGGCGGCAGTAGTCGCCGATACAATCCATCGGCGTCCAATGGCTAGTCCATTCTGCATCAACTGAAATTTATTTCGAATTCCAACTGGATCGGTGCGCGCGCAACTGACTATAATGCGCGGCGCGCTCTGGGATTCGCGGCCCTAAAGGGGGGCGGTGCGGACGGGGCGACTATTCGAACGGTGGAGGAGGGCCGCGCGATGAAGAGAGTGCTCTCGATTGTTATCGGGTTTTCGCTCTTGGTACTGTGTCTGGTGAGCGCGATCCGCGCGGACGCGCTGCTCAAGCGGGAAAAGGCGCTCAACGTGCCGCGCGCGCTCAACGCGGCGCCGCGCCATAAGTTGACAATTCCGCCGCTCGCCGCGGCCGTGTTCCGGGAGATTATTCGCTAGAGGCGCACGCAGCGTGCTCGCGCACTGACTATTGATGCTCGACCGTCGCGGCGGCGACCAGTTGTGCCGCGCTTTGCACCTGGCCGAAGTGAATCCGGCCGAGGTCGAATTCCTCGAGCGCCTTGACCAGGCTGTTAAGCGCCGTGCGGCAGGCGGGCAGGTTTTTGCGCGCGCGAGTGAGCGGGTTACACCGCGCGACGATATAGTTCTTCAGATAGGGATGGGTCAGGCCGCGCTTTTGTGCGCGCGCGACCAGCGCGCCCAGCACCTCATCGGCATGCGCGACCTGCGCGGCGCGCTCCGCGCGTTCCTCCATCGCTTCGCGCATCGGCTTGGCCATGAAGTTGTCGACCCGGCTCAGCAGCGGCGCGTACACGCCGCCTGAGAAGCGCGGCGTCTTGTCATAGAGCAGACCGAGTGTGACGAAGTATGCGCGCTCGAACTCGAATGCATACTCTTTCTCCGCCGTGCGCGGCGCCGCCTCGAGCCGCGCGCGGTACATCCGGATCACTTCGAGCGCCTTGTCCTTGAGGTTGTGCGCCTTCTCGGTATTGAGCGCGAGGATCTGGAAGGCGACGGCCGGCTCGGGGATCACGATTGCGGGGATGGTTCTGGCGCCGAGCTTGGTCGCGGCGGCGCGGCGATGGTTGCCGTTGGGAGTCCAGTAGGCGCCGTCGTGGCGCACTACAACCACCGGCTCGGTGAAGCGGTCGAGCTTCTTCATAACCTCGCCCAGGCGCTTGATGTGGGCGGGCGAGAGGTCGCGCTGAAAGGGCGTTGGCTTGAGCATCGCGGCCGGGATCAGGGCAAAGAGCTGCCAGTGGTCTCCGATCGGCTCGCGATAGGCGGCGAGGGCGGCGCCGCCGTCGGCCTCGATCGCATTTGCCAATTCGTCGATCGCGGCGGGCCGCCTCGCACCGCGCGGAAAAGTGGCTATTTCCGAAGCCTCAGCCATGGAATGAATACATCAGGTAATACCCCCGGCATCAAATCAGATTTCCATTGCCCTGGGTCGAAGAGGCCTGTGGGGGCGTCAGGCCGCTCGCTTTATCAGCGGCGCAGGGCTAGAGCCCGTGCCACCCGAGGGAATCGTTGTATTCGGCCAAGACGCCGCGCGCGCGAGGATGACCAGCGCCCCGGGTCATGCGCAACCGTCAGCCGCGCTCGCCCAGCCCGCGCACGGCCGGCATCACCTTGGCCGCAAAGCGCTCCATCGTCGCCATCACCTCCCGATGCGGAATCAAGCCACCCGCGTTGAACCAGCATACGAGCTGGTTGATCCCGCCGCGCTCGTGGATCTCGCCAATGCGCGCGACGCACTCCGCGGGCGGTCCGTACACCGCCATCGTCTGCTCGACCATCTCCCACGTGATCGCCTGCGCCCGCTCGCGCACCTGCTTGAGGTAGGCGTAGGAGCCCTCGTACTGGCCGCGTCCGCCGACCAGGGTCTGCTCGACGATCGTCTGGAAATAGTGCATCAGGCTGCGCTCGGCCTCAGCGCGCGCGGCGGCGCGCGTCGGCTGCGGGTTGACGAAGAAGAGTGCGGCGACGTCGCCGCGGCGCTCGGGATGCGCGCCGGCGGCGAGCGCTTCGCGGTAGACGCGCACGTGTTCGTAAAAACCGGGCGTCGGGTTGATCGGCGAGGCGACCAGCACGTCGTAACCGTGCGCGCCGGCGAAACGCGCGGTGTCGGGGCTGTTGGCGGCGATGCGGATCGGCGGATGCGGCTGCTGGAGCGGACGCGGCGCGGGCGCGATGCCGTCGATGTTGAAAAAGCGGCCATTGTAGGTGACGGCGCCGCCGCCCCATGCGCGCAGGATTATCGCCAGCGCTTCCTCGAAGCGCTCGCGGCTTTCGTCGCGCGGGACACCGAAGCCCTGGAAGTGGACCGCGATGGTGCCGCGCCCGACGCCGTATTCCAGCCGTCCGCCGGTCAGGATATCGGCGGCGGCGGCCTCCTCGGCCGCGCGCAGCGGATGATGAAACGGAAGCAGCGCGACCGCGGTGCCGAGCCGGATGCGGCGGGTGCGCTGGGCGGCGGCCACCGCCACCATCAGCGGCGACGGCATGATCGAAAAGCCTTTGAAGAAGTGCAGCTCGGCGAGCCAGGCAACGTCGAAGCCGAGCTCGTCGGCCAGCGCTATCTGTTCGAGGGTCTCGCGGTAGCGCGTCGGCTCCGACTGGTCGGGAGCACACGGCAGTTGGTAGAAAAGGCCGAACTTCACGATTCGTCGCCCTCCGCGCCGGCGCGGAACCCGGGCGCGCCGCGCGGCTCAGAGCTTCATTGCACACCCGCCCGCGCCCGGCAACCCGCGCGCCGCGCGCGGGCGCCGGCGGCCGCGCGCGATGCGCGAGGGCGCGCGGGATGCTATCCTCGGCTCGGATGGCCAGCGTGGATTTGAGCCTGGTCGAGCGGCTTGCGCGGCTCGAAGAAGACGCTCTCTGCGTGCTGGTGGCGCGGCTGGAGTACTATCCCGCCGACGCGCCGACCCATGCGCCCAGCTCGCCCGAGCTGATGATCCTTGACGTCGCGATCAACCTGCGCGCGATCATGCTGCGCGGCACGCCGGTGAGCGCCGAGCGCGAATGGCTGGAGCTGGCGGGGCGCCCGGAACTGGTCGAGCTGGCGCAGCTGGTCAACGACATCGCGGCCACAAGCCTCGCCGTTGGCGTACGTGAACGCCGCTGAGTTTTCCTGACGGAGCAGGGGCCCGGGGGCAAGTCGTTCGCGCCGCCGCGCCCGCTTCGCGCTGCGGCTTTGAGAATTGTGCGCGCTGCGCTAAGGAATGAGCGCAGCCAAGCGAGTCGGAGGCTCCGATGAAATACGAGGAATATCAGCATCTGCTCTTCGAGCGGCACGAGGACGGCATCCTGCTCATCACGATCAACCGCCCCGAGGTGCTCAACGCCACCAACAACCGCCTGCACTGGGAGCTCAGCCGGGTCTGGAAGGACGTCGACGAGGACCCGGAGACCCGCGTCGTGATCGTCACCGGCAAGGGACGCGCGTTTTCGGCCGGCGGCGACCTTGAAATGATCGAGAAGATGAAGGGCAGCGCCGCCAACATCGGACAGGCGTGGCGCGAGGCCGGCGATATCGTTTACAACATGCTCAACCTCGACAAGCCGATCATCTCGGCGATCAACGGCGTCGCGGTCGGCGCGGGCCTCGCGGTCGCCTTCATGGCCGATATCCCGATTGCCTCGGAGAACATGCGCATCACCGACGGCCACATCCGCCTCGGCGTCGCCGCCGGCGACCATGCGGTGATCATCTGGCCGCTGCTGTGCGGGATGGCCAAGGCCAAGTACTACCTGCTCACCGCCGACTTCATCGACGGCAAAGAAGCCGAGCGCATCGGGCTGGTTGCGGCGTGTGTGCCCGCCGAGCAACTGATGGACAAGGCGTTCGAGGTCGCGCGCAAGCTCGCGCGCGGCCCGCAGCAGGCGGTGCGTTTCACCAAGCGCGCGCTTAACAACTGGCTGCGCATGTTCGGCCCCGCCTTCGACGCTTCGCTCGCGCTCGAGATGCTGGGCTTCTTTGGCGACGACCTGGCCGAGGGTGTGGCAGCGCTCAAGGAGCGGCGCGCGCCGTCGTTTCCGAGCGCGCGCGCTGGCCGATGAAGGCGTGCGTGTACCGCGCGCCCGGCGCGCCGCTCGAAGTTGTCGAAGTTCCGGATCCGGTCGCCGGCGCGGGCGAGGTGGTCGTGCGGGTCAAGGCCTGCGGCGTCTGCGGCTCCGACCTGCATGCGGCCGGGCGCAACTTCCGGCTCCCGCCCGGAACCATCATGGGCCACGAATTCTCCGCCGTGGTCGAGACCGTCGGCGCAGGCGTCGAGGGCCTGACGCCCGGCGACCCGGTGGTCGTGATGTCGTATCTCGGATGCGGCGACTGCGAGCCGTGCCGCACCGGCGACGCCCATCGATGCCGCTCGGTCAAGCTGGTCGGCTTCGGCGAGGTTCCGGGCGCGTACGCCGAGCTGATGAAGACGCGGCCGGGGAGCGTATTCAAGATGCCGCCCGGGATGGACTTCCGCGCGGCGGCGACGGTCGAGCCGCTGGTGGTCGGCCTGCACGGCATCCATCGCGCGGGCCTGCGCGCGGGGGAGAGCTGCGTGGTGATGGGCGCGGGGCCGATCGGGATCGTCACGATGCTGTGGGCCCGCTTCGCCGGCGCGCGCGCGGTCGTGGTCTCCGAGGTCGCCGAGCATCGCCGCCGGCTCGCGCTCCAGATGGGCGCCGACGCCGCGGTCGATCCGCGGATGCAGAATCCGGCGGGCGCGGTCGAGAAGCTGACCGGCTCGGGGCCCGACGTGGTCTTCGAATGTATCGGCGCGGCGGGCACGATGGCGGAGGCGATCGCCTACGGCCAGCGTGGCGGCCGCGTCGTGATCATCGGCGTGTGCACCGAGGAGGACGGCTTTCAGCCGATGGCGGCGCTGAGCAAGGAGCTGGATTTACGCTTCAGCCTTGGCGTGGAGCGCGCCGAGATCGAGACCGCGATCGCGACGCTGGCGGCGGGCCGGATTTCGACCGCGCCGATGATCACGCACACGCTGGGAATCGACGAACTGCCGCGCGCGTTTGCTGCGCTCAGCCGCCCGACCAATCAGACCAAGGTGATGGTTGAATTCTAGGCGAAAGCAGCGTCTGCGCGCGGCCGATCCGGTTAGACGCCGAGCTGGTCAAGCAGCGCTTTGGCTCGCACAGGCCCGCCGCGTCCGGGGCGTCGGCCAACCAGCCAAAAATTCCAGTAAGCGCCGCACGCGCTTCATCGCGCCCTCCGGTCAGCCGCGCCAGACTCATCACCGCCCGCAATTCCGCCGACCCCGCTTTTTGCTCGCGGGCGAGCGCGAGCGCCCTTTCGAAACCGCTGCGCGCCCGCGACCAGACCAAGGCGGTCGGGCTTTATGTCCGTTTCAAATGCGGTGGCGGCGCTTCAATGCGCGCCGGCCGCCCGCGCGAGCGGCGCTGCCTCGGGCTCGGAAGGCGGCTCCAGGTCGCGTGCGACGAAGCGCGGCCGCATGATCGAGAAGATCGACGGCACCAGCGCGATCGCCGCCAGCCAGTGCGTAAGCATCAGGAGCGCGAGCAGCAGCGCCATCTCGGCCGAAAAGCGCAGGCTCGACATCCAGTACCACGGGATAACGCCGCCGACCAGGGTGGTGGCGGTGAACGTGACCGCCATCCCCGAGGTGCTGATTGCGCGCCTGATCGCGGCGTCGTAGTCGCCGAGCCGCCCGTATTCGCGCTTTATCCGATCGACGATATACAGTATGTAATCGACGCCGATACCCATTCCGACCGCGGTCACGGGCAGAGTATTGATATTGATTCCGACGCCTTTGAGCCCGATGTATAAGAAGCTCACCACGCCGGCCGCCACCAGCGTCAGCAGCACCATCCCGCCCGCCGCGAACGAGCTGTAGCTCGCCGAAACCAGCAGGAAGATCACCGCCATAATGAGCAGCGTGCTGGCGCGATCCGAGTAGGCAATCTCCTCGTTGAGCGCTGCGGTCAGTCCGACGCTGCCGCCCGCCAGCACGAACCTGACGTGGGGAAAGGGATGGGCCGCGATAAAGCGCCGCGCGCGCTCGAGCGCCTCCATCACGGTCGAGCCGCGGAGGTCCTTGTAGTAGATGACGAACTGGCCGTCGCGCGCCCTGTAGTCCATGTATTGAAGTATTGTGGTGCGCGAGGGCGTCGAGGTCTGGTACATGAAGACCATCTGGCCGACGCCATCGAGCGTGCGCGGAATCAGCTCCCAGAGCGGGTCGTTGTAATGAAAGAGCGTGTTGAGGCTGCGCACCAGGCTCGCGGTCGAGCGGCTGCCGGTCGCCTCGTGCTGCTCGAGCAGGTAGTGGCTGAAGTTATCGAGCAAGGCGAGCAGCGCGGGGTCCTTCATCGCGTTTTCATGGTCGCCTTGCAGGTAAATCACCAGTTGGTTGTAGCCGCCGAAGGTTCGGTTGATTTGGCGGGAGGCGAGGTTGAACTCGGAGTTCGGCCATAGGAGCGGCGAGCCCGCCTCCGTGTAGCCGATCGGCAGCTTGAGCGCCTGCTGGACGCCCAGTGCGACAATCGCCGCGCTGACGCCGAACACGGTCCATCGCCCGCGCCGGCTGGTGCAGCTCTGGCCGACCCGCCGCAGCGACTCCGCCATCCAGTGCGGCACGTAATGGCGCGTGACAGCGGGCGTGGGCAGCAGGTCAAGCAGCACCGGCAGCAGAATAAGGATCGTGAAGATGTTGGAGAAGCCCCAGAAGCTCGCGAAGAAGGCGACCTTGCGCACCAGCGGGATCGTCGCCACCGCGAGCGCCAGAATGCCCGCGGCATCGGCCAGGATTCCGATTGCGCCGGGCAGAAACAGTTCGCGCATCGAGTTGCGCACCGCCTGATGGCGGTCGCCGGTGCGCTCGAGCTCCTCGAAGTAGCGCTCCATCAGCTGCACGCCGTGGCTGGCGGCGCGCGCGGTCACCAAGAGCGGAATCACCAGCACCAGGACGTCGAGGTTGTAGCCGAGCAGGCCCAGGAACCCCAGCCCCCAGATAACCTGCGCCGCCGCGCCGACCATCGGCAGCAGCACGCCGTAGGCGCGGCGGAAGTAAAAGACCAGCGAGAGCACGATGAAGAGTCCGGTGACGGCGAAGATAAGGGCCAGTTCGCCTTCGTAGTACCAGCACCAGGCCTTGAGCACCGGTTCGCCCACCGCGCGCAGGACGGTGTTGCCGTCTTCGACCTTGAGCTTGATGCGCTCCAGCGCGCGATGCATCTGGGCGTAATCGACTCGCCCCTCGCTGAACGGCGCGGTTACCAGCGCGCTCTTGCCGTCGGGCGAGAGCAGCACGCCGTAGGCAAGGCTGTGCAAGACGTCGTTCTTCAGCCTGGCCAGCGCAGCAGGAGAAGTCGGGATCCGCTCGGGCATCAGCGGGCGCGAAATGATCAGTCCGCCGCTGGTGGCAGTTACCTTGCGCAGGTTGCTGCCGACGATGGAGTTGATCGCGTTGTGGTCGACGCCGTCGAGCAGGTCAACCTGCGAGGCGATGTAGCGCAGCTTGTTGAGCGTCGGCGCGGTGAAGACGTCGCCGCGCCGGACCTGCAACTCGAGCGTCATTAGGTTGGCGCTGCCGAAGATCTGTCTGAAGTGGTCGTAGGATCTGACGTACGGGTGGGCTTGGGGCAGCAGGTCGCTGAACTTGCTGTACATCCGTACCGAAAGCGCCTGCCAGCCGAAGAAAATAGTAACCGCGACGAGCCAGGCGAGCGTCAACCAGCGATGCTTCAGGGTGTGGCTGACAATCCACTGAACCAGGCGTTCGGCCATCGAAACTCCATCGCGGGATTCATCCTGCAGGCCCGCGATTGTTAGAAGATCGCGAAATTCGTGTCAACGCGTGCGCCGCGCATTGCCCAATCGCCGGGCGGGCTGCGAGGTGCCTGGCTGCCGAGCGTGGAAGGATGGCGAGGCGCCGAACAGGTCTTCTCGGAGTTGTGCTTTTTTGAAATACTGCATGCAATCCGGTCGAAATTCTGCAAGGCGGAGGGAGCACGATGAAGAAGCTCGCCCTAATCGCTCTGCTCGTGTTCGGGGCTGCGATAAGCCTCCAGTTTGCGGTGCCGAGCACTGCGATGGCCGCGCGCAAGAAGGTGAACTGCGCGAAGGTGATGGAAGAGCTGGGTGGCGGCAAGAAGGTCGCCGACGTTGCCAAGGACCTCAAGATATCGCGCTCCAGTGTCTATCGCTGCCGCAGGGCGGCCAACAAGAGCGCCGGCAAGATCGCCAAGGCACAGGCCAGCCCCGCCGCGACGCCTGAGGCTTCGAAGAAGTAGCGCGCTCGGGCGCTCGCCGAGCCAAGACGCGCCGCGCTCTGTGGCGACGGCGGAGCTGTCGCTCGCCGGCCACTCCGCGGCGGAGATTCGCCGCCGACGTGCCCGCGCTCTTGTTGCGCGCTGCGCCGCGGGCTAAGTCCTAGGCCATGGCCAAGTGCGAACTGTGCGAGCTGCGCGAGTACACCCAGCACTACGCGCGCTTCATCTATCCGGTGAAATTCACCGTGCTGGACTGCGATTCCTGCGACACCCCGATGGCGGTGCTCGGCGAGCATCGCGTCGCCGCAACCGAAGCCGAGCGGGCGCTGATGATCGACGTGCTTTCGGCGATCGGGCGGGCCAAGTACGGCGCGGACAAATTCGTCATCGATGACGTGATGCGGCAGATTCCCGACCATTGCCATATCCACGTCCGGCCGCGTTTCTGGCGCGGCTGATCGTCCTGCAAATCCGCTATCGATGCCCGCAAACAGCGGGAGCGATCGTACGAATTCGCTTGGTTGAGTTCTGGCGTTGTGCTATATGCGCGCCGGTACACGGCAGAGGCCCGAGGCGGGCCGGCCATTAGGATCCACTCCGCATTCATCCAGGGAGGTCCTCGGGGAGATGGCTACTGGGGTAGTTAAGTGGTTTAGCTCGAAGAAGGGCTATGGTTTCATCACGATGGAGGACGGGCAGGAAGTCTTCGTCCACTACACTTCGATCGACGGCAACGGCTTCCGCTCGCTGGAGCAGGGTGAGGAGGTTCAATTCGAAGTCGCCCAGGGCCCCAAGGGTCTCCAGGCCTCAAAGGTCGCGCGCCGCTAGCGGCATCCTTCCCTTACTATCTGGGGCGGGCCCGGTTCGGGCCCGTATCCCGAAAAAGCAACTCTCCCGCGAGCCATAGGCTGCACGGCCCAAAGGCCGCAGCCCAACCGTTTGCTCCGCCGGCGTCCGCCAGTACGATAGCGGGACGCTATGGAGCTTGCGGCTGAGGGCACTTCGCCGACTGCCGCCGCGCCCGATGGCGCGGCGGAGAGCCGGCGCATCACCGGCTGGCTGGCACGCTGTTCGGAGCGACAGGTGGTGTGTGCGGTCACCGCGCTGGCGGCGCTTATCCGGCTTTACCTGGTCGCGACCAGCTATTGCATCGCGGCTGACGGCGTCGCCTACCTGGCGATGGCCCGCGAGTTCGCCGCGGGCCGCGCGCGAGACGCGCTCGCATGGGTCTTCTCGCCGCTTTATCCGTGGCTTGTCGCGCAGGTCCACTGGGCGATTTCGAACTGGGAGCTGGCGGGCGAGCTGCTATCGGTCGCGCTCGGCAGCGCCGGCGTGGCGCTGCTCTACTATCTGATGCGCGAGGCTTTCGGGCGGCGCGCCGTCGCCGCGGTCGCGGCGACGCTCGCCGCGATCCATCCGATGCTGGCCGCGTTTTCCGCCTCGGCGCGCACCGAGGCGGGCTACGTCGCGCTGGTCACCGCGGCGCTGGCGCTCACGATGCGCGCCGGGCGGCGCCAAAGCCTCGAGCTGGCCGCCGCCGCCGGCGCGTTATGCGGCCTTGCGTACCTCTACCGCACCGAGGGCGTCGGAGTGCCGGCCGCGGCGGCCGTGATGCTCGTCGCGGGCGCGCTGGTGTGGCGGCAATGGGCGCTCCGATGGGGAATCGGCGCGGCTGCGATTCTCGTCGCGGTGTTCGTCCTCGTCGCCTCGCCCTACCTGCTCTGGCTGCGCCAGTATACCGGCCACTGGACGGTCGGACGCGAAGTGGGCGTGGTCACGATGGAGGCGACAGGCTCGACGAAGGGCGAGCTCGAGCGCTGGCGCCATCTGGGCTACCGGCGCGAGAACTCCTGGCTGAGTGCGGTGCGGATGGATCCCGGCGCCTACCTGCGCAAGGTCGGACGCGACTTTGTGGGCTCGTGCTATGCCTTCGTCCAGGCGACCGATCCGCTGCTGTTCGCCGCGCTGTTGGTCGGTCTGTGGGCCGGCGGGCGGGCGCTCCTCGTGCGATGGGAGGAGGCGACGCTGGCGTTGATCGTCGCGATGTACTTCATCGGCTTTGTCCTCACCGATACAGGGCCGCGGCTGATGTCGCACGTCGTGCCGTTTGTCTTCGGATGGATCGCGATTGGCCTGGAAGTGGCAGCGGGACGGCTCGACGCGCACCTGCGCCGCGCGCGCCGGCCGATACTGCGGCGCGTGGGCGGGGATGTCATAGTCGCAACGGTGGTGGCGCTCGTGCTGCTGCCGCGTACACTCTTTCCGCTCGGCTACGATCAGCGCGGACTGCGCTATGCGGGGCAGGAGCTCGCACGCCGCGGCGCAGGCGCGGTCACCGTTGCGGGCACCGACGTGCGCGTGGCGTTCTATGCCGAGGCGCGATTCATCCGCCTGCCAGCCTATCCCGCCGGGCCCGGCGGACTGTGCGGGTGGCTTGCGGAGCATCGTGCCGCCAACTATCTCATGATCGATGACCGCACCGAGCGGCGTTGGGGCGGTGGCGGGGGGAGCCCATGCCTGAGCTTGATCAAGCGTTATCCACGCGTCGGATCCACCTGGTACGACCTGTATGCGCTGCGCGAGCCGTCGTCCTCCTGATTAGGCCGCGCGGCCGCCGGCAGGCCGCTGAGCCGCTATGAAGCAGGCCGCTTCGCAAACTCCGGCCGAGAGCGGAGCGCAGGCGAGCCTCGGCGCCGACGCGCCGCCCGAGCTTTCGATCGTCGTGCCGATGTTCAACGAGGCGGCGGTTATCGACCGCTTCTTCGAGCGCCTGGGCCGCGTGCTCGAGCGCCTGGGCCTGAGCTACGAAGTCGTGGTAGTCAACGACGGCAGCAGCGACGACACGCTGGCCCACCTGCTCGAGCATCGCGCGCGCAACCCGGCGATCAAGATAATCAGTCTCTCCCGCACCTTCGGCAAGGACGTCGCGCTCAGCGCGGGTTTCGACCATGCGCGCGGCCGCGCCGTGGTGCCGATTGACGCCGATTTGCAGGATCCGCCGGAGCTGATCGAGCAGATGGTGGCGCGCTGGCGCGAGGGCTACGACGTAGTGTACGCGACGCGGATGCGGCGGCCGGGCGACAGCTGGCTCAAGCGCACCACCGCGCATTTCTTTTATCGCGTCTTCGAGGCGATCGCCGACGTCCCCATCCCGCGCGACACCGGCGACTTCCGCCTGCTCGACCGGCGGGTGGTGGACGTGATGATCCGGCTGCCCGAGCGCACGCGCTTTATGAAGGGGCTGTTCGCGTGGGTCGGCTTCAAGCAGACGGCGATCTACTACGAGCGCGAGCCGCGCCCGGCCGGCGGCACCAAGTGGAATTACTGGCGGCTATGGAACTTCGCGATGGACGGGATCACCTCGTTCAGCTCGGTGCCGCTAAAGATCTGGAGCTACTTCGGCTTCGTAGTCTCGCTCTTCGCCTTCCTCTACGCGGTCGTGCTCGCGGTAAGGAAGCTGCTCAACGACGTTGATGTGCCGGGCTATACCTCGCTGATGGTGGTGGTGCTGTTCCTCGGCGGCATTCAGCTCATCACGCTCGGTATCCTCGGCGAGTACATGGGGCGGGTATACAACGAGGTCAAGGGCCGCCCGCTCTATGTCGTGCGCGAGCTCTACGGCTTCGACCGCGACTAGCGCGGGCGCCGCGCCGCGCGCGTTGAATCATACGGCCGCTGGAAGCTAGCCGGCAGTGCTGCCGCTGGAGGGTGCGTTCTGTTCGGCGGGGGACGGAGGCACCGTCGTGGGCGAGGACGCTGCGCGCTCGACCATGTCCTTGACCGTGAGCGCGCCCAGCGCCTCGCGCTCGGCCGCATGCACCCGCTCGACTATCGCGGCCACCCGCCCGTCGACGGCGATTGCCTGCGCGTGCTCGTCGGCGCGCATGCAGTCGATTACTTCGCCCAGTCCGATCGTTCCCGAGTCGCGGGCGAGGAACAGGCCGCCGCCCGCGCCGTCGCCACTGGTTTCGATTACCAGCCCGCCGCGCTGGAGCCGGCGCACTACCTCGGTCATCGTCGGCTCGTCGATTGCGAACTCGGCCGCAAGGCTCGCTCGCGTAACCGCGCCCGGCCGTCCCGCCATCCGCTCCCCCAGCCGTAGAACCGCCATCAGCGCGGCCGCTCGCTCGCTCTGCATCCAGGGCTCCATGGCGAGCGGCTGGTTGCGCCGCTCGAAGGCCGCGGTCATCTCGCCGCCGAGCAGGACGACCACCCACGTCATATATATCCAGGTCAGCAGCACGGGCACCGCCGCGAGTGCGCCGTAAATGGCGGCGTAGCGGCTGATGCCGAGCTGAAAGTAGATGAAGCCCCACTGCGCGATCTGGAGAAGAATCGAAGCCGCGAGCGAGCCGAGCGCCGCCGCTTCCAGCCGCACGCGGCGATTGGGGAAGAACACGTAAAGGAAGAGAAAGCCGGCCCAGATCGCAATCGTCGAGCTGATCCATCCCGCGCCAGGAACCTCGGGCAGACGGTTGACGAGGAACTGGCGCACGCCGAGCGCTCCGGCGAGCAGCACCGGGACCGCAAAGGTCACGCTGAGGTAGTCGGCGAAGCGCCGGCCGAGGCTGCGGCCGCTAACGACGCGGAAGATCTGGTTGAAGGCCTGCTCGATCGTGCCCAGCGTCAAGACCACGGTGACCAGCAGGGTGGCGGCGCCGACCGCGCCGAGCGTGCGCGCGTTAGCGCGCGCGACGAACGACAGCAGGCGATCGGTAATCTCGGGCGAGTGGGCGCCGACGAAGCGCTCAATCAGCGGACGGATAACCTCGGCCCCGCCCAGCCCCTTGAGCGCCGAGAGCGCGACCGCGAGGATCGGCACGATGGACAGTCCGGTAGTGTAGGTCAGCGCGGAGGCCCAGAGCAGGTCGTTGTTGCGCTGGAAGCCCTCGATGACGCGCTCGATCACGCCGGCGGTGCGCGAGCGTAGCGCGCGGGCCAGGCGTGAGTCGCGTGCCTGGGCGCGGGCGTAGAGTTCGCCAAGCAGGTCGTGCGGCGAGTCGCTCATCGGAGCCCCCCGGCCGGCGGCATGCGGCGTGTCTGGCCCTCGCGCACGTCGCGCCGGCATTGCCTTGCGGCGGCCGGGCAGTAAAAAGCCACCCCGGGGTCGCCGCAAGCGACAGCGCTAATTCGGGATATATCGGATGAGGCGGGGTGGGGGAAATCCACACTGCAAAGCTGCGGGGCGGGCGGCGCGCGCGCCGCCCGCCCCGCCACCCACTCCACCTCTGCCACCCATCTGGGCCGCGCGGGGCGCCTGCGCGGCCGTAGCTCAAAGGGCGGGGTATCTTCTAGTCTGCGAGGGTCTGGTTGTCCACCAGCAATTTCGCCGGCGTCGCCAGCGGACGCGCCGCTGCCGCGGACGGGCGTGCCGCGGCGGCTGCGGCGCGCCGCGCCGCTGCCGTGGGTTTGCCAAGCGGCGTCAGATTTAACTCGTGTGCGGATTGCTCGACCGCCAGCCAGGCAAGCCGCGCCGACTCGATCGCATCGGCGGCCACGAACAGCGCGCCCGCAATCGTCATCGCGGTGAGCGCCGCGGCGACCAGCGGCTGGCCGAGCGCGATGCCGAGCGCTGCTGCCACGGCCGCGGTCAGGAGGCCGGCGCGGCTCAGCCAGCTCAGCCGCACGCGCACGGCGACGTGATTACGCAGACGCGCGCCTTCATGTTCCTCGTCAGCGGTCTTGAAGCGCAGCCGGGTCCATGGGCCGGGCCGCGCTTCGAGGTCAAAATCGTTCCATCCGCTATCGGTAATGACTGCGGCGCCGGCGCGTGAGAGATGGCGCGCCAGGCGTTCGAGCAGCGCCTCGCGCGTGGTCCACGCCTCGTTCCAGTACGACAGACCCAGCGCGCGGGCGCGCAGCCGGAGCGAGGGGCGCTGGCGCGGCTGCGCTTCGCCGCCGGCGGCGCCGCCCGCGCCCAACCGCGTTTTCCATCGCGCCCACGTCCGCGCCATCGGGCCGCTCCAGGCGAGCGCCGCGACCAGCAGCCGCGCGCGCCACGTGTCATGGCACTGCTCCAGCGGCGCGCGCGCCGCGTAGTAGAGCGCCCATAACGGCCCCATGCCGAGCATCGCCAGCGCCGGCAACGCCGACAGTCCACCAAGCCACATCAGGGCCGCCGCCGCGCTCCAGAGCAGATGCCACTCCAGCGTCTGCGGCAGGAAATTGGCGATTCCGGGTGGCCGCTCCTTGATCGTCTGCCATCCTGCCGCCGCATGCGTCCATCCGATCCGTGGGCGTCCGGCGCCGGGCACGGTCGCCGCGAGGCCGGGGATGATGCCGCGCCATTTGATCTGGCCCAGCGCGTTGAAGCGCTCCGGATACTTGAGGTAAAGCATCGCCTCGGCCCGCCCGTATCCACGCTGTTGACCGTAATAGGCCCTTATCGTGTTGCGCCGGAAATGCCAGACGAAAGCGGAGGGGCAATAGCCCAGCCGGTAGCCCGCGTCGAGCAGGCGCCAGCACATGTCGACATCGTCGCCTGCGGCGGTGAACCGAGGATCGAAGCCGCCGAGCGCGACCAGGGCCGGCTTGCTGAACGCCATATTGCATCCGGCCAGATGCTCGGCGCGGTCGTCAGCGGTCAGCACATGGCAGGGCGCGCCGGGCGACGCCGCAACGCAGGCCTCGATGCGCCCCTCCTCGTGCGGAGCGTAATTGGGACCCCCGCAGCCGTCCAGACTATCCTCGACTATCGCCCGCACCATCAGGGTCAGCCAGTCGGGATCGACCACGCAATCGGAGTCGGTGTAGGCCACTATTTCGCCGTGCGCCGCATGCAATCCGACGTTGCGGGCCACGCTCAGCCCCTTGTTGGGCTGGCGGATAAGCCTGAACTGCGGGAACTCCATCGCGATCTCGGCGGTGCGATCGCGCGAGCCGTCGTCCACGATGACGACTTCGTAATTGGGGTACCGAAGCCGGGTGAGCGACTCCAGGCAGGCGCGCATCGTGCGCTCGGCGTTATAGGCGCAGATCACCACCGACACCATCGGGCGGCGCGCCGGCGCAGGCGGAACACTCCCGTTCAGCACCAGGAAAGGCGTTGCTTCGTCGGCGCGCAGCATCTTCAGGCCGAGCAGGCCCGAGGAGGCGGTGCCACGCTGGACCAGCGGCGCGATCACGCCGGCCGCGCCGACACCGAAGGCGGTCGCGACCAGTTCATCCTGATCCGCCGCCGCCATGGGAAACTCGATCACCACCGGACGCGCCATCGCCAGGTTGTGCAGCGCGACCACGAAGCGCGCCAGTTCAGCCGGCGCAAGCCCTTCCACCGAGGCATAGAGGAAGTCCTCGACCGGCATCGCTAGCGCGAGCGTCTGCGGGCGATGTCTTAGCGCAACCAGTGCGCGTGCGTCGCGCAGGCGAATCGCGCGTACGAGCCGCCGCAACCCGCGCTGCAGACGCGTCAAACCGAACTCCTTGAGCTGTGCGGAAGCGAGCGGGCAGTCAATCAGGTAGCCGATGAGCGCCGGATGGTTGCGCCAGGCGTTCGCAGCGTGGGAGACGCGGGAGAGTGCGCCGCGAATTGCATCGGCTCCCGTGAGCTCCGAGGGGTCGATCACCAACTCGATCAGCGCGCTCAGATCAGCCTGCGCGGCAAGGTCGAGCACTGGCTCACTCTGGGCTTCGCTGAGGACGAGCGCGGTGGTGTGGGCGTTGCGCAGAGCTTCGAGGCGGGCGCGCAGGTCGAGCTTTTGGCTCAGGTCAAGCGTCGCACCGACCTCGGGCAGGCGCATCGCCTTCAAAAAGAACTTCTGGCCGCAACGGGAAAAGAACTTGCCATGACAGAGGATCGCCGGAGGCGGGTTATTTTCTGGTCGCACGTTGGGGCTAGGGAGCCAAAGCTATGCCATCAAAAAATGCCCGTGGCGCCTTAGGTTTTTGCCTGATCGGCGGGCGTGGAGCCGAACGAATTGGGATGGCGGCTAACCCTTTTGCGACTTTGCACAATCAAAGACAGCCGTTTTGCGGCTTGCAAATCGGAGCCGGGGCTCCTAGAAGGCTTTTTTAGCCGGTGTTATAAGAAATCCTGGGAAATCGTCGTGGAGCAGCACCCCAAGGTCCATCGCCCGGCGCGCGTCACCGAGTCCACAGCCGGTTGTGCCAGCGTGCTCGACACCTGCGGGCAGAAAGCGAAGAAAGTCCGTCCGGGCCATGCGGCCAGGGCGGCGCGCCGCCCCAGCGACGCGCCCATCGAGGCGACCCCCGAGGAGCTGGACGCCATCCGCCGGCAGCTCGGCGCGATCGAGCATTCGCTGGCGACCCTGTTCGGCGACTGTTACGCGCGGGGGCCGCAAAGCGAAAGTTCGCGCCGCGCCGCCGCCGACATCGTCGAAGGCGACTTCGACGCGATCGTTGCGCAATGGACTGGCGCGATCCGCGGGATGTTCAATCCGCAGGCGATCCCGCAAAACGATCAAATTCCCGAGAACTGCACCAACGCGCTCATCCGCTTCATCGACAACCTGCGCGACCGCGACGACCTCGCCACTTACGTCTATCTGCGCCGCCACTGCCAGGAGGGGATGCTGTCGCGGGTCAAGCCGTCGGAGTTCAACGTCCTGCACATCGCGCTCAAGCAGATCATCCTCGAGCGGGTGCGCGCGACGCTCAAGGGGCGGCGGATGGAGCGGGTGCGCGACGCGGTGGTGGCGGCGATCGACGAGCGCCGGCTGATGGTCTCGCAGTTCTACATCGAGTCGCGCGAGCGCGCACTGCGGGTTTCCGAAGAGAAGTACCGCAACTCGATCGACCACGCCCCCGACCCGATGTACGAAATCGAGCCGCACACCTGGACTGTGCTCGGCGCCAACGCCGCCGCCGAGGAGCTCCATCGGATCGTTCCCGGACAGCAGGATACGCCGCTGGTCGGCCGTTCGCTGGCCGAGCTGGGGCCGCCGCCGGAGCGCCCGCACATCCTCAAGCACGTCGAGAAGGTGGTGCGCGAGGGCTCCGACCAGATCCTCGACTGGCCCCTGGCGGGCCGCTACTTCGACGTCAACTCGGCGCTGATCTCGTTCGGCAACCGCCAGTTCGTGCACATGATCCTGCACGACGTGACTCAGCGGCGCGAGATGCTCGACGAGCTGCTGCGCGCCGAGCGGCTGGCCGCCGCCGGCACCTTCGCCGCCGGGGTCGCGCACGAGGTCAACAATCCGCTCGCGTCGATTTCCTCGCTCGTGCAGTCGCTGCTCTCCGAGGAGTGCGACTCGGCGCGACGCACCACCCTGCACACCATCCTGGGCCAGATCACACGCATCTCGGGCACCCTCAAGGACCTGGTCAACTTCGCCCGCCCGGCGCCCGCCCAACGCACCCGGCTCGACCTCAACGGCCTGGTCACCGAGACCATCCGCCTGGTCGGGTACAACAACCGCTTCCACGGCATCAGCTTCGAGCCCCATCTGGCGGCGGACCTCAAGCCCGCCTTCGCCGACAGCAACGAGATCCAGCAGGTGCTGATTAACCTGCTCTTCAACGCTGCCGATGCGACCCATCGCGAGGGCGGCGCGATCCGCATCGTGACCGAAAACCTGCCCGCGCGCGACAACGGCGGGCCGATCAGGAAGGTCTCGATGCGCGTCGTGGACAACGGCATCGGCATCCCGCCTGAGCATCTCAATCGCGTCTTCGACCCCTTTTTCACCACCAAGCCGGCGGGCGCGGGCGTCGGACTGGGGCTGTCGCTCTGCCAGCGCATTATCCTGGCCAACCACGGCACCATCCGCATCGACAGCGAGCTGGGCAAGGGCACCGCTGTGACCATCTGTCTGCCGGTGTACGACGGCGATGCCGCGGCGGCCGCCGTCACAGCGCAATGAACGAGAGCGAGCCGCTCAAGCCCGAGGCCTACGCGGCCGAGCCGCGGCCGGCGCCGCAGCGCGGGCCCTGCCATGTCCTGGTGGTCGAGGACGAGGAACTGATGCGCTCGATCATCGCGCAGCTCCTGCGCAGCGAGGGCTACGTGGTGTTCGAGGCGCACGCCGCTGAGGTCGCGCTGGGCATCTTCGAGCGCGAGAAGATCGATTTGGTGATAATCGACGTCAACCTCGGCGGCGCGACCAACGGGCTGGGTCTCCTAAGCCGGGTGCGCGCGCTCGACTCCGAGGTGATGGGAGTCATCGTGACCGCCTACCCCAGCGTGGAGTCGGCGGTGCACGCCCTGCACGAGGGCGCCTACGATTACATCACCAAACCCTTCGCCAACGACCATCTCAAGGCGGTCGTGCGCAACGCGCTGGCGCAGAAGGCGCTGTTCCAGGAAAACCGCTTCCTGCGCCGCGAGCTGCGCGAGAAGTACCGCTTCGAAAACATCATCGGCAAAAGCGACGCGATCGAGCGGGTCTTTCGCGTGATGGAGAAAGTCGCACGCACCGATTCCAGCGTGCTCATCACCGGTGAGTCGGGCACCGGCAAGGAGCTGGTGGCGCGCGCGCTGCATTTCAGCTCCGAACGCGCCAACGCTCGGTTCTTGCCGATCAACTGCGGGGCGCTGCCCGAAAACCTGCTCGAGAGCGAGCTGTTCGGCTACAAGCGCGGCGCCTTCACCGGCGCGGCGCAGGACAAGGCGGGCCTGCTCAAGGCCGCCGACAAGGGCACCGTGCTGTTCGACGAGATCGGCGAGATGCCGCTCGCCCTGCAGGTCAAGCTCCTACGCGCGCTCCAGGAACGCGAATGCTATCCGCTGGGCTCCAACGATCCGGTCGGCTTCGACGTCCGCGTGATCTGCGCGACCAACCGCGACCTCGAGCGCGAGGTCAAGGAAGGGCGCTTTCGCGAGGAGCTGCTCTACCGCATCAACGTCATCACCATCAAGCTGCCCGCGCTGCGCGAGCGGCGCGACGATATCCCGCTGCTCGCCAATCACTTCCTGCGCAAGTACGAAAAGCAGCTCGGGCGCGCCGGGATGCGGTTTTCCAAGGGCGCGATGCGCACGCTCGTCAGCTACGCCTGGCCGGGCAACGTGCGCGAGCTGGAGAACACGGTCGAGCGCGCGGCGATTCTCGCCGAGACCGATGTTATCCACGCCCACGACCTGCCCGACAAACTCTCCGACAAATCGGTGGCGACGCCGGTCGGCGACGGTTCGGGGATGACGCTGGAGGAGCTCGAGCGCGAGCACATCCGCCGCGTCCTCACGCGCGTCCAGGGCGACAAGGTGCGCGCGGCGCAGGCGCTCGGCATCCATCTCTCCACCCTCTACCGCAAGGTCCAACGCTACCGGCTCGAAGGCGTGGGCGCGGCAGCGGCCGCCCCGGCCTCAGCCGCGCCGGGCGGCGCGGCTCCGGTGCGCGGGCAGGCGGGGTAGCAATCGAACAGGGCGCGCGATAAACTTTAGCGAGCGCGGAATCTGTTGAGCCGCGCGGAGAAAACCATGGACATTTTCGCTCCATCCCATCTGCTGATTCTGCTGGTCATCATTCTGATTATTTTCGGGCCGAGCAAACTCGGCGACGTGGGCGGCGCGCTGGGCAAGGCGATCAAGGACTTCAAACGCGCGATGAACGAACCCGACGCGCAGACGCCGCAGGCGCAGAAGAGCGCCGAGGCCAAGCCCCCCACTGAGGCCAACCCGGCTAAGCCCGCGTAGTCGCGTAACCAGGTCCCACCCGCGGCCGGTGGCCGACAGAACCTTCCCACCGCTGCAAGCCGGCGTAACCTGCAATCTGCTCTCCCTTTCGTCATCCTGAACGAAGTTTGCGAAGTGAAGGATCCCGCACCGGGCGCGCGCGGGGTCCTTTGCTGCGCTCAGGATGACAGGCAAGAGCCTGAGCGGGAGGAAAGACGGCGCGGCAGTCGACGCGCCCAGCGCTCTAGATGATTCTTCCCCACCTGCTGTCCCGCATACGATGCGTCCGAGACGTCGGGCAGAAAACGGCAATCCGTTCTGGCGCAGCCTTCCTCCGAGTCTAGTTGAGCGCGTGGAGCAGGAAGCCCGTGAGGTACTCGCCTTCGGCGTGGCCGAGCAACACCGGATGGTCGGGGCCGGGGCCGAGCCGCTCGAGCAAACGCATCCGGCGCCCGGCGCGCGTCTCGGCCATCCGCACCGCGCGCAGGAAATCCTCGCCGCGAAAGTGCGACGAGCAGCTGAACGTCATCATGAAGCCGCCCGGCGCGAGCGCGCCGAGCGCGAGCGCGTTCAATTCGAGGTAAAGATGGGCGGCGCGGGCGGCGTCGGCGCGGCTGCGCGCGAGCGGCGGCGGGTCGAGCGCGATCAGGTCGAAGCGCTCCGTGTTGTGCCTGAGGAACTCGCCGGCCTCGCCGAGGACGAAGCGCACGCCGTCGGCCGGATGGGCGTTCAGTTCCACATTGCGCCGCGCCCACCCAAGCGCCCGCGCCGACGTATCCACCGCGACCATCGCGCCCGGCGCGAGCGCGGACTTTGCGCAGGCGGCCAGCGCGGCGAGCGTGAAGCCGCCCGCGTAGCAGCAGAGGTCGAGCACACGCGCGCCGTCGCGCACCAGCGCGGCGAAGCGCGTGCGGTTTTCGCGCTGGTCGAGAAAGTAGCCGGTTTTCTGGCCATGCGCGAGGTCAACCTCAAGCCGCACGCCATTCTCGCGCACGACGATTTCCTCGATCCGCTCGCCGGCCAGAACGCCGACATGATCGGCGAGCCCTTCCTGCCTGCGCACGGCGCCTTGGCTGCGCTCGATGATCGCGCGCGGGCCGAGCATCCGGCCAAGCTCGGCGACAATCTCGCGGCGCATCAGTTCGGCGCCCGCGGTCAGCAACTGGACGACGGCGATGTCGCCATAGCGATCGACGACCACGCCCGAAAGTCCGTCGCCGTCGCCGTTGACCATGCGGTAGCAGTCGGTGTCCGGGCCGATCACGCGCTTGCGCAGCGCGCCTGCGCGCTCAAGCCGCCATCGCACGATTTCATCGGGGCCGGGTTCGTCGTCCAACGCGAGCATGCGCACCGCGATCGTCGTGGACGGATTGTAGTAGCCGTGGCCGATCGTTGCACCGTCGGCGTCGCTGACCCAGACCCGCGCGCCGGGCTCGATCGCGGCCGGCTCGACGCGCTCGATCGCCTGAGAGAAGATCCACGGATTTCCGCCGCGCACCGGGCCTTCGCGCCCGCGCCTGAGAATCACCCGCCCGGCGGCCATCGGCGCATCAGCCGGCGGGCCAGCTCGGCTCGCCCGCCCGCTCGAAGACTCCGCTGCGCCCGCCCGACTTGCGGATCAGGCGAATCGCGTCGATCGTCATCGCGCGGTCGATAGCCTTGGCCATGTCGTAGATGGTGAGCGCGGCAGCGCTGGCGGCGACCAGCGCTTCCATCTCGACACCGGTGCGCGCGGCGGTGGCCGCGCGCGCCTGAATCTGGAGTGCGGAGCGCGCGTGGTCGGGATGAAACTCGACCTCGACCACTTCGAGCGCAATCTGATGGCAAAGCGGAATCAGCTCGTGCGTGCGCTTGGCCGCCATGATTCCGGCCAGGCGCGCGGCGGCGAGCGCCTCGCCCTTCTTGAGCCGGCCGCCGACGATCGCCTCCAGCGTCTCGGGGTGCATCCGCACCGCGCCGCGCGCGATCGCCTCGCGCCGCGTGACCGGCTTCTCTCCCACGTCGACCATGCGCATGCGGCCGCGGCGGTCGAGATGGGTAAGCGCGGCGGCGGTAGAGGCCGCGCCGCGCGTTGAGCGCTTGCGAGTGGGCGGCTTGCGTGGCATCGGCGGCGACGGCTAAGAGCTTATGTTGACGCGATGCGTCGCGGCAATAAAGCTGGAGCTTGTCCGCGCAGTTGCCCGCGGCGCGCGCATTCTCGCAAAGGCGGTTGCTAAGCACGGTTCATGGCAGACAAAACCCATCGCCTCGTAATTCTCGGCTCCGGCCCCGCCGGACTCACCGCGGCGCTCTACAGCGCGCGCGCCAATCTCGCGCCGCTGCTGATCGAGGGCGCCGAGCCCGGCGGCCAACTCACGATCACGACCGAGGTCGAGAACTACCCGGGCTTCGAGCACGGTATCCAGGGCCCGGAGCTGATGAACATCTTCCGGCGTCAGGCCGCGCGCTTTGGCACCGAGTTCGTGATGGGCGAGGTGACAGCCGCCGATCTCGGCAAGCGGCCGTTCGTGCTCAACGTGGACGGCAAGTCCGTCCGCGCTGACGCGCTCATCGTCGCCACCGGCGCCTCCGCCAAGCTTCTGGGACTGGAGTCGGAAAAGCGCCTGATGGGCTACGGGGTCAGCGCATGCGCGACCTGCGACGGCGCCTTCTTCAAGGGCAAGGAGGCGGTGGTGGTGGGCGGCGGCGACACCGCGATGGAGGAGGCGACGTTTCTGACCCGCTTCTGTACCAAGGTGACGATCATCCATCGGCGCAGCCAGCTTCGCGCCTCCAAGATCATGCAGGAGCGCGCGTTCAAAAACCCGCGCATCGCGTTCATCTGGGATTCGGTCGTCGAGGAGGTCTTCGGCGAGCAGAAGACCGGCGTCAGCGGAGTGCGCTTGCGCAACCTCAAGACCGGCGCGACGAGCGACTTCCGCACCGACGCGCTCTTCGTCGCGATCGGCCACCAGCCCAATACCCGGGTCTTCGCCGGCCAGCTCGACATGGATGAGGCCGGCTATATCAAGGTGCGTGCGGGCTCGACCCATACCAGCGTCGAGGGCGTCTTCGCCGCGGGCGATGTCGCCGACCGCGTCTATCGGCAGGCGGTGACTGCGGCGGGCACCGGATGCATGGCGGCGCTCGACGCCGAGCGCTGGCTGGAGGCGCGCGAGGCGGGCTGAGCCGTCTGCGCATGGGGGGGGCGGCGAATTTCGCGTCGGCGGCGGGCGGGAGCCGCGTCGGATGAACCCGGGGCGCAGGTTTCTCGCCGCGCTGGCGGGGATTGTCGTGCTCACGCTCGGCGGCACTGCCGGCTACATGGCGATCGAGCGCATGACGCCGCTCGATGCCCTCTACATGACCGTCATCACGATCTCCACCGTCGGCTATCACGAGGTGAAGCCGCTCGACACCAGCGGCCGGCTGTTCACGATGGCGCTCATCATTACCGGAGTCGGCGCCGCCTTCTACCTCTTTGCCGCGATTACCCAGTTCGTAGTCGAGGGCCAGCTGCGCGAGTTTCTCGGGAGGGCCGCGATGAAGCACAGGATCGATCAGCTCGAAGGCCACATCGTGATCTGCGGCTACGGACGGATGGGCCGGGTGGTGGCCGAGGAGATGGCGGCGGCGGGACTGCCGATGGTGGTGATCGAGCGCGACGCGGTGCGCGAGGCTGAGCTGCGCGAGGCCGAGCTCCTTTACGTCATCGGGTCGGCGCTCGAAGACCGCGTGCTTGAACAGGCGGGTGTGCGCCGCGCGCGCGCGATCGCGGTGGCCACCGCCTCCGACGCCGACAACGTTTACATCACGCTGTCGGCGCGCACGATGAACCCGACGATCCGGATCCTCGCGCGCGGCGAGTCGGAAGCCGGACTACAGCATCTGCGGATGGCCGGGGCGGACGTGGTAATCTCGGCTTATCAGTGGGCCGGGATGCGGCTGGCGGCGAGCATCCTGCGCCCGTCGGTGGTCGATTTCCTCGAGCTGTCGATTCCAGGGCGCGGGGCCGAGATCGATCTCGAAGAGGTGCGGGTGGCGGCCGGCAGCACGCTCATCGGCCAGCCGATCTCGGCGGTCGAACGCAGCGCGCCGCGCCTGCGGATAATCGCGCTCAAACGCGGCAACGAGCCGACCGCGCTGATTCCCGATCCTGCCACCCGCATCGCGGCCGGCGATTTCCTTGTCGCCATCGGCGACCGCGAAACCCTGCGCCGGCTCGCCTGACGACGGCGAACCTTTGAATCGCGCGTTTCATCCTGCCACAGTTTGCGCCATGGACGAGGCAGGACCGGCGGGGGGCGTTGCCAAGGCGACCGGCGGGTTGAAGGTGCCAACGGGGGAATTGGCTTCCGCCCCGGCGCGGCGCTGGCGGCGGATCGACGTTCGGCTCGCTGAGATCATCATCTTTCTAGTTGCGGTGGTCGGCGCGGTCGCGCTCGGCCTCGGCATTACCGACTACTTCCGCGACCATCCCTACATCTGTGCCTACCTTGTCGCCTACGTGGGCTTCCGCCTGGCCGATGTCCTCGTGCGCGAGGACTTCGAGCCGCCGCCCGACACCGCGGGGCTGTCGGGCTCGATTCTGCGCCAGTTGCCGGTGTTGCTGGCGTTCGCGGCCGCGCCCTTCGAGCGCACCTATCTCTATGGTTCGGAGCCCGCGCACTGGGTGCAGGCGTTGGGATTCCTGCTCGAACTGCTGGGGCTTTGGCTTGCGCTCGGCGCGCGCATCCAGCTCGGCTTTTTCAGTTCGGCGCCCACTCCGGGCGCGCCCGCGACGCTGGTGCGCAACGGGCTCTACCGCTACGTCCGCCATCCAATCTACCTCGGCGAGTTCCTGGTCGTCTTCGCATGGAGCTTCGAATGCGGCGCGCCGATTGCCGCGCTCATCACGATCGTGGTGGGGGCACTGATGGGACGGCGGCGAATCGCCGTCGAGGAGGCGGAGATGCTGGCGCAGTTCGGCGAGGAGTACGCGCAGTATATGCGCGAGACCGACGCGTTCATTCCCAACGTCTGGTAGCGCGGCGGCGCCGGCTGGCGGCGTGGTATGCGATGGCCCGTCGGCGCGCCGCTTTCGGCCGCCGCGCGCGCCTATTTGAGCCGGCGGGCGACTTCGGTCGCGAAGTAGGTGAGGATCAGGTCGGCGCCCGCGCGCTTGATCGCCCCCAGCACCTCCATCACCGCGCGTTCCTCGTCGAGCCATCCGTTGAGCCCGGCCGCGCGCAGCATCGCGTATTCGCCCGAGACGTTGTAGGCCGCCAGCGGCACATGGAATTCGTGCTTGGCGCGGTAGATGAGGTCGAGATAGGCGAGCGCCGGCTTGACCATCACGATGTCGGCGCCCTCTTCGAGGTCGAGCGCGATCTCGCGCATCGCCTCGTCGCCGTTGGGCGGGTCCATCTGGTAGGAGCGGCGGTCGCCGAACTGCGGCGCCGACTCGGCGGCCTCGCGGAACGGCCCGTAGAAGGCCGAGGCGAACTTGGCCGAGTAGGCCATGATCGGCACGTGCGCGAAGCCGTTGTCGTCGAGCGTTTTGCGGATCGCGCCGACCCGCCCGTCCATCATGTCCGACGGCGCGACCATGTCGGCACCCGCGCGCGCGTGCGAGAGCGCCTCGCGCGAGAGCAGCTCGAGGGTGGCGTCGTTGTCGATGTCGTTGCCGACCACCATCCCGCAATGGCCGTGGTCGGTGTATTCGCACATGCAGACGTCAGTGACCACGGCCAGGCCGGGGACATGCTCCTTGATTTCGCGGATCGCGCGCTGGACCTCGCCCTGATCGTTCCACGCCTCGCTGCCGCGCGGGTCCTTGCGCTGCGGGATGCCGAACAGGATCACCGCGGGGACACCGGCACCATGGGTTTCGCGCGCCGCGCGCACCACTCGGTCCACCGACATCTGGGCGACGCCAGGCATCGCGCCGATCGGGCGGTTCACGTCGCGCCCGGGGCAGACGAAGAAGGGCTGAATGAAATCGTCGGGCGCAAGCCGCGTCTCGCGTACCATCCGGCGCAGGGTTTCGGTCCGTCGCAACCGGCGCGGACGATTGATCGGGAACGCCATCGTTGACGTGCACCCCCTCGGAGGGCTTCGCCGCCGATTATATTGATGGGGCGGCGCTATGCGAAGTCGGACCGGCGGTGTGCATCGCCGCCCGGTCCAAGGTTGCCATCGGTCTATCCAGCGCTCCGCGCCAGATAATCCCGCATTGCTTCGATGAGTGCGGGCACCGTGTAGCTCGGGGCTTCGACGACGACCTTAAGGCCGGCCTCGCGCGCGCTCGCGGCGGTGATCGGACCTATAACCGCCGCCGGCAGTCCGCGCGACGCCTCGCCGACCATCGCGCAGAAATTGGTCACCGTGCTCGAGCTGGTGAAGGCGACAAGGTCGATCGCCCCCGCTGCGGCAAGCGCACGCACGCGCTCGACCGGCGCTCGCGCGGGCGCGACTGTTTTGTAAACCGGGGCGACGATGACCTCTCGCGCTCCCGCCTCGCGCAGCATCGCGGGCAGGACCTCGCGCGCGACTTGAGCGCGGGGGATGAGAATACGCGCACCGCCGAGCCGTGCGCCGCCGATCGCGTCGAGGATCGCCTCGGCGCGATATTCGAGGGGCTGGGCCGCGACCGTCAGCGCACGGGCGGCGAGGCGTGCAGCGGTCGCGGGGCCGATCGCGGCGAGCTTCGCGCCTGCCATCGCGCGCACGTCAACCCCGCGCTCGCGCATCCGATCGACGAAGCGTTCCACGCCCGTCGCGCTGGTGAAGATCACCCAGTCGAAGGAGTCCAGGCGCGCAAGCGCCGCGTCGATTTCGGCGTAGCTGTCCGGCGCCACAGTCTCGATCGTCGGAAACTCGATCACCTCGGCGCCCATCGCGCGCAGCCCGTTTGCGAACGCGGAGGCGGCCGAACGCGCACGCGTGACCACGATTCGCCGGCCGAACAGCGGCATCCGCTCGAACCATCCGAGCCGTTTGCCCATCGCGGCGGTCTCGCCCACGACGACCACCGCCGGCGCGCCGACATTGGCTCGCTCGGCCTCGTCGGCGAGCGTGGCGAGCGTGGCGATGAGCGCGCGATGCGCCGCCACGCTCGCCCATTGCACGATTGCCGCCGGCGTCTCCGCCGCGAGTCCCGCCGCGGTCAAGCGCGCCAGCGTTTCACGCAGCCGCGCCCGTGCCATCAAGAGCACCAGCGTGCCGCCCTTGCGCGCCGCGGCGGCAAGCTCGTCGAGCGGGGCGCCGCCGCCGTCGGCGCGCTTGAGCCCGTCCAGATGCGCGGTCAGGAAGGCGACGAAGGAGCCGGCCCGGCGATGGGTCAACGGGATGCCGGCGAACGCGGGCGCCGCGATCGCCGAGGTCACGCCGGGCACGACTTCGAATTCGACGCCGGCTGCGCTCAACGCCTCGGCCTCCTCGCCGCCGCGGCCGAAGATGAAGGGGTCGCCGCCCTTGAGCCGCACGACGCGGCGACCGGCACGCGCGTGCTCGATCATCAGGCGGTTGAGCTCGGCCTGGTCGATATTGCCGGGCGCGCCGGCGCGCTTGCCCGCATAAATCAGCTCGGCGGCTTGGGGGGCCAGCAGAAGCAGCTCGGGGCTGACCAGCGAGTCGTGGATAACGACCTCGGCGCGGCGCAGGGTCCGTTCAGCGCGCAGCGTGATCAGGTCGGGCGCGCCGGGTCCTGCACCGACCAGGTAAACCTTTCCCGCCCGCTCAGCCATCGCCGAGCAGCTCGCGTCCGCCGCGCTCCAGCATCCGCCGCGCCAGCCGCGCGCCTGCCTCGGCGGCCCGCGCGGGCGACGCATCCGCTGCCCGCGCTTCGCTCAATTCGTCGGCCAGGTGGCGGGCGCCGTCGACGCTGAACACGAGCGCGCGCACGTTGAGGACGCCGTTATCGAGGCGGGCGCGCACGCCGACCGGCGAGACGCACGAGGCGCCGAGCGCGGCCAGAAAGCCGCGTTCGGCGCTGACTTCGCGCCGCGCGCGCGCATCATCGAGCCTGGCGAGCGCGGCGGCGAGCTCGGCCGAGCCGCCCAGCGGCTCGCCGGCGCGCGCCTCGACCGCGAGTGCGCCCTGCCCGCCAGCGGGGACGAAGTCGCGCTCGTCGAGCGGGAAGAGCGTGACGCCGGCGGGGCGCGCGCGCGCCAGCCGTGCCAGCCCCGCCATCGCAAGGATGATCGCGTCGAAGTCGCCCGCCACGAGGCGTCCCAGACGCGTATCGACGTTGCCGCGCAGCGCTCCGACGTCGAGGTCGGCGCGGATGCGCAGCGCCTCGAAGCGCCGGCGGGGGGACGAGGTACCCAGGCGCGCGCCGCGCGCGAGCGGGGCCAACGCTTGGGCGGCCGGCATCGCGTCGGCCGCCGGAATGCCGGGCGCGGGCTGCTGATGCGCGCCGCCGCCGGCGGCGCGCATCAGCAGCGCGTCGCGCGCATCGGCGCGCTCGGGCACCGCCGCGATCTCCATCCCCGGTGCGGCCACCGCCGGCAGATCCTTCATCGAGTGCACGGCCAGATCGATCCGGCGCTCCGCCAGCGCCTGCTCGAGCTCCTTGACGAAGAGCCCCTTGCCCCCGACCTGCGCCAGCGCGGCGCTGCCGAGCTTGTCGCCGCTGGTGCGGATTGGGACGATTTCGATCTCCACCGACGGCATCAGCGCGGCGAGCTCGCTGCGCACGAGCGCGGCCTGGGCGAGCGCGAGCGCGCTCGGGCGGGAACCGATGCGCAGCGTGGCCATCCCTGATCTCAGCGGCGTGCGCGGACGCCGCGCCGTTCACGATTTTTCGTCGTCGTCATCGAGGTCGAGCGCGGCGCCGGCGGGCGCGTCGAGCGCCAGCGCTCCGCCTGCCAGCTCGCCGCAGAGCAGCCGGCGCGCCACCTCGGCGGTGTAGGCCGGGTCGGGAACGCCGCCGCCAGCGCCGCGCAGGCCGCTCAGGATGCGATGGAGCAGCTTGTTGACGAGCGCGCGGGTGAGTGACTCGATGCGCGCGCGTTCGGCGGGCTCGAGCCCGGCCAGCCATGCGCGGTGGCGTCCGAGCTCGGCCTCGCGCAGTTGCTCGATACTCACGCGGATGTCCTTGATTGCGGGCACCAGCTCCAGGCCGCTCATCCAGCGCATGAAGGAGTCAAGCTCGGCGGCGACGATCGCCTCGGCCTTGTCGGCCTCGCGCGCCCGCTCATCGCGCGACTCCGCGACCACCGCGCCGAGATCGTCGATGTCGTAGAGGTAAACGTTCTCCAGCGCGTTAAGGCTCGCGTCGAAATTGCGCGGCACTCCAACGTCGATCAGGAACATCGGGCGGTAGCGCCGCTCGCGCAGGATCGCCTCCAGGTCGGCGGACTCAAGCACCGGACGAGCTGCGGCGAGCGAACCGATCACGATGTCGGCGAGCTTGAGGTAGGGTCGATGGTTTTCGAACGGAACCGCGGTACCGCCCAGCGAACGCGCCAGCGCCACCGCGTTATCAAACGTGCGGCTGGTCACCAGCAAAGTCTCGGCGCCGAGACCGCGCAACTGGCGCGCGGTCAGTTCGGCCATCTGCCCCGCGCCCATCAGCATCACGGTCTTGTCGGCCAGAGTGTCAAAGATCCGTCCCGCAAGGCGCGCGGCGGCGGAGCTGACCGACACCGAGCCGCGCCCGATGAACGTCGCCTTGCGCACGCGTTTGGCCACCGAGAAGGCGCGATGGAAGGCGCGATGGAGCACCAGGCCCACGCTGTGGGCTTCGGCCGCCTGCGCATAGGCGGTCTTGAGCTGGCCCAGGATCTGCGGCTCGCCGACCACCATCGAGTCAAGGCTCGCGCCGACGCGGAACAGATGGCGGGCGGCTTCGCGCCCCTCGAAGCGGTAAAGCGCGGGCCGGAACAATGCCGCATCCACATCGCGGTCGGCGGCGAGGAAGTCGGCCGCCTCGGCGCCCGCGCGCGCAGGCTCGGCGGAGACGCCGACGATCTCGACGCGGTTGCAGGTCGAGATCAGCGCGGCTTCGCTGAGCGCCGGCGCGCGCAGCTTGAGCCGGCCCAGGGCCGCAACGATCTCCTGGTCGGGATAGGCCAGCCGCTCGCGGACCGCGACCGGCGCGGTGCGATAGTTGACGCCGACGATGAGCAGCGCTTCGTCCATCGCCTAGCCGAAAGTGCCTCCATGCTTGCCGGGAAAGACCAGGCTTACGCCCAGGAACGATCCGAGCAGGACCGTGAAGACCGCCAACGTCAGCGCCGCCGCGCGCCGGCCGCGCCATCCCACCGTGATCCGCGATTCGAGCAGCGCCGCGTACAACAGCCACGTCAGCAGCGACCACGACTCCTGCGGCTCCCACGACCAGAAATGCCCCCAGGTCGCCTCAGCCCAGATCGCGCCGCTGACGATCGCCAGCGAGAGCATCACGAAGCCCCACTCCAGCAGGCGGTAGTTGATGCGGTCGAGCTTCTCGAGGCTCGGCACCGGCTGGCCCGCCGGCGCCAACGGGCGCTTCGCCTTCAGCCGCGATTCGTACACCAGGTAGGCGAGACTGACCCCGGCGGCGACCACGAACAGCGCGTCGCCGAGAAAGGCGAGCGTCACATGCACCGGCAGCCACGCGCTGCGCAGGCTCTGGGGGATTATCAGGCGCCCGGGACGCGTCAGGACGTACGCCGCGCCCGCGGCCAGCAGCACGCCGGGCGCGACGAAGGCGCCGAGCACCTGGATGCGCATGCGCACGATCAGCGCGAGGCTTACGATCGCCGTAAGCCAGGCCAGGAAGGACAGCGACTGCGCGAAGTTGGTGACCGGGATGTTGCCGGCCGCCAGGGCTCCCACCACCAGGTCGAGCGTATGGAACAGGACCGCCGCGCCGAGCAGCGGCACCGCCTGCTCCGACCATCGCGTGCGGTTCGTAACTCGCCCGCCCACGAATCCCGCGGCGCTCAGCGCGTAGCAGACCAGGGCAGGCGGCAACCAGATCGTCGTGTTCATCGCGGCGGTATGGATTCAGCGCGCGGCGCGCTCGTCGCGCCCGCGCCCGATGTTAAATAATGCCGGGTCGATGCCGAGTTCAACCGCCCCGAAGCCGACGCACTCGACGAGCAGCCGTTCGATCCGCTCCGATTCGCCGCGCGCGATACAGTTCGCGAGATCGGACTCGGCCAGCCGTTTGAGCTTGCGCGCGCGAAGTTGAGGATCAGGTTCACGCTCGCGCAGCAGGCGGCGCGCCGCGCGCATCAGCTCGAGCGCCGGCGCGTATTCGGGTCCGAAGCGTGATTCCAGCTCGGCGCGCAACCGGCGCGCCGTCGCGGGGCTGGCGCCCGAGGTCGAGACCGCTATTTGCAAGGCCCCGCGCCGCATCACCGCCGGCGAGATAAAGCTGCACGCCTCGGGCGCGTCGGCGACGTTGACCGGGATGCCGCGCCGATTTGCTTCCGCAACCACTGCGCCAGCGAGCGTGCGGTCGTCACTTGTTACATAGACCAGCGCGGCGCCGTCGAGGTCGCTAGCTTGAAAATCAGGGCCGCGATAGACCAAAGTGCCGGCCTTCGCCATCGCGGCAAGTGCCGGCGTGATCGCGGCGCCGACCAGTACGGCCTGCGCGTCAGTCTCCAGCAGGTCGCGCACCCTGCGTTCGGCCGCTGCGCCGCCGCCGACCACGACACATCGGCGGCCGTCGACTCTGAGGAATACGGGCAGATAGCGCATTGATCGCACGGCGATTGTATTACATGAACTTTCCCTGAGACAGGCCGCCTCGTCGGCGAATGGCGCCCGCGTGGTTGCGCCACACGCAGACGCGCGAGCGGAGCGGAGAGGAGAGAGGAACCATATGGCAGCGAGCGGCATGCGCGCGATCAATCAAACTCGTGGCACTGTGCTTTGCGCGCGCTTGGAGGACGCGGGCGGCGTTAGCGGCAAGAGCCGCGGATTGCTTGGCCGCGACGCGCTGGAGGCTGACGCGGGGATGCTGTTCGAGGCCGGGCGCTGGGAGCCGTTTATGTGGATGCACATGATGTTCATGCGTTTCGCGATCGACATCGTCTTCCTCGACCGGCGCGGCGTCGTGATCAAGATCAATCGTAATCTGCGGCCGTGGCGGTTCTCTTCTTTGGTCTGGGGCGCGCGCAGGGCGCTCGAACTGGCGGCCGGCGGGGTCGGGCGCAGCGGCACCGAGGTCGGAGATCAGGTCGTGATCGAACACGGCTGAGTGTGGCAGAGATTTCCGCTCAAAAATCGTTGTTTTGCAATCGATTTCGCCATTATTTCGCAAAAACCGCGGTTGCGCTGCAGCCATTTCGGCGGTTGCGAGAATGCAACTTTTGGTTACTCGTCGCGCTAAATGGCGACAGAAATCATCAGGGATAGGGTCAAAAAAATCGCTGGCATGGTTGGTGCTATCAGACAACGCCAAGTCTAGCCAAAAGCAGAAGCAGTTTAGTACTTGATAGCACGTTAAAATTAGTATAGAAGAATGATGCTGCGAGAGGCGATGCCATGAAGACAGTGACGCATCTCAAGGCCGGATTGGTTAGCCGAGCAGCGATAGAACCGATGCTGGAGCACTCCAGCTCGGATAAAAAGGAAAGCAAGGAGGAGAGTCGAATGGAGTTTCTGAACAGGTGGTACCTCAAGGCCCGCGAGCGCGTTGCCCGCTTCCAGCGCGGTCAGGACATGACCGAGTACGCGCTCATCGTGGCCGCCATCGCGATCGTCGTCTTCGCCGCCTACGAGATCATGGGCCAGAGCATCAGCAAGCTGGCCAGCGGTGTCGACTCCTCACTGACGAACGCGTAAGCAAGCCTCGAAGAAACGGTTCCATGTTTTTGCCCGGCGGGCGGTCCGATGGCCGCCCGCCGGGTCCCGCCAGACCTGCGCAGTACCCCATACAGCTTTGTGATTGTCCTCCGGGCCACTAGCCCGTAAGAACCGGAGCATCTGAAAAAGGGCAGGCGAGAGGCGCTCCTCGAGCCAGGAAGCTGTTGCGCGCCTGCAACCGGCCTTGGTGCGACGGCGGAACGTTCGCTGTCGCTAATCGCGCCAATCTGTAGTGATTGTGGCGAGCGGCGATGGCGCGCGATCTGCATGGGCGTCCCTGTTCCCGTGTCGTGGATGGGGGAGTGCTGTGGGCATCGGAGGGGAGGTTCGATGAGGGAGTTGACCAAAGGCCATAGTACTATCGCAATCACCCTTGCATTGCCGCTGATCGTCGGAGCCGTGTCTCTGGGTGGCGCGAGCGCCAGCGTTTACCGGCAGCGCATCGCTCTGCAGGAGGTCGCGGACGGCGCCGTTCTGCTCGGAGTCGCCTATCTGCCACACGATCCTGCCAACGCGGCGAAGCTCGCCTTGCGCTACGCAACCTTTCGGGAGCCGAAGTCGCGGGTCGTGTACGAGCAGGTTTCAGCCGATCGCCGTTCGCTTACAATCGTGATGAAGCGGAAAATCCACTACGTCTTTGGTGATTTGAGCCGCACCCACACCGATTTCGTGACCGCGAGAGCGACCGCCACCATAAGAAAAAGCCGCGGAATAGCGGTTCCCGCAGCTCCACCATCAATTACCGCCAAGCCAGCTTCATCAGAGAAAGATATGACGCTCAGCTGCAATGAAGCGCTGCTCAGGGATGCCTTTGCGCTTGCTAATCTTAAATCATCGACGGCTAGCTAGGTCTCGCCAAAGAATCGGGCTTTGAGCGCCGCAGTAGCACAGGTTAGGGCTCGGCAGACATTTCTCTTTGAAGCAGAATGACGCTCTTAAAAATGAATTAAGATAACTTGACATAATAAAGTACCTTGCGTAACATCGTCCCGCAGGAGGGATGTTATGGAACTGGTAGGAAAATGGTTCATTCGTACGCGTGAGCGTCTGGTTCGTCTGGAGCGCGGTCAGGACATGACCGAGTACGCGCTCATCGTGGCCGCCATCGCGATCGTCGTCTTTGCCGCCTACGAGATCATGGGCCAGAGCATCAGCACGCTTGCCAGCGGCGTCGACTCGACTTTGTCGAACGCATAATTCCCCCTCGGGTACGACGGAGCTCGCGCTCCGTCGCGCCCAACGTCAAGGCTCATAGTCACCGAAGGGTCTCAAAAAGTACTTCGCGAGAAATGCGTACAGGAAGGGCCATCATCGCTCGCCGCCGTCAAAACGTGCTGTCGCGCCGACAGCGTCATCGCGCTATGCTCTGGCTAAGATTCGGCGAATGGTGGGGTGGTTTGCTGAGGCCAGATGTCTTTCGAAGCTCCAACTGACACGGTCTTGCTTCCGACTGGTTAACCCCATAGTTTGTGGAACTAAAGGTAGGCCAGATAGGCGGTGTCAGCTTCAAGGCGGTTCCAAGTGACCCTTCGTTCGCATCCTCAGAGGCTACTACCGCTATGACAGAAAATGCGCCACGGCGTCGCTTCACAGGAACGATTTCTGGATCGCACCGGATAGCGCGAAATCGGGGCCAGGCCGCGGTCGAATTTGCGCTGGTGATGATCGTGGCGATGATCGTATTGTTCGCCGCGGTACAGATGGCCGTCATCGGTCAGGCCGCCTTGGCATTGGGCCAGATGAACTACCAAGGCGCGCGTTACGCCGCGGTGAACAGCAGCGCGAGCTGCAGTCAGGTCGCCACGTACATGGCCGGCGTCGGCTCGCCCACCATTACCAAGAATGGCGTCAGCTGCACCAGCTGTCCGGCAAGTGGTGGTGCGGTCGGTGTCCAGATGACGTGCAGCGGTGGTGCCTGCGGGACTCGCAACTTCGGCGACCCGGTGCAGGTATCACTCTGCTTCGACGCGAGCAATCTGTTGTTCCTGTCGCAGAACTTTCTCGGGGTCGTTTTTCCAACTCAGCTGAGCAGCACCGAGACGGCGATGACGGAATAGGGGCGCACACGCGCGCGAATGTATCGAGCGTTTTTATAGACCGGCCCCGGTGGGGGGGCCGCCCGCATCTCGGGGGGGAGGGGTCAGATGAGACGATCGCTGTTGTTCATGATGCTCGCCGGCGTCGCGGCGCTGGTGGCTGCACTGGTCGTCTACTCGGCGCTCAAGCGGCGCGAGCGCGAAGTCCAGGAGGCGATGGCGCAGTCGGTCAACGTGGTGGTGGCTGCGCACGATCTCCATATCGGCACCAAGCTTGATCCGGCGGCGGTCAAGCTCACCCGGTGGTCACGCGACAGCGTGCCGCCTGGCGCGTTCACTGACGTTTCCGCGGTGATCGGCAAGTTCACCAAAACGCCCTTCGTCGAGAACGAGCCGATCGTCGGCAACCGCCTGTTCACAGGCGTGAAGACTGCGGGCGTGATGCCACTATTGATCCCGCCGGGGATGCGCGCGATGTCGGTGCCGGTGGACGAAGTCAGTGACATCGCGGGCTTCGTTCTGCCCGGCGCGCATGTCGATGTCCTCGTGGCGCTCCAGGATCCGGCCACCAACAACCAGCCTTTCTCCAAGATCGTTCTGCAAAACGTCGAAACGCTGGCGGTGGCGCAGGAGATCGAACAGGGCAAGGACGAGCCGAAAGTGGTCAAGGTTGTCACCTTGCTGGTCACGCCGGAGGAAGCCGAGCGATTGGCTCTGGCCAGCCGCGAGGGCAATCTGCGTCTGGCGCTGCGCAACTACGAAGACACCAAGGTTGTGATGACCAACGGCGCCAACGTGCCGGCCTTGCTGCGCGGCACCAATGCGCCGCCGCTGATTGCGCAGCAGGCGCCTGCAGTGTCACGTGTCGCTGCGCCGCGCCATGCGCGTCCCAAGGCGGTCAAGATCGAAATTCTGCGCGATGGCAACAAGAGCGAATCGATTTCCTTCGTGCACGGCCGCAGCGCGCGTAACGCGTCAAGCCTGAACAACACCACCGTGGGCTCGGCCGCCGCAGAGTTCGAAACGGCCGGGATCGAGGCGGCGACTCCCGCGGTTGAATCGCGGCCGGCGGCGGCAGTAGCGGCCACTGGCGCGCGCCCATCCGCCGGCGCGCCCCGCGGCCGTGCGGCCTCGCCGTCGGACAGCGTGGGCTTTGCTTCGAGTGCGCCAGGCGCGATTCCATTCGCCTCGGAGCCTAATTCGAAGACTATCGACGTTCCGTGAGTCAGGGGGAGGATGGGACGATGGTCAAAGCAATAAAAGAAAGCGCGCGCGCCGCGCGCGCTTCGTACGGTACCGCTTTTCCGCGCCGCCTGCTGGTTGCAGCTGCGGCTGTGGCGGCACTGATGGTGGCCGGGCGGCCGGCGGTGGCCGCCTCGCATCGCAAAGTCTCGGTGGCGCTCAACGCGGGGGAGAGCTACACGATTGACAATATCGCCAAGGACTCGACCCCGGGCGTCAAGGTGCTCGACAATCCGCACGCGATGGTGGTCAACAGCGACGCGCCGGGCAAAATGGTCCTGCTCGGCGCCGAGCCGGGCGCCTGGAACATCGACGTTACGCTCGCTGACGGCGACAAGGTCACCTACGCAGTCGATGTTAAAGCGCTCGCCAAGCCCGCGGCGGCCGCCGCACATGCGGATTCGGCGCCTACGGCGGGCGAAGGCTCGTCGCGGCCAGAAACCGCGACGGCCGCTCCCATAGCCAAGCCAGGCGACGTCGGAAGCGGCTCGGTGGCGGGGACCCACGCTGCGATGGCGGCCAGTGCCGCAGCCAAGACCTCGCCGACGGGCGCTGATTCCGCTTCGGGCTCGACGGCGAGCGCGTCGGGCGCGCCCACGGATTCCTCCGCGGCCGCCGCACCGTCGAGCACGGTCGAACCGGTGAAAGTGGCTTCAGCCGCGCCCGTAGCGCCCATGGCCAGCGACGCCTCGGCGGATTCTCGAACCCCGGGTACGGCGCCCAAGCCTGCGGCGGGCGCCACGGCGCTTGCGGCGGCATCCGCACCCAGCGCCGATCCGTCGGCGGCTGGCACGAGCGCACCGGCCGCGCGGGCTGAGGCGGGCGCCACCATGGCGCCCAGCCAGACGGTAGCCGCAGTGCAGGCGCCGATCGAGAAATTCAGCACCAATCCGCCGGCGGTGATCCCGCCTCCGCTACCGCCCTCGGGCGAGAAGCACTTTTTGCCTGACGAAGGCATCGACATGATGGTGGGAACGTCGGAGGTGGTGGATTTTCCGACCCGCATTCGGCGCGTCTCGGTAGCCGACAGCAAAGTCGCCGACATCCAGGTGATCAACCCCTACGAACTCAACCTGGTCGGCCATCAGCCCGGGTTCACTACGCTGGCGGTGTGGGACACGCAGGGCCGCTACGTCGAGCGTCAGATTCGCGTCGACGCCAGCGGCAAGCAGCAAGTGCTGCTCAACGTGATCGTGGCCGAGATCAACCGCTCGAACACCGAGGCCTTCGGGATCAACTTCTCCTTTGCGCTGCCGCGATGGAACGTTTCGTTCGTCAACATGGTCGGCGGTGTGGCGACCCCGTACACCGCGACCAGCCCACTGACCGCTAACGCGCTGATCTCGTCCAATCCGCCGGTGACGGTTTCCTCGAGCGCGAACGGCACGCTGCCCGCGGAAGGTACGATCATTCCGTTGTTGCTCTCGCAGAACCTGACCTACGGCTTGGCGGCGTCCAACGACAACATCAACACCCAGAGCTTCTTCCAGTTCCTTGAAACCCATCAACTGGCTAGAATCCTGGCCGAGCCGCATTTGCTGGCGAACTCGGGCGAGAAGGCCGAGTTCCTCTCGGGTGGCGAGATTCCGATCGTGATCGCCCAGGCGCTCAACACCTCGATCGTTTTCAAGCAGTTCGGTACTTCGGTAGCATTCGTGCCGACGGTGGTCGGCCAGGATGACATCGAGCTGAAGGTCAAGCCCGAGGTTTCCGAGCCCGACTTCGCGCACGGCGTGCAGCTGTTCGGCTTTTCAATCCCGGCCTTCATCACACGGCGCGCGGAGACGATGGTACGGCTGAAGAACAACCAGACCCTGATTATCGCCGGTCTGCTGCTCAACGAGAAGCGCGAGCAGGTCAACAAGGTGCCCTACCTCGGCGATATTCCGCTCGTGCGGGGGCTGTTCCGCAATACGGCCTACAGCAACACCAACACCGACCTGGTCATGACGGTGACTCCACAGTTGGTGGCACCGGTGCCCGCCAACGGCCAGGTGGTGTTGCCCACCGACCGTGGTCCGCTCACTGACAGTGAAGTCCAGACGAGGAGGGTTTATCCGCCCAGTGCCGCCCGCCCGCGCTTCTAACAAGGGAGTGGTGCATTCTGGGAGCAACCTGTGGCAGTGCTAGGCCGAAAGACCGAAGGGCGCAAGGGTGCGCTGCGCGTCCTGCTGATCGGCGAGGACGAGGAACGGCGAGCCGAAGTTACCAGCGCCTTGGAGGCGCTCGGCGGCGACCCGCCGCTGGAAATTTACGCCGCCTCGCCGGCGGCGGGTTCCGAGAGCAGCAACGGAACCGCGCCTGCGGACGTCACGATGGTGGTGTTCAACGGCAACGAAGAGGCGTCGTTGAACTATCTTCAGAAGGAGGCCGAGCGCTCGCCGCGGCCGGCGCTCTTTGCACTGGTGCGCGAGCGCTCGCCTGGGCTGATGCGCCAGATCCTGCGGGCGGGCGCGGATGAGTTGCTGTTTCTGCCGCTCGACCCAGGGGAAGCGATGCGCGCGCTGCTCAAGGTCAGCGAATCGCATCGGCGCGAGGAGCTCGAACACGGCGGTATCGTATGCTCGGTGGTGAGCACCGTGGGCGGGGTCGGGGTGACCAGCCTCGCGGCCAACCTCGCACTGGCGTTGCGTTATACGCTGAGCAAGCGGGTTGGCCTGGTTGATCTTGACTTGCAGTCGGGCAGCCTCGCGGTGGCGCTCAATCTGGAGCCCGAGCGCACGATCATGGCGCTCACCGAGCAGGATAAGAAACTTGATTCGATCCAGCTCGAGGCGGCGCTCACCAAGCACAGCTCGGGAATCTACCTGCTGGCGGCGCCCAAGCGGATCGAGGACAGCGAGCTGGTTTCCGACGTGACGCTGGGCGCGGCGCTGGACCTGATGAAGCGCCTGTTCGATTTCATCGTGGTGGACTGCGGCGGCTATATCAACGAGAACGTGGTGGCGGTATGGGAGCGCTCCGATCATCTGTTCTACGTGCTGGAACAGTCGATCGCAGCCGCGCGAAGCTGCTGGCGGTTTATTGAGTTGTTCGCCCGGCTGGGGCTCAGCGGGGTGCAGCCGCACTTCGTCCTCAGCCGTTATGTTCCCCATCACCCCATCAGCGAGGAGCAGATCACCAACACTTTGGGCCGCCCGATCTTCGCCAAGATCCCGCGCGACGAGAAGGCGCTGGAGCGCGTGCAGTTGCGCGCCCAGGACCTCTGGCAATGCGCGCCCAACTCGGCGCTGACTAAAGCCTACGAAGATCTCGCGCGGCGGCTGGCCGCCGGCGACGAGGCCTCGGCGGGGGATCGCGGACTGATGTCGCGTCTGCTCGGAAAATTTGGTGCCCGCTCCTGAAGGTCGTGTGATTTATGAAACTGGTCGAACGGATATCGCAGAAGGAAGGCGCGCCGCAGCAGCAGCAACAGCGCTCGCTTATCGGCGGGCAACCCAAGCGCGAGCGCAACGTGCTCGCCGACGGTTTCCAGCAGCTCAAGCTCGCCGTCCATAACCGGCTCTTCGAGATGCTCGACGTTTCGCGCCTGGAGAGCCTCGAGGCCAACATGGCCTCGGCCAAGGTCACCACCGCAATAAGCGAGATTCTCGACGAAGAAGGCCGTCTGCTCACCGACGCCGACCGCGCACGGCTTATCGAGGAAATCAAGAACGAGCTGCTCGGCCTCGGTCCACTCGAGCCGCTGCTGTGGGATGACGAGATCACCGACATCCTAGTCAACGGCCCCTCGCAGGTCTACGTCGAGCGCGGCGGCAAGCTCTACCTGACCGACGTAAGCTTTCAGGACGACCAGCATCTGATGCTGATCATCGACCGCATCGTCTCGCAGGTCGGGCGCCGCGTTGACGAGGCCTCGCCGATGGTCGATGCCCGGTTGCCGGACGGCTCGCGCGTCAACGCCATCATTCCACCGCTCGCGCTCGACGGGCCGTCGCTCTCGATCCGCCGTTTCGGCAAGCGCCGCTACTCGGTGGACGACCTCGTGGCCAAAGAAACCCTGACTCCCGACATGGTCGAATTCCTTCGCGCCATTGTCCGCGCCCGACTCAACATCCTGGTCTGCGGCGGTACCGGCTCGGGCAAGACCACCATGCTCAACTGCCTATCGGCCTTTATTCCGGTCGATGAGCGCGTGGTAACGATCGAAGACTCGGCCGAGCTCGTGTTGCAGCAGCCGCACGTGGTGCGGCTGGAGACCCGCCCGCCCAACGTCGAAGGCAAGGGCGAAGTCACCCAGCGCGATCTGGTACGCAACTCGCTGCGCATGCGGCCCGACCGGATCATTGTCGGCGAGGTGCGCGGCGGCGAAGTCTTCGACATGTTGCAGGCGATGTCGACCGGCCACGACGGTTCGCTCGCCACCGTCCACGCCAACACTCCGCGCGACAGCCTGAGCCGGCTCGAGATGATGATGTTGCTGGCGGGATGGTCCATCCCGCAGCGCGCGATGCGCCAGCAGATCGCCTCCGCGCTCAACCTCATCGTGCACGTATCACGTCTGTCCGACGGCTCGCGCAAGGTCCTGCGCATCTCCGAGCTCGTTGGGATGGAAGGCGACATGGTCATGATGCAGGACCTCTTCGAATTCCACCGGACCGGCATCAACGCCCAGGGCAAGGTGCTCGGCCAGTTCCGCAAGACCGGCATCCGTTCCGCTTACAAGGAGCGGGTCGAAGCCTACGGCTACAGCATGGATTGACAATTGGGGGAGGCGATGAGCCTGATAGCTGCCAGCGCGGTCTTTGCTTTCGTCTTTATCGTCGTTCTGCTCAGTTCGAGCTGGATCAGCGAAACTACCGAGCAGAACCGCCAGGTCATGCGCCGGATGAGTCGGCCGATGGACGACATCGATGTCGACATCACCCGCCGGCGCAAGCCCGAGGAGCATTCGTTCTTCAGCACCTTCAGGGAATTCAACCTGCTGCGTACGCTGGAGAAGATGATGTGGCAGGCGGGCCTGTACATGCGGGTCTCCGAGATGGTCCTCATCATCTCGCTGCTGTTCCTCGCCGGCTTTTTCCTCGGCGAATTGTTGCTCAAAGGATGGCTTCTGGGCGCCCTGCTGCTTGGAGCCGGGCTGGGTTCGCTGCCGATCATGTACATCCGCTTCCGGCGTACACGCCGGATGAGGGCGTTCGTCGCGCAGCTGCCGTTCGCCCTCGACCTTATCAAGTCCTCGCTCGAGGCGGGCCATTCGCTTAACCGCGGCCTGCAGGTCGTGGTGCAAGAGTTCGGCGACCCGCTTGGCGGCGAGTTCCGCACCGTGCTCGAACAGACCCGGATCGGGCTGCCGCTGCCACGTGCGCTCGAGGACATGCTCAAGCGAGTGCCGGAGGACGACCTGCGGCTCCTGGTGGTGGCGGTCAAGGTCCAGAGCGAAGTCGGCAGCAGCTTGGCGGCGATAGTCGGGCGACTGGCCGAGATCGTGCGCACGCGCCAACGCCTGCGCCTGCAAATCCGTGCGCTAACCGCGCAGTCGCGCCTGGGCGGCATGATCGTGGGCTGCCTGCCGATCGTGGTGCTCGGCGCCTTCAGCCTGATCAACCGCCAGTACGCCGACGAACTGTTCTTCGATCCGACCGGGATCAAGTTGCTCAAGGTAGCGGGTGGCCTCGACCTTTTCGCTTTCATCACTATCCGCCGGCTCCTGCGGCTGGACTACTGAGCGGCGCCTATCCCCGCGGGGTGAATTTATGACTCCACTTTTGGTCAGCCTCATCGTTTTGTGTATGGCGGGAGTCGCGGCGACGGCGGTCTACCACGCCCTTTACGGCAGCCATCGCGCGCTTGAGGAGCGCTTCGCCGACCTCGCGCTCAGAGTGCGCGCCGCGCAGGGCGTCTGGGAGGATACCGAGGAGGACGTCCACGGATTGTCGCGTTTGATTTTGCAGTGGGCGGCCAAACGGGTGCCGGTCCCCAAGCCGGACACGCCCGAAGGAGAGAAGCTGGCGCGCACCCTGATCCAGGCCGGCTATCTGAAGTCCACGATGCCGCAGATGTTTCAGGTCATCCGCTTCGGCAGCGGCGCGGTGTTCGCCCTGATCGGAGCCTTGATTGGAATCATCGTGCACAACACCTCCTCGGTGCTGCTCTTCGGCCTCGGCGGCTTCGGCATCGGGCTTTTTCTGCCGAGCTACTACGTCGGGCGGCGCGCACGTAAACGCCAAAACGCGATCGCGCGACAGCTCTCCGATGTGCTCGACCTGCTGGTGGTGTGCGTTGAGGCGGGGCTCGGCCTGTTCGAGGCAATCAAGATTGTCGGCACCGAAAGCGAGCGCCAGAAGCAGGAGATCGGTCGCGAGCTGGCTTTGGTGGCGTCGGAGATTTCGGCTGGCGCCTCGCTCGGTCAGGCGTTGCGCAACCTTGCCGAACGCACCGCGGTCGAGGACATCAAGCCGCTCGCCGCGACGCTCATTCAGAGCGAGCAGCTTGGGGCGCAGATCGCCCCCGCGCTAAGCGCCAGCTCGGACGCGCTGCGCACGCGGCGGCGGCTGCGCGCGGAGGAGATGGCGCAGCGCACCACGATCAAGATCCTGTTCCCGCTGGTGCTGTTCGTGCTGCCCGCGATGCTGCTGGTGATCGTGGGACCGGCGATTATCCAGATCCTCCGCACGCTCGGCGGCGGTGGCGGCTGAGCCCGAGGCGGCGGGCCCACCCGCGGCCGATCTTTCAGAGGCCGCGCATGTCCGGTGGAGGGCCTGCGCGGCCTCTGCCTTTTTGGAGAGGCCCGCAAAAGGCGCCGCGCGCGTCCTGCTTGTGTCAGCGCGGACGCGCGCGGCGCAAGGACGAATCCAGTCGATCAGTTGATTGCGCTGCGGCCTGGCTACAGGCCGAGACGCTTCATGAGGCGGTAGAGGGTGGTGCGATCCACGCCGAGCGTGGTTGCCGCGACCGCGCGGTTACCTTTGGCCGCGTCGAGCGCCGCGCGAATGCGCGCGACGGCGGCGCGGTCGAGATAGGCCTGGAGGGTTTCGTTGGGCGCCGCGGGCTCATCGCTTTCGGCCGCCGGTTCGATGCTGCCGTCGAGGGCAAACGCGTCGGGTGTAAGCACCTCCGCTCCGCTCATCACCACCGCACGCTCGATCACGTTTTCCAGCTCGCGGACGTTGCCTGGCCACGAGTAGGTGAGCAGCGTGCGCTCGGCCTCGGGCGAGAGTGTGATCGGGCGACCGGCCTGTGCGGTGTAGAAGGCCAGGAAATGGCGCGCCAGCGGCAGGATGTCTTCGCGGCGCTCGCGCAGCGGCGCGATCTTGACCGGGATAACGTTGAGGCGGAAGTACAGGTCGGCGCGGAAGCGTCCGGCCGCGACCTCGTTGCGCAGGACGCGGTTGGTGGCCGCGACGATCCGTACATCAACCTTGCGCGGCTTGGAGGCGCCCACCCGCAGCACCTCTCCGTCTTCAAGCACGCGTAACAGCTTGGCCTGGAAGTCGGTGCCGGCCTCGGCGATTTCGTCTAGGAACAAGGTGCCGCCCGAGGCGCGCTCGAAGCACCCGGCGCGCGCCGCGATCGCGCCCGTGAACGAACCTTTCTCATGGCCGAAGAGTTCGCTTTCGACTACGCCTTCGGCGAAGGCCTTGCAGTTGACCGCGACGAATGGGCCCTCCGCGCGATGGCTCCAGTAATGAAGCATGCGGGCGACCAGCTCCTTGCCGGTCCCGCTCTCGCCTTCGATAAGCGCGGTCGAACGCGAGGGCGCCACCCGGCGCACCATCGCGACTAGGTTCTTGCTCTGCGAGCTTTCGGCGATAAAGGCGGCGGCCGTGCTGGCGACGTCGAGCTGCTGACGCAGGCGGCGGTTCTCGCGCTGGAGCGACCCCATCTCGATCGCCCGCGTCAGAATCTTGCTCAGCTCGTCGGCATTGAGGGGCTTGGTCAGATAGTCGAAGGCCCCCTCGCGCATCGCGGCCACGGCCGAGGTCACGCTGGGCTCGCTAGCCATCAGGACGACCGCGATATCCGGCCGCCGACCCCGCACCCGCCGCAGCAGATCCAGGCCGTCTAGCCCGTGCGTGCGCACGGCGGCAAGGATGACCTCGCATCCCTGTTCGGCAGCGGCCAGCGCCCCTTCGGCGCTCGGGCAGACGTCGCAGTCGAAACCCTCTTGCTCCAGGGCCATGGCCAGCGAGCGCGCCGCAACCTCGTCTTCGTCGACGATCAGGATGCGCGCCCGGTAGGGCTCCAAGGCTACTGCGCCTAATCCTTGAGACATTAGCGTATCGCCTAATCTGCTACGGTCTATCGAGCGTACTGTGGCATAATTGCGCAGGGCGCACCCCGTGTCAACAGGCCGCATGGGACGTCTGTGCATATCCGGATGACGGTCCCAAGGCCATGTTGGCAATCCGCAACGCATCGGAAATCCCATCTTTTACTCCAGAAGCAGGGCTAAGCTGCGACAGGTAAGCTGCCCGGGCCGGAATCGAACCGTCCGTCGGGTAACCGGTTATCTTCGCGGTGACGGTTGTTGCTCGCGTCGGTGCAATTTCGCTCTGGCCGCATCGCCGTTCATCCGGCAAGCACATAACGCCAGATACATGCCATCGTGCCCGCCCTGCATCGCGCGGCGCGGCGTTGACGAATCGCCACACCGTGCGCAACCGCCTTCTGGTACGAGATGCTCGGAGCCGTGCGGGAAAATTCTGGAAGCCCTGATCGGGCCGTTTCGGGCTTGAGCGTTTGTGCAACGCCGCATGAGACACCTCAGCGGCGGTCTTTCATTTAGGCGACCACGGCGCGTCCCAGAGTGTTACGGTCGCCAGCCGATTCGTGTAACGCTTCGTGGCAGTGCGATGTCTTGATTCGGTGCGCTCGGTTTGAGGAGATGGCTCCCCGGGCCGGATTCGAACCAGCGACTTGACGGTTAACAGCCGTCCGCTCTACCGACTGAGCTACCGGGGAGCACGCGCAGCGCGCAGGCCCTTCTTTCGTAACCGCACAGCGGCGTGAAATCAAGCAGTGCTCCCCCGTCCTGAGCACGCCGGCGGGGTTATCGGTTTGGATTGCCGCTGCGCTGGTTGCGCACGCTGCGATCGGCGATAATTCAAACAGTGGTGTTATGGGCGAGCTGATACGGCTCGAAGAGATTGAGCGGGCGCGCCGGCGCACCCGCGCGCGGGTTGCCGAGCGCGAGCATCTGGAACGCGCGGTCGCGATTCTCCGCGAGAACCTTGCGGCGGCGGCCCAAGCGCTGCGTGACGCGCCCGCCGACGAGCAGCCGGGGCTGCTTAGCCACGTCGAGAAACTCGCCGCGCTGGTGCGCTACGGGCTCAGGATGCTGGGCGAGGCGCCCGAGGCCGATACGCCCAACCCGGCCAAGGCGGTCGATCCCCAATAGCCCGTCGCTGCGCCTAGCGCAGCTTTTTCCCTGCGCCCCGCTTGGCTTCGGCAGTTTGGAGACCGCTCTCGGCGAACCACAGTATCTGGCGCGCGATACCGTTGAGGATCTGGAGGTCACGCGCGCCGAGTCCGGCGCGCCCCAGGAGCGCGCGCAGGGTGAACATGATATGGTCGGGATTATCGGCGGGCAGGAAGCCGATCGCGACCAGCGCCCGACTCATCCGCTGCATCATCGCCTCGACCTCAGCCGCCGGCGCATACGGCTCGGCTGCTGGCAGGTCGCGCACTGTTCCCGCCGCCATCACCAACTCGTACGCGACCACCATCACGGCCTGCGCCAGGTTAAGCGAGGGGTACTCGGGCGCCGTCGGAATCGTGATCAGGCGCTGGCAAAGTGCGAGGTCGAGATTGACCAGCCCGGTGTCCTCGGGGCCGAAGACGACAGCGATGCGATTATGCACGGCTTCGGCGACCAGTTGTGCCGCCGCCTCGCGTACCGCCATCGCGCCCGCACGATAAAGCCCCGGCCGGCAAGTGCTGCCGACCACCAACGTGCAATCCGCGACGGCGGCGGCCAACTCGTCATAGCTCCGCGCAGTGCTCAGGACGTCCGCCGCATGCACCGCCATCGCCGCCGCCTCGCGCCCCCGCCAAGCGACCGGTGCGACCAGCCGGAGGTCGCGCAAGCCCATGTTTTTAAGCGCCCGTGCGGCGGCGCCGATGTTGCCGGCTTGAAGCGGTCGCACCAGGACGAAGGTGAAATTGTCGAGCGGGACCATCGGTCGGACATCTTAGCTGAGGTGGCAGGGGGCGCCACCCGGATGCGATAGGCGCACAAAACCGCTATCCTTTGCCGTGCGGGCGAGCGCGCCCTGCGGCCACGATGAAGATAGTCTCCTTTGGTGACATCCATATGGCGACGCGCAACCTCGCTCTGATGGGCGAGGTGATGCGCGACACCGACCTGGTGATAATCTCGGGCGATCTGACCAACTTTGGCGGCGAGGACGACGCGCGCAAGGTGCTCGACGCGACCCGGCGCGCTTGTCCGCATGTGCTCGCGTTGCCCGGCAACCTCGACCGCCGCGAAGTTATCGGCTTTCTGGAGCGCGAGGGCGTCGCGCTGCACGGGCGCGGGATGGTGCTCGACGGCGTGGCGATCTTCGGCTGCGGCGGCTCCAACATCACGCCCTTCAATACTCCGACCGAATTTAGCGAGGACGAGATTTACGCCACCCTGATGGCGGGCTATGAGCAGGTGCGCGGTCATCGTCCGCTCCTGATGGTCTGCCATACGCCGCCCTTTGACACCCGCTGCGATCGCATCGTCGGCGGCCGCCCGGTCGGCAGCACTGCTGCCCGCCGCTTCATCGAGGAAGTCCGGCCCGAGGTCTGCCTCTCCGGCCATATCCACGAGTCGGCGGGCACCGACACTATCGGGCCGACCCGCGTGTTCAATGCCGGCCCGTTCAAGGGCGGCGGCTATGTCGTCGTGCGCAGCGCGGCGCAGGGGCTTGAGGCCAAGCTGGAGTTTCTTTGAGGTCCCGGCACTGGATCGCGCGCGGCAGTCGGCCGGCGTGTACTACGGAAAACTGGTCAACGGGCGGAGCTTGGTGCTGCGCGGATGGGCCGCGCTGGTGCGCCGCTTTGTCTTCGGGAGGATCTGAGCTGCGCGCCCGCGCTGACGCCACGGGCGCCACCGAGTGTAATCGTCCAGGATGCTGAAGGCGGTATTTTTCGACGCGGCCGGAACGATCTTCCATACCCGCGAGCCGGCCGGGATGAGCTACGCCAGAATCGCGCGACGCTTCGGGCTTGAGGCTGACGCTGACGCGGTTGTCGCGGCGTTTCGGCGCGCCTTTCACGCCGCCCCCGGGCTCGCCTTCGGCCCCGGCAGGCCCGGGGCGGAGCTGCGCCGGATGGAGCGCGAATGGTGGCGCGCGCTCGTGCTTCGGACATTTGACGGGGTCGGCCGCTTCGCGGATTTCGAAGCCTACTTCGATGCCTTGTTCACTTTCTTTGCCGACCCTGCCAACTGGACCGCGGACCCCGACGCGCCGGCGTTGCTCGCAACCCTCAAGGCGCGCGGGATGCTGCTCGGGGTTATCTCGAATTTCGACTACCGCATCTACCGTGTGATCGAGGCACTCGGGCTGGCGCAGTATTTTGATTCAATCACCATCTCGTCAGAGGCGGGATGGGCTAAACCGGCGCCGGAAATCTTCCGCGCCGCGCTTGGACGCCATTCACTGTCGCCGGCCGAGGCAGTCCACGTCGGCGACTCCGAGACCCACGATCTGAGGGGGGCGTGCGGCGTCGGGATGGGCGCCATTTTAGTTGATCCGCAGAGCGCCGAGGCGCTCGCAGTGGCCGGGCGATGCGCTCGGGTGCGTGCGCTGGGCGACACTGCGATCGCGGTTGAGCAAATCGGGTAGCCTTGATCGCGATGGACAGTTTAATCTTAATCAACACGCCTGCCGGCCGGCGCGGGGCTTGGGGGCCCCTCCGGGCAATTTCACGGGCAGTAGAGCAACGATGAAGCAAATTTCGGGTCTGCGCAGACTTGCACCCTTAATGGTCCTGGTGGCGATAGCCATGGCGGCCCCAGCGGCGTGGGCGGCCGGGCTGGGCGCGCTCAACTCACGCTTGAGCGCGCTCGAGCCGCGGGTTGACGAGGCGTTGGCGAACCCTTCGGTCGCAAGCGACGTTATCCAACAGCTCGACAACGCTGAGGGCGAATTCGAACAAATCGCCAACAGCGGGGGCGCCAGCCGCGGCCAACTGCTCGATGCCTACATGCGGCTGGAGTCAATGCTCAACCGCCTGTACACGACTTACCAGCGCAAGAAGGACGCCTGTGTCGCGCAAATCGACGCCGGCGGCCACTGCGACTACGACCAGCCCGAGCAACTCGCGCTGCGCGCGGTCTATCCGCTGTCGTGGCTGCATTACCGCGGTGCGCTGCTCTACTCCAACGACCCGGCGCTGGCGCGCCGGCTGCTCAACCAGGCGATCGATGGCTTTACTTCGGCCACTCTGGTGATCTTCTCGCCCGAGCTGGTGCGTGAGAACCTGCTCGGGCGTGCATTATGCGAGCGCGAGCTCGGCAAGTACGACCGCCAGGAGTACAACCACGCGATCACCGACTTCAAACGCATTCTCAAGGATGGCCCGGAAACCCGCCAGTATCGCGCCGCCCAGCAGGGGTTGGCCGCGACGTACGCTGCCATGGGCAAGGCGGGGCAGGCGGCCAAGCTGGCCGGCGAGCTCGCCGCCGGCGCCTCCGGCTCGCAGCGGGAAGGGCTGGAACTGATGCGGCTGCGCGAGCTGTTCGAGGCCGAGGCGGCGACGGCAGATCCGGCCAAGAAGCTCGACTTCCATCGCAAGGCCGTCGAGTACATCCGCGAACGCCAAGACAATAAGAACGACTGGGCGGTCGCGCTGGCGGCGGTTTCGCAGTACGTCGCCGACCCCGTGGCCGAGTTCGGCAACTCCTCCGACCCGTTCGAGAAATGGCTGCTCGCAAGTGTGTTGTATTACAAGCGTCAGCCGCTGCCTGCGGCGAAATATTTTACCGAAGCCGCCAACAGCGGCCGCTTCCCGAAGGGCTACAAGTACGCCGCCGACATCTACTACTCGCTGGGTCGGATGGACCTGGTCCAGAAGCTGGTTGATCAGATCGCGCGCGAGCCGGGCAATCCCGACGCCCAGTGGGCCGCCTACATGCGCTTCAAGCTGCCGCGCCTGCAGTGGGAGCGCGGCGGCAAACGCAACGGCCAACTCGAAAGCGCGTGGGTCGCTGCCGCCGAGCAGTATCTCAAGACCTATCCCCGCGGACCATACGCCTACGAGCCGCGCTTCCGGCTTGCCGAGCGGCTTCAAAAGCAGGGCAAGTTCGCCGACGCTGCCAGGCTCTACGAGCAGGTCACCGGCAACCGGGAGTATGAATACACGGCGGTCTTCAACGCCGCCGAATGCCGCTACATGATGGTGGCGGCGGCCGAGAAGGCGCGCGCCGGTGCGGGCAAGGACGCCAAGCCGAGCGCGGCTGAGACCGCGCTGCGCGCAGAGGCGATCAAGGGCCTGCGCCAGACGATCCAGGGCGAGACGCAGGCTGAGCGTGCGGCGCCCGCCCAGCGCCGCTTCTTTTACGACCTGCGCGGGCGCGCGATCTACATGCTCGCGAGCCTCCAGGAGCATCAGCCGCCCGTGGACAATCGTGAGATTGCCGAGCTGCTCGCGGGCTACGAGACCGCTTACCCAGGGATGAGCAAGCACTTCAACGAAGTCTTCGAATGGCGGCTCAAGTCGCAGAGCGCCCTTGGCCAATGGGAGGCGATCGCGCGCGACGTCCAGGCTCTGGTCAAGCGCAACCAGGGCAACCTCGCCAACAGCGACTTCATTAAGGAGGTCGGCGTCGATTTCTGGAAGGGCGCCCAGGCCGCCCAGGCGCGCGGTGACCAGAAGGCCTACCTCGCGCAGGCCCAGCTCACTGCGCTCGACTACGGCTACTTCGAGGACATGGTTAAGGCCGGGAAGATCCCGGCGAAGAACCTGACCGGCACGCTTTCGATTCTCGGCCAGGCTTACGCCGCGCGCGGCCAGACCGACAAGGCCGAGGCGACCTTCAGCCAGGTGGTCAAGGCCGACGCCGCCTCGCCCGACGCCAACGCGGGGCTGGCGCGGATCGCGCAGGCGCGCAAGGATTATAAGAACGCGCTCGACCTGTGGACGCGAGTCGAGGCGACTGCCGCGCAGTCGGACAACCTCTGGTACCAGGCCAAGTACAACCTGGCCGAGATCCTGGCGACCGAGGGCAACGTCGCGGCGGCGTGCAACAAGCTCGCGGTCACCCGCAGCGAGCATCCGAGCCTGGGTAGCCCGCAGATGAAAGAGCAGTGGATCGATTTGCAGCGCAAGCTCTGCCTCAAGCAGTCGGCGCAATCATAGGGTGGGAACGATGCTGAAGCGGATCCATCACGTGGGCGTGGTCGTGCCGAGCCTCGAAGAAGGGCTCAAGTTCTGGCGCGACGCGCTTGGGATGCGGCTGACGAAGAGCGCGACGATCGAGGAGCAGGGCGTGCGCGCGGCGCTGCTCGAGGTCGGCGGCAGCGAGATCGAGCTGCTCGAGCCGCTGAGTCCCGAAGGCGGGGTGGGCAAGTTCCTCGCCCGGCGTGGCGGCGGATTGCATCACGTATGCTTCGAGGCGGACGACGTCGCGCGCGAACTGGCCGCAGCCAAAGCCAAGGGCCTCCAGCTCATTGACCAGGCGCCGCGCAAGGGGCTGGCCGGAATGATATGTTTTCTCCATCCGAAGGCGACGCGCGGCGTGCTGGTCGAGTACGCCCAGCCATTCGAGGAGTAGAGAACGATGCCGATCTACGAGTACCACTGCGCCGATTGCGACCACTCGTTCGAAACCTTCGTCCGCCCGGGCGAGATCGAGAGCGAATGCCCGACCTGCCACGGCTCCAACATCGCGCGCGAGATGTCGGTGTTCGCTTCGGCGCGAGCGTCCGATAGCGCCGGGCCGACGGGCGCCGCAAGCGGTGGCGGGTGCTGCGGCGGCTCCTGCGGCTGTGGTTAAGCGGCGAGCTCTGTGACCATTCCTTAGCGCCGCGCTGCGCGCGAAGGAATCCTGGGAGGCGGTTCCACGATCGGCGCCTAGAACCGAGAAACGGGCTGCGTCAGGAATGGTCGGCCCTGGTGCCACCTATGGTGCGGTTGCGGGGCCGGCATATTCGGTGCCCGGGCCGACGGTCACCCCCTTACGCACGCGCACGTGGAGTTCGGGGCGCGCAGGGACGTCCACGCGCAGGCTGCGGTAGCCGCCGCGCGAGGGGTCGGGCGCGACGAAGCCGGCGGTGTACTGTTCGCGCAGTTCGTTGCTGATCGCGGCGCAGTCCTGGCGCAGCGCCTCGCCGTCGCCGACCTCCCGCACCAGGAAGGTGCGCGCGCCGGTTTCGCTGGACAGCGCGCTCAGCGTGCGGGTATCGACGTGGTCGATGTCGCCGCCGAACATGAACGGCCCGATAGCGATTCCCACGCCGCCCGAGTTGGGATCGCCGATACCGATCGAGTAGATCAGCACGCCCATCCGGCGCGCCTGGCCGATCACCTGCGCCAGCGTCGCCTGGCTCGCGTTATCCATCCCGTCGGTCACCACCAGCAGCGCCTTTTTGTCATAGCGGCCGTGCTTGACCATGATCAGGCCGTCCATGATCGTGTCGAACAGCGCCGTCTGGCCGTAGGCGTGGAGCAGGGCGAGGCGGCTGGTGACCAGGAAATGGTTGGTGGTGAAGGGCTGGAGCAGGAAGGGGCGGTTGGAAAAGGCAAAGAGAAAGACGTCGTCGCGCTGGTTGAGGTCGCGGATGAACTGGCCGATCGCCGCCCGCAGCTGCATCAGCTTGGGCTCCATGCTGCCCGAGGTGTCAGCCAGGATGCCAATCGAGACCGGCGTGTTGAGGTCTTGGCGCAGGAACTCGATCGGGCGCTGGATGCCGTCAACATAAAGCCGGAAGTCGCTCTTCTGGAGCCCGGTGACGTAGCGCCCGTTCTGGTCGGTGACGGTGACAGTCACCTGCTCGTAACCGGACTGGTTGCGAAGCGCGCGCGAGGGCAGCTCCAGCTCCTGGCCCGGCTGGCTCTTGAACTGCGGCACTGTGAGCGCGTCGCCGCCCTGGCGCGACGGCGTCGTCGGCGCCAGTTCGAGCACTGATCCGCCGCCCTGATTGGTGTTGATCGGGGGGGGCGGAACGAACGGGCGCTGCTGCGCTGCCGCCGGTCCGGCCTGAGCAAGCAGCGCCGCCAGCACGATCGCCGCCGCTGCCGCCGCTCGGCGGCAGATCGGGCGGCCCTTTGAGGTCAGCATCGCAACTGTCCTCGACTTGGAAGAGTCAAACCCCCGGCCCTCGGATACTTCGATCTTCCTATTTGCCTGTGACTTGAGCAAGCGGGGCGGATTCGGGGCGCGCCGTGGGAGTTTAGCAGCGCCTTGACAAATCCTCCCGAGCCTTCGCGCGATTCACCCATCCGCACAACCGTATAGACGTAATCGAGTCTCCGCTGTTTCGCGATGGCCGAAGCGCCGTGGCCTCCCCTTCGACCCGCAACCGCCGGACGTTCGCTATTGTTCCCGATCGCGGGGCGTCGTAAGGTGCCCTAGGGCCTCGCCGGAGCAAGCTCGTCCCAGGCCAAGGAGAACCGTGATGAAATTTGGCATTTTCATGGCGCCCTTCCATCGCGCAGGCGAAAACCCCACGCTCTGCTTCGAGCGCGATCTTGAACTTATCGAATGGCTTGACCGGCTGGGCTACGACGAGGTTTTCGTCGGCGAGCATCACTCCTCGGGATGGGAGATCATTCCGTCGCCGGAAATCTTCATCGCGGTCGCCGCCGGACGCACCCGGCGGATCATGCTAGGCTCGGGCGTGGTCAGTATCCCCTATCATCATCCGTTCAACGTCGCCAACCGCTACGCCCTGCTCGACCATCTGACCCGCGGGCGTGTGATGCTCGGATGCGGGCCGGGCGCGCTCGCCGCCGATGCCCATATGCTAGCGATCGACACCACCCAGCAGCGCCGCCAGATGGTCGAGGGTGTCAAGGCGATCATCCGGTTGTTCACCGAGGAGGGCGGAATCACGATCGACGGTTCGTACTTCCGCCTGTACGACGCCCATCTCCAGGTCAAGCCGTATCAGAGGCCGCACATGCCGATCTTCGTCGCCAACACGATCTCGCCGTCGGGGATGGTTGCGGCGGGCGAGCTCGGATGTGGCGTGCTGTCGGTGGCGGCGTTCGCCACCGGCGGGCTCGACGGCCTACCTAAACGCTGGGCAGTGGCGGAGGAGACCGCAGCCGAGAACGGCAAGACGGTCAGCCGCGACAACTGGCGGCTGGTGATGCCGATCCATCTGGCCGATTCGAAGAAGGAGGCGCTCGACGACATCCGCGAAGGCGGCAATCACTGGATTCACAAGTACTTCATCGAGACCCTCGGCGCCCAGATCCAGTTCCAGGAGTATCCCAACCAGCCGATCGAAGAGATGACGGTGGACCGGATGGTCGCGCGCGGCGGCGCGATCGTCGGCACGCCCGACGACGCGATCGCGCGCATCCGCGAATTGCAGGAGGCGAGCGGCGGTTTCGGCGGAGTGCTCGGACTTGCCCACGAATGGGCCTCGCGCGAGCAGACGCTGCGCTCGTACGAACTGTTTGCGCGCTACGTGATGCCGCGGTTCCAGGGCACGGCCGCCGAAATCGAATTTTCCAATCGATGGGCGGCGCGCCAGCGCGAGATGCTGTTCAACAAGTCGGTGGCCGGAATCATGACCGCGATGAACGACTACAAGGAGCATCGCGAGGCGGCAGGCAAGAAGCCCTCGGAGATCGCCGACCAGCCGGTCACCCGTGTGCGCCCGTAAAGGGCCTGCTCTGCGAATCAACAGGGCGGCCGGATCCGGCCGCCCCTGCCGACTAACTTTCACCGACCCGCGCGTGACCCGCATCTCGCCGGTTTCCCGTGGCTCTGCCTGCCATGTCGGGTATCGCCGGCATTGAAGAAGTCCGCGACCGCGGGGTTGCCGTGTCCCGGCGCGGCGCGCCGATCAGCGCATCGCGGCGGCCGCTCTAAAGGCGCGCTCCGCACCCTCGATCGAACGCGCGCTTTTCGAGGAAAGTACCCGCTCGCGCGACGCGGTGACCGCCGCAAGCAGCGCAGCTCCGTGTGCGGACGCGGTATGGATATCTTGCGGATTCACCTCGACGTTGTGCAGCGATTGCAGGCACAGGAGATCGCCGCTGGCTGTGCCCGGAAAGACCGCGGCGAAGCTGAAGCCGAGCTCTTCGGCCGCACTGCCAAAGAGCGCGGTGAGCGGGTCGCCCAGCGGCATTTCCAGACGGATCACGCGCACGTTGTGCTGATGCAGGTTGTGGACGAGGTGCAGCACCTCGGCCAGGAAGTCGCGTCCGTAGAGTTTCACTCGCACCCTGGCGTGACTGGCCGCGCGCAGGATCGACACGTCGAGCATTGAGTGCTGCGGCAGGGCCTCGCGGCTGAAGTCCCGCGGAGCGTTGCCGAGCGTGCGTTGGATGCCGCAGTTGGCGTAGATCCCGGCGATGATCTCGCGGTGCGCCGCCGGTGGATAGCTGGCGGCGGCAAGGTCGGACCACGGAAAATAGAAGGCCACGATGGAGTGGCGCTCATGGCCTTGGCGGCCGCCAATCCCGCGCATCACGATCCGCGCCTCTTGCGCGGCGAGCAGCACGCCGACTTCGCGGCCGCCGTTGTCGAGCGAGGTCTTCTGGCTCGCCGTGTGTACGGTTACCGCCATCGCCAGCATCCCGCGCAGGCCCAGCCCCCGCCCCTCGGTGAAGCTGATCGCGGTCAGCCGCTCGGCGATCCCATGGCCGCGATAATCGGGGTCGACCACCAGGTAGCCGAAAGTTCCGATTGGGTCGTCGATCCGCTCGCGCTCGATCGCGGTGTGGCCTACGATCCGCCCCTGCGGGGCGACTGCGACCGTGGCCAGATGCAGCCCTGCGCGCACCCGCTCGGCGCATCGCTCCGGATGGTAGATGACTTCGTCGGCGCTCGGCCCGCTCAGCCCGTACGTGCGAAAGAAGCAGCGGGCGACCTCGAAGGCATCCTCGGGGCGCATCGAGCGATACTCGAGCTGAGCCGGCGCAACCGTCTGGCTTGGGGCCCCGGGCTCCGGGTGATCGTTCGCCGCAGTTCGGTCGGCCGCCGCCGCGGCGCGCTCGCCAAGCTGGTTGCGGATAAACTTGATCGCGCTGCAGCGATTGCCCTCGCGGCCGCGGAAGGAGGCGTGAAGTTCGTCAACAAACCCACGCTCGAGAAACTGCGCCATTATTCCCCGCGTGCCCGCGCCGGTCGCCGCGGGATCGACCGGCATCCCGGTATCATCCACCCAGGCGACGATTTCACCGGGACGATGCTCCAGGCTGATCTCGACCTGGGCGGCCTGCGAGGCGGCAAAGCCGTTCGCGATTCTATCTGCGCACAGTTCTTCGACAACGAAGCGAAAGCGGCTCGCCTCAAGTGAGGAAAGGCCGGCCCACGCCGCAAGCCGCTCTATCGCGATGCCTGCGGCGGGAACCGCGTCCGGCTCGTGCGCCTTGATTCGGAGAATTTCTCTGACGCGCCCTTTTCCGGGCGCATTCGATCCGTTTAGCTCTGCCATGCGACAATTGATCGGAACAGCACAATATTCGTTTGGCGTGCCAACCGGTGTGGCTTATAACTCGGCGCACGCTCGACGTGCAAACCAGCAGGCAAACTCGTCCCTCGTTCCTCACACGCCGGCGCGGGGACGAAAATCGTGCGGCCCAGCGAGATAATCACCTCGTAAAGTTGCTGCGTTGACCCGCCTGTGTTCGGCGGTTAGCGTGTTCCTAATCGTTGCGCGCCACTTCGCCATCGGCGCGCCCCCGCTTCATCGGAGTCATTGCTTGTCGCACCTGAGCGAGAGCCAGATTCTTCGCTTCGTCGTGCAGCTCGCCGTGCTGCTGCTCGCCAGCCGCACGCTGGGCGACTTGATGAAGCGTATCGGCCAGGCCGCGGTGATCGGCGAGCTGCTCGCCGGCGTGATTCTCGGCCCCTCCGTGCTGGGTACGCTTGCGCCCGGCGCTTTCAATGCGCTCTTCGGCGGCGATCCGCTGCCCGGCCATCTGCTCGAAGCCTTTGCGTGGGTCGGCGCGATCGTGCTCCTGCTCTATGTTGGCGTCGAAACCGACCTCGATATCCTGCGCGGACAGGGGCGTACGGCCGCATACGTCTCGGTTTGCGGGATGGTCATCCCGTTCGGTTGCGGCTTTGCCCTCGGACTGCTGCTGCCCGCGCAGTATCTCCCGGGGCCCGACCAGCGGCTGATCTTCGCGCTGTTCATGGCGGTGGCGATCGCGATTTCGGCGGTGCCGGTGATCGCGAAGATCCTCATCGAGCTCGGACTGATGCGCCGCGAGCTGGGGATGCTGATCCTGGCCGCGGGGCTGATCGACGACACCACCGGATGGCTTCTGTTGTCGCTGATCGCGGGCCTGGCCGGGGGCCGCGCGCTTTCGGCCGGCTCGTTCGCGTTGTTGCTGGGCGAGGCGGCGGTCTTCGTCGCGCTCTGCTATTTCGCGGGCGTGCGCGTGGTGGGCTGGTTGATGCGATGGGTGGACGACCGCGGCGCGGCCGAGCACGGCAAGTTCAGCGCGATGGTGTTGGTCGGCTTCGCCTGCGCGATCACGACCCAGCTCATCGGCCTGCACGCGGTATTCGGCGCCTTTGTCGCCGGCCTGATGCTCAGCCGTACGCCGCGCGTGCGCAACCGTGATCGCGCCGAGCTGGAAGCGGCCACGATGGGCCTGATGGCGCCGGTATTTTTCGGCTACTCGGGATTGCAGGCTAACCTGTCGGCGCTGCGCAGCCCAGTGGTGCCGTTGGTCGTGCTGGGCGTCGCGTGTGCGGCAAAGATCGCGGGCTGTCTGCTCGGCGGCAAGCTTGGGCGGCTGAAGTTCCGCGAGGCGCTGGCGGTCGCCATCGGGATGAACGCACGCGGCGGGATGGAGATCATCCTCGCCCTGCTGGGCTTGAGCCTGGGCGTGCTGACGCCCGCGATGTACACGGTGATCGTGGCGGTGGCCGTGGTGACCTCGGTGATCACGCCATCGCTGCTCAGATGGTCGCTCAAGGGCGTGGGCGAGCGGCCGGGCGACGCCGAGCGCGCGCAGCGCGAGCGGGTGATGGCGCGGCTGCCGCTGCGCGTGGAGGGCGCCAAGCTGCTGGTCCTCAGCGGCGGTGGTCCGCATGCCGAGCTCGCGACCCATCTGGCCGCCGCGCTGGGCGGCTCCTCGCACGCGAGCATTACGATCTTCCATGCGGCGGCGGCCAACGGCGGCGCGCCGGCGGCGGCGTTTGAGGCCGAGTTCGCCCGTCTGCGCGCGATCGCCGCGGCGACCGGCGCCGTCAACGTGTACCAGCGCGCGGGCGGCGGCGATTCAGTGGTTGACGCGATCGTCCAGGAGAGCGAACGCGGCTACGACGCGATCTTCGCCGGCGCCTCCCATCTACACGGCCACGACGTGCTCGGTGGCGAAGTGCTGCGCGGATTGCTCAGCGAGGTACGCGCGCCGGTAGTGATCGCGCGCAACGTGGGGGCGGCGATGCCGCTGCGCAGAGTGCTGGCGCCGGTCAGCGGCGCCGCCTGCGCGCGCCAGGGCGCCGCGGTCGGCGTCCTCTATGCGCAGGCGGTGGGCGCTGCGGCGACCGCGCTTTACGTCCGCCAGCGTCCGGTACTTGGCCTGCGGCTCGGCGCCGCCGAAGCGGGCGGCGCGGGCGAGGAGGCGGTGGGCGAGGTCCGCGAGTTGGGCGAGCAGCTCGGGCTGCGCGTCGCGACCCGCATCGAGGTTGGCCCCAGCCCCGAAAGCGTCATCCTACGCACGCTGCGCGAGGGCGGCTTCGATCTGCTGGTGATTGGCGCGCTGTACCGCTCCGCCGAGCAGCGGCTGTACTTCGGCCGCCGCGTCGATCAGATCCTGCGCGCGGCACCCTGCGCGGTTGCGGTGGTGGTGTCGCCCGCCCGTCCGCTTCGCCTCTGAGCGCTTCCGCGCGATGGCCGCCGCGGAGCTGAACGTCGTCACCGGAGCGCTCGGTTATACCGGGCGCTATATCGCGCAGGCGCTGCTCGCGCGCGGCCTGCGCGTGCGGACGCTGACCAACCATCCCGCGCAGGCTGATCCGTTCGCCGGACGCGTCGAAGTTGCGCCGCTCGATTTCAGCCGCCCCGAAGCCCTCGCCCAGAGCCTCGACGGCGCGACGACGCTGTTCAACACCTACTGGATCCGGTTCCCCTACGGCGCGACGACGTTCGATAGCGCGGTCGCGAACTCGCGCACGCTGCTGCGCGTGGCGCTCGCGGTCGGCGTCCGCCGCATCGTCCATATCAGCATCACCCACGCTGACGAGCGCTCGCCGCTGCCCTACTTCCGCGGCAAAGGGCTAGTCGAGCGCGCGATCGTTGAGTCCGGGCTCTCCTACCTGATTATTCGTCCGACGCTGATCTTCGGCGGCGCGGATATCCTGCTCAACAATGTCGCGTGGCTGCTGCGGCGCTCTCCGCTCTTCGCCCTGCCCGGACGCGGCGATTACCGCGTGCAACCGGTGTTTGTCGAGGACGTGGCGACGCTGGCGATAAGCGGCGCCGCGGAGTCCCGCGACCGCGTCGTTGACGCGGCCGGGCCGGAAATTTACACCTTCCGCAACCTGGTGCGCGCGATCGCGCGCGCGGTTCACAGCCGCGCGCTGGTCGTCCCGGCGCCAGCCGGTCTCGCGTTGCTTGCGGCGCGGCTCATCGGACACGCGCTCGGCGATATCACGCTCACCCGCGACGAGATCGCCGGGCTGAGCGCAGGCCTGCTGGTTGCGAGCGGCGCGCCGACCTGTCCGACGCGCCTGAGCGCGTGGCTCGAAGAAAACGCCGGGCGCATCGGGGAGGAATACGCCTCGGAACTCGCCCGCCGCGCCGCGGCGCAGCCGCGCCGGGCGTAACGCCGCACGGCCTGGCCGTTAACCGCCCTGGCCTCCGCTCTGGTAGCATCCACGCCCACGTCCCCCGGGGCGCCAAACCGCTGCCGGTGCGGCCGGGAAGGAGTCCGCAATGACTGTCCATGACGAGATCTGCGCCGCAGTCGATCGTTTCCGCGAGCGAGCGATCGATCTTGGCCGTCAGATCCATGCCCGTCCCGAGCTGAAGTTCCAGGAGCGATTCGCGGCCGAGGCGCTCTGCGCCGCGCTCCGCGACATGGGCGTCGAGGTCGAGCGCAGTGTGGGCGGACTGGAGACCGCCTTTCGCGCCTCAGTCGGCAAGGCGGGGCCGACCGCCGCGATCCTGGCCGAATACGACGCGCTGCCCAACGGGCATTCCTGCGGCCACAACCTCATCTGCACGGCGGCGTTGTCGGCCTTTGCGGGTCTCGCCGCGATACGCGAGCGGCTGCCGGGGCGAATCGTGATCGTCGGCACCCCGGCGGAGGAGGGCGGCGGCGGAAAGATCATCCTGCTCGAGCGCGGGGTGTTTGCGGGCGTGGACGCGGCGATGATGGCGCACGCGATGGACGGCGAGTACGCCACTTTTCCCGCGCTCGCCACGCGCCATCTGCGAATCAGGTTCAAGGGCCGCGCTTCGCATGCCGCCGCCGCGCCGTGGGCGGGCGCGAGCGCGCTTTCAGCCGTGCTCCAGACTTTCCAAAGCGTCGATGCGGCGCGGCTGCATTTGCGCGACGGCGCGCGCGTCCACGGCATCATCACCGACGGCGGTCAGGCGGTGAATATCGTGCCGGAGAGGACCGAGTGCGAGTTCCTCTGCCGCGCTTACACCACGAAGTACGCGCACGAGATCGCCGACCGCGTCGTGCGGTGCGCCGCGGCGGCGGCGATGGCGACCGGCACCGAGATGGCGCACGAGATCGTCGGCGGCTACCGCAACCTGATCAACAACACAACGATGGCGCGTCGCTACGCGCTCCACTCCGAGGCGCTCGGCGTCGGGACGCCCGACGCGCCGCCCGACCTGCCGACCGGTTCGACCGACATGGGGGATGTCAGCCACGCGATGCCGGCGATCCATCCGGTCTTTCGCATCGCCGATCCCGGCGCCGGCAACTGCCACGAGGACCGGTTCGAGAAGCACACCAACTCGCCGCGCGCGTACGCGGCGATGATCCGGGTGGCCAAGGCGATGGCGCTCACCGCCTACGATCTGCTGGCCGAACCGGGGCTGATGGAAGAGGCGCGGCGCGAGTTCGCCGCCCGCCGTGAGACCTAGCTCGCAGCCGCCTGCGAGCTTCGAACGTCCGCTCAGTGGGGCGGGCGTACCTGCCCACCCGGCGTCAGGGCGGGCCCCGCGGCGAGCCGCGCCTCGAGCCGCTGCTGGTATTTCCCCAGCACGGATTCGGTTTCGGCGTCAGCCGCGTAAAAGACCTCGACGTGCAGCTCCTGGAGCGTGACGTCGTGCGGCGTGGCGACGGTCGTGACCGTGCTGAACATCCGCGCTATCGCGCCCTCGAGATTCAGCTCCATCGGCAGGATTGGATCGTGCGGCGCTTCGAGGTCCGGCTCGCGCCAACGTGCGGGGATTCCAGGATAGCTCAGGATATCGCGGATCAGCTTGCGCAGGGCATCGTCGCGCGCCCACGCCAGCCGGCGGTAGGCTTCGTTCAACAACGACTTGGCAATCTGCTCCCAGTTGACGATGATTTTGCGAAAGCCGTTGGGATCGAAGAGCAGGTGCATCACGTTGAGGCGCGGCTGGGGCGTCACCTGCAACGCGGCCAGGCCGGTCGGCGTGCGGCCCTGAGTGAGGGCGAGGAAGCGGACGAACGCCTCGTTGGCCATCACGATATTCCAATGGCGGTCGTGCGCGATGGCGCTGCGCGGCTCATTGGACTTGAGAATCACCTCGACCGCGGCGCGCACCTGGCTCATGCGCGGGTCGTCGAGGTTGGTCTCGCCGTAGAGCGGCGCATAGCCCGCGGCGAGCAGGAGAAGATTGCGCTCGCGCAGCGGCACATCGAGCACGTTGGAGAGCGTGAGCACCATCTCTTTGCTCGGCTGTGCGCGTCCGGTTTCGAGAAAGCTGATGTGGCGGGCGGAGACTTCCGCCTCCAGCGCCAGTTCGAGCTGGCTCATCCGGCGCGCCTCGCGCCAGCGGCGCAGCAACGGCCCGACGCCGGCCGGCTCGACCGCCGTCCCGTTGCGATGAATATCCATGGAGCCACCCTACGCCGCTGGTCGCGGTCCGTCGATTACCTCCGAGGTAATGCGCGGGCGCCGTTTCCTTTCGGCCAAGCCTCCGTTGCTATGCGGCATCCTTCACGCGCCTGTCCGTGTCGTCCGCGTGGGTTTCCTCGACGCTCGATTGCGCCGTTTCGTACGCCTGACCCTTGGTTTCGACCTGCGGGCAGGGAAGCCCTCCGCGTCCGGTCTCCAGCCACCAGCCGCACAGCGCGCCGGCGGCGGCGATCGCAACGAGTCCCAAGAGCATCATCGGCACCGAAATTTCCATAATTTGCATCTTCGCTTGCTCCCTGAGCTGCTAGTTGCCCTTCACGTAGCCCATCGCTTCGACGATCAGTCCGTTCTCGACGCGCATCAGGTTCACGCCGCGCACGGAATCGGCCGCGCGCGCGCCCCACCAGTAGCGCCATCGGATGATCGCGCGGTCGCCGGCGACGAATACATCTTCGAGGTCGAAATGCGTGCCGGGCGCGGTTGCGATCCCCGACCACTGGGCAAGGCAGGCGTCGCGGCCCTCGAGCCGGGCGCCGTCGGGCGCGGGCGTGGTGTTTTCGATTATGCAGTCGTTCGCGATCAGCTCCGCCAGCGCCGAGGGATCGTGGCGCAGGAAGACTTCGTTGAAGCGCCGGATTACCTCGGCCGTCGTGGCGGCGATGTTGGTCGAATGTTGCGGGTTCATTGGCTTCGCTCCTGTTTGGTCGACGGGGTTGCCGCCCCCGCGCGCCGCGCTGACGCGCGGGGACGAAATCAAAACCGCTTACTCAGCCGGCACCGAGAAGTGCGCGCTCACGATCTTCCATTCGCTGCCCTTGCGCGCGTAGACCCACGTCGCACGTCCGCACTGGATTTTCGCGAGCCCGCCCTTGGGTATGGTGGACAGGCGATCGTGGGAGTTGAACACCACCGCCGCGTCGCCGGCCGCGCGATACGAGCACTGATGGACGGCGTAAGTCATCACCTCGGTGCCTGCGGCGGCGGTCTGGAGATGGCGCAGGAAGGCGGCCTTGCCCTCGAACAGGTAGGGGACGTGGTCGAAGACCTCGACGTCGTCGGCCAGCGCGTTGACGAAGGGCGCGAAATCTCCCTCCGCGGCCGCGGCCAGGATCTGCTCGTTTATCCGTTGAACCTCTTCTTTCGCCGACATTTGAGTCTCTCCTCGTGCGCGTGGTTTTGACTGCGTCGCTTCGGATTCGACGCGCGTCTCGCGTCACAGGTCGAATCTCGCCATTGCGCGGGCGCGCGACAATTACCTTGGAGGTAAGCGAGAAGGCGCAGTTCAGCAGGGCGGGTATGCTATGCGCCCCTCGATTTGGACGGATAGCGACGCCCGCCCGCTGGGAGAACCGGCTCGGCGTCGTGTCTGTTCAGCGGCCGGCGGTGGCGGAGGTCGACTCTGCGCCGAGCAGCCTGGACGCTGCGGTCTCGATGACCGTGCCCTTGAAGAAATTCGGATTCGCCTCGCCGAAGAAGCGCACCGGATTGGTGAACAGGAAATCGCGCAGGTCGTCTTCGGTGATCAGCCTACGTTCGACCAGCTCGTAGGCTTCTTCGAGCACTTCAGCCATGTTGACGACGTCGAAATGGCCGATGTCGGAGCCGAGCAGGGTCTTGAGCTGCGCGCCGAAGGGATTTATCCGCGTGTTATAGGCCCAGGCGTTGAGCGGATCATCGGCCTCGCATCCGAAATAGAAGTTGCGCACGAAAAGATCGCGGATATCCTCGGCGCGCTCGATCCCGCACGCCGCGTAGTCGTCGAGCTCCTGCTCGGCGGGCGGATTCGGCGTGTCGAAGGTCTGGAGCCTGAGCTCGCCGCCGGCCCATCGCTCGGCGATCTCGCGCCCGCCCCAACGCTCGACCAGCTCGCGAAACATCGCGCGGTCGAGATTGGCCGGATTTACTTCTTCGAGCGCGGCGCGGTTGCGCTTTTTCCAATGGCCGATGAGATCGCTGTAGAGCATGCAGGCCCACGCAACGCCGCCCTCGAGGAAGGCGATGTTGAGCCGAGGGAAGCGGCGCGTGACACCGGCGAGGAAGAGCGACTTGCACACCGCTTCGAGCGCGGCGGCAAAGTGGCCGATATGGTTGTAGGTGAAGTTGCCCGGCGAGAAACGGAAGCCGAAGCCGCGCGAGCCGCTATGGAACGACGGCGAGACTCCCAGCTCGCGGCATTTCGCCCATACCGGATCATAGTCGTAGGCGCTGTCAATACCGAACGTGTCTATCCAGCGCGCCCAGCGCGCTGCCGCGGGCGTTTTGCGCGCCACCGCGGCGATGGGCCGCGGCATCGGATGCCCCATCATCATCACCTTGAGCCCCAGCGTCCTGGCCGCGTACTCCAGCTCCTCGATCGCCTCCCCCGGCGTGCCCATCGGAATGACCGCGGCGGGTGTGATGCGGTCGGCGAGCGGGCGGTAGGTTTCGGCGTTGTACATGTTTAGCGCACGGCAGGTGGCGCGGCGCATCTCGTCGTCCATGATGCGCGGGATGAGCAGTCCGGCGGAGGGATAGAGCACGGTGAAATCGAGGCCGAACTCGTCGAGCCGCTCGTAGAGCAGGCGCGGCAGCGTGGCGGTTGCGCGGTCGAGCGTGTTGCGCGTCGGTGCCGGCCAGAAGGCCTCCTGCGGGACGCCGGCGTCGCGGCGCTCGGCCGGCGTCATCCGGATCGAGTCGGCGACGCGATCGCCGGTTGCTTTGAAGGCGTCGGCGACCCGCTGGCCAGCGACCTTGCGGATGTATTCGAGCAGCGAGGGGCCGAATTCGAGGTAGTGGCCGTCGGCGTCGACGACCGGATGGCCGAGGCGGTCGTGGATTGCCTTGGAAGTGTGATGGTTGCTCATTGGCGAGCCTCCTGCGGCATCGAACATCGAAACAGCCGGGCCGACGCACTGGTTTGGCTAGTATCATGGCGACGGCGGCAGTCAAACCAGCGCAGTGTCCTGGCTATGCAGGCGACCTAACGCCCGGCCTCCTTGCCTGATGGCAAAAGGGAGTAGCGAATTTTCGCGACTGCGCGATCGAGGCCCGAGAAGGCGCAGACTTTCCAAAAGGGACGGGGACGACGCATACTGAGGGACGATCTGGAAAGACGAGTCATGAGCCAGAGCAAGCCGGTCCGAGTACACGTCGTCGCAGGTGGATTTCCGCCCGGCTCGACCGCCGGGCACGACATCGACTACGCGCGGCTGCGCATCCTCCTGCTCCTGGCCGAGAGCGACGTGCGCGCAACCGTGGCCAACGACTTCACCGACGTCGCGCGATGGCTGCCGGGCGCCCGGATGCTCATCACGTACGTAGCCGGGCCATACCTCAACGATGAGCAGAACGCGGCCGTGCGTCAGTGGCTAGAAGCGGGCGGGCGATGGCTCGCGCTGCACGGGACGAGCGGCGGCAAGGCGGCCCCGGTGAGCGGGCACTCGCGCGCGCGTCAGATGGTCAAGACCAGCCATCACGCGACGCTCGGATGTTTCTTCCTCAACCATCCGCCCGTGCGCCGCTTCCGCGTCGAGGTCGACGACCGCGACCATCCGCTGACGCGCGGCGCACCCGCGTCGTTCGAGACGGTCGACGAGCTTTATCTGATCGAGCTCCAGGAACCGGCGAAATCACGCGTGCTGATGACGACGGAGCTGCCGAGCGACCCGTCGCCGCCGGGCTTCGGTTTCCATTACGAGCGCGACACGTCGCTGATGCCCGACGGCAGGACGCGCGTGCTCGGCTACGTGCGCGAGATGGGTCAGGGCGCGGTCGCCTACTTCGCGCTCGGCCATTGCCACAATCCGACCAACAACGTGCAGCCGTTCGTGGACCCAAGCGTCGATCCCTCGGGGACGACGCCGAAGTTGTTCCGCGGCTCATGGGAGACCCCAGCTTTCGAGCGCCTGCTGCGCAACGCGCTCGCGTGGGGAATCGGCCGGGAAAATATAACTACTCGCTCTTCTTGATCGGGAACGGTGCGACGAAGGCGCGGCCGAGGTCGGGGAGCAGGTTGAGGAACTTGATCTCGGCAAAGTCGCCCGCGATCTGTACCGCCGAGAGCGCCGCGTTGTCCACCCGGATACGCCGGAAGTGGTGCAGCTCCATACCCATGAAGTGGCACAACACGGTGCGGATGATATCGCCATGGGAGACGAAGAGCACCCGCCCACCCTCGTTCTGCTTGAGCGCGCGGGTGACCGCCTCGACACCGCGCGCTTGGACCTCGGGGATCGTCTCGCCGCCCGGCGTCGGGCTATGGATGGGCTCTTCGCGATAGCTGAGATAGTCGGCGTCGGTGATGAGCTCGTGGTAGCTCATGCCCTCCCATCGCCCGTACTGGACTTCGGCGATGAGCGGCTCCTCGAGAATCGGCACATCGCCGAGCCCGTCGGCGATGATCTGGGCAGACTGGCGCGCGCGGATCAGCGGGCTGCTCACGATAAGTTCGGGCCGGACCGAGCGCAGCAGCTCGATGGCCGCGGTGACCTGGGCGCGACCGTGCTCATCGAGCTCTACCGGATTGCGGCCCATCACGCGCCCCTGGCGATTCCAGGCGGTCTCGCCGTGCCGCATCAGGAGCGCGACTCCGCGCACGCCATCGCTCTGCCTCAGTTTTTCCGCCACGTAAAACGGCCCCAGTGCCATGATTTTCCGCCTGCGCGCAGGGCTGCAAACGTTTGGCGGGCGCCGCGCGAACGCGGCGCCCGCCAACATTTAACCCAAATTGCGCGCTTGAAACGAGAGCGAGCGCTCAGCGTCCGCCGGCCGGCGCAGCCGCGGCGTGGCCGTTGGGCGTTGCGTCCGCTGAAGGCGCCGTGGCCAGTCCGCAGAACGCCTCATAGTCGATGAGGCGGGTCTGGGTCGGATGATCGCCGCAGACCGGGCAATCCGGATCGCGCTTGATCTTGAGCACCCGCACGTAGTCCTTCGACAGCGTATCGAAGTAGACCATCCGGCCGATCAAGGGCTCGCCCGCGCCGAGGATAAGCTTGATCGCCTCGAGCGCCTCGATCGATCCGATAACGCCCGGCAGCGCGCCGAGCACGCCAGCCTCGGCGCACGACGGCGCCATATCGGGTGGCGCCGGCTCCGGATACAGGCAGCGGTAGCACGGCCCGCCCTTGGCCGGGTAGAAGACGGTCGCGTTGCCCTCGAAGCGGAAGATCGCGCCGTCCACCAGCGGCTTGTGCGCGAACACGCAGGCGTCGTTGATCAGGTAGCGGGTGGGGAAATTGTCGCCACAGTTCACGACGACGTCGTAGTCCTTGATGATCTCCATCACGTTGTCCGAACTCAGGCGGACCTCGTGACGATTCACCTTAATCCCCGGATTGAGCGCCTGGATCGACTTCTGCGCCGATTCGGTCTTGAGCGTGCCGACGCGGTCGGTGGGATGGATTATCTGGCGCTGCAAATTGGAGAGGTCGACCACGTCGAAATCGACTAGACCCAGCGTGCCGACGCCCGCCGCCGCCAGATAAAGCGCCGACGGCGAGCCCAGCGCGCCGCATCCGAGCAGCAGCACTTTGGCGTCGAGCAGCTTGGCCTGGCCGCGCTCGCCGACCTCGGGAATCACGAAATGGCGCGAATAGCGGGTCAGCTCCTCGGCGGTGAAGACACGCTCGGCGACCCACGGCAATCCGCGATCCTTCCACGCGTTGAAGCCGCCGGTCAGGTTGTAAACGTTCTCATAGCCCATCTCGCGCAGCGCGCGCGCCGCCAGCAGCGAGCGCGTGCCCGAGGCGCACTGCAGGATGACCGGCGCCTTGCGGTCGGGGACTTTCTCCTCGATGCGCAGCTCAAGGAAGCCACGCGGGATGCCCAGCGCCTGCGGGATATGCCCCTGGCGCCACTCGTCGCTCTCACGAACGTCCACCAACACCGTGCCCGGCTTCTCCAGCATCCGGCGCGCTTCGTCGATATCGACCGCCTTAATCTGGGCGCGCGCTTCGTCGAGAATATTCTTGGAAGTCTTTGCCATGGCCGTTGACCTTCGCGTAGGACGCTAATTCAAGTCTTAAATTACAAACTTACTCATCTATTGACCCAGACCCTAAGGGTAACCACTCCCAAGCCGCCCGTCTATACCCGGAATCCCCTCAGCCGCCCAGCATCCGATGCGATTCGAGCATCGAGCAGACGAACTCGAGCACGCGCTGCGCATGACCGCGCGGCGTGACGTCGTGGAAGGCACGCACCACACGCTGCTCGCGGTTAAGCACGAAGGTCGAGCGCGCGGCAAAGCCGTCACGCATCACGCCGAAGGCGCGCGCCAGCTCAGCCTTGGAGTCCGACAGAAGGACGAAGGGGAAGGCGTGCTTTTCGGCAAACGCGCGATGGGACTCGACCGAATCGACGCTGACGCCGACGATCGTGCAATCCAGCTCCGCGAAGCTTTCGTCGAGGTCGCGAAACTCCTTGCCCTCGACCGTGCATCCGGGCGTGTCGTCGGCCGGATAGAAATAGACCACGACGTTGCGCCCGCGAAAGTCCGCCAGCCGTCGCTCGGCGCCGTGCTGATCGCGCAGGACCAGCGTGGCGGCCGCGCCGAGGTTGTCGCCCGCGCGCAGCCCTTCAGTGGACGGCATGGCTCTCGTCCTGGGCGAGCGCGCGGCGGCTGGAGAATTTGATCGCAGCGTTGTCGATATTGATCGAGCAGAGCGAGCCGCACATGCTGCACACATTGGAACCGGCGGCCTCGCTCTCTTCCTTGTAGCGGCGGGCCTTGTCCGGATCCATCGCCATCGCGTACATCCCCTCCCAGTTGAGCGCCTTGCGATAGCGCGACATCTGATCGTTCCACAGCTTGGCCGCGCGCACGCCCTTGACCAGGTCGCCCGAGTGGGCGGCGATACGGGTTGCGATCACGCCCTCGCGGACGTCGTCGACGTCGGGCAGGCGCAGATGCTCGGCCGGAGTGACGTAGCACAGGAAATCGGTGCCGGCGGCGGAGGCGATCGCGCCGCCGATTGCGCCGGTGATGTGGTCGTAGCCAGGGGCGACGTCGCAGGTCAGCGGGCCGAGCACGTAGAACGGCGCACCGCCGCAGATGCGCTTTTCCAGCTTGACGTTGGCCTCGATCTGGTCGAGCGGGACGTGGCCCGGGCCCTCGATCATCACCTGCACGCCGGCGCTGCGCGCACGCTCGGTGAGCTCGCCGAGCACCAGCAGCTCGGCGATCTGGCCGCGGTCGGTGGCGTCGCCGGTGGCGCCCGGACGCAGGCCGTCGCCGAGCGAGATCGTCACGTCGTGCTCGCGCAGGATCGCACAGACCTCGTCGTAGTGCTCGTAGAGCGGGTTCTCCTTGCCGGTGCGCTCCATCCAGGCCGCGAGCAGCGCGCCGCCGCGCGACACGATGCCCTCGATGCGCTGATGGCGGCGCAGGCGGGCCACGCTCTCGCGCGTCACTCCGCAGTGCAGCGTCATGTAATCGACGCCCTGGCGCGCCTGGCGCTCGATGATCTCCAGGAAGAACTCGGCGTCGAGGTCCATGATCGAGCGCTCGGAGGCGACATGATAGATCGGTACCGTGCCCAGCATCACCGGCGCCCGCGACAGCAGCTCTACACGGATCTTGTCGAGGTCGGTGCCGGTCGAGAGGTCCATTACCGAGTCGGCGCCGAAGCGCACGGCGGTGTAGAGTTTTTCGATTTCCTCGCTGAGCAGCTGATGAAAGTTGGAGGCGCCGAGGTTGGCGTTGACCTTGGTCCGCAGGCGTTTGCCGATCCCAATCGCGCGAAAGTCGTGGTGGAGATTGTGCGGGATGACCGCCTCGCCCGAGGCGACCAGCGCGCGGATTTCCTCGGGCGCAAGCCCCTCGTCCTCGGCGACCTCTTTCATCTGTTGCGTGATGATCCCTTTGCGTGCGGCTTCAAGCTGGGTCATTTTGTCGTACCTCTGAGGCGCCCGGAGGGCGACGCGGCCGCCTCGCGCAGGGGGGAAAATCCGGCTGCGGCGCGTCCAAGCCCCCGACCAGGCGCTGTCTGCTTTCAGTAGGCTATATTCCGGCCCTGCCGATCAAGTGCGAAATCGGGGCCGCATCACGCAGGCCCCGCTTCGCATTTATACTCCATCGGCAAACCCGCCGTCACGCGCCCAGCACCCGAGCGTGAATTGCCGCAATCCGCCTGCGGGGCAGAACAGACTCTAGCGCAGCATCACCGCGGCCGGCGCGAGCGTCTGCTCGACCGCGGCCACGAAGTCGTCGGTGGGCGCGACGCGGTAGGTGTCGCCGAGCACGAAGATCGCCTCGTGGCGCTCGTCGAGCGCCAGATGCAGGTAGGTGATCGCGCGCCCGGCGTGGCGGCCGATAAGCGCCTTCAGCTCCTCGAGCGCGCCGTTCTCGAAACGCTCGCGCGGCGCCGTGATATGCACCTCGCGCACGGCGTCCAGCAGCGCGCTGCCCAGCGGACGCAGCTCGTCGAGGATAATTTGCGCGCGTTCGTCGTCCACGTCGAGCTTGCCGCGCGCGACCACTGGCTCGTCGCCCGTCAGCAGGGCCTCGTGCTTCTGGTACGTCTCGGGCCACGCGATAACCTCGACCACGCCCTCGCGGTCCTCCAGCGCGAAGGTCGCGTAGCGCTTGCCGGCCTTGTTGTTCTTGAGCTTGACCGCCTGCACCACGCCGGCGACGCGCACCTGGCTTGAGTCGGGCAGCGCGTGAAGGTCAGCCGTATTCACGCCGCCGAGCCGGCGCAGCTCGCGCTCGTATTTGTCCAGCGGATGGGCGGTGATGTAGAAGCCGAGCGCCTCCTTCTCGTTGCGCAGCATCTCCTTCTGGTCCCACTCGCCAACCGGCGTGCGCGGCGGGGGCAGCACCTGAGGGCGTGCGGCGGCGCCGAACAGGCCATGCTGGCCCTTGGCGGCGTCGCTTTCGGCCTTTTGCACGAGCTTCAGCGTGTCGTCCACCTGCGCCATCAGGGCCGCCCGTCCGGAGGCAACCGAATCGAAGGCGCCGCACTTGATCAACGCTTCGAGCACCCGGCGGTTGACGAGCTGGGTGCCGACCCGCAGGCAGAAGTCCATCAGATCCTTGAACGGGCCGCCGCTCTGGCGCACGGCGATCATCGCCTCGGCGCTCTTGGCGCCGACCCCGCGGATCGCGCCGAGCCCGAAGCGGATCGCCTCGCCGGCCACGGTGAACTTGACGCCGCTCTGGTTGACGTCGGGCGGGAGCAGTCGGATGCGCATCTCGCGCAGTGCCGCGATGTTCTTGTAGGTCTTGTCGACGTCGTCCATGTCGAGCGACATCAGCGCCGCCATGAACTCGTGCGGATAGTGCGCCTTGAGGTAGGCGGTGGTGTAGGTGGTCAGCGCGTAGGCTGCGGCATGCGAGCGGTTGAAACCGTAGGAGGCGAAGGTCTCGATCTTCTCGAAGATCGATTCCGCCAGCGCCTTGGATAGGCCGTTCTTGCGCGCGCCTTCGATGAAGCGGGCGCGTTCTTTTTCCATCACCAGCTTGTTCTTCTTGCCCATCGCGGCGCGCAGCAGGTCGGCTTCCTGAAGTGTATAGCCGGCCAGCGCCTGCGCCGCGCCCATCACCTGCTCCTGGTAAACGATGACGCCGTAGGTGTCCTTCAGCACCGGCTCCAGGAGCGGATGGTCGTACTCGACCGGCTCGCGGCCATGCTTGCGATCGACGTAATGCTGAACCATCGTCTTGCCGTCCTGCACCGCGTCCAGCGGGCCGGGGCGGAACAATGAGCCGGCGGCGATGATGTCGTCGAAACGGGTCGGCTTGAGGTCGGAGATGAAGCGTCGCATCCCCGAGCCCTCCATCTGGAACACGCCCACGGTGTCCCCGCGGGCGAGCAGCCTGTAGGTGTCGGGATCGTCGAGCGGCAGGCGGTTGAGGTCGGGCGGCTGCTTGCCGCCGGCGCGCGCCAGCTCGAGCGTGTTGGTGATCAGAGTGAGGTTCTTGAGCGCGAGGAAGTCGAACTTGATGAGCCCGATCTCCTCGACCCCCTTCATCGAATACTGCGTGATCGCCATCGGCGCCGCCGCCCCATCCCCGCGCTCCTTGTCAACGTACAGCGGCACCACCTCGGCCAGTGGAACGTCCGAGATCACTACGCCGGCGGCGTGGCGCGAGGCGTGGCGCAGCAGCCCTTCGAGCTTGAAGGCGTACTCGAAAAGCTCGGGATGGCTGTCGCGTTCGGCGCGCAGCCGCGGTTCCATCTCGAGCGCCTGGGCGAGCGGAAAGTCGCGCCCCTGCTTGGGCGCGGGGTAGAGCTTGACGATACGGTCGGTCTCGGCAAACGACAGGCCAAGCACCCGCCCAACGTCGCGGATCGCCTGCTTTCCCTTGATCGTGCCGAAGGTGATGATCTGCGCGACGCGCTCGGCCCCGTACTTCCGGCGCACGTATTCGAGCACCTCGTCGCGCCGCTCGAAGCAGAAATCGACGTCGATGTCGGGCATCGACTTGCGCCCCGGGTTGAGCCAGCGCTCGAACAGCAGCTTGTGCTCGATCGGATCGACCTCGGTGATGCGCAGCGAGTATGAGACCAGGCTGCCCACGACCGAGCCGCGCCCGGGGCCGACCGGGATCCCGCGCCGGCGCGCGTAGTCGATGAAGTCGGCGACGATCAGCATGTAGCCCGAGAAGCCCATCTCGCGGATCACCGGCAGCTCGCGCGCGATCCGCTCGTGATACGGCGCCTCGTCGAACTCGCCGCGGCGCGCGTGCAGCTCCTTGAGCCGCTCGGCCAGCCCCTCGCGCACGCGCTGCTCGAGCACCTCGTCGAGATTTTCGGCGTGGGCGTCCTGGTAAACCGGGAAGTGGAACTTGCCGAAGTCGAAGCCGAAGTCCACCCGCCGCGCGATCTCCATCGTGTTGCGGTACTCCTCGGACTCCGCGCCGAACGCCTTGGCCATTTCCGCCGGCGTCTTGACATACAGCTCGTCGGTGTCGAAGCGCCAGCGCGAGTCGTCGGCCATCGTCTTGCCGGTCTGGATGCAGAGCAGGACCTCGTGGGCGCGAGCGTCGTCGCGATGGAGATAGTGGCAGTCGTTGGTGGCGACCAGCGGCAGGCCGGCGGTGCGCCCGAGTTCGCGCAGGGCCTCGTTGAGCGGCGCGTGCAGGCGATTGTCCTGGAGCTCGAGATAGAAGCGGTCCTTGAAGATGCGGGCGTAGCTCTCGGCCGCCTCGCGCGCTTTGTCCGAGCGACCCGCGCGCAGCCATCGCGCGACCTCTCCCGACAGGCATCCGGACAGCGCGATGATGCCCTCGTTGAGTTCGGCGAGGATCTCCTTGTCGACGCGCGGCTTGTAATACAGCCCCTCCTGGTAGGCCGCGCTCAAAAGCCGGCAGAGGTTGCGGTACCCGGTGGGCGACGCGGCGAGCAGGATGAGATGGAAATTGCCGCCGCCGTCGAAGTCGTCGCTCTTGGGAACCTGCGAGCGGTCGCTGCGCTTGCCCGGCGCGACGTACGCTTCGCATCCGATGATCGGCTTGATCCCGTGCTGGGAGGCCTTCTGGAAGAACTCGACGGCGCCGAACATGTTGCCATGGTCGGTGATCGCCATCGCGCTCATCCCCGAGGCATGCGCGTGATCGAGCAGGGGGCCGATCTTATTGGCGCCGTCAAGCAGGCTGTACTGGGTGTGGACGTGGAGATGGGCGAAACTCATCGCAGCAACTGACCTCCTCCCGTGCGCAACCGCCCTCGGGTGACACCCGCGACGCGGCGGCGCCCTCCCCAAGGGCTCGCCTTAAGCCCGGGCAGAGGGGGGCGCGGCGGGCGCCGCGCCCCCTCTGCCCCGGCCGCGGACTAGGCCTTCTTCGCCGCGCCGCCCGCCGGCGCGGCACCTTCTTTGGCGCTGCCTTCGGCGACCGCGGCCGGTGCGACAGCGCCTTCGGCCGGTGCAGCGGCACCCTCGGCAGGCGCGGCGGCCTCTGCCGCCGCGGCCGCCGGCGCGGCCTCGACCGTCGGCGGCAGCACCGTCACCACCGGATAGTCAGTATCGAAGATTGGCTTGATATTGCCGGCGAAGTTGAGCGCCGAGACGTGGATGACGTCGTGGATTCCGAGCGCCGATACATCAACCTCGACCACCTCGGGAATTTCCAGCGGCAGGCATTCGACTTCGATCTCGCGCGCCAGCGGCTGAAGAATACCGCCCTCGGCCACGCCACGCGCTTTGCCCGTGAACCGCAGCGGCACCGAGACGCGCAGCCTGTGCGTGAGATCGACTTCATAGAGGTCGGCATGCAGGAAGGCGCCGCTGACCGGCGCGCGCTGGATCTCCTTGACGATAACGTGGCGCTCGTTGAGCTCGGGCGAACTCGACTTGAGCCGGATCAGGCGCTGGCGGCCGCTGGCCGAGACCCGCGCGCGAAGCTCGGCGCCGCTTATCGCGAGCGCCATGGGCGCCAGCTTAGGCCCATAGAGCACGGCGGGGATCCGGCCTTGGCGGCGCAATTCATGGCGGCGGCCCTTGGGCCGGGTTTCTCTCAATTCGCAGGACAGCTCGACGGTTTCCATTGTTTCTTATGCCCTTGCCGGGATGTTTGCGCGATGGTCGCAATGCGCGGCGCGATTGCCACGACGCCTACATGCCTGCGGCGCCCACGCGCTCGGCTCAGTTGAAGAGCGAGCTCACCGACTCCTCATTATGTATGCGGCGAATCGCTTCCGCTATAAGGCTTGCCACCGACAGCACCTTGAGCGAGCCCAGCTCGGCCTGCGCCTTGGCGCGCAGCGGGATGCTGTTGGTCGTGACCACTTCCTTGAGCTGCGAGCGGTTGAGTCGCTCGCAGGCGGGGTCGGAGAGGATCGGATGGGTGGCGCAGGCGATGACCTCGCTGGCGCCCGCGTTCATCACCACTTTGGCCGCTTCGGTGATCGTGCCGGCGGTGTCGATCATGTCGTCCACCAGCAGCGCCGAGGAGTCGCGCACCTCGCCGACCAGCTGCATTTCGGCGACCTCGCTCGCCCGCGGCCGGCGCTTGTCGATAATCGCCAGGTTGGCATTGAGCCGGCGCGCAAAGGCGCGCGCGCGCTCGACCCCACCGGCGTCGGGCGAGACTACCGAGACCCGCCTGCCCTCCATACGTTTGCGCAGGTACTGGATCAGCACCGGCATCGCGTAGAGGTTGTCCACCGGGATGTTGAAGAAGCCCTGGATTTGGCCGGCGTGCAGATCGACCGTGAGCACGCGCGAGGCGCCGGCGGTGGTGATGAGGTCGGCAACCAGCTTGGCGCTGATCGGCACCCGCGGCGCGACCTTGCGGTCCTGGCGCGCGTAGCCGAAGTAAGGGATGACAGCGGTGATGCGCTTGGCCGAAGCGCGCCGCAGCGCGTCCATCAGGAGCAGCAGCTCCATCAGGTTCTCGTTGGGCGGGGTGCAGATCGACTGGATCACGAAGCAATCGCCGCCGCGCACGTTCTCGCGCACCTCGACCATCACCTCGCCGTCGGGAAAGTGCCCGACTTCGGCCTCGCCCAGATGCACGCCAAGGTACTCGCAGACCTCGCGCGCGAGCGCCGGGTTGGAGTTGCCGGTAAAGATTTCCAGTTCGTCTTTCGCCCGTTCAGGCATCTCGGCCCCCCTCGGCCAAGCCAAAATCAAAATCCTTGCCGCTCGCCTCCCGCGCCGCCGGGCCGGTGCAGATGGCTGGGCGGGAAGGATTCGAACCTTCGAATGCCAGGTCCAAAGCCTGGTGCCTTACCAGCTTGGCGACCGCCCAGCACGGCCCGCGCCCCATCGATCAGGATAGCAGGTCCGACGCGCCGCTCGGGCCGCCTGCCGCCGACCGGTCAGAGGATGAAGCTGTGGCGCGAAATTGCCAACGGATCGGCCCAAACTGTTCGCCGCGGCGCACCGCGCCGCGGCCGTGCGTGATGTTAATGGATGGCGTTTTTGAGTGTCAATCCGCCTTCGGGCCGAACTTCCACAGCCAAAATTCGCTTATTCACCGAAGCGCGCGGTTTTTCATTAAGCCTGTGCCCCAGTTGCTCGCGGGCCGAGGACCCTCCGAGCATTGCGCGTGCGCTAACGCCCGGGACGGCTGGCGCTAGGGTAGGGCCATTGACGGGCGGCCTCCTACAACGAATGCGCCACGAACAGCCGCGCCTCCGGCACCTCCGGGCGCAACTTCTCAACTGCCCGCGATGCCTGCTCTTCGCCCGCGAACAGCCCAAACACCGCGCCACCGCTGCCCGACATCGCGGCGGCTGAGGCGCCGGCCGTCTCCAGCGCTTTCCTGAGGCGGGCGATCTGCGGATAGAGCGCCATCGCCGCAGCCGCGAGGTCGTTCTGGACGACCGCGGGCGTTATGCGACCCTCGGTGATCGCGCGCAGATGCTCCGCCGGCGCCGGCCCACTCCAGTGCTCGGGCTCAAGCGCGCGATAGACCTCGGCGGTTGGAATCTCGACCGCCGGCACCGCGATCGCCATCCATAGCCGCGCGCATCGCTCAAGCGGCCTGATGCGTTCGCCGATCCCGCCGACGTGCGCCGCGCGCGGGGCGAGAAAAAACGGCACGTCGGCCCCCAATCCGAGCGCGACCCGGGCCAGCCGCGCCAGGTCGCCGACCCGTTGCATTGCGGCCATAATCCGCAACACCGCGCCGGCGTCGGACGAACCCCCGCCCAGGCCGGCGCCGGCCGGGATTTCCTTGTGCAGGTCGATGAGGATCTCCGCATTGACTCCGAACTCGCGCATGAAGGCGTCGGCGGCGCGCCATGCGAGGTTGCGCTCGCCGTCGGGGATGCCCGCGCGGTCGCAGCGCAGCGCGATCGCACGGCCCGGCGCGCGGCGCATCTCGACCCGCACCCGGTCGGCCAGCGAAATCGGGACGAACACCGAGTCCAGCTCGTGGTAGCCGTCGGCGCGCCGGCCGACCACGCGCAGGAAGAGGTTGATCTTGGCCGGCGCCGCCTCGGCGAGCAGCTTGACCATCAGCGCGTCGCCGGCGGCCCCGCGCCGCCGCTCCTTAGGCGCATGCGCTGGCCTGCGCGGCGGCTGTCGCGCTGGATGAGCACGATAAAGCCGAGCAGGCTGAGCACCACTCCCGCGATTACCAGCGCCTGGCCGGTGAGATAGGTCACGTGGTAGAAGTCGCGCCGCGCGGTGGCGTAGGAAACCCGCCGCTGTTCGGTGCCGAACGGCGCCAGCACGGCGCTGTCGGAGCGCGGGTCGAGTTCGTCGAAGCTGCGATAGCTTTCGGTCGCGGCGCTCTTGGGAGTGTGGGCAACGATGCGGCCGTACTCCTCAGCGCGATCGAGGCCGATCACCCAGTTGACCGCGCCCAGCACGATGAGCGCCAAGCCGAAGACGATTCGCCAGTCGGTATAGATGTCCGGCAATTTCATCGGTGCAAGTGGAGAATATGCGCGCGGTACGGCCAATACAATTCGCCGGCGCGCGCCGTCAATTGCGCGCCTTGCGGCCGAGCGGTTATGCTTGCAGGAGAGCGCCGCCTGCGCGGGACTTTGAGCGGCTGGCGCCCGCGCCACACGGGCGCGTGCGGCACTCTTCTGTATTGCCGCCCGCGCGCATAGCATAAGCGGAGGGAGCCCTGCGAAACCGGTGGATAACGCGCGTCTGAATTCGCTGCTGGAGCGCTTTATGGCGCGCGACCGGGTCGCCCTGGCCCGGCTGATCACCTTGGTCGAGAACCGCGCGGCCGAGGTCAGCGCGGTGATGGAACAGATCTATTCGCGCACCGGCCGTGCCTATATCGTCGGCATCACTGGCGCTCCGGGCGCGGGCAAATCGACCCTGGTCAACCGGCTTATCGCCAAGTATCGTGCGCTGAGGCGCGAGGTCGGTGTGCTGGCGATCGATCCTTCCAGCCCGTTTTCGGGCGGCGCCGTGCTCGGCGATCGTGTCCGCATGACCGACCATTACCGCGACCCGGGCGTCTATATCCGCAGCCTCTCCAGCCGCGGCAGCCACGGCGGACTGAGCCGCGCGGCGCGCGAGATCGTCAAGCTGCTCGACGCGTTCGGCTTCGACATGATCATCATCGAGACCGTCGGCGTCGGCCAAACCGAGCTTGCCGTGATGGACCTCGCCGACACCACGGTCGTGGTCACGGTGCCCGAGGGCGGCGACAGCGTGCAGGTGATGAAGGCCGGGCTCAACGAGATCGCCGACCTTTTCGTGGTCAACAAGGCCGATCGCGAGGGTGCTGACCGGATCAAGGCCGAGCTGGAGCTGAGCGTGCATCTGGGCCGCCAGGGCATCAACGGATGGCGTCCGCCGGTACTGCTCACCCAGGCCAGCACCGACCAGGGAATCGATGGACTGGTTGCCGCAATCGACCGCCATGCCGAGTACGTCCGCACCCATCGCAACCCCGAGCGCGAGCGCGAGCGGCGCGCGCGCGAATTTCTCGAAGTGCTGACGGCCGAGATGGAGGAGCGGGCGGCGCGCGCGCTCGCCCATGGGGCTGTACCCGCCATAGCGGGCGCGGTGCGCGAAGGCACCATCAATCCGTACACCGCGGCGCGGCGCCTGATCGCCGACCGTGCGGCGCTCGGCGAACTGCTCGCCGAGGAGCCCGCGCGCAGTGTCAGCCCGGAAGCCAGCGGCGAACGCAAGACGGCGCGGGGCGAGCGCAAGGCCGCCGCGGCCGAGGCGAGAAGGGATTAGCGATGGCGGCGCGGCCTCGGCAGCGTCAGCAGCAACATCAGGCGCCGCCCTGCGGACGCCTGTTCGCGATCGGCGACATCCACGGATGCCCCGACGAGCTGGGTGTGATGCTCAACGCGATCAAGCCCGTGCGCGGCGACACCGTGGTGTTCGTCGGTGACTACGTCGATCGCGGCCCCTCGGCGCGCGACGTTATCGACCTGCTGCTCGAACACGAGCGCGCGGGCGGCGCCGAGTTCGTCTTTCTCAAGGGCAATCACGAAGACATGATGTGCTCGTTCCTCGGGATGGCGGGCAATTACGGCGAGTCGTTCCTGTTCAACGGCGGCGCGGCCACGCTCGACAGCTACGGCGTGGGCGAGAACGACCTGCCCGAGGCGCGCGGCTTCATCCCAGAGCATCACCTGGAGTTCATGCGTCGGCTGGCGACCAGCTATTTGCGCCCGCCCTACCTCTTCGTCCACGCCGGCGTGGTGCCGGCGCGGGAGCTGGAGGAGCAGCGCGCCGAGGACATGCTCTGGATCCGCCAGGAGTTCATCTTCGCGCCTCATCGGATAAGCGCGACCGTGGTCTTCGGACATACGCCGATGCGTGCGGTGATGGTCGATCTGCCGTACAAGCTCGGGATCGACACCGGTCTGGTGTACGGCGGCAAGCTGACCTGTGTCGAGCTCAACGAGGGCGTGCTCTACCAGGTCCATCGCCGCAGCCGCGAAGTAAAGACCGGCGCGATCGTGCTGGAATAGCGCGCAGGCTCTTTCGCCGCCGCCCGGCTCCGGCTAACCTTTACCCCCCGGTGGCGGCGTAGCTCAGCTGGTCAGAGCATGCGGCTCATATCCGCAGAGTCGTAGGTTCGAGTCCTACCGCCGCCACCAAACTCGCATCGCGCCCGCCGTATCAGGGAGGCCCCCATCGATGGCGTTGTCGAAGTCACAATCCGTGATCGATCCCTCCCGGCGACGCGACGCACATCCCTACTTCATGTTCGACGCGATCAGCGCGCAGCCTGGGGCAATCGCTGACGTGCTTGCGCGCAACCGCGACCAAGTCGTAGCGCTCGCCCGTGCGCTGGGCGCGAAGCCCGCGCTGACGCTCGCCGGACTCGGCACCTCGCTCAATGGCGCGCTCTACGGCGAGTACTGGATGCGCACGGTCGGCCGGATGACGTCGGTGGGCGCGGCAAGCTCGTTCGACGTGGTCAATTACGGGATGCGCCCGGCGCGCGACAGTGCGATGCTCGTGCTGTCGCATCGCGGATGGAAGCTTTACTCGGCGCGCGCGGTCGCCGAGGCCAAGACCGCTGGCATCCTGACCGCCGCGATAAGCGGGCAGGGGCCCGACGAAGGCGCGCGCCAGGCCGACCATCTGATGCTCACCACCGAGCAGGAGCAATCGGCGGCGCATACCAAGAGCCTGACCGCCGCGATGGCGCTCCTGTTCGCGCTCGCGCTCGAAATTCGCGCGCAGGCTGGCGGCGACGACGCCGAGGCGAAGGGGCTGCGCGCCGAGTTCGCGGCGATTCCCGACCTGATGCGCCGGCGGCTTGACGACGACTCGCGCGAGCGCAAGGCGGCTGCACGCTTCCGCAACTTTCGCCGCATCGTGATTCTCGGCGGCGGCCCCAACTATCCGACCGCGCGCGAGATCGCGCTCAAGCTCAAGGAGACCAGCTTCGTCTATTCCGAGGACCTGCAGGTCGAGGAATTTCTGCACGGTCCGATAAGCGCGGCTGATCGCGACACGCTGGCGATTCTTGTAAGCGCTGGCGGTGCGGCCGGCGAGCGCGCGATGCAGGCGGCGAGCGCGCTCGGGGAGATCGGCGCGGCGCGCCTGGGCGTCTTCACCCGCGCGGGCGCGGCGCTCGCGGGCGCGGTGGACGAAGCGCTCGAGGTCGAGGGCGAGGAGGAGACGCTCAGCCCGTTCGCGCTGCTGCTCTCGCTGCAGCTTTTCACCTATTGGTTTGCCCTTGGCCGCGGATGCAATCCCGACCTGGCCCATCGCGACGACGAGCGCTACCTCAGGGCCGCCGCCCATTTTGAGATGTAGTCAGGGCCGCTCACGCAACGGCTCCTACACCGATCCCAAACCCAAATTTGTTTAATCCCCTTCCCTTCAGGGAGGGGTCTGGGTCGCTCGCTCATCAACTTCACCAGCCACCCGAACTGGCGTCGCGCGCGGCCCTTCGGCTAACGTCGCCGCTTGATGCTCGCCCGGCTCGGCAAGCCGCTTGGGGCGCTCGCGACCGCCGCCGCGCTGATCGCGCTCGTCCTGCTGGCGCTCGGCGCCTCGCCGCTCGGCGTCCTCGCCGCGCTATGGGAGGGCGCCTTCGGCAACTGGATCGCCGCGACCGATACGCTGGTCAAGGCGACGCCGCTGGTCTTCACTGGGCTTGCGGTCGCGATCGCTTTTCAGGGGGCGCTGTGGAACATCGGCGCCGACGGCCAGCTGCTGGTCGGCGCGCTCGCCGCCGGCGCGCTCGGCATCGCGCTCGACGGATGGCCGCGCGCGCCCGCGGTCGCCGCCGTGCTCGGATGCGGGGCGGGCGCGGGCGCGCTGTGGGGCGGGGTATGCGGATGGCTGCGGGAGCGGCGCGGGGTCAACGAGGTCATCAGCACGATCATGCTCAATTTCGTGGCCGCGCAGGCGCTGAGCCTCGCCGTGCACGGTCCGCTGATGGAGTCCGCGCGGGCCTATCCGGAGAGCGCACCGATCGCGCGCGCGGCGGAGCTTTGGATGTTTGCGCCGCCGAGCCGCCTCAATGCCGGAATGATCCTGGCGATCGCGCTCGCCATCGTTGCAGGGCTCTGGCTTTTCCATAGCGGGAGCGGCTTTCATCTGCGCGCGATGGGCCGCAACCGGCGGGCGGCGGCGTTTTTCGCGATTCCGGTCGCGCGGCTCGGGGTATGGACGATGGCGCTGAGCGGCGCGCTGGCGGGGCTGGGCGGCGCGGTCCAGGTCAGCGCGATCACCCATCGCCTGTACGAAGCCTTCTCGCCCGGATGGGGCTACGAGGCGGTAGCGGTGGCGCTGGTCGCGCGGCTCAATCCGCTCGGCGTGCTCGCCGCCGCGTTGCTCTTCGGCGCGCTCGACAACGGCTCGCAGGCGATGCAGCGCAGCCAGGGCGTGTCGCCCGAGCTGGTGCAGGTGATTCAGGGGATGGTGATCCTGACCCTGCTCGCCTTCGACGCCGCCGCGTGGCCGGCCATTGGTCAGGCGTTATGGAGCGGCGGCGCCGCGCCGCCCGCCGAGCTGAACGGGGATGCGGCCGGCGCGCTCGCCGGCGCGGCGGCGGACGGAGGCGGCGATGCTTGAGGCGTCGATCGCTTCGACGATCGCGATGGCGGCGCCGCTGCTGTTCGCGGCGCTGGGCGAGCTGCTGGTCGAGGAGAGCGGCGTCATCAATATCGGGATCGAGGGCGCGATGCTCGTCGGCGCGTTCTTCGCGTTGGCGGCGGCCTACTTCACGCACAGCCTTGCGCTCGGCCTGCTCGCCGGCATCGCGGCGGCGGTCGCGCTCAACGCGCTGCTTGCGTTGCTGGTGGTCAATCTGGCGGTCAACCAGGTCGTCGCCGGCACCGCGCTCGACATTCTGGCGTTCGGAATCACCGGCGTCTTCTACCGCAGGATTTTCGGTGTCACCGGGCGCGCCTTCACGGTCAGGACGCTGGGCCCGGTCGCGCTTGGTCCGCTCGCGCGGCTGCCGCTGGTTGGCCGTGCGCTCTTCGATCACGACCTGCTGGTCTATTTCGCCTTCGCCCTGGTGCCCGCGGTTGCGTTCGTGATCGCGCGCACCCGCTACGGGCTTCGGCTGCGCGCGGCGGGCGAGCGGCCGGAGGCGGCCGATGCTCTCGGGCTGGGCGTCTATCGCCTGCGCTGGCAGGCGCTCATCGCCTCAGGAGTGCTGACCGGGCTCGGCGGCGCGTTTCTCACCCTTGCCTATACCGGCACCTTCGTCGAGGGAATCACCGCCGGGCGCGGATTCGTCGCGCTGGCGGTGGTTATCCTTGGGCGATGGAACGCATGGGGATGCGCGGCGGCTTCGGTGCTGTTCGGGGCCGCGATGGCTTTGCAGTTTGGGCTTCAGGCGCTCGGCACCGCGGTTCCCTACCAGGTGTTTCTCGCGCTGCCGTATGCGCTGACGCTGGTGGTGCTGGCCGGCTTCAGCGGCCAGGCTCAGGCGCCCAGCGCGCTCGGCGAACCGTACGTTGGCTAGGCGCCCGGCCTGCGGCGTGTCGCGTGCGGCGCGATCCCCATCGCCTCCATGCGGCGATTAAAGCGCGGCCGCTTGTAAGCCATCGCAAGCATGAACGCCGCCAGATACACGATCCCGTGGGGGAGCAACAGCGTGGGCAGGAACAGAAACACGATCGCTCCCGCGACCACCCATCCGAAGGTCCCCGCCTCCATCCAGATCGACAGCGCGGTGCGATTGGGCGCCGTCTCCATCCGTTCAAGGATACGCGCGCGCCACCTGAGCACCCGCGCGAATGGCACGAACATCACGACGCCGCCGGCGATCCCCAGCACCGCCGAAATCCATAGCCACTGATCCGTCCAGTCCATCGAGCGCGTCTTCGGCCCACGCCGCGCGGCTAGCGGCCCATCTCCTCGAGCAGCGCGCGGGCGCGCGCCTGCGCCTTGCGGATCACCTCGGCCTGGTCGCGACGCTCGGGCAGCGCGCGCCCGACGAAGGCGGCGAGCTCCTCGCGATGGGCCGCGAGCGCGCGGCGCGCCTCGGCCGCGTTTGGGGACTTGTTGGCTTGCAGCTTGCGCGGCCCTTCGTGCCCGCCCTCGGAGAAGTACCAGTCCTTGAAGTGCCCGCGGAACCCCGCGCGAAACATCAGCGCCCCGAGATAACTCGCCGCCGGCGGCACCCGAAGGACGAGCGCGGCGAAGGTCTCCTCCTGCCCGGCGTTTTCGTAGTCGACCATCATGTGGCCGCCGGGCGGGACGAGCTCGCCCACGGCCTCGACGGCCCCCGCCTCGAGCCCCTCGGCGCGCGCGTCGAGCCTTTTGTCCGAGGCAAGCTCAACCTCGGGATAAAGCCGACATTCGAACCACGGTGCGACGCCGCGGCCGCCGGCGCTGACGATGCCCGTCATCAGCGGGCCGCGCGAGACGGCGCCTTCGCGCGCGGCCACGGCGAGCGTGAAGTAGAACCATCCGGTGCGCACCTTGACCGGCCGCACGCTGGTCAGCTTGAGGGTGAAGCGGCCGAGCCGGCGTCCCTCGAGTTGTTGGGCAAGGAGTTGGGCGCGGGGCCTGTCGGCGGGCATCTTGTTTGATGGCGTCGGACGCATAGACTACTATAAAAGCCGCTGTTATACACACGGCGTTTGCTTTTTTGTGATGCGGGATCCGTCGCTCAGCTCGTCCCGGTTTCCGACCGCGCTCTGCGGCACGTGCGCGCGAGACGTGCTCGTTTACGTCGCCCTCGACGAAGCAGAGCGCGAGCGGCGTTACTGCGTGCATTGCGATTCACCGGTGGACGCGCAACTTAGATGGGTGACGGCCGCGCAACTCGAGGCAGAGGGCTATCACTTTGGCACTCCGCCGCCGCGCTCGGCGGGCGGAGGATGCGGCGGCGGATGCGGGACGTGTGGGACGCGTGCCCACCTGGGAGGCGTACCTGGCATCGCCGCGCGCTGATCAGGCGGGAGGATCGCAGAGCATGAAGACTACACTTTCGGTAATCAAAGCGGACGTCGGGTCGATCGGCGGGCATATCAAGCCCTCGGCCCGGCTCAAGGAGACCATCGAACAACACGTGCGCGAGCACGGCAAGAAGCTGCTCACCGACCTGTACGTCAGCTCGACCGGCGACGACGTGGCCCTGCTGATGGCTCATCAGCGCGGAGTGAACGATTCCAAGATTCACGAGCTGGCGTGGGACGCATTCATGGCGGGCACCAAGGTCGCGCGCGCGCAAGGGCTCTACGGCGCCGGCCAGGATCTGCTCAAGGACGCCTTTTCAGGCAACGTGCGCGGCCTGGGGCCGGCCTCGTGCGAGATGGAGTTCGAGGAGCGCCCCAACGAGCCGTTCCTGTTCTTCGCCGCCGACAAGACCGATCCCGGCGCCTACAACCTGCCGCTGTACCTGGCGTTTGCCGATCCGATGCACTGCGCGGGGCTGCTGCTGTCGCCCAAGATGGCCAAGGGCTTCACTTACACCATCATGGACGTCAACCACACCGAGGGCGATCGCATCATCGAGCTCAACGCGCCCGAGGAGATGTACGACATCGCCTGCCTGCTGCGCGATAACGAGCGCTTCGTGGTCGAATCGATCCGCTCGCGCGCCAATAACGACGTCGCCGCCGTGGTCTCGACCTCGCGCCTGCACAATATCGCCGGCACCTACACCGGCAAGGACGACCCGGTCGCGCTGGTCCGCACGCAGGGCAACTTCCCGGCCACGGGCGAGGTGCTTTCGCCATACCGTATCGGACACTATGTGGCGGGCACGATGCGCGGCAGCCATCATGGACCGCTGATGCCGGTCAAGCTGAACTCGACGATCTCGTTCTTCGACGGCCCGGCGGTGGTGAGCTGCGCGGCCTTTTGCGTGCACGAGGGCAAGTTCACGGAGGCGGTGGACGCTTTCGACCATCCGTTCTGGGACTGGGTGCGCAACAACGTCTCGCAGAAAGCGGCTGAAATCCGCAACCAGGGCTTCTCGGGTCCCGCGATGCTGCCGTACACGGAACTGGAGTATGGCGGCGTGGTTGAAAAGATGGGCCAGCTCGACCATCGCTTCACCGTGCGCAAGGAAGGCGTGGGCAACGGGCGCAAGAAGAAGGCGGCCTGAGGCGCGCCGTCCGGATGGGGGGCGCGCGGCATCCGCGGACGCACGGATTCGCTGGATAGTCAAGAAGGGCGCCGCTTGCGGCGCCCTTCGTTTTGCCCGTAATCATTCGGAGCGCGCGCTGACGGCGGGCACCAACGTCCGCCGGGGCGCACGCGATAACGCGATGTTCACCGGCAGGGGCAGACAGCTCACCATCTACCTCGGAGAGAGCGACCTGCACCGCCATCAAGCGCTCTACACGGCGATCGTCGAGCTGCTGCGGCGCGAGGGGCTCAGCGGCGCCACTGTCATCCGCGGCGCCGCCGGCTTCGGGATGTCGAGCGTGGTCCACACATCGGCCGTGCTGCGCCTGTCGATGGATCTGCCAATGGTGGTCACCGTGGTCGACCGCCCCGAGCGCATCGAACGCATCATCCCGAAGCTCGTCGAGATGGCGCCCGCCTCGCTGATCACCGCGCACGACGTCGAGGTCGTCCACGCGGGGTCGCCGACGTGATGACGCGCGAGGTCGTCACCCTGCGCGAGGAGATGTCGGTGGCCAGCGCGCTGGCGCTCTCTGCCGAGCGCGGCGTTAAGCGCATCCCGGTGGTCGACGCCGACGGGCGGCTGGTGGGAATCATCGGGCGCACGGAGCTGATGCGGGCGCTGTTGGGTACGGACGGCGCTTCCGACGAATCTCTGGAGCGCACCGGAGCCGGCTGACGTGAGCGCCCTGCTGTGGGTCGGGCTGGGCGGCTTTCTCGGGGCCAACGCGCGTTACCTGCTCGGCGGATGGGTGGCCACACGGTGGGGTGCGCCCTTTCCGTGGGGCACCTTCGTCATCAACGTCTCCGGCAGCTTCATTCTCGGCTTCTTCCTCGCCTTTGCGCAGGAGCGTCCGTGGGTGGCGCCAGGCGCGCGGTTGCTGTTCGCGGTCGGCTTCGTCGGCGCTTACACCACGTTTTCGACCTACACCTATGAATCGCTGCGCCTGCTCCAGGACGGCCAGGTTGCGCTCGCCGCGTTCAATATCGTGGGCAGCCTGATCAGCGGGCTGGCGGCGGTCTTCGCCGGCGCCGCGCTGGGCAGCGCAGTGTAGAGCCGCCGATCCGTCCCGTATCGGACATCGCCAAAGCAAAGTCGAGACACTGAGACAGTCGCGCTGAAAGGCCGGCGGAGCTTTTCCTTCTGACCCGCGTGCGGCCGCGCCGTTGGCCTGCGGGAGCCGTCGCGTGGGGCGCGCGGCTATGGTTTCTCAAAGTATGCGTCACGCCCAGGCCGAGGCGCGAACGGCTGCTCGCGGCATGCGCCTTGCCCTTGAGCAGGGCGGGGCCGTGTCTATGAAGAAAAGCATTCTGACTCTCATCGCGGGCGCAGTGTTCGCCCTGGCAGCCGTTGTCGGCGCTGCGCATGCGCAGCAATCGCCGCCGGGGATGAGTGGGCACCCGCGCGAAACCCCGAGCGTCAACCGCGGCGGGGACGGCCCGGCGGCCTCTCCGTTTGAAGTGACGCTCGCCGCCTTGCCGCAGATAAGCGCGGCGGAGGTCGCGCTGCGTCCGGCGGCGCCACCGCTCGGAACCGGCGTCAGCGCGGCGGAATTCGCGCAGCGCAAGATGGCGGCGGATTACCAGTCGCAGATGGCCGCCGGCACCGCAGGCGAGACGGCCCCGCCCAGGGCCGTCGGCGCGGGAGGAGCGAAGGTTCCGCCCGCCACCGGCTTTTCGGCACTCAAGCACGGATGCGCGGGGACGAGCTTTGTGCCGCCCGACCAGGGGCTTGCGGTCAATCAGACGTATGTCTTCGAGATGGTCAACGCGTGCGTGGCGGTCTATGACAAGGTGGGCGCGATGCAGGCCGGGTTTCCCAAGAGCCTAAACGCCTTTTTCGGACTTGGCGCGAGCGCGTTTACCTATGACCCGCGCGCGATCTATGACTGGGCCAACAACCGCTTCATCGCAATCGCCACTCGCTCGGGCAGCTCGATCAAGCCGCAGATTCTCCTTGCGGTGAGCCAGACCAACAATCCGCTCGGCGGTTGGAATATCTACAAGTTCAACGGTCCCGCCGAAACGCTCACCGGCGAGCTAACCGACTTTCCGCAGCTCGGCCAGGATCGGAGCGCCGTTTATATCAGTTTCAATCGCTTCACCGCCGGATTGAGTTTCGTCGACGCGCGCTTGATGATCATCCCGAAGTCGAAATTGTACGCTGGGCTGAGCACCGGCTATTTCTGGTTTTTCAACTTCAACGTGGGCGGAACGCAAGTCGACACCGTTGAGCCGGCCAACGAATTCTCGCCCTCCGACCATCCACGCGCCGAGTTCCTGCTCAACTCCTACAACATCAAGTTTGGCGGCGGCCAATGTTCGACCGCCTGCAACGGGCTTGTCGTATGGGCGATCTCCAACCCGCTGGCGACGTCCGCCTCGGGGCCAGAGGCCAGCGGAGTTACCGTCGCCACCGCGAACGACTATCGCCTGCCGCCCAACGCTTCGCAGCCGGCCTGCAGCAACTGTATCCAGACCAACGACGTGCGCATCTCGGGCGGCGTCACCTATCATGCCGGTAGCCTCTTCGGCTCGCTCAACACAGCCTCGGGTAGCGCCTCGGGCTCCCACGTGCTGTGGTTCGAGGTCAAGCCGGTGCTCAACGACAACGGCTCAACTTGCGGCAGCACCAATCTGTGCCCGGACATCACTGACGCCGAAGTGGTCAACGAGGACTGCTACCTGTGCGGCGCTAGCGGTGATTGGTACTATGCCACACTCCAGCCCGATCTGGAGAATAACGTGGCGATGGTCTTCAATTATTCAGACACGACACACGCGCCGTCGCTGGCGTACACCGGGCGGCGCGCGACCTACGGCGTCAATTTGATGCATGACGCGGGGATCTATCTGGTCAACCCCGTTGCCAGCTATACACTCGGCAGCTCGCCGAGGCGGTGGGGTGACTACAGCGCGACCGCGCCCGACCTGAGCAGCGCCGCGTCACAGGTCTGGTTTGCCGGCGAATACTCGAACGCGGCAGGCGTTTGGAGGACGGTGGTCGGGCACAACTCCTTCAACAAGATCGCATATCCTTAGGCCTTGAAGGTCTAGACAAGGCAAAGACCGGCGAGGCTGCCGACAAGCAGCCTCGCTCTTTTTTACATTTTTTCCGTACCAAGCAGTGAAATGGCTGGTAGTTTAGCTTTCCAAACGCTATATCGATAAACTAGCCGTCCAATAGCTCTGACGGAGGGAGGATTGACCTGGATGGCTGGGATGCGTGCGATTGGAAGTTTATTGGTCGTGATGATGATCGCGGCGCCGTCCGCGGCAAACGCGCAAGCGGTCAAAGTCGACAGCGGCAAGCGCGGCGCGAATGATGCGATGGCCTCAACCCAAGTCAATCTCGCCTCACTCCCGCAAATCACGCCGCAGGTAGCGGCGACGCATCTGGCAGCGCCGCCGTTCGGAACCGGGACAACCTGGGCGGAATACGCCGCGCGCAAGGCGGCGGCCGGCGCGCAATCGCAGGCTCTCCGCAACGGTCGGCAAAAGAGCGCGGTGCCAGCGAGCCCGAATGCAACCGGCGTGGAGACGCCGACGGTCGCCGCATTTGGCGCGCTCAAATTCGGATGCGCGGGCACCGACTTAGTCCCGCCCGACCAGGGGCTCGCGGTCAACCAGTCATACGTTCTTGAAATGGTAAACGCCTGCATCGCCGTGTACGACAAGGCGGGCCACCTGCAACCCGGCTTTCCCAAGAGCCTCAACGCCTTCTTCGGCCGTTCGCCGAGCGCGCTCATCTTCGATCCGCGCGCGATCTACGACTGGGCCAATAACCGCTTCATCGCGATAGCGACCATGGCCGGCGATTTGATCAAGCCGCGAATCTTCGTCGCCGTCAGCCAGAGCAGCAATCCGTTGGGGACGTGGAAGCTTTATATACTACCTGGGCCGGGGGACACGCAGGTCGGCGACATCAGCGATTTTCCCGAGCTCGGCCAGGATCGCAGCGCGGTTTATCTTACCTTCAACCGGTTCGACTCGGTCGAAAACTTTCTCGGCGCCGAAATAATAATCCTGCCTAAGGCGAAAATGTACGCGGGGGTGAATTTCACCTACGTGTTCTGGACGGGCATGAAGGAAGGCGGGCAACTGGTGGATACTATCCAGCCGGCCAACGAGTTTTCGCCCTCCGACCATCCGCGTGCGGAGTTTCTGATTAACTCGCGCAATATCAACTTCGGCGGCAGCCAATGCTCGTCATCGACTTGCAACGGCCTGGTGGTGTGGGCGCTCTCGAATCCGCTGGAGATCGGCGGGTCGTCCGAGTTGAGCGGCGTCTTCGTGCCCACCGCAAACGACTACTCGTTGCCACCGCCCGCTACGCAACCTTCCGCCATTCAGCCCGCGTGTACCAGTGGCGGCTGCATCGACACCGGCGACGTCCGCATCTCAGGCGGCGTTACCTATCATGCGGGAAGCCTGTTCGGCTCGCTCAACACGGCGTCTCAGCGCGCCTTGGGGTCGCACGTGCTGTGGTTCGAGGTGAAGCCAGCCCTCAGCGATATCGGGTCGAACGGTTGCAATACCGAGCGTTGCCCGGACATCACCAGCGCCCGGATCGTGAACGAAGACTGCTTCATGTGCACGGTCGCCGGCAACTGGTACTACGCCACGCTCCAGCCCGACCTCGAAAACAACGTCGCGATGGTCGTTCACTACTCCGACGCCAGCAGTTATCCCTCCGTTCTTGTCACCTCGCGGCGCGCGACGCTTGATCCGAATATGATGCACGACAGCGGCACGTACCTGATCGCGCCCGTCGCAAGCTACAATTCTCCCATTGGTGAGACGCCGCCATTTCGCTGGGGCGACTACACGGCGACCGCGCCGGATTTGACGAGCGCAAATTCGCAAGTGTGGTTCGCGGGTGAGTTTTCCAACGCCGCCGGGGTCTGGCGCACGGCGATCGGCCATCTTTCGTTCAACAAGATCGTCGATCCCTGAGGGATCCGCTGTAGCAGTATTTGTAGGAGGCATGCGGGGGCATGAATGTCACGTCCCGCCTGCTTGCCTTTGGCGCCGTTGAGGCAGGCCCTCGCCTCCCTGTCTCCGTTTGGCTCCACGCAGTGCGCTCGCGGTCAGAACCGGTCGCCGGCTTGAGCGCGAAGGCGTCACCATCGGTCACTAGCCCTCGTGAGCAGGAATATTTGTGTCAGCTGGTCCTCAGACCCGCGCGACGGGTGATTCTTCTAAAGCTTTCGTTTGAGCGGGCCGGAATCTTCGCCCAGGACCCTCCGGGCGTCGGACAGGATCGCCGTGCCATCGTTGGCAGGAGTATGCTCCACCGCAAGGGGTGACTCCGATGCCGATACGCTGGTGGCAGCCGTGTGCGATGCTCGTCGTAGCTGCTTTGATCCTTGCCGGCTGCGCGCGCGGGGGCGGTCCGTCGGACCCGGGCGAATCCGCGCCTGGCACGCTCAGCGGCGAGATCACCCGCGGTCCGATGTTTCCGGTGAGCGGCCCGGGCGCGCCGTCGCCCGCGACCGCGCCGGTAGCCGGCGCCGAGCTTCGAATCGTCGATTCAAACGGAGCGCTTGTTGCGACGGCACGCACGGGTGCCGACGGGCGCTACCAGGTGAGCCTGCCGGCGGGCGAATATCGCCTTGAACGCGGCGCGGGATTCTCCGGCGCGACCAAAAATTTGCCGGCCAAGATTGCGATCAGTCCGGGAGGCCACACCCGCTTCGACGTGCTTGTCGATACGGGAATCCGCTGAAGCCCGAGGTTCGCGTCGTGCGCCTTTTCGACGTGGACGCCAAAGCAGAGGCTCGCCAAAACAAGGCGGCCCCGGCTATTCAATCAAGCCGCTTTGGCGGAGCGCCTCGTACAGCACGACCGACACCGCGTTGGACAGGTTGAGGCTGCGCACGCCGGGCTCGAAGATCGGGATGCGGTAGGTGTCGGCCTCGCGCTCGCGGAGGAATTCTGCGCCGAGTCCTTTGGTCTCGCTGCCGAAGACGAGGAAGTCGCCCGGCGCATAGCGCGCGCCAAGGTAGGAATTGGCGGCGCGCGCCGAGAAATATTTGAACCGCCGCGCCGGATCGCCCGTCGCAAATTCGTCCCATCCCGCGTACGTTCGCAGATCGACCAGCGGCCAGTAATCCAGCCCGGCGCGCTTGAGATAGCGGTCCTCGAGCGAGAAACCGAGTGGGCCCACCAAGTGCAGGCGCGCGCGCGTCGCCGCCACGAGGCGCGCGATGGAGCCCGTGTTCTGCGGAATCTCCGGTCGCACCAGCACAATGTGGAAGGAGGGGGCGCGCAACGCCGTCGGCACGTCCGGGCGCGGAGTCAATCGGCGTGCGCGCTCGCCTGCGCCATCCTCAGCGGATAGCGCCGCCCGCGCAACGAGATCGAGAAACCGCCGCCGCTGTCGGCTTCGAAGCTCGGACTCAGATGATAGTACGCCGAGCGCAGGAAGCGCGCGCGAAAGGCGCCGCCCTTCACCCGGCAATAGAGCACGTTGTCGGCCCCGATTTCGAGCGTGGCCGGGTCGAGTTCCTCGCGATCCTCGTCATTGAGTACCAGCACAAACCCGTTTCGTGGGTCGCCCTCGACCGTTTTGACCACATAGGGCGTGTCCTCGACGGTTATCGGCGCGCGCTCTTCGGCGACTTGCAGGTAGTAGCTGCCGTCGGGGTTACGGCGCAGCGAGCGGCTGAAAAGCAGCGCGATGCGCGGATTGTCGATCCGCTCGTCGTCGCTGTACCAATGGCCGTCGCGGCGAAACGAGATTCGCCCCGACTCGACCGCGTAAAAGCCCGCGCGTGCCATCCTCAACGCTCCCGGCTGTCGAACAAGATCGTGACCGGCCCGTCGTTGACCAGTTCGAGTGCCATGTGGGCGCCGAACTCTCCTGTTTCGACTCTAACACCGCCCGCACGTGCGAGCGATACGAAGTACTCGTACAGCGGGCGCGCAACCTCTGGCGGCGCGGCGCGGATGAACGAGGGGCGCCGCCCGCCGCTGGTGTCGGCGAGCAGCGTAAACTGTGAGACCACCAGAAGTTCGCCGCCCACCGCGGCGAGCGCGAGATTCATCTTGCCCGCCGCGTCGGCGAACACGCGCAGGCCCAGGATACGGTCCGCGATGAAGGCGGCGTCGGCTTCGGTGTCGTCGCGCGCGACGCCGAGCAGCACCACGAAGCCCAGCCCGATGCGGCCAAGGCATCTGCCGCCCACGCTGACCTCGGCGCGGCTCACCCGTTGAACAACCGCTCGCATCCTGCCGTCAGATCTAGCAGACCCCGGCTGCCGGGCGGGAATGCGCGGTGGCGCGCGGACAAGGTCCGCAGCGGCGCGCAAGACCGGACGGCTGGTCTGTTGGCCGAGCGCCGTACTATAGTTGCTAGCGCCGATGATTCCGATTCTGTTGCGCTTCGGTCCGATCGATCTGCTCGGCCATCCGGTCACCCTCACCATCTACAGCTACGGGCTGATGATGGCGCTCGGCTTTATCGCCGCCGACGTCGTGATCAGCACCGAGTGCCGCCGGCGCGGGATCAATCCCGATTTCGCGACCGCCCTGGTGCTGTGGGCGGCGGTGGGAGGGCTGGCGGGCGCGCGCCTATACGACGTCCTTGACAATTGGCGCGTGTACATGGCCGACCCGGTCGCGATCGTATGGTCGGGCTCGGGCTTCGTATGGTTCGGGGGCTTCTTCGGCGGGGTCATCGCCGCCTACTTCGTCGCGCGCCATTACCGGCTCCCGTTTTGGGTGACGGCCGACATGGCGGGGCCAGCGCTCGCGATCGGCCAGGCTTTCGGTCGAATCGGATGCCTGGTGTCGGGCGACGGCGACTGGGGGCTGCCCTCAACGCTGCCGTGGGCGATGTCGTTTCCCAGGGCGATCGTGGGGTGGAACGCGCAGACGGTCCTCAAGCTCGATGCCCACGGCAATTTGGTGTCGGGTTTTTTCCCGGGCGTGCGGGTCCATCCGACGCCGCTTTACGAAGCGATTCTCTACACCGTGGTATTCGGCGTGCTGTGGTCCCTGCGCGATCGAGTCGGGGTGAACGGCAGGCTTTTCTGCCTTTACCTGGTGCTGCTCGGAGCATGTCGCTTCACGGTCGAATTCTGGCGCGTGAATCCGCGCGTACTGTGGGGGCTGAGCGAAGCGCAACTGATTTCCGCCGCGATGGTAGTGGTCGGCGTTACGGCGCTCTACCTGACCGGTGGTATCGTCTCGGGATGGCGTCGCGAGACGACAAAGGCTTCGCTCGGCGCATCCGCGCCCAAGGCGGCAGCGCGCGCCTAGGATTGCCGCGATGACTCGGCGGGTGAAGACGCTCTCGGCGATTGCGGGATTGGCGATCGCGACAGCCCTCATCCTGGCGGCGCTCGCGCGTTCGCCACGCACCGGACCTACCGCCGAACAGGTCCAGCAGGCGGCCGACAAGCTCGCCCATGACGAGGGCGCACCGATCGCGGCCGGCGAGCCCGCCGCGTCGTTCAAGCTCACTGACCTGGCGGGCAGGACGGTTTCGCTCGCCTCGCTGCGCGGCAAGGTGATCTTTCTAAACATCTGGGCAACCTGGTGCGCGCCGTGCCGCGAGGAGATGCCCTCCATGGAAAAGCTGTACGAGAGGCTGCGCGGCAACCACGGCTTCGTGATGCTGGCGGTGAGCCAGGACACCGGTGGACGCCAGCTGGTCGCCGACTACGTCAAGAAGCACGGCTACCAGTTCGACGTGTTGCTTGACCCGCAGAATGCGGTCGCCGACGCCTACCGGATAAGCGGCGTGCCCGAGACTTTCATCATCGACCGCCAAGGGCGCATCGTGGCCCATCACTCTGGCGCCTTCGACTGGTCGCAGCCCGAGATTCGCACCGCGATCGAGGAACTGCTTGCCCAAGGCAAGGGTTAGGCAGGGGGCCGAAGCGCGCGCCCGAGGGTGGGCCGGGTGGCGCGCGGCGCGCGCAAGGAATATGCTTAGGGAGCGGCCCGCCCCGTGAAGCCCGGGCGGTGCGTGCAACGAGCGAGTAATGAAACGTTATCGTTCCCGTTTCCTGGTCGCGGCGGCTTGCGCGCTCGGCCTGATCGTGGTGATGGCCGAGGTTGCGGTGCGCCGCGCCGACGCCCTGCCGGACGACACCTACAAGGAACTGGCCACCTTCGCCAACGTGCTGGCGATCGTGCAAAAGAATTACGTCGAGCCGGTCACCACCAAGCAGCTCATCAACGGCGCGATCACCGGCATGCTGTCTTCGCTCGACCCCCACAGCGCCTACCTGACGCCGGACCTCTACCGCGACCTTGAGGTCGAGACCCGCGGCAGTTTCGGCGGCTTGGGGCTCGAAGTCACGATCAAGAACGACATCCTGACTGTGGTCGCCCCGATCGAGGACACCCCGGCCTATCGCGCCGGAATCAAGGCGGGCGACCAGATCATCAAGATCAACGACGATTTCACCAAGGGCATGACGCTGACCGACGCGGTCAAACGGATGCGCGGGCCCAAGGGCAGCCAGATCCATCTCACGCTCCATCGCAAGGGCGTGCCCGAACTGTTCACGGTTTCGGTCACCCGCGAGGTGATCAAGATCAAGTCGGTCAAGACCAAGGAGCTGCGCCACGGCTACGATTATCTGCGGATCACGAGCTTTGAAGAGGGCACCAGCGACGAGGTACAAAAGGCGATTGCCAAGTTCCGCAAGCAGCACGGCGGGCAGATAAAGGGCCTGGTGCTCGACCTGCGCGACAACCCGGGCGGACTGCTCAACCAGGCCGTGCAGGTTTCCGATGACTTCCTCGACGGCGGGCTGATCGTTTATACCCAGGGCCGACTGGAAAACCAGCAGCAGAAGTATTTCTCTCATCGTAAGACGGATTTTGTGGACTACCCGATGGTGGTGCTGGTCAACGGCGGCAGCGCTTCGGCCAGCGAGATCGTCGCCGGCGCACTGCAGGATCAGCGCCGCGCTGTCATCGTCGGCACCCAGACCTTCGGCAAAGGCTCGGTCCAGACCATCCTGCCGCTCGACGACCATTCGGCGCTGCGCCTGACCACCGCGCGCTACTACACGCCCAACGGACGCTCGATCCAGGCCGTCGGCATCACGCCCGACGTTGTCAGCCAGCCGCCCAAGCCGACCCTCGCCGCGCTTGAGCAGCAGGGCGCCATCTTTGACGAGGACGCCGAAATCCGCGAGAGCGACCTGCTCCATCACTTCAAGAACAAGGAAGTTGGGCCGCACTCCCACGAGAAACAGCAAACGGCTCCGGGAGCCGGGCCGCAGAAGCCCGACGCGAGCAAGGGCAAGACGGGCGCGGGCACCAAGCAGGAGAAAGACGTCCAGCTCGACCGCGCAATCGACGTGCTCGAGCACTGGCGCAGCTACAAGCTCCAGCTTGCGCGCAACGAAGGCCCTGCCGCGCCGCCCGCCGCGAGCACCGCGTCTGCCGCTCCCGCCGAGCAAAGCCCGGCTGGCGCGGACCGCTGACCCCGACGGACGCCCGCGGTCGCCGCCGGCTGCCGCGACTAAAGCCACTGCCGCGTCTCATGATGCCGCCGCCCGCACGGGCGGCGGCCTACTTCGGGCGGCGGCCATCTGGTAAGTTGAGCGCCATGGCGGGCCAGCTCGAACTCGCGCTGCGCGGCCAGGCGCGTGCGTACAGCATCACGCAGTTGGTGCGGATGGTGCGCGAGACGCTGGAGGCCAACCTGGAAGAATGCTGGGTGGTGGGCGAGGTTTCCAATGCCCGCATCGCCCCCTCCGGTCATCTCTACTTCACGCTGAAGGATGAGCGCAGCGCGATAAACGCCGTGATGTTCCGCGCGGCGGCCGCGCGCCTGCGCTTCAAGCTCGCTGACGGGGTCGCGGTTGTCGCGCGCGGGCGGGTCGATCTCTATGAGTCCCGCGGCGCGCTCCAGTTCTATGTTGAGGAGATGGAGCCGCGCGGCCTCGGCGCGCTCCAGCTCGCCTTCGAGCAGCTCAAGCAGCGGCTCGGAGGCGAAGGGCTGTTCGCGTCTGAGCGCAAGCGGCCGTTGCCCTGTTTGCCCGCGGTGATCGGAATCGTGACCGCGCTCGGTGGCGCCGGCTTGCGCGACATTGTGACCATCCTGCTTGCCCGTTATCCGAACCTCCATCTGATCATCCGGCCCGCGCGCGTCCAGGGCGCGGGGGCGGCGGCCGAAATCGCCGGGGCAATCGACGACCTCAACCAGGACGGGCGCGCCGAGGTGCTGATAGTAGGGCGTGGCGGCGGCTCGCTGGAGGATCTCTGGGCGTTTAACGAGGAGGTGGTTGCGCGCGCGATCCATCGCTCGCGTATTCCGGTGGTCTCGGCCGTTGGCCACGAGGTCGACTACACTATTGCCGATTTCGTCGCCGATGTGCGCGCACCCACGCCGACCGCCGCCGCGCAGCTCGTCGTTCCGGCCAAGGCCGAACTCCGGCGGCGTCTGGACGAGACGGCGGCCACGCTTCACGGCGCAATCGTCAGCGCGCTCTCGGGACGGCGTCGCGCGGTGGGGCTGTTGCGCGGGCGCTTGCGCGAGCCGCGCGCCGCGCTGCGCCAGGCGCGACAGCGCGCCGACGAAGCGGCGGCGGGGCTGGGCGCGGCGCTCGCGGCGCGGATGCGCGAGCGGCGGAGCCTCGTCGCGGCGCTCGCCGCGCGGCTCAAGCCGCCGCGTGCGATGGCACGCGAGCTCAGGCTCGGCGTGGGTCGCGCGGCGCTCCATCTGGGGCAGACGATGGGCGCGCGGCTGGCGCGGCTCGCGATGCGGGTGGACGCGATGCGCGCGAGGTTGGGCGAGGCGGCGCCGCGCACGATGGCTGCGCGGCGCCGCGCCGCGCTCGTTGGCGCAAGCGCCCGGATGGCGGCCGCGATCGAGCGCGCGCAGGCGCGCCGGCGCACCGAGCTGGCCGCGCTCGCCGCGCGCCTGGATTCGATCTCGCCGCTTAAGGTGCTCGAGCGCGGCTACGCGGTCGTGACCAATGCGCGCGACGGCCACCTCCTGACCGACGCCGCGCGCGCCGAGGTCGGCGACGAGCTCGACATCCGGCTGAGCCGCGGCCGCCTGCGCGCGCGCACCGTGGCGCGCGAAACCTGAGGCCTTCATATATGGCGACCAACCGCAAGAAATTCGAAGAGGAACTCAAAGACCTCGAAGCAATCGTCGCGCAGATCGACTCGGGCGAGCTCTCGCTGGAAGACTCGATTAGCGCCTTCGAGCGCGGCGTGGGGCTGGTGCGTTCGCTCAACCAGAAACTCGACGAGGTCGAGCGCAAGGTCGAACTGCTGATGCGCAACGCGCAGGGCGAACTCAAGAGCGCCGCCTATGAGTCGTTGGCGAAGCCCGAGGGCGGCCGCGACGAAGACGAGGAGCCTCCCTTCTGAGCCGCGGCGGCGATGGCGAAGCGGCGGCTGGACCTTGAACTCGTGCGCCGCGGCTTGGCGCCCAGCCGCGAGAGCGCGCAGCGCCTGATCATGGCCGGGCGCGTGCGAGTCGATTCGCGTCCTGCTCTCAAGGCCGATTTAGGAGTTGGCGAACACAACTCAATCGAGCTGGTCGGCGGAGCGACCGAGTACGCAAGCCGTGGCGGGCTGAAGCTTGCCGCCGCGCTCGACCATTTCGGCATCGACCCGGCCGGCCGCCGCGCGCTCGACGTCGGCGCCTCCACCGGCGGCTTCACCGACGTCCTTCTGCGCAGGGGTGCGGCGCACGTCGTCGCGCTGGACGTTGGCTACGGCCAGATCGCGGAGCGCTTGCGGCGCCACGCGCGCGTCACCGTGCTTGACCGCACCAATATCCGCTTCGTCAAGCCGGGCAATCTGCCCTACGCGCCGGAACTGGTAACGATCGACGTGAGCTTCATCTCACTGCGGTTGGTGCTGCCGGCGGTGCTCGCGCTGAGCGTGCCGGAGGTCGAAATCGTGGCGCTGATTAAGCCGCAGTTCGAGGTCGGCAAAGGCATGGTCGGCAAGGGCGGGGTGGTGCGCGACGACGCCCTGCGCATCGAGGCCGTCGTGAGAATTGTCGAGTTCGCCCAAGGGCTCGGGCTGGAGGTTCTGGGCACAATTGAATCGCCGGTCCGCGGCGCGGCCGGCAACCTGGAGTATCTGGCGGCGATGCGCCGGCGGGCGAATTCGCATCAGTGAACGAAAATCGTGTCTAAATGGCACAAAAGTGATTTGGACGTGCCTTCTGTAAAACCCCCATTTGCATCCTGTTCATCTTGGATTTAGGCTTGACTGGGCGGATGACCGTGCGCGCGAGTCTTTTGACCATGAAGTTTGGTTCGCTGCTGGCAGGCCTTGTTGTCCTCTCATGCCTTTGCCTGACGGCATCGCCGCTCATCGCCCAGGACGAACCGCCGGCACCTGCGGCGGGGGCCGAGGAGCAGGGACCGGCTGAAGAGCCCGCGCCGCCCCCGTCGCCGGTCCATCGCCACCCCGGCGAATTTTCCTATACCGTCCGCCCGGGCGACTCGCTCGGCTCGATCGCTTCGACCTTCGGCATCCAGGTTTCTGACATCGCACGCGCCAACCGCATCAGCCAGGACGCGATGCTGATGGTGGGTCAGACGCTGCGCATCCCGAATCCGTTCGCGGCGCGGATGCGCGAGCTGACTGCGGAGAACCAGAAGCTCAGCGACGAGCTTACGTTGGCGCGCTCGCGCGCCGACCAGGCCGACGCGTCGGCCAGTACGCTCAAGGCCCAGGTGCAGCAGTTGACCGCGGGCAATCAGGAGCAGGCGCGCGAGCTCAGGATGCTGCCTTGGTGGCGCGGCGCGGTGTACAGCGCGGCGATCGTCGCGCTGTTGATGCTGGGCGTCACCGCGCTCGCGATCCTTGAGTGGTTCCTGTTGCGCCGGCGGTACGTCGCCGTCGCGGAGATGAACGAGTCGCTGCGCAGGCTCGACCAGCGTTACAAGGTGCTGTTCGCGAAGGCCGAGTTGCGGATGCAGGAGCTCTACGGGCGGCGCCGACGCGGGATGGCCGACGACCAGGAGCGGCCGAAGCTTCCCGAAGAGGCCGAGCTCGAACTGCTCGACCAGCAGCTTCGCGACGTCCTCGAGCACCATCTCGAACAGCTCGGCGGCCGCGCGCGCGCCCGCCGGCGCGGCCGCTGGCGCGAAGACTTCGGCGCGGTCGCGCCGCCGGTCGAGGCTCGCTCGGCGCGGCGCTAGCGCCATTCCTTCGCGCAATTATTTTCCTGCTGCGCCGGCGGAGATATTGTTCAACACTCACACTCCTCGTGCGCAGCCCTTGTCATACGCGCCGGGCGTGAAATAATCAGAAAGATTTCGGGAACATCGGCCGAAGCTCCGGCGTTATGAGCGTTGACGGCCTGTTCTTGGACGGCGTGCTCCGACCAGCGGAGCCAGCGGCGAAGACCTGGAGGTGAGCGATGCGAAGGATGGTGATTGCCGGCCTCGGGCTGGCGCTCGCAATCGGCGTTGGGGGGATGGCGGTGGCGGCCGAGCAGTCGGTCACTGGCAACCTCGTCGATACGTTCTGCTACACGGTGGTCGGCGCGCACGGAGCGGGCCATGCGCAATGCGCGCTCAAGTGCGCGCAGAAGGGGATCCCGGTTGGCCTGGTCGAGAAGGGCACCAGCAAGATGTACATCCTACTGCCGCCCAAGAACGCCCAGGGGCTGCCCGCCGACGTGATCAACAGTATGGAGAAGGAAGTTACGGTCACCGGCAAGAGCTATTCCAAGGACGGCGTCGAATTTCTCACCGTCGAGGCGGTGAAGTGATCCCGTGCTAGCGGCTTTGCTCCGGGACGCGCAGCGCCTGTTCGCGTTGCCCGGGGTCCAGCACGTCCAGAACATCCATCCGCTGGTCGTCCACTTTCCAGTGGCGCTCCTGCCGGCGGCCGCGCTGGTGTACTGGCTGGCCTTCCTGGCGCGGCGCGAAGCGTGGCAGTGGACCGGGCTGTGGTTGCTCATCCTTGGCGTGCTCGGCGCTGGGGCGGCGGTCGCCAGCGGATGGTACGCCGCGCCGGGCGTGATGCTTGCGCCGTCGGTCAAGGAGAACCTGCTCGTTTACCACAAGTGGATCATGGTCGCGACGCTCGCGCTCAGCACGGCACTCGTGCTATGGGCCGCGCTCGCGCGGCCGATGCCGCGGCGATGGCGGGGACTGTTCCTGGTGCTGCTGCTGGTGATGGTCGGGGTGGCTGCCAAGGGCGCCGACTACGGCGCGCGGATGGTATACGACTACAACGCCGGCGGCTACGCCTGCAGCCAGCCAATCGAGTTCAGCCAGTAGAATCTTTCCGCACGCCCGCTGTGCGCGCCGCCCTTTTTGTTCCGCAATCGGCAGACCTTAGCCTGTAGATTCGTCTTACTTGCGATCGCCGAAGGCGATATACAGGAAAGCCGGAGTTTCATCGGAAGTCATGCGGCGTTTGTATCGACACGACGGGACTGCGGGTTTTTGGCTCGTCTATGCAAGCACGGTCTGCGCGGCGCTCGCGCTTGGCGCGTGCTCGATGCTCCATCGCGCGGCGTCCTCCGGGACGGCGGCCGCAGCGCCGTCGGCGGCGGCTGAGGGGCAGGCGGCGGACCAGAGCGAGGCGACGCCTCCGCCACCGGGGGCGACGATCAACCTCTCGTACACCCGCAAGGGTGATTACCTCACTTCGCTCAGCGTCACGAAATTCTCCGGCGCCGAGGTGGTCGAGACGCGCCAGATGGATCCCCGCCACTCGATAAGTGTCGTGCGCTTCGACGGCGGCGCTCCCATCTGGGAGATCAAGGCTGACACCGGCGTGCTCTCCGACCTTCCAGGCCTGCGTTCGCGCGAGAAGTTCGCACTCAAGGCCGCCAGCTACGGCAAGCTCCCGCCGCATTTTATCCAGGTGACGCCCGAAAATACGCCGCCCGAGCCGCTCGAGCCCGGCCGCTACTACATCTTCGCCGCCCGCCGCGCCTCGGGCTCGGTCAGCTACGAGGCGGTGCGGGTCGGGGCCGAGGGCGAGTTGGACGGCTACGACGCCGAGCCGCGCGCGGGGACGAGCTACGCGCTGTGCTGCAACGTCCCGGCCGACTTCGCGGTACCGGCGCCGCCGATGCAGGGCGCCAACCCCTAGCCCGGGCCGCGTCAGATCTTCAGGAAGATCTCGCGGGTGTCGGCGGCGCTGAGCTGCTTGACCGAGCTTACGCGGTCGCTGAACTGAGCGAGCGTGGACAGCTCGCTCGAGCCGATATCGACCAGCACCGCGAAGATCGAAAATTGCAGCTCTTCCTTGCGCCGGCGCAGCTCGGCCAGCCATTGCGGCGCCACCTGCGACTCGCCGTCGGTGATTATCACGATATCCGCGCGCTTGAGCCGCTTGTGCGCGATCAGCTCGACCGCGGCGTCGAGCGGCTGCTGAAAGTCGGTGCCGCCGCCAGGAAAGTACTCGGCCAGCTCCATCACCCGCGACAGCTCGGGCTGGTAGCGCCGCTCGCTGTTGAGGTCGAGCACGCGCAGACTTTGCGGGCCAGAGGAGAAAAGCACCGCGCGGAAGAGCCGGCGCTGGCGGCGCGCGATGTCCATCAGGGTCAGGCAAACCGCCTTGGCCCACAGCTCCTTGTCGCCCTGCATCGAGGAGCTTACGTCCACGCACACCACCATCGGGCCCTTGCCCTTCTGTTCCTCCTCGCGCAGGCGGTATTGGAGCAGCTCGCCTTCGAGCAGGCGGCGGCCGAAGTCGCGTTTGAGCGCGGGATTGAGCAGGCCCAGCAGTTCGGACGGGATGAGTTGCCCCAGCTCGGCGCCGCGCTCGACGTCGTAGGTCTCGGCGACGCCGCGCTCGAGCGTCTTGCGCCGCAGTGCGCGCGCGTCCTGCTTGAAGCGGCCGACCAGGCGCGCGAGCTCGCCCAGCTTGCGGTTGCGCGCCAGATGGCGACCGAGTTCCAGGCGTTCGCCCGCCGACAGCCGCCCGCCTTGGCCGAACTCAAGGCTGAAGTCGTGGCTGTCCTGGGCGACGCGGTCGATCTCCTGCGCGAGCTCGAAGCTCTTGACCTCCATCCGGCGCAGCTCGCCGCGCTCGGCGTTGGAGATCTGCTCTTCGACCTGGCGCGCCTTCTGGTTGAGCCGCGCCTCGGAGACCTGGGCGGCGCGCTCCGCCGCCTCCTTGAGCTGTTCAAGCTTCTTCCTGAGCTCCTCGTCGGGCGCGCCTTCGGAGTCGGCGGGTTTGAGCGTCTGCTCGACCTGTTTGAGCTCCTCGGCGCGCGCAGCGAGGTCTTCCTCCTGATGGTGGAGGTCCCAGAGGTCGAGCAGCTCGCGGCGGTTGAGCAGCCGTTCCGAGCGCACCAGTTCGAGCGCGCGCTCGGCGAGCGCCAGCGCCGCGATCGCCGCCTTGTCCTCTTCGAGCGCGGTGCGCTCCTTGAGCGCGGCGAAGGCGGGCGTGGCGAGCAGCTCGCGCAGGATCGTATGGTTGAGCAGCGCGCTCTTGCGCACGGCGTCGGCTTTCAGCCAGACGATGTTGTATTTGAACAGCGCGAAGAAAAGATCGCCAAGCAGCGTGTCGAAGTGCGGCACCAGCCGCCGCCCCGCCTCGACCAGCTCGCCGAGCGCCGCCGAGCCCATCCCGATCTCGCTCCAGGCGCGGCGGTCGTAGCTGTCGCTCTCGATCCACGCCGCGCCGGCGGGCACGGTCGGGATATACAGGCGTCTGGGCTTGACCGGCTTCCTGGCCATCGGGAGATGCCGCCCGGGGCTACTCCGAACAGCCTATCAGGCGGCCGCCCACGCAAAAACCCGCACGTCAGCCGGGTTTGCTTGTTGACCCAAATGCGCTGGGTGCTCTTGAACGCGGGGCGGTGGGCGAAACAGAATTGAAACGCTGGCATCTGACGCGTGGCGGCAAGCGCCGCGCCAATGATTCGATGGACAGCTCGACCTCACACAGCGACCTCTCACGCCGCCAGCGCGCGGTGCTGTTCGCGACCGTGCAGGAGTTTATCGCAACCGCCGAGCCCGTCGGGTCGCATCAGATCGCCGCGCGCTATCCGCTCGGCGTGCGCGCCGCGATGGTGCGCAACCTGATGTCCGAGCTGGAGCATGGCGGCTATCTCCGTCAGCCGCACACCTCGGCCGGACGCGTGCCCACCGAGCGCGCCTTTCGCTACTACGTCGATCAGGTGATGCCGGTCAGGCGGATCGGTTTCGAGGACCGCGCGCATATCGAGCTCGCCTATTCGGCCGGCCCGCGCGAGCTCAGCGAGGTGATGCGCGAAACGTCGCGCCTGCTGTCGCTGCTTACCGGCCAGGCCGCGCTGGTGATGGCGCCGCGGCTGGAGAGCGCGCGCCTGGAGCGGGTGGACTTCGTGCGCCTGCGCGAGCGCGAGGTGCTCGCGATTTTCGTCGCGGCCGCCGGCGGCGCGCACCATCGCCTGGTCCAGACCGACGACGACCACCGCCCCGAGGAGCTCGAGCGGATGGCGCGTTATCTCAACGAGGCGCTCAAGGGGCGCACGCTGGAGCAGGCGCAGGCGTGGATCGAGGAGCGGCTGCGCGCCGATCGCGCCCGTTACGATCGCTTCATGCGCACGGCGCTGATGCTGGGCGGGGCAGCCGCCGAACGACTCGCGGACGCCGAGCTTTACGTCGAGGGCAGCGCCAAGGCGGCCGAGCAGCCGGAGTTCGCCGATCGCAACCGCCTGCGCGACCTGCTGCGCGCGCTCGAGGATCGCAGCGCCCTGCTCGAGCTGCTCGAGCGCAGCCTCGCGCACGGCGGCCTGACCGTGTCGATCGGTTCGGAGAATATCGACGCCCGCCTCGCCAGCCTCAGCGTGGTCGCCGCCTCCTATGAAAGCGGCGCGATGCCGCTCGGCAGCGTGGCGGTAGTCGGCCCGATGCGGATGGACTACGAGCGGGTGATCCCGCTGGTGGATTACACCGCGCGCACGCTTTCGCGCCTGCTCGATTCCTAGCGCACGAAGATCACGCCAAAGTGGCGGTCGATCACCGCTCCCGTCTCGCCCAGTGTGAAATTCGAAGTGATGAGGCCGCTGGCGCCGGCGAATTGTCCCTCGCCGCCGTCGATCCGCCAGATGACCGAGCCGTGGCGCAGCTTCGGGTCGGCGCTCGCATCCATGTAGCCCTCTCCGACGGTGCTGAAGCGCAGGCGATGGTTGCCCTCGCCAAATCGGATCGTGCCGGATTCGACGAACGAGGTGTCGCCGGTCACCGTAACCTCGGATTCGAAGATCGCCTTGCCGCCGGCGGCCGGCTTGAGGCTCGCGCTCAGGCCGTCAGCGCCGACCGTCGAGGTGAGCGAGCAGCTCGAAGCGCTGGTCGCCGCCTTGATCACGTTGGAAGGGCCGGCCACCGGCGCCGCCTGCCCGCTGAACTCCATCGCGTAGAAGATCTGCTTCATCTCCGGAGCCTCCTGGCGTGCTGGATTCCTGTGGGTACCCCATGCGCGCGGTATAAGGCAATTGCTCGCCCGACCGAGCAGCGCGCGCTCCGGCGATGGCTCGCGCGAGCGGGCTAGGCTAAATAGATCCGAACGGACCGAAATCCGTGCGGATGCCGAGCGCACAAACGAGGGCGACGGGTGGCTCCGCGCCGAACGCCGCCGCCGCGCCGCTGGCGACGACGCCCAATCACGTCTGGGGGCTGTTCTCGATGGCGTGGGCGCACTTCCTCAACGACGGCGGCTCCAACTACTTGCCCGCGGTGCTGCCGGCGATCCTGATCGCGCTCGACATCCGGCTCGCGTTGGTGGGCGTCGTGATGTCGGCGCTGCTCATCGGGCAGGCGCTGCAGCCGGCGTGCGGATGGATTGCCGACCGCGTCGGCGGCCGCGCCTTCGTAATCGCCGGCGTTACGCTCAGCACCGTCGCCGGCGCGCTGGTCGGAATTGTCCCCGGCTACTACAGCCTGCTTGGGGTGCTGTTGCTGGTCGGGATGGGCAGCGCGATCTTCCATCCCCAGGCGCTCGCCGCCGTGCGCGAGATGTCAACCCGGCGCCAGGGATTGTACATCTCGATTTTTCTGATCGGCGGCGAACTGGGGCGCGGTCTGTGGCCGATGGTGGCGGCGTTGGCCGTGGAGTACTTCGGGCTGCGCGGTCTTCTGTTGCTTGCGCTTCCGACGATCCTGACGATGCCGCTGATCGTCCATGAGCTGCCGCGGTTGCGCGCGCGCCCCAGCGAGCCGGCCCATCGCGCGCACATCAACGCCAACTTCTGGCCGTTGGTCAGCGTGGTCGCCTACTCGAGCACGCGCGCGGTTGTGATGTACAGTCTGACCACCTTCCTGCCGCTGCTATGGAAAGAGCAGGGCGGCTCGCTGGTGGGGGGCGCCTCGCTGATCACGACCCTGCTCACCGTGGGTGTGCTCGGCAATCTCGGCGGCGGCCATCTGTCCGACCATTTCAGCCGCAAGTCGGTGGTTATCGGTGCTACCGCCCTCTCGGCGGTCTTCCTTGGCCTCTACCTGCTTACCGGCGGACTGATGCAATGGCTTATCCTGGGTGTTCTCGGGATCACGATTTTCTCCACCTTCCCGCTCCAGATCCTGATCGCGCAGGACCTTCTGCCTGACAATCGCGCGCTCGGCTCGGGGCTGGCGCTCGGGTTCTCGAACGGGATTGGGGCGGGCGCGATGATACCGCTGGGGCCGCTCGCCGCCCATTGGAGCATCCCGGCCGTGCTTTGGCTCAACGTGGGACTGACGCTACTCGCCCTCGCGCTGGCGCTTGCCCTTCCGGCAACCGGTCCACGTCCCGAGTAGGCCGATTTCGGTCAGGCGCAAATCCCTCCACGCAGGCAACTTCTGGGTCGAGAGTCGGGCACCACGATGCAGTCCGGCCCTGGCTGCGATTTTGCGCAAACTGCCAGTGTGGCCAGCCACAAGGCCGCATGGCTTGGAGTTTGCTGATACCCGCATTCGAATTCTGTCGCAATCTGATAAGCCGAGCTATGACGACTTTTCCCGACGTTTAATTCCGGTCGGCGGAGGGAAGGCGAAATGGGTCAACGGATCAATGTTGCGCTCGCGCGACGAAGTTTTGCGCTGAAGCCACGCGGTCAAACGATGATGCTGGCTTCGGTCGCGCTGGTCGCCCTGTTGGGGATGGCGGCGCTGGCGGTTGACGTCGGTAATCTGTGGACCATCCGACGGCGCATGCAGAGCGCGGCGGACGCGGCGGCGATGGCGGGGGTGGACGCGCTCACGATGGGCGAGAGCGGCAGCGACCTGGTTTCGGCCGCCAAATACGGCGCCCAACAAAACGGCTTCCAGGACGGCTCCACCAGCTCGACCAGCAGCAGCGCGGTTTCCGTTACGGTGGAAAACCCCCCGACCTCGGGGAGCTACCAGGGGCTGGCGAGCGCCGTGCGGGTGACGGTCCTGCAATCACAGCCTACCTATTTCATGCGCGTGCTGGGATGGAACCAGGTACCGGTTTCTGCCAGCGCAACCGCGCTTGCAGTGGGTGCGGGCTCGTGCGTGTTCAGCCTCGACCCCGGCGCCTCGGGGGCGATTACGGTCAACGGTAACACCAGTCTAAGCTCGGCCTGCGGCATCTACGACAACTCCAGCAGTTCGACGGCGATGACCGTGGGCGGCGGCGGGGTCGTGAGATCTCCCTTCGTCGGTGTGGTGGGGCAAACCAACGTCAACGGCGGCGGCACGATGCCGGTGGCGCAGGGAATCCCCGCTTTTGGCGATCCGCTGGCATGGATCCAGCAACCTTCGTTCGATTCCACGCAGTGTCCCAACGGCAGTTTTCATCCAACTTCGCTCAACGGGACGGTGAATCCGGGAATCTTCTGCGGCGGCATTCACCTCGCCGGCGGCGCCAACGTGACCTTCAACCCCGGCCTTTACATTATCGATGGCGGCGGGATCCAGATTGACGGCGGCGCCACGGTTTCCGGCTCGGGAGTGACTTTCTTCCTCACCGGCCAGAACACCTCGAACGGCAGCCCCAACGCGTACGGTGGGGTCAATATCGCGAGCAACGCGACGGTGAACCTGAGCGCGCCCTGCACCTCGAGCGGCGGCTCGGTTCCGGGGGTGCTGTTCTTCCAGGACCGCTCGATGACTAACGGCGTGGGCAGCACGATCAACGGCAGCTCGACGTCAACCTTCGCCGGCGCGCTCTATTTTCCGACCACCGCGCTCAACTACAGCGGCAGTAGCGGCGCCAACAACCAGTTTACACTGCTGATTTCCGACACTTTGAACATTACCGGCAACACTTCAGTCGCAAACGGAACCTGCCTCAACGGATGCTGTCTCCAGGGGCCGCTGATCAAGGATGCCTCGCTGGTCGAATAGGGAGGGAGGATACATGCTTCGTCTGCGCAAAATGACCAAAGGGCAGAGCATGGTCGAGCTCGCCCTGGTTCTGCCTACGCTCGCGCTGCTGCTGGTGGTGGTGGCGGACTTCGCGCGCGTGTTCTACCTCTCGATCGCGGTGGCCAACGCGGCGCGCGCCGGCGTGGCGTACGGCTCCCAGAGCCTGCTTAAGGCGATCCAGTTCGATAGCATCCAACAGGCCGCGCTCAACGACGGCCAGAATATCGCCGGGCTTACGGCGACCGCGTCCGACGTCTGCATGTGCAATGGCGCGGTGGTAGCGTGCAGCCCCGCGGCCTGCGCGCAGCCGCAGACCTACGTCCAGGTCACGACCCGCACAACCTTCCATACGCTGCTCAACTACCCCGGCGTCCCCTCCACGATTCCGATCAGCTACACCGCGATGATGGAGGTCAGGCCGTGAGCTGGAAGAAAGCGATGAGGAGCCCGCGGCGCAGGGGCGGCGGCGCGCGCGGGCAGGCGGCGGTCGAGTTCGCGCTCGTCGCACTCCCGTGTCTGACCCTGCTGTTCGCCGTCACCTCATTCGGGTATGCGCTCTACACCTATAGCTTCGTCTCCAGTGCGGCGCGCAACGCCGTGCGCTATGCGATCGTGCATGGTTCGCACAGCCTTTCCCCGGCGACGTCGACGGCCATCACGAACTACGTCAAGAACCAGTTGCAGGGGTTGAGCGCGAGCGATTTGAGCGTGACTTCCTGCTGGAATCCGCAGAGCGGCACCTGCCCCGGACCTTCGGGCAATAACGATCCGGGGAAAGTCGTAAGCGTCACGGTGACCTACAACTTTCAGCCGCTGTTCGGGATGCCAGCTGTCACACTCCCGCTGACCAGCAGCTCGCAGATGGTGATCGCCTACTAGGCGACCCCCGCACCCACGGATTGCGGGCCTCCGAAGGCAGGGCGCCTTCGGGGGCTTTTCTTTCTGGCCGCGTTTCTGGCACAAGCTAACGGACGCTCGTGCCGCGCCGCGCGCAGGTGCGGGCGGCCAAACGGTGGCCGAAGGAGAATCCGCGACCATGGCCCAGTACGTCGAAATCGAACAGGCGCGCTCGATGAGCGGGCTCAGACTGGTGCTCACGCCGGGCGTGCCCGGGCCGTGGAGCGAGGCCGCCAAGAGCATCCTTCACGTCAAGCAACTTCCCTACGTGAAGGTGCGCCAGGAGCTGGGCGGAGCCAACCTCGCGCTGGTCCAATGGACCGCGCAGGCGAGCGCGCCGGTCATGATCTGGAACGACGAGCGCCCGCGCAGCATCTGGAACGACCAGCTTTTCCTGGCCGAGCGGCTGGCGCCCAATCCGGCGCTGATACCGGCGAGCCTGGAAGAGCGCGCGCTGATGTTCGGCTACGCCAACGAGCTGTGCGGCGAGAACGGCCTGGGATGGTCGAAGCGGCTGATGATCATCCACGAGGGGATGAACAGTGCGAGCGAGTCGGCGCGCCAGCTTTCCTCTTATCTCGGGACCAAGTACGGCTACGAGCGCGGCGCCGCAGAGGCCGCACCGGCGCGCATCGCGGGCATCCTGCGTGCGCTGCGCGCGCAACTCGAGCGCCAGCACACTCGCGGCAGCCGCTTCTTCATCGGCGACGCCCTCAGCGCGCTCGACATATACTGGGCGACATTCGCCGCGCTGCTCGATCCGCTGCCCGACGAGTTGTGCCCGATGCCGCAGGGCTTTCGGCGCGTATACACCAACACCGATCCGACGATCAAAGCCGCGTGCGCACCGGTCCTGTTCGAGCATCGCGATTTCATCTACCGCAATTTCCTCGAACTGCCGCTCGACTTCTAAGCGCACTGCCGCAGCGCGCTGCACGGCGCACGCCTCCTGGCGCGCAGCGGGCGCTTGACGGCCTAGCGCGAGCGCGCGCCGGTGCCGCTCAGCGCCGGACTGCCGGGTTCGCCGGGTGCGGCGCTGCGATAGGCAAAACTCAAAGTCCTCAGCGTGACGGCCGCATACACCAGCCCGCCCAGCGCGGCCAGCGCCGCGCCCGCCGTGCCCACCGTTGCAGCGCCTGCCATCAGGCCCGCGCTCAGCGCGAGGACCCCGGCATTGAACGCCACGAAGACGAACAGGCGCGGGCGCGCGGTGCCAAGGCTCTCCGCGCGCACTGCGACCCATCCGGCGGCGCTGCGCGCGCGGACCACGAAGCCGGCGAACAAATGGTACGACATGCCGATGATGAAGTTGCTGAAGAAGCCCAGCAGACCGGCCGCTCCGAAGGCGGCCGCGAGCCGGCTGCCCTCGAGGCTTGACGCGCCCCCGCCCGCGAGCGCGACCGCCGCGGCGGCGCTTGCGCCGAGCCAGACGAAGCCCGCCAGCGCGTGGCGCGCGGTCCAGTCCAGCGCCATCCTCCGCGTGCGCATCAGCCGCGCCATCGTGGCCAGGTACGCGAGCAGCGATAGCGCGATGAGCACGGCCCAGACCGTCGCTCCGCGCACGCCGGCGAGCAGCGTCGCCGCCAGCCCGACGACGCCAACTATCAGCGCGTAGAGCTGATAGATCGCGGCGCGGGGCAGGGGAACGGCGGGCAGGATGAAGGCCGGCAGCATCCGGTACGACACCGCGCATATCGCCACTGTCACCCATCCCGCCGCCGCCAGCGCGGCGTGCGCGCCGAGGTTGGTCAACAGGCTTCCGCCCATGAAGCCGTAGCTCTTATCCATTGCGAGCAGCAGGCCGAGCGTGGCCGCGGCAAGCAGAAACCAGATCGCCGCGAACATCCCGGTTTCGGCGACGCCGGCGCCGAGCTGCGGCCAGAGCAGAGGCAGCAGGTTGACTGCGAACAGCACCACGCTCGCCAGCATCACCAGCGCGGCCAGCCAGATGCCCAGCCAGATCCCGATGGCGAAGTGCGACACCATCCCGCTCGCCCCAATGAAGAACAGCACGAGTTGCGCGACCGCGAGCCGCGGAAAGGGCAGCGGGCGGCGCACCAGGGCCGGCGCGTAGCGGTACATCACGCCCATGATGCTCGCCGTGATCCATCCGAGCGTGAACGTATGGACGATTGCGAGCTGCCAGGGACCGTAGAAATAGTTTGCTACCACGCGCGGCACGAGCAGCGGCGCGGCCGCAATCCCGACCGCGAAGAACAGCACCGCGAGAATGAAAAAGTTGACCGGCACGAGCGCCGCCGCGCGCTCATGGCCGCCGCGTGCGGCCAGGCTGTAGTCGTGAGGGTCTCGCTTCATCTGCGACAGTGCATGCATAACGGTCGCGCCAGGCGCGGCGATTGCCGCTGGCGCCCGCTACCGCGTTTTCCCTGACCTAGAACCGTGCCCTCGGCACCGGTTGCCCGGCAACCCCCGGACGCGCGCGGAAGATCGTCCCCTTGCGGTCGCGTACCTCGCTGTTGTTGGCGGTGACCACATAAAGGTCGCCCATGTCGGGGCCGCCGAACGCGACGCTGGTGACTGTGCGCGCGGGTACTTTGATCCGCTCTCGGAGCACGCCGTCCGCTCTGAAACGCGCGAGCTCGCCCGGGCCGCCGACCACCGCCACCCACACCCCGCCCTCCGCGTCAACCGTCATCCCGTCGGGCATCCCTTCGGGCAGGCGCGCGAAGACGCGCCGCCCGTTCAGTCCGCGCTCGGGGCTTAAATCGTAGGCCCACACGGCGCGAGTCGTGGTGTCGCAATGGTAGAGCAGGCGCCCGTCGGGGCTGAAGCCGAGCCCGTTGGTGACTTCGATCCCTTCGTAGAGCATGGTGACCGCGTCCGGCGGGTCGATGCGGAAGAGCGCGCCCGGCGGCGGCTTGCTCGTGAAGTCGAACTTCGTGATGTCCATCCCGAACGAGCCGGTCCAGATGCTGCCGTAAGCGTCGACCGTCAGGTCGTTGAGTCCGAATAGCGGCTTGCCCTCCCAGTGGGCGAAGATGTCGGTGAGCTGCGCGCTGCGCGAATCCCATTTGGCGAGGCTTGCGCCGGTCACCACGATTCCGCCGTCCTCGCACAGGGCGATCCCGCCGACGAAGGTGCGCCCCGGGATGAGCGTTTCGATCCCGCCGTCAGGCGCGCGGCGAAAGACACCGCCCACGCGCACGTCGCTGAAGTAAAGCCGGTTGTGTTCGTCGGTGCGCGGCCCTTCGAGCAGGCCGTAGCCCCAGGCAAGGGTTTCAAATTGCATAGCGCCTCGCAGGTCCGCGCGAAGTTTCGAGCGACGCGGACGTTAGAGGGTTGATCGCATGGCGCGTGCGGTAAAAGCAAGTGCGTAATAGAGGCCAACTGAGAGCAATTGGCAGTATCACAAATCCAATATCTACTGCACAACATCACAAGCTAATCGAAAACGCAGTGCGACTTGTCGCGGTTTGCACAGCAATGCAGCGCTCACACCCGATGCTGATTCGCAATCGGCGTCAACGGCAATTGAATGCAGCGCGAAGCGTGCCGATGCACTCCAAGTAAATTTTGCGCCGTGTCTCGGTAACGTTTGCCATCAAGCTCTGCGACACGTCGAAAAACTCTGCGGATCGGCGAATTCCGGCTCAGGCATGGAGCTTGCCTTGAGTCAGCGCAACTGTCGTCGAACGACGACTTCCACTGAACAGGACGAACATTCATCGCGGCCCGGAATCGCTTCGTACGGAATCTCGACAGGGACACGTACAAAATTGATGAGCGGGGGTGGTGGAAGGCTGATGGCTCAAGATCGACGGCTCCGTCGCGAGGCGTACTCCGGGCCCATCAAGCGGTTCGCTCAGGTCTGGCAGGGTGCGATGAGAGGTCAGTTGCCCGCTCGTTACGAGGATGAAACGCAAGCGCATGAGATGCGCGGTGCCGTGCTGTGCTGGCCCGCCTGGCTGGCGGCGGCGGCGCTGATGCTCGTCGGATGCGCCGGTTCGGCAGCACATGGCGACCTTGCCGGTGCCCGGGCGGACGCGCTCTCGCCTGAACAGTGCCTGAACAATGCCGCCGTGCAATCGGCCGCGCTCCACCCCGCACCAACCGACCCCCGCTCGTATCGTATCCAGCCCGGCGATCAGCTCGAGATCGACTTTTACCTCGATCCTGAATTCAACGACCAGGTCGCGGTCGATCCCGACGGCAAGATCCAGCTGCGCATGGTGGGCGCCATTCCGGCGGCCGGCCTGACCCCGACTCAACTCGCACAGGAGATCGACAAGGCGTACTCGACCGAACTGCGCTCGCCCAACGCCGTGGTCAACGTCAAGAATATGCCCGCGCGCCAGATCTACGTCGAAGGCCAGGTCACCCGGCCCGGCTCCTTCCCGCTCCAGCCCGGGATGACCGCTCTGCAGGCGCTGGCGGAGGCCGGCGGGGTCACTCCTGACGCGGCCGACGACAGCGTGGTGCTGATCCGGCGCGACGCCTGCGGACGTCCCACCGGCCAGCGCATCGATCTGGCCAGCGCCGCCGACGGCGCGAGCAGCGCCGAAGACGTTGGCCTGATGCCCTACGACATCCTGGTCGTTCCGCGCAGCCGAATCGCCAACATGGACCTCTTCGTCCAGCACTATATCCGCGGCCTGCTGCCGATCGAGCCGTACCTGTCGTTCCCCGGACCGCCACTGTGAGCGGAGCTGTCTGACCATGGTGCGACGCGACCTGAATTACTGGATCGAGCTGATATACCGGCGCCGGACGGCGTTTCTCGAGACTGCGGCCATCATCGTGGGCCTGGTCGCCCTTGTGACTCTGCTATGGCCGCCGGTCTACCAGTCGAGCGCCGAGATCCTGGTGCAGAACAACCGCGCGCAGCTGCTGGTTTCGCCCGGGCTCCAGACCGAATCGCCCCAGAATCCAGCGGTAATCACCAACCCGGTCAGCGAACAGGACCTCAACTCGGAAGTCGAACTGATCACCTCAATCGAATTGATCAAGCGTGCGATCGCGGGACTGCCGGTGCCTGCGGAAAACTCCGCCTCTTCCTTCCTGCACAGCACGGTGGGCCTCGCGCTCGACATTCCGAACGACGGCTACCGGCTCCTGCACGGCGCGCCCGAGATGAGCCCGCAGGATCGATGGGCGCTCAAGCTCGCCCACCATCTGAACGCCTCGGTGATCAAGCGCTCTGACGTAATCGAGATCGGCTTCCGCGCGCACGATCCGCGCTGGGCGCGCGAGTTCCTCACCCGGCTGATCGATCAGTATATGGACTATCACGCGCGGCTCTCGCATGACCCGCAGGCCGAGCGCTTCTTCGGTCGCCAGGCCGGGCTGCTCCAGGCGCAGCTCAACGGCGCTGAGGAGAACCTGCGCCAGCTCCAGGTCAAGACCGGGATAACGAGCCTGCCCGACCAGAAGCAGGCGCTGGTCAACCGGCTCTCCCAATTGCAGCTTGAATACTCACAGAATTCGGCGCAGCTCGCCTCGACGCGCCAGCAGGTCGCGGCGCTCGAGCAGGAACTGGGACGGACGCCGCAGCGCATCAGCAAGGAGCAGCGCTCGGTGCAAAACCTCGCGCTCGCCCAGCTCAAGGACGAGGTGATGAAGCTGCAATCGGAGCGCGCCGAGCTTTTAACCCGCTACCAGCCCAACAGCCGGCGGATCAGCGAGATCGACGCGCGCCTGGCCGCGGCGCAGAAGATCCTCGACCGCGAAAACCATCTCGAAGTCCAGGAGGTCTCGACTGATCTAAACCCCGTGTGGGTCGCGATCGACCAGAGTCTCAAGCAGTCGCAAGCCAACGCTTCCGCGCTCGCTGCCAGCCATGACGCGCTCGAAAAGCAGGTTGAAGCGACGCGCGGGCAGCTCACCGAACTGGTCAACAACGGAGTTGCGATCGAACAGCTTCAGCGCAAGGTGGAAACCGCCAAGGAGGCTTATCTCTCCTACGTACGCAAGGGTGAAGAAGCTCGGGCGGCGCAAGGCCTCAACTCCAGTCAGATCCTCAATGTCGCCCTGGCCCAGGCGCCGAACGAGCCGCTCCAGCCGGTCGCTCCGATCCTGTGGCTGAACCTGCTGGCGGGCCTGGTGCTGGGCGCCGTGGCCGGCCTGTGCGCGGCGTGGTGGGAGGAGTGCAGCGACCCCCGGCTCTATTCGGCCTTCTCGGTGGAGCAGGCGAGCGGCGTCTCCACCATCGCGGTGCTCCACAACCAGGGTTGAGGCCAGAACCGATGTATCATCAGCACTTTGGTCTCAGCGGCCCGCCCTTCCAGTTCACGCCCACGCCCGACGCGTTGTACCTGAGCAAGACCCATCGCGAAGGGTTGGCGGCGCTTGAATGGGGCCTGCTGCGCGAACCCACTGGCTTCACACTGCTGATCGGTGAGAGCGGGCTGGGCAAGACCACGCTGGTCTGCTCGCTCCTCGCACGGCGCTACGAGAGCGTGCGCGCCGCGTTCATCACCAATCCCCGGCTGAGCTTTGAGCAGCTCATGCGGGTCGCGCTCTCGCAGCTGGCGCCAGGCATCGGAGGACACGGCAAGGTCGAAACCATCGAGAGTTTCGTGCACCTGCTCGACGATCTCGCGCCCGGTGAGCGGGTGGCGCTCATTATCGATGAGGCGCAGGACCTCAGCGCCGAGACGCTCGAGGAGCTGCGGCTGCTCTCCAATGCCGACGCCGCCGCCGAGCGTCGCCTGCAAATGATCTTCGTCGGCCAGCCCGAACTGATGGAGCGACTGTCGGTCCCGCGGATGCGCAGTCTCAACCAGCGCATCGGCGCCCGCGCGCTGCTCAAGCCGCTGACGCCGGCCGAGGTGCGCGACTATATCGATTGCCGGCTGCGCGCCAAGGGCGGCACGGCGCGCAAGATCTTCGCCTCGGCGGCACTCAACCATCTGATCGAGCGCAGCCGCGGCGTCCCGCGGCGCATCAACGTGCTCTGCCATAACGCGATGCTGCTGGGCTACGCGGCCGGCGCCAAGCGGGTCAGCCTGGCGATGGCGCACACCGCGGTTGCCGAATACGAAGATCTGCTTGGCCCCGCGTATCCGCGCGGCGCCAGCGAGGCTCCTGCTCCGGCGGCCGAGCGGTCGTCGCGATGGGTCGCGCGGGCGGCGCTGGCGGTTACCGCGCTGGCCCTCGCGGTACTGTGTGCAGCCTACCTCTGGTCGGCGCAAATTCTGCTGGCTTCCAGTCCAGTGCATCCGAGCGTAGCCATCCGGCCCGCGGCGGGACCCAAAACGACCGGCCCAGGGGTCCTGCTGCGGCCGGTGGCTCCTGCTGACGGCGCGCAAGGGCGGCTCGGGATTGAGCTCGCGACTTCGATCGTGCCTGCGCCCGGGCGGACTGCGGCGCCCTCGTCGGCCCGAGCGACGACGAAGGACGCGACGCCGGCCGGCGCGGACAAAGGCGGCGCGGCAGCGGTATCCGCCCGCAATCTCATACCCAGCTCGGTGGCGGCGCATCTGCACGGTATCCGCGTGCGCTACGGCGATACGCTGTCGAAGATTGCCGCCCGCTACCTGGGATCGCAGCAAGCGCTCCAGGAACTGCTCGCAGTGAATCCGCAACTCGAGAACATCGATCTCATCTATCCGGGGCAGACGGTTTACCTTCCGCCGGTCGCGGCGGCGACGGCCCGTTAGGGGGAGTTCGAGGGAACCGTGAGCAACTACTACGAGGCGATGACGCGCCCGCACGACGCCGAGGAACGCCAGCGCACCGAGACGTCGATGTTCCACTCGCAGGCTGCGAACACCAACCCGCTGGTTCCGCTGCCGGTGCTCGACCAGGTGCCGGCGGCCGTGGCACGCGCCGGCGGCATTCGCGACATCAGCGAACGGTTGGCGCCGCTGGCGGTGGTGGAAAGCGCGGTGCGTCTGGGCGTGACGGCCTGCCGGGCGGGCGACGGCGCCTCGACGGTTGCGGCGGCGTTGGCCATCGATCTCAGCCAGCGGCTGGGACTGCGCACGATGCTGGTCGATGCCCATCTGCGCCATCCCTCGCTCCACCGTCTGTTCCTGCGCAACAACCGGCATGCGCCCGAACTGGTGCTCGACGGCGCCTTGCAGGTGCGCGCGACCGACTGGCCGCGGCTGGAGTTGGTGAGCTGCTGCCTGGCGGAGGCCCAAGCGCAGCAGGAGCTGTTCGAGCAGTTCAGCGCGCTGCTAAGCGCCTATCCGGCGGCGGTGATCGATCTGGGGGTGACCCGGCTGGACGCGCGCATGCTGCCGCTGGCGCGGCCGGCCGATCCCGTGCTGGTGGTGGCGCGCTACGGGCAGACCGAGCGGCGCGAGCTGACCACCACCGCCGCCGCCTTGCGTGCGGCCGGCCGCACAGTGGCGGGCGTAATTCTTAACGGCGCAACCGATCCGGTTGCCAAACCCCTGCGGAGATTTCTGAAAACATGGGCGAACTTGTGACTGCAGTTGGTGCGGAAGGGCGTTTGGACGACGGGCGCGGCGACGCGGCGGCGCTCGAGCGGCGGCTGCGCGCGGTGGCGGTGGTCGGGCTCGGCTACTGGGGTCCCAACTGGGTGCGCAACTTTTGCCAGCTGCGCGCGGCCCGACGCGTCATCGCCTGCGACCTCGACCGCGCGCGCTGCGAGCACGTCGCGGCTCTCTATCCGGGGGTCGAAACCTCGCCGCGCTTCGAGGACGTGCTCGAAGACCCCGAGGTCGAGGGCGTGGTGGTCGCGACCCCGGTCAGCCGCCATTATCCGATGGCGCGCCGCGCGCTCGAAGCGGATAAGGCGGTGCTGGTCGAAAAGCCGCTGGCGATGGCGCCGGCGGAGGCCGCCGAGCTGGTGCGGCTGGCGCGCGAGCGCGGGCGCGTGTTGATGGCGGGGCATACGTTCGAGTACAGCGCGCCCGTGCTCAAGCTGCACCAGATTATCTCGTCGGGCGAGCTCGGCGAGATCTTCTACGTGAGCTCGATCCGCGCCAACCTCGGGCTCTTCCAGCACGACGTCAACGTGGTGTGGGACCTCGCCACCCATGACATCTCGATCATCCTGATGCTGATGGGGCGGATGCCCGAGGCGGTGAGCTGCCACGGGCAGAGCCACTACCGCGGCGGAGTCGAGGACGTGGCGCTGCTCGCGCTGCACTTCGCGCGCAACGTGATCGCGTTCGTCCACGTGAGCTGGCTCGACCCCAACAAGATCCGCCGCACCACCATCGTCGGCTCGCGCAAGATGCTGGTGTACGACGACACCGCGCCGCAGGAAAAGATCCGCATCTACGACAAGGGCGTCGACGTCCATCGCTACTACGACACTTTCGGCGAGTTCCAGTTCTCCTACCGCTATGGCGACATCCAGATCCCGCGCATCGAGGAGGCCGAGCCGCTCAAGAGCGAGTGCGAGCACTTCGCCGAGTGCATCCGCAACGCGGCCACACCGCGTACCGACGGCCTGTCGGGCCTGCGCGTGGTCAGCGTGCTGCACGCAGCCAACGTCTCGCTGCGCAGCGGCGGGCGCAAGGTGGCGGTGGAAAGCGCGCTCGGGGCCTGAGCGGGGCGCACAGGTCTATGCCAGGGGGAGCGAGGAGGCGGTGATGAAGGGCGCGATCGAGGTGCCCAGGCTGGCTTGCGTAGCCGACGATGTGCGGCTCGGCGCCGGCGTGCGCCTGGCCCCGTTTGTCAACCTCTATGGATGCGAAATCGGCGAGGAAACCCGCCTCGGCGCGTTCGTCGAGATCCAGCGCGATGCCACAGTCGGGCGCCGCTGCAAAATCTCCAGCCACAGCTTCATCTGCTCGGGCGTGACGATCGAAGACGAGGTCTTCGTCGGCCACGGCGTGGTCTTCATCAACGACCGCGCGCCGCGCGCGACCAACGGCGCGGGCGTCCCCAAGGGCGACGAGGACTGGGTGCTGGAGCGCACGGTGGTGCGGCGCGGCGCGTCGATCGGCAGCGGTGCGGTGATCATGTGCGGAGTTGAAATCGGCGAGCGCGCGATGGTCGGCGCAGGCGCGGTGGTGACTCGCGACGTGCCGGCCGGCGCGGTGGTAAGCGGGGTGCCGGCGCGTCTGCGTGGGCTTGGTGTCCACGCCGCGGCGCGGGCTTCTCACGACTAGCCGGGCGGGCGGTCGGCAGCGCCCGCGCCAGCAACAGGGGGATGGGGAGATTCCGATGCGAATCAAACTGGTTGATCTTGCGGCACAGAATGCGGAAATCCGCGAAAGCGTCGAACGCGAGCTCGACGCGCTCCATCGCGACACCGCCTATATCGGCGGCGCCCAGGTCGAGGCCTTCGAGCGCGAGTTCGCCGACTTTCTCGGCGTGCGCCATGTTATCGGGGTCGGCAGCGGCACCGACGCGCTGCGCCTGGCCCTGCTCGCCGCCGGCATCGGCTGCGGCGACGAAGTGATCACGACGCCGATGACCTTTATCGCCACCGCGGCCGCGATCCGCCAGGCTGGCGCGCGCGCGGTGCTGGTTGATGTCGAGCCCGACACCTGCAACCTCAGTCCGCGGGCGCTGCGGCGCTATCTCGAGGAGCGCCGCGACGCCGGTGCCCATCTGCCGCGCGCGGTCATGCCCGTGCATCTCTACGGCCTGCCGGCCGCGATGCGCGAGATTCAGGAGGTGGCCCTGGAGTTCGGCCTGCGCATCATCGAGGACGCTTGCCAGGCCCATGGCGCGCTGATGCACGACGGCGCGCGTTGGCGGCCGGCGGGCACGCTGGGCGCGGCAGGATGCTTTAGCTTCTACCCGGGCAAGAACCTCGGCGGATGGGGCGACGGGGGCGCGATCGCGACCGACTCCGACGAGCTGGCCGAGCGTGCGCGGATGCTGCGCGACCACGGGCGCATCTCGCACTACGCCCATCAGCATTACGGCTACAATTCGCGGCTCGACGCGATCCAGGCCGCGGTCCTGCGCGCAAAGCTGGAGCGGCTCGAGCACTGGAACCGCCGCCGGCGCCAGATCGCCGCGCTGTACAGTGAGCTGCTCCTGGACTGCGGGCTGAACTTGCCGGCCGAGCCTGCCGGACTTTCCTCCTGTTACCACCTCTACGCCGTGCGCAGCGCGCAGCGCGACGCGCTGCGCCAGGCGCTGCTCAGCAGGAACATCGAATGCGGCATCCACTATCCGGTGCCGCTCCACCTCCAGCCGGCCTGCCGCGACCTCGGCTATCGGCGCGGCGATTTTCCGGTCGCCGAGGAAATCGCCGACACCGAGCTTTCGCTGCCGATGCATCCGCATCTGGCCGATTCCGAGGTCGAGTGCGTGGCTGATGCAGTGCTCGAAGCGCTGGAGGAAGGCTCATCCGCATTCGCCGGCGAGCTTGGCCGAAGCCCGTCCATGTCTATTTTCCCCCCAGAGCGTGGCGAGTAAGGCATGTTCGCCGGCGAACTACAACGGCAAAAGGCGCTGTTCGCCGCCGCCGACGGCGCCGCGCTGCTGGCGGCTTTCGCCGCCGCGCTGATGCTGCACGATCCGGCGGGCGCGATGGAGGGGCGGCTGCTCGCCGCCAGTCCCGCGCTGCTCGGACTCAACGTGCTGGCGCTGGTGTTTCTGTGGGTGATGGTATTTCGCGCCTGCGACCTTTACCGGATGCGCAATGGCGGCCTGCGCGAACTGGCGCAGATCGTGCGCGGCTGCTCGATCGCCGCGCTGCTCACGGTGTTGGTCGGTTTCTTCGCGCACGTCGAAGTGTCGCGGCTCGCCGTGGTGCTCGGCTATTTGTTGAGCATCCCGGCGGTGGCGCTGGGGCGGACGGTCACGCGCAGCTGTGTGCGCCGCTTTTACACCAACCCCAAAAACGCGATCCCGCTGGTGCTGATCGGCTTCAACCGCTTCGCCCGCCATTTGTGCGACCAGGTGCTCGACGAGCTCACGCCCTACGAGATGGTGGGCTTCGTCGCCGACGACGATGGCGGGCGGACGCAGTATCGCGGCTGCCCGGTTTTCAATTCGACCGAGCGGCTGCGCGATATCCGCAGTCTCTTTCCGGCGCTGGAGGTCGCGATCGTGCTGCCCGACGCGTCGCGCGACTCCCAGGAGCGGATGATCGCGCTGTGCGAGGAACTCCGCGTGCGCTGGTGGTTGATGCCGTGGTTTTCCAAGTGGCCCGCCGGCGGGCTGCGGGTCGAGATGTTCGGCGCCGTCCCGCTCATCAGCCCGCGCGGCTCCAACATCGAGGGCCTCAACTTCGCCCTCAAGCGCGCTTTCGACGTCGTGGCCGGCAGTCTGCTGCTGCTCGCCGGCTTGCCGCTGATTGGGCTCGGCGCGTTCGCGGTGTGGCTGTTCGACGGCGCGCCGGTGCTGTTTCGCCAGGAACGCATCGGCATCCACGGTCGCCCATTCAAGATGCTCAAGCTGCGTACCATGCGCGCGACGGCCGACGAGGCGCCCCATCGCGACTACGTCCGGCGATGGATCCGCGACGGCGCCGCCGCCGCCGCGCACGCCGGGGGCGGCGACCCCAAGGTATACAAGCTCGCCGACGACCGCCGCATCACGCCGGTCGGCCGCTGGCTGCGCCGCTTCAGCATCGACGAGCTGCCCCAGCTCATCAACGTGGTGCGCGGCGAGATGAGCCTCATCGGCCCGCGTCCCGCGCTGCCCTACGAGATCGAGCTGTACAAGCCGTGGCATCGGCGCCGTCTCGAAGCCGTACCGGGAATCACCGGGCTGTGGCAGGTCAGCGGCCGTAACCATCTGTCGTTCGACGAGATGGTCCGCCTCGACGTGCAATATCTCCAGGACTGGTCGTTGGCGGGGGATCTCCGAATCCTGGCGCGCACAGTCCCGGCCCTGCTGCGCGGAGGCGGCGTATGAGTCGCGCGCGCCCCGACTCGCATCCGCCGGCCGACCGTCGCGCCGAAACCGAACCCGCGCCGGGGGCGGGCACCGAGCGCGCCGAAGTCGCCGCCCCGCGCGGCCGTGCGCAGCTTCGGCGAGCCGTCACACGCGGCGTGCGCGACAACATGATCGCCGAGATCCTTGCGCAGGCGGTGCGAGTCGGCGGCCTCATGGTGCTCGCGCGCGCGCTGCGTCCGGAGGATTTCGGGCTCCTGCGTGTGTTGCTGGTGATCACGGTGTTTGCGGCGCTGGCCAGCGAGGCCGGTGTCCCCGACGCCTTCGTCCAGCGCAAGCAGGTCACCGACGAGCACGAGGCCGCCGCGTGGTGGCTGGGCCTGGGACTCGCCGTGAGCGCCGCGGCGTTGTTGTACGCCGCCGCGCCCGCGCTCGCCGCGTTGATGAAGATGCCGCGGTTGTGCGAAGGCGCGCGGTTGCTCTGCCTGCCCATCGTACTCGAAGGCAGCGCGGTTGCCGCCGGTGCGCGGCTGCGCCGCCGCCTGAGCTTCGGCGCGCTGGCCGCCGCCGACGTGGCCGCCGAGGTTGCCTTTCTCATCACCGCGATGGTTTTGCTCTGGCGCGGGCTGCCGATGTGGAGCCTGCCGGGCGCGCTAGCGGCGCGGCTCGCCACGCATGCGCTCGCGCTGTGGGTGGCCGATCCGCAGTTGCCGCGCGCGCTGCCGAGCGGGCCGGCGATAGGTGATTTCGCGCCGTTTGCGGCGACGGTTTCCGGCGGCCGCCTGATGAACCTACTGTCCGCCAACGCGGATTACCTGCTCGTCGGGCGCCTGCTGGGCGACGGCGCGCTGGGCTTTTACTCGATGGCGTGGGATCTCCTGCGGTTTGTGCCCGACCGGCTCCATCGTGTGGCTGGGCAGGTCGCCTTCCCGGCCTTTTGCCGAATCCAGGACGACCGCGCCGGGCTCGCCCGCGCTTACAGCGAGTTCTTCGATTACACCGGGCTGATAGTTCTGCCGATCGCAGTGGTCGGCGCGCTGGCGGCCCCGGAGATCCTGCAAACGCTCTACGGCCCGCAATGGACACCGGCGGTGACGCCGATGCGGCTGCTGGCGGCTGGGCTCGCGCTGCGCGGGATGCGGCTGGGCATCGGCGCGGTGTATTTCAGCCGCAACCGTCCCGCCTTCGACATCTACCTGCATGGCGTGCGGTTTGCGCTGATCGTCGCCGCGGTGTGGGGCTGCGCTCGCTGGGGCCTGTTCGGCGTGAGCGCGGGGATGAGCGTGGCCGAGGGCGTGGTGAGCGTGATGGGGGTGGCGCTGGCGTGCACGCTGCTGGAAATTCCGGCGGGCGCGCTCGTGCGCGCGGCCGCGCCGGCCGTATGGCTCGCCGTGTTGTGCGGGCTGTGCACGTTCGCGGGCAGGGCGGCCGCGATGGCGGCGGGATGGCATGGAGTGCCGCTGCTGGCCGCGGCTGCGCTGCCCGCCGCGATCGCTTGGGCATGGATGGAACGCGCGCGGATCGCGGCGATGTTCGCGCAGGGCTCTGCGTGCGCCTCCGAACCGCCGCTGGCGCGAGCGGCGCATCCGGTGGTTGGTCTCCGATGAAGCACTATATCGCGATAACGCCCGCGCGCGATGAGGAGGGCTATCTGCCGCGGCTGATCGTCTCGATGGTGGCGCAGACGCGCAGGCCTGGCCGCTGGATCATCATCGATGACGGCTCGACTGACCGCACCGGCGCGATCATCGATCGCGCCGCCCTCCACCATTCGTGGATTCAGCCCCACCATCTGCCGCGCAATCGCGCGCGTCAGCCGGGCGGCGAGTCGGTGATCATGGACTTTCTACCCCGCGAGGCGTGGGAGGGCTACGACGCGATCCTGCGGCTGGACGCCGACCTGAGCTTCAAGCCGCGTTTCGCCGAGCTGCTGTTGGCCGAGCTCGAAGCCGACGCTCGCCTGGGCATTGTCGGCCCCACGCTGTACGAGATGCGCCGCGCGCGCTGGCGCGAAGTGCGCGCGCCGTCCTTCCATACCCGCGGCGCGGCCAAGATGTACACCACCGCGTGCTTCGCCGCGATTGGCGGGCTAGTCGCCGACCTCGGCTGGGACACGATCGATGAGGCGCGGGCAATGATGCTCGGCTTTAAAACCCGCAGCTTCCGCCATATCCGCGCCTACCACCATCGTCCGCAGGGGGCAGCCGGCGGGCTGTGGCGCAGCCGCAAGGCCGCAGGCCTTGCGGCCTACAACGCCGGCTACTCGCCGCTGTTTCTCGCCGCGCGCGCCGGACTGACGGCATTCAAGTGGCCGCCGGTGGTCGGCGGAGCGGCGCTGTTGGCCGGCTATCTGGAGGGCAGCGTGCGGCGTTCGCCGCGTCCGGTGTCGCCCGCGGTGGTCAGGTTCGTCCGCCGCCAACAGATGCGTCGGCTCTTGCTGCGGGAGTCGGTATGGCACTGAGTCTCAATTCCGCCGCCGCGCCGGTGCAGGCGGCAGAGCGCCCGGACATGGCGCCCGCGCGCAACGACGCCTTCAGCTTCTGGCAACTGCCCGAAGACTGGCGCGCCCCGCTCGCCGCGGCGATTGCGCCTTCCGAAGCCGCCGCCCGCCGGCTGCTGTTCGAAGAGTACCTGCCCGAGGACGATCGGCGGCCGCCCTCCGCGATGCGCGCCTATTACCGGGTCAAACGCCTGATTCCCCCGGCGTTGCGCTATCGCCTCAACTCGGCGGCGGTGCGCACGCGCAAGCGGCTGAGGTTTCCGAGTTGGCCGTGCGAAAGCAAGCTGTGCGAACTACGGCGCGACTGGCTGCGCCGCGCGCTCGACCTGGTCGGCGCAAGCGACGGCTGGCATATCGGATTCTGGCCGCAGGGCGCGCGCTGTGCCGTCGTCCTGACCCACGACGTCGAGAGCCCGCGCGGCTTCGACCGGATGGAGCGATTGGCCGAACTCGAAGAACGTCACGGCTTCCGTTCGGCCTGGAACCTGCCCCTTGCCCAGTACCCGATCGACTGGTCGCGGGTTGAACGCTTGCGCGCCCGCGGCTTCGAGTTCGGCGCCCACGGGCTCAGCCACGACGGCCGCCTGTTCCGCAGCCCGCGCGAGTTCGCCGAGCTGGGCCCGATGGTCGAACGGCTGGCCGCCGAGCATGGCCTGCGCGGCTTCCGCGCGCCGTCAACCCTGCGCAACCTCAAGTTCATCGCGTGCCTGGACTTCGACTTCGACTCCAGCGTGGCCGACACCGATCCCTACGAGCCGCAGCCGGGAGGCAGCTGCAGCCTGTTCCCGTTCTTCCTTTCCCGTGTGGTTGAACTGCCTTACACGCTGCCCCAGGACCATACGCTGATTCACCTGCTGCACCGCGATCCGCTGCCGGTGTGGACGATGAAGGCGAAATGGATCGCCGCCTTCGGCGGAATGATCCTGACCCTCGTTCATCCGGACTACTGCGGCGAGGGGGCCTATCTTAACGCTTACGCGGAGCTGCTGCGGCGCTTGGGTGAAATCGAAAATGCCTGGCGCGCGCTGCCCGCCGAGGTCGCGCAATGGTGGCGGATGCGCGCGCGGATGCGGCTGCACCTCGCGCAGGGATGCCCGCTCATCGTCGGCGAGGGCGCCGACCGCGCAACGGCCGTCAGACTAAGTGAAGAACCGCTCACCGCATAGGAGAAGCCGTGGCCCGAATCCTGCTTATCGCCTACACGACCTACATCCACGACGGACGCGTCAAGCGCCACGCCGAGGCACTCGCCCAGCGCGGCGATCACGTCGACGTGCTGTGCCTGGACTGCGGGCACAGCGGCCGGCTCAACGGAGTCAATGTGATCGGGCTGCGGATGCCGCGTTATCGCGGCTCGCGCCGCTCGGCCTATGTGCGCAGCTATTTGCGGTTTTTCGCGATGGCGGCGTGGACTGCCTTCCGGCTGAGTTTGGAGGCGCCCTACGAAGTTGTGATCGTCTGTACGATGCCGGACGCGGCGATCCTGTGCGCGCTACCGGCGCGGCTGTTCGGCAGCCGTATCCTGCTCGACGTCCACGACACCATGCCCGAGCTTTATCAGGACAAGTTCGGCGGACGGCGCGGTGCGCTCGGCGCCAGGCTCCTGATGCTCGAGGAGCGGACGAGTGCGCGTTGCGCCGACACGGTGCTCGCCGTCCACGAACCGCACCGGATGCGCCTGGTGCGGGCGGGAGTTCCTCCGCACAAGATCCGCACCGTCATGAATGCGCCCGACCCCGCCGTTTTCCGCGCGGATTCCTCCGTCATCTGCGCGCGCAACGGCGACGCCGGCACCAGCAGCGGCAGCATGGCGGGCATGCTTCACGACGCCTTCGCATCCGAGCACCTTGGCGCTTCGGTTCGTTCTGGGGTCGGCAACAGCCGCCCGTTCACGCTCGCCTGCCATGGTACGCTGGCGCGCCGGTTGGGGCTGGATATTGCGCTCGAGGCGGTGGCGCTGGTGCGCCGGGCGATCCCCGGGTTGCGGATGAACGTGATCGGAAGCGGCGATTATGCTGAAGAAGCCAAGCGATTGGCCGCCCACCTTGGGCTCGAGGGGTGCGTATGCTTCATGGATCCGGTCCCGGTCGAGCAGCTGCCGCGCGCACTCGGCGCAGTTGACGTAGGCCTGGTACCCAATCGGGCGAGCAGCGCGACGCATCTGATGCTGCCGACCAAGCTGCTCGACTACGCCGCGCTCGGCATCCCGGCGATCGCCGCCCGCCTGCGCACCATCGAGCATTACTTCGACGGCGCCGTGCGCTTCTTCGAGCCCGGCGATCCGCACCAACTGGCAATGGCTATCGAGGAACTCCACCGCGATCCCCTCCGGCGCGCCGCCCTGGCTCGCAATGCGCGCCGGGCGCTCGAGCGGATCGGATGGCCGAGCCAGCGCACCGAATACTATCGCGCGATCGACGCGCTGCTTGTTCAGCGGCGTCCCGCCGCCCGCCCGCGCGACGCGGCGTCGCGCGCGGCAACATCGAGCGAGGAGGAAAACAAGTGGCTCATGGGGAAACGCTGATCGTGGGTTTGGGCGAAGTCGGCGGTGCGCTGGCGGCGGTCCTCGAGCGCTGCCGCCCGGTACTGCGCCACGACCTCGAACCGCGCAGCTTCGACCAGCCGATCGAGGTTATGCACATCTGCATCCCCTTCCACGAGCCGCGCGAGTTCGCGGACGCGGTGTGCGGCTACATCGGGCGCTTTGGTCCTGCGCTGACGATAATCAACAGCACCGTCCTGCCCGGCACTACGAGGGCGATCGCTCGCCGCACTGGCGCCGCCGTCGCCTATAGCCCGGTGCGCGGCAAGCACGTGCGGATGGTCGAGGATCTGCTGCGCTACGTGAAATTCGTCGCCGCGCCCGACCCCGCGACCGCCGAACGCGCGCGCTGCTACTTCGAGGAGGCGGGAATAAAGACGGGCGCAATGAGCCGACCGGAGACGCTCGAGCTGGCCAAGCTCGCCGAGACGACCTACTTCGGAACGTTGATCGCCTTCGCCCAGGAGCTCAACCGCTTCACAGAGCAGGTCGGCGCCGATTACGACGAAGCGCTGGGGTTCTTCGAGGAGGTCGAGTTCCTTCCGCGCTCGCGCTACTTTCCGGGCTTCATCGGTGGCCACTGCGTCATCCCCAACATCCATCTCCTGCGCAGGCTGCGCAAGTCGCCGCTGCTTGACGCGATCCTGCACTCCAACGCGCGGCGTGCCGAAGAACTCGAATCTCGAAGCGAGCCCAATGAAGAATCGACGGGCGAGCAGCCGTGCCTGCGCGACTGCGAGGCGCGGCCGAATCGGTGACGGCATGGACAGGGCCACATCGCTGGCCGATCAATTCGCCCGGCTGCGCGGCGTAAGCCTGACGCGCTGGTGCGAGCAGGGCGCCTCGCCTCTGGCGCCGTCCACCGCGCTCATCACGATCGGCGCGTCGCATTTGCCTGTTTTGCACGTTGATGAGAAACGGCGATTAGCCCGCCTGGTGAGCGAAGGAGCCGTACTCTACGTGCGCGGCCTGCCGCGTAATGCTGCGTCGCTCGATCTCGCGCCGTTTGCGCACGGGTGCGTCCGGGTCGCGGGCGAGCGCCGCGCTGTCGGTTATCGCTTCACGACCGGCGCAATCGTGCCGGCCGTGCTGATGAACGAAGAGACGACGGGCGCTTTCGAGGCTGCCGGCGCGGAGCTCGAGGGGTTCCCTGTCCAGCCCCTGATGACGGTGCGTCATGTCGATGGTGTCGAGCGCGCCGGGATCTTCATGCTGGAATGCGGCCGCGGATGCGTCATCTACGACCTCCATCCTGAAGAAGAGGATGCCGGCTCCCAGAGCGGGGTCGCGCTCTTGATGCGGCTGGTCCGTCCCGACACGCGCCATCACGCGGTGGGGACTCTGTTCGCCGCCGATCGCGCGGCCGGCCGCGACGTGAAGCGGCCGCCCGCTTTCAATCTGGTGATTGACGACCGGCCGACCAACTTCGATCATTTCAATACCGCACCGCTCGGCGATCTGTTGCGCCGTGTCGAGGCGTTGTGTCCAGGCGCGCACACCGACTTCGCCTGGACTCCCAGCTACACTCATGTGCCGCGCGCCTACATCGAAACGCTGCGCAGCTTCGACACCGGCTTCGTCTGGCACGGGCTCTACCGGCACGTTGATCATCGCAAAATCCCCGACCTGGCCGACGACTTTGCGCGCGGACGGCGCCTCGTCGGGCGCATCGAGGAGCGCTTCCACGTTCGTCTGCAACCAGTGATGGTTTTCCCGTTTGAGGGTTCGACGTCCGAGCAGCTCCAATTTCTGAGCCGCGCAGGGTTCACGGCCAGCGTCGAAGAGCCTCGCCAAGCCGGCGACTTGCCCTGCGGAGTGTCCGCCGCGTCTCGCGCCTGCGTGCAGCCTGCGCAACTGGGCGGGCCCGGCATCGTCGTGCTCCATCGCTATCAGGCTTCCGAGCTAAGTCGCGACCGGATGCTGGCGATGGCGACGCTCGGAGTGCCAATTATCGCCTACGCCCATCCGTGGAACCTCGGACTGCGGCGCCTGTCGCGGCTTCGCCCCTTCCGCGGCGACGTTGCCTACTTCGACGAAGTGCTCAAGTTCGCTGCGTCCAAGCGGCTGCGCCCGCTGCCGCTTGCGGAAATCGCGCGCGAGGCCCGCGCCTCGGATGCACGAGGATTCTTCGCCGACGCCTCCCTGGCCGAAAGCGCCTAGGCGTGGCGCCCGGGGAGAGCGATGCCTGAACCGGCAATTTCCACAGAATCCGCGGCGCACGCGCAGGCTACGGCCGAGCCCGGATACGAGTACCGCGTTGTACGGGTTGCCGAAGCCGTGCGCTTCGTCGCGGCGGGCGAATGGGACATGCCCGACTTCCAGCGCCGCTTCGTATGGGAGCCGGGACAGGTATGCGCGCTTGCCGATTCGCTGTGGCGCAATTATCCAATCGGCGCGCTGCTATTGTGGAACGCACGCGCGGCGGACCACGGCCGGCGATGCGCGCCGCTGTGGATCGCCGATGGCCAGCAGCGGCTGACGTCGCTCTGCCTGATGTACGGTGTCGAGCCGCCGTGGGTAAGGCGCATGGCGGACACGTCTCGCCGCCGCCTCGGGCGGCGCCTTGATCTGCGCTTCGACGTCGAGGCCATCGACGCGCCCTTCGTGTTCGCGGGCCCGCGTGGCGTGCGTGAGGAGCCGCGTCTAATTCCATTGGCGAGGCTGCTCGCTCTCGATCCGTCGCACGAGCGCGGTTGGATTGAGCTGGGGCGTTTGGCGGAGGAGCTGTGGGCGGCCGGGTGCTGCCGCGAGATCGACGCTGACGCGCTCCGGGCTCGGCTCGCGCGGGTAAGTATGATCGGTCGGCGGCAACTCGCCGCGGCGGTCGTCAGCCACGGGCGCGAGGGCGTGCTCGAGGTCTTCGCTCGTCTCAACAGCCGCGGGATGCGCTTTCGACGCCTGCTGCTGAAGATGGCGATGGAGCAGATTCCGGCGGCGCTGCGCGGCCGCCGCGGCTGGTGCTGCGATCCATAGGGCGCAAAAAGCTGAGCAGGCTTCGTGCCAGGCTCCCGGAACCAGACGGCGCGCGAACTCGATCGCGGCTGCCTCCAAGAGACATCGCCGGACTCTTTTCGATTCCGTCAGAACCAGCAACGGCGTGCCGGTCACGGCGGATTCTAATGTGTGGCCGGGTTGAGCTTGTCCGCTAGCACCGAGGCCTTTTCGGCATAGCCGGTGGCAGAGACGTAGTCCTGGTCGAGGGCGGCTTTGCGGCCAGCGCTCAGAAAGTCGTTCGCTTGATCATAGGTGGCCGCACTGTCGCGGTTGAGCTTGCCGCGATCCACCTTAGCCAGCCGCGCGCCGGCATCGTCGAGCAGACGCAGTGCGCGGTCGCGAATGTCGCTATCGCCGGCGAGCGTAACTGTCGGAGCCGGCACGGTATCGGTCGGTGACAGCGCGGCAGCAGGGGCTGGTGCCGGCGCTTGGGCTTCCGCCGGCGCGGCGGAGCTTGCACGCGATTTGCTCGCGCGCGCACGGCTCCGGGTGGCCGCGCTGCTTTCGCTCGGAGGCGGCGACGGCGGTGGCTGATAGCGCGGAGCCCGGAAGGCGGGTGGCGGAGGCGGCGTCATCAGCTGGGGAAACTGCCAGGTGCCGCCGGGCCCGAAACATCCCGACAGCGCGAAACACATAGCCGCCGCCGCGACGGACACCATAACCCGGCCCACTATCATGGCAATCCAACCTATCCGACGCTCATTTGCGCCGCCGCAGACCGCGCCGCCGGCTGCTCTTCCAGTGGCAGACGGATACGCACGCTGGTGCCCGCGTCGACCTTGGAATCGATCTTCAGCGTGCCGCCGTGCAGATCGACAGCACGTACCGCCAGCGGCAATCCTACTCCGTTGCCGTCTTCCTTGGTCGTGAAATACAGGCAAAAGACGTTGTTGAGATGCTCGGGCGCGATTCCCTGACCAGTATCCGAAATTACCAGTTCGACCGCGCCCTCGACCAGGCGGCTGGCGATGGTCAGCCGGCCGCCGCTCGGCATCGCGTCCAGGGCATTCTGCAGCAAATTGCGCAGCGCTTCCATCAGCACCGCCCGGTCTGCCCTGATAAACGGCTCCGCGCTATCGAGGCTGCATTCAACCTCAATTTGCGGATCGTTGAGGCCCTTGACGAGTTCGGTCAGAAGATCGTTGACAGCTACGCGCTCGATTTTCAACCGGTCCGGCCGCATGAAGCGCAGCAGCGCTTCGATCGCTTCGTCGATGCGCGAGATCTCCTCGCGCACCGCGTGCACGCGCTCCTCGGTCGGACGCCCGTTGAGGGCGTCATGGCTGAGCAGCTCGAGCTCCAGGGTGATCGCGTTGAGCGGATTGCGAATCTGATGTGCGGCGGCCGAGATGAGCTCGCCCAGGCGGGCCAGCCGCTCCGAATAGTCAACCACGCTCTCGAGCTCGCGCACCGGATTGAGATCGCGCGCGATCACCAGCTGCCCGGCCTGTGCCGGGTCCCGCCCGAGAGGAAAGATTGAAACCAGCAGCGGGATCTTGTGCCGGCCGCGCCCTTGCTCGACGGCGACGTCGCGTAGTTCGGTCGCCGCCGCGCGCGCGGTCTGGGCCATATTGACTAGCGGATGGTTCTCGCCGAGCAGCGCGGCGAGCGGCTTGCCCTGGGCGAGTCCGCCGGCCGGCAAGCCCAGCCGGCCCTGCGCCTCCTCGTTCGAGAAGCGCACGACGCCCGCGGCGTCGAGCAGGATGACGGCGTCGTCGATCGAGCGGAAGATGCTCATGAAGCGGCCGCGCTCGTCCTCCCATTGTACGCGGTCCAAACGCACCCGCTGCGAGAGGGCGTTGAACTTCTCGGCCAGCACGCTGAGCTCGTCGCGCCCGCGAATCTCGATAGTGCCGGTGTCGGCGCCGGCCGCCAGTCGTTCGAAACCGGCGCTGATCGCGGTCAACGGTGCGAGCAGCACACCCGATAGCAGCGCGCCCAGCAGGCTCACCACGATCACTACTGCCGCGATCACAAGCACGTTGGCGACGTCGCGATGGACCTCGGCGGCGATCAGCGCCGTGGACAGCCCCACCTTGATCAGCGCGAACGGGTGGTCGTTGATCTCGACCGGCGCGCTGATCTCATAGACGTGTTCCCCCCACAGCGGCCTGATTCGGGCCAGCGGCGACCAGCGGGCGGCGGCCCGGCTGAGCCTGTCGAAGGGCAGCGGCTTGACCCTGCCTGCCGGCGGCAAGCCGGCGATCGCCTGCCCATCGATCGTCTCGACCCGCACGTACACCACGCCTTTGCCGAAGGCGCTGGAAGAGGCGAGGAAGGCGGCCAGCGCGCGGTCGGCGCGCAGGGTGGCCAGCGGGTCGCCGCGCTGGTTGGAGAGCGCGGTGCGAATCTGTTCGAAGGTCTGCTTGACCAGCACGCGCCCCGACTCGCCGAGGTCGTCGACCATCACGCGCATGGCGTGGTTGACCTCGGTCGCGCTGACGGCGAGCACCGCCGCCACCAGCAGCGGGACGAAGATCGCAGCGATTTTTGCGCGCAGGCCCACAAAACCCCCGGGCGCCGGCGAATGCGCTGCCGGGCGCCCTAGACCTTACCCGCTTCGGACTTCGCCTGGTAGCGGCCCAACTTGTTGTACAGCGTCTTGGGGCTGATACCAAGGATCTCGGCGGCGCGCAGCCGGTTGCCGCCCACCATATCGAGCGTCTTTAAAATCAGCTCGCGCTCCACCGCGCGCAGCGGCTGGCCCACCGGCAGAGCCACACCTTCGGCGGCCGACGTCGTCACGCCAGGCCGGGCGGCGGGCGTTGCCCCGGGGATCTCGCTTGCGCGGGCGACGTGGTCGCGGGCCGGCTCGGATTGCGCGCCGAGCACGCCGTTGCCGCTCGGCAAATCGGCGACCGTGATCAGCGGTCCGGGGCTGACGATTACCGCGCGCTCGATGATGTTGCGCAGCTCGCGTACGTTGCCTGGCCATGGCCGCGCCTTGAGCGTGGCGAGGCACTCGTTGTCAACTCCGGTGATATTCTTCGAGTTGGCGCGCGCGAATTCGCGCACGAAATGGTCCACCAGCGCAGGGATGTCCTCGACCCGCTCCGCGAGCCGCGGCAGCTCGATAGTAAACACGTTGAGCCGGTAGTAAAGGTCCTCGCGCAGCCGCCCCTCGCGAAACGCCTCGGCCAAGTCGCGGTTGGTCGCGGCCAGCACCCGCACATTGAGCGTGACGTCGCTGGTGCCGCCCACACGCCTTAGCTTGCGATCCTCGATCACCCGCAGCAGCTTGGCCTGCAGCTCGGGCTTCATTTCGGTGATTTCGTCGAGCAGCAGGGTGCCGCCGTTGGCCAGTTCGAAGCAGCCCGCACGCCGCTGGTCGGCGCCGGTGAAGGCCCCGCGCTCGTGGCCGAAGAGTTCACTTTCGAGCAAACCCTCGGGCAGCGCCGCGCAGTTAACCGCGACGTAGGGGCCGCCGCGCCGGGGCGAGTACTCGTGGATCGTGCGCGCCACGACCTCTTTGCCGGTGCCGCTGTCGCCCCGGATGATCACCGAGGCAGAACTTGGCGCCGCCTGTTCGACCAGCGCCATCACTTTGCGCATCGCCTGCGACTGCCCGATGATCGGGCCCAGCTCGCCCGCGCCCATCAGGCGCAATCGCAGCCGCTGGTTCTCCTCGCTGATGTTCAGCATCTCGCTCAGATTGAGCAGCATCTGATGCAGGCGCGGCGGATCGACCGGCTTGCGCAAGTAGTCGTACGCGCCCAGCTTGATCGCGCGCACTGCGTCGGGAATATCGCCCTCGCCGGAAATCACGATGGTGGTGATCGGAAGGCCGCGCCGGCGCAGCTCGCCGAGCACCTCGATTCCGTCGCTACCCGGCATCTTGAGGTCGAGCAGCAGGATGTGCGGCTCGAAGCTCTGCGCCAGCTCCACTGCGCGCCGGCCGTCCTCGGCGGCCTCGACCACGAAGCCCCACGAGGCGATGAGTTCGGTCCACGCGCGCCGTGTCCTCGGATGGTCCTCAGCGACCAGTACGCGCTTTGCGTCTGCCATGTTTGTTGAAACGAGCAGGAAAGATGACGTCATTAATCCTACCATTGCTCGCCGCGCAGGCGAAGCGGTCAGCGGGCTATCATGGGGCAAAATCCTCCGATGACAGGCGCCGGATGGCGCGCTTGCGCATAAGGAAGCGACAACTAGACAATCGCGCCCAACACGTCGCCCACGATCCTGAACGGCAGCAGAATTATTGTGCCGACCAGATGGAGCGTCGCGCCGAGCACGCTGTCGGGTTCGCTGGACTGGGTGGTGGTCGTCGTGGTTGTGGCAACCGGCTGTACGCCGGGTGCCGCGCCCTCGTCGGTTCCGGTCTGCGAGCTTACGCTCGCGCCGCTTACGCGAGTGGTGGTGGTTACGGTGGTGGTCTTCTCCGTACTAGCGCATCCCTGCGCCAGCATCGCGGCACAGGACGCGACGGCGGCGACGAGCAACACTTTGGGCCGCGTCATCCCCTCGTCCTCCTTGGAATGTAGCGTATTCCGCCGCGCCGGCCCTCGCGTTGGATCGCCAGCCGAAAGCATATCACGGGTGAGCGGGAGGCGAATACCGAAATAAGGCGGCGCCCGACTTGCGCCTGTCGCGCGTCCGGCAACGATATCGCCCAATGCCCGGGAAGACCGAGCCGAGTGCTTGACATTTATGTAACCTATTGGTTACATATCGCCCGGTGCCGCTCGACTCGACGCTCGCCGCGCTCGCTGATCCCACCCGGCGCGAATTGCTGCGCCGCCTGGCCGAACGGCCGCGCCGTGCGGGTGAACTCGCCAAAGGCTTCGCGATAAGTCGTCCGGCCATCTGCAAGCACACTCGGCTGCTCGCCAGGGCCGGGCTGGTCAGAGCCAAGAGGAGCGGGCGCGAGCGAATTTACGAACTCGCGCCCGCGGGCGGCCCCGAGATTCGGGCGCTGATCGCGGAACTGGAACAAGTCGGGCGCTTCTGGGACGTCGCGCTCGACGCCTTCAAACGTTACGCAGAGGAGAAGGCATGACCATTCGCAAGTCGATACGGGTCGAACGCTCGCCCGAGGCCTCTTTCCGCGCTTTCTGCAAGGAGATCAGCCAATGGTGGCCGGCGGGATTCAGCGGCGTGGGGAGCAAGGTCTTTCTCGAATGCGAGGTCGGCGGGCGATTCTACGAGCGGCGCACGGACGGCTCCGAGTATGAAATCGGGCGCGTCACGACCTATCGACCACCGAGCGTGGTGGCCTTCACCTGGCGGGCGCCGAGTTGGGACCTCGCAACCCGGGTCGAAATCCGCTTCATCCCCGACGCCGGCGGAACCCGAATCGAACTCGAACATAGCGGCTGGGAGCAGGACGCGAAGACGCGCGAGGCGCGCGGCCGCTACCACTCCGGATGGGAAACGATGCTCGGACACTATCAGACGCATCTTGACCGTTCGCGGTGAGCGGGCAGCCGATCGAGTGGATTGATTGTCAGTCAATGGTGGAGTGAGGGCGCGCGATGCAACACCGAATCGTATCTCACGAGGAATGGATCGAGGCGCGAAAGGAACTGCTGGCGCGGGAAAAGGAGTTCACGCGGCTGCGCGATGAGCTGAGCGCGCGGCGGCGCGAGCTGCCGTGGGAAGCGGTCAACAAGCAGTACATATTCGAAGGGCCCGACGGCAAGGAGACTCTTGCGCAGCTCTTCGGCGACAGGAATCAGCTCGTCGTCTATCACTTCATGTTCGCTCCAGCGTGGGAGGCGGGATGTCCGCACTGCTCATTCTGGGCGGACAATTTCGATCGTATACCGATCCATCTCGCCCATCGCGACATCAGTTTCGTGGCGATCTCGCGCGCGCCGTACCCGAAGCTCGCGGCTTACCTCCGGCGGATGGGATGGAGCTTCAAGTGGCTGTCGTCATTCGGCAGCGATTTCAATTACGACTACTTCGTTTCGTTCACGCCCGACGAAATCGAGCGTGGCATCGGCTTGCGGAACTATGAGCGGCGCAGGCTGCAAGGCGAGGAGACCGCGGCCATCAGCGTATTCGCGCGCGATCAGGCCGGCGCGATCTTCCATACCTATTCGACCTATGCGCGCGGCCTCGATATGCTGAACGGCGCTTATCACTACATCGACCTCACGCCCAAGGGCCGCGACGAGGCCGGCTATCCGCATCCGCAGTTCTGGGTGCGCCGGCGCGATGAATACGACAGATAGCAGCTCTGCTTCGGAGGCAAGCGATGAAGCTGTACTATTTTCCGTCTCCCAACCCGCAGAAGGTCCGCTTCGCACAGCTCGAACTGGGGATGGAGTGCGAGATGGTTCCAGTTGATTTGACCCGGCGCGAACAGCGCACGCCCGAGTTCCTCGCGCTCAATCCATTCGGCAGGGTGCCGGTGCTGGTGGACGGCGATCTCACGCTATGGGAGTCGCACGCGATTCTCTGCTACCTGGGCGACAAAGCCGGAAGAATGTGGCCGACGACGGCGGCTGGGCGGGCCGACGCGTTGCGCTGGCTCTTCTTTCTCTCGACGCACATTTCGCCGCCGGCCACCGACCTCGTCTATAATCGCATCGCGAAGCGGCTGCTCGGGCTCGAGCCTGATCACGACGCGATCGCGCGCGGCGAGAGCGCGCTGCCCGAGGTTCTTCGGGTTGTCGAAGACCGCCTGGCGAAGAGCAAATGGCTGCTGGGCGATCGCTTCACGCTGGTCGAATGCGGCTTTGGGCCGGTGCTTAACGTGATCGAGAAGGCGCAGTTCAGCCTCGCCGACTTTCCGAACATTCGCGCCTACCTCGAAGCGCTCCGAGCGCGCCCGGCGTGGAAGGCCACGCCGAAGCTGCCCGGGCTCTGAGGGAGCTCGCGCGGCGAAGCAACTCGCCCGGCCCGCGGAAGCGGCGCAACCAGAACAGACAGTCGGGCGGCGTTGAAGCCCGCCCGACTCATCCTCCGCATTATGAACCGGCGGAAGCGGGCGCGCCCGACTTCATCGCGTCCGCAATCTTGTGGTGCAGCTTGGCGAGGTCCTCGCTCTCCCGCGCGATCTGGTTGTACAGCCGGGTCAGGTTGCGGCAGTAGCGCTTGGCCGCGGTCTCGCCGAAGCGTTCGCCCTTGAGCTGCCGCTCGGTGGTTTCCTTCACGTAACAGTCGTACTGGTTGTGATAGCTCTCGGCCGCCTTGCGGGCTTTGGTCGCTTCGGCCTCGTAGTAGGCCGCGATTGCCTCGTGATCCTCGGCCGTCTTCGCGTTCTGGATGTAGTTCCCGATGTTAGTCGAGGTCACGGTTTCCTGAGCGAAGCCGCCGGTCGGGCATAGCCCGACCATTGCTAGCAGCAGCCCGACGATAGCCAGGCTGCGAATCCGATCAAACGGCATATACATGGCTCCTCCTTGAACTGAGTATTTGAAGCACCTCAGAGCCAAAATCATGCCAACAAAGTTAACTGGGTAGCGTGACCCCTTAGTGTGCAGGCTGAGCCGCGCCGGCGGTATGAATCCTGCTTTCCCTGCGGGGAGGGAAGAACCTCGGTGGCGAAGTCCCACATACAGAGGCGCCAAGTCGCAAAGGCGAGGCTGAGGCGCTCGTTCGATGCATACCCTCGGGTTTGCCGTACGCGATGGAATCAACTCTGACTCCAACGGAGACACCTGCCGAGCACAGGCTCAGCTACGGCCGTCTTCCTGACGGGACGCTGATGGTTACCGTGGGTGGCTCCTGGAACTTGAACGCTGGGCTTCCGTCGCTGGCTGAATTCGAAAGCGCGCTGGACGGCCAGCCACCGCGCAGGGTGGCGTTCGATTGTCGCGGGTTGCGAGCGTGGGACAGCAGCCTGGTGACATACCTGACCGAGGTCGCGCGGCTGGCTGATGAGCATCATCTCGCGCTGGACCGCGCGGGCTTGCCGGCTGGGGCTCGCCGGCTGCTCGAATTGGCTGAAGCCGTGCCCGAGAAGAGGGGTGGCCGCGCTCCGCCGGTGCGCGCGGGGCTGCTCGCGCGCGTGGGCATGATAAGCATCGGCTGCGGCGTTTCGGTCGGGCAGTTTCTCGCCTTCCTCGGCGAAGTAGGCGTTGCGGCGCGTCAATTTCTGCGCGGCCGGGCGCGCTTTCGCCAATCGGATTTCCTGCTCATCCTCCAGGAGTGCGGCGCCGACGCGCTCGGCATCGTCACCCTGATCGCCTTTTTGGTCGGGACGATTCTTGCCTTTATGGGCGCAGTGCAGCTGCGCCGCTTCGGCGCCTCGATCTACGTCGCTGATATGGTCGCGATCGGCGTGGTGCGCGAGATGGGCGCGATGATGACCGCGATCATCATGGCCGGGCGCACCGGCGCGGCCTTCGCTGCCCAGCTCGGCACGATGAAGGTGACCCAGGAGATCGACGCGCTGACCACGATCGGCATTTCGCCGATGGAGTTTCTGGTGCTGCCGCGCCTGATCGCGCTGACGCTGATGATGCCGTTGCTGACGGTGTACGCCGACTTGGTGGCGATGGTCGGTGGCGCGAGTATCGGCACCCTGATGCTGCATCTGCCGATGATCACCTACTACCAGGAGACGCTCCACGCGCTCACGTTGACTCAGCTCTTTGGCGGCCTCTTCAAGGCCACCGCCTACGGCGTCCTGATCGCGCTCGCCGGATGCCTGCGCGGCTTCCAATGCGGGCAGAGCTCCTCGGCGGTGGGCGACGCGGCGACCGCCGCCGTGGTCACCAGCATCGTGCTGGTGGTCAGCGCGTGCGGCCTCTTCGCCTGGGTGTTCGATGTGCTCGACATCTGAGCCGATGGATGAAACGGGCGGCGCGACGGCCACGCCATCGAATATCGCGGCCACGTTTGCGCCGGCCGAGGCCCACGTCACGGTGCGCGACCTCTGCCTCAGCTACGGCGCGTTCGTGGTGCTGCACGGCCTGAATTTCAGCGTGCGGCGCGGCGAGATTTTCATCGTGATGGGCCCCAGCGGCTGCGGCAAAAGCACATTGCTCAACGCGATGGTCGGGCTGAAGGAGCCGGAGAGCGGCGACATCTTCTACGGCGGGGTCAACTTCACCCAGGCCAGCGCCGAAGAGCGCCGTGCGCTGCTCCAGCGCGTCGGCGTGCTCTTCCAGTCGGGCGCGCTGTGGAGTTCGATGACGCTGGCCGAGAACGTCGGCCTTCCGCTGAGCGAGTTCACCCGGCTCAGCCCGGGCGAGGTCCGCGAGGTCGCTTCGGCCAAGCTCGCGCTGGTCGGGTTGCGCGGCTTCGAAGACTATTACCCGGCCGAGATCAGCGGCGGGATGCGCACGCGGGCGGGGCTGGCGCGCGCGATGGCGCTGGACCCTGAGATCCTGTTCTTCGATGAGCCGACGGCGGCGCTCGACCCGATAAGCGCGCGCAGGCTCAACGATTTGATCCTCGAGCTGCGCGACAGTCTGGGTGCCACCTTCGTCGTGGTCACCCACGACCTGACCACCATCTTTCGCATCGGCACCAACAGCGTGTTCATCGATCCGACGACCCGCACGGTGATCGCGTCCGGAGATCCAAAGCGCCTGCGCGCGGAGTGCCAGGACGACCGTGTGCGCCTGTTCTTGGGCAGCGCCGACGCCGCGCGCCCGGGGAGCGCCCATGCTTAAGCGCGCGCAGCCGGAGCTGATCGGCGCCTTCGTGCTGGGGGCGGTCGCGCTGGTGGTGGCGGCGGTGGTGATCCTTGGCTCGGGGCGGCTCTTCCGCAAGACCTACGACTTCGTCCTCTTCTTTGACAGCAACGTCAACGGCCTGCGGGTGGGCGCGCCGGTGAAGTTTCGCGGAGTCGAAATCGGCCGCGTCACCGATATTCGGCTGAGCATCAGCCAGCTCAACGGGGTCAAGCCGCGCCGCTTCTCGCGCATCGCTATCCCGGTCCTGATCGAGATCGATCACGAGCGGATCCTGCTCGGCGGCGTGCCCCAAATCGATTTCGACGACCCGCGCCAGATCGACCGCCTGATCCAGGACGGCCTGCGCGGCCAGCTCGCCCTGGAGAGCATCCTGACCGGCTTGCTCTACGTGAATCTCGAGATGCGCCCCTCGACCCGGCCACGCCTGCTGCTGCCCAAGTCGTCGACTTATCACGAGATTCCCACCCTGCCGACCCAGCTTGAACAGATCCAGGAGCAGATCGCCGAGATCGTCTCCAAGCTTAACGAAACCGACTTCCAGGGCTTCATCGATTCGACCAAGGGCACCTCCGACTCGATCCGGGAATTCATCGAGTCGCCGCAGGTGCGCGGCACGGTCGAGTCGATGCAGAGCACGCTTGACAACATGAACAAGACGATGGCGCAGCTGCGGCGCGCGATGAGCCAGATGGACGCGCGGATGGGTTCACTGTTGAGCGATGCCGACCGGCTGCTGGTCGATACCGACCGCGCGATGAAGCAGGCTCAGGACACCCTGAACACCCTCCAGGCGAGCATCGAGCCCGGCTCGCCGCTCGCCTACAAGCTCAATCAGACGCTCGACGAGCTGTCGGCGACCGCGGCCTCGATGCGGCAGTTGACCGACTACCTGCAACGCAACCCGTCCGCCCTTATCCGGGGCAAACACTTTCCCGCCGGCTCAGCGGCGGACTCTCGCGCGCAACCAGCCGCGCCAGTGGGTAACTCGCCATGAAAACATTTGCGTCAAACCCGTGTGCGCGAAGATCGCTTGCGTTCGCGCTTGCCGTTTTCCTGCTCGGCGCCGCCGGATGCTCTTCGCTGCTCGAGCCGCGCCCCGACCCGTCGCGGTTCTACCTGCTGACGCCGCAGCCGCCCGCGGGCGAAGTGAGTCCGGCGAGCGCTGGCGGTAGCCTGTCCGTCGGGCTTGGCCCGATCACGATGCCTGCTTACCTGGATCGGCCGCAGACCGTGACGCGTGTCGGCGCCAACGAGCTGCGGATTTCCGAGGTCGATCGCTGGGCCGAGCCGCTGGCGAAGAACTTCGCGCGTGTGCTCGGCCAGGACCTTGCCGCCCGTCTCGACGGCGCGCGCCTGCACGACTATCCGTGGTACAACTCGACGGCGATCGACTATCAGATCGAGGTCGCGGTCCATCGTTTCGAAACCGACGCCTCCGGACAGAACCTGCTCGCGGCGCGCTGGACGATTCTCGATGGGCGCGACAAGCGGATGCTCGATGCAAGCAACACGATGCTTGCCCAAAGCAGCGCCCCGGGCGACGTAGCGGCAAGCACCGCCGCACTCAGCCGGATCGTCGCCGAATTCAGCGAACAGATAGCGGCTACGCTGCGCCGGCTGGGTGAGCAGCGCCAGGCCGCGGCCGAGGCGATTCCGCCGCGACCGCGGGCACTGCTGCGAGCCGGCACGCCCTCCGCGCGATGATCACTGCTTCCAGCGCTCGGCGCTCAACTGGTTCCTGATCCAGTCGATATACCCGAGCGCGCCGTCGTCATACCATCCGCCCGAGTACCACTGCCCGATACATCCCCACAGCATCTGATCGCTGTTTCCATTGGGATACGTTGGATAGCCACTGTCAGGCGTGCGCTGTGCGAGGTAGGCGATGTCGCCGTTCATGCAGGCGCGCTGCACGGCGAATCGGTAATCGACGTTGAACGCGGTGGAGGTCCGGATCATCGGCCAGGTGTAGGGCTGATAGATGTACTTTACCTGCAGGATGCCGTAACTCTGGCCGCAGCTCGTTCCGTCCCATGCTCCGGGGAAGCCGCTTCCCGGTGGGCAGCGCGAGGAATCACTGGTCCAATCGCCGACGCCCTGCGCACCCGCCTGCACGCCGGCCGACTCGCCCCACGCCTCGGCGCGGACCATATTCTCGTCGATCCCCCACTTGCACGCTGCCCACCGCAGGATCATGTCGGTTGACCCTGTGTAGTTGCCGTCGACCCGGTTCAGGTATGCGACCGGTACGGCGGCACCGGATTCGCCTTCGCGGAAGGCGGCGAGCTGATCGCTTGATGGTTTCTGGGAGTTGGGCAGCGCGTTGATCGAAATCGTTTCAGGCGTGGCGGGAATGTTGTTCGCGCACCAGGCTTCGCCGGGCAGACTCGCTCCCGGGGCCAGGGTCGAAAAGTAAACGGTCGAGCCGGAAGAATTGTTCACGGACACCGTGACCGACTGGCTTGCGACCGGGACCGCGCCGTTTCTGAGAAAACTGTCCACTTTCAACGTATGCGAGCCGTTAGCGGCCTTGGTGGAATCCCACGTGAAAGTATAGGGCGGCGAGGTCGCCACCAGCTCGCCATCAACCTTCAGATGCGCCCACCAGGCGTCGGGACCCATCGAAGCCTTCACCGTGACCGTGCCGCTTACGCTGGCGCCGTCGGCGGGCGACAGGATGGTCACCGAGGCGTCGATCGCCCATGCGCGCGGCTGACCTCGCAGGGTCGGAGCCAGAATAATCAGTCCGATAATTACCGGCACGCCAGCCCAACAAATTCTACTCGTCATCCTTTCCTCCTCGCTTCGAAAGCGATACTCAACCATCGCGCGGGATGGCGCATCGGCGGATCCGTCGCACGCGCGCGTTGAGCCGGCGCTGACGGCGTCGGGGCCCAACGCGGCAGCCCGATTTGTCCGGTAATTCCCCCTCAGCGCAGCGGCTCTCTGGAGCCCGCCCCCCCTCCTAACAATCAGCCGAAGAAGCGCTGGTAGCGAATGGCTTCCAGCGCGGCGAACGCGTTGCGATCGCCAGCCTTCCTCCTCGTTTCATAGCTTCCGCCCGAGCATGAAATCCGCCGCCGGGCAGATAGCCGAGCGCGGCCACGATCCCGAGCAACGGTATCGCAGGCACCCGGAATCGCGCCGATGCCTCGCCGCCCGCCGCCAGCACGAGCAGGAGTATCGCGGTGCCGGTCAAGTACAGCGTCCAGAGGCGATACTCGCGGTCCGCGTTAAGGCATCGGCTGAGCGCGCGGCCCACTCCGACCCATACCGCCAGCGTTATCAAGAGCTGCGCGACGACTAGCACCGCCAGCAGGGGGGACCGCCACAGTTTGCGCACGACGGCTGCAAACCGTGTCAGGCTGGGCGCGCCCGCGTTAAGACCGTTGCCTGCCGACCAACCCTCGATACCCAACAGCCGGGCAAGCGGCGAGCGCACGGCCGTCAGCGCCAGGTAAACGCTGCTCTGCGCGGTCATCGCAAGTGCGCCGAGCGGCCGACGCATCAATTGCTCCATCGCAAGCCGTTCCATCCGCTCGGTCAGGGCCGCTGATTGCACGTCCGCTTCATAAATGTGCTCGTAACTCACGCCCAGCCTGCGGCCGAACGGCGCACGCATAGCTTCGAGCCGCGCTCCGCGCTCGCGCGCGGCCACGTCGGCCGCGCGGTAGTAGTACAGATTGATCGCGCCTACTGTGGAGAGTCCTGCAAAGCCGGCGCGTTGATAGTTGCGCCACGCCCAGCCAACAAGCGCGAGCGCGGGAATGCTGGCCGCGAGCGAGGCCAGGGCGAGCCGACGGCGCCAATTGAGCGAGGGTATTGCGAGATAGGGAATCGGGCCAATCAACGGAAACAGGATCGCAATCGGCCGCACCAGGATCGCGCAGGCGCCGGCGATGCCGGTCGTCAACGCCAGCGCAAAGTCGTGGCGCGGCCGCGTCGCAAGCATCAGTCCCGGCACGACGGCGAGCACCACCGCCAGCTGAAACAAAGTCTCCGGCATCACCGCGTTCGCCATCACGATCGAGGGCAAGTCGAAGGCCACTACCGCTTCGGCCAGAACCGCGGCCGCCGGGCTCCATCGCCGTCGCACCCATGTCGCGACCAGCCAGCAGGTCACGCCCGCGAGCAGCGCCTGCGCCGCGATAATCCATCGCGTATCGGGCAACGTGGTGAGCAACAACGGGTAGCCGGGCGTGCGAAGAATTTCGGGGGATTCGCAAGCGCCGTCGAGCAGGCGAGCGAAGCCGCATCCATGTAACATACCGCGGGCGAGTTCCAGGTATTCGAAGGAATCATCGGGCAGCAGCGCGAAGCCGAGGTCCGAGCGAAACAGTCCAATCGATCGGATGAACACCGCGATCGCCGCGAGCCATAGCGGCGCCCGGCTTCGCAGGCATTCCTGACGAGCCGTCAACGTCTCGCTGCACAATACCGCGGCCATGGTTCCCAACCACCGCCCCCTCCCGACCACCACGGCTGTGATCTTTGGTTGAAGCTGGGCTCAACCTGGTGTGGAAGGTGGAGTGTCGCGCATCTGCGAGCAAGGGGCATGCCCAAGCTGGTGTGCTCCAAGAAGGCGACGGAATCCTGTACTAGCGGAGATTAGCCCACAATAGCGACCTACGTTAACAATACACCGATGAAATGTTTACCGCGCCGAATCTTCCATTCTCGGTCAGTTTTGCGCAGTTCTGATTTATCCGGATAAGAGTTGCGTACGAGTTCTAACCGAATTCATGACGCGAGAAAGATTCAAACAGTAGTAGATATCTACTAGCCGTTAGCTAGTAGACAGATTCAGTAGCATCGGCCGGCGGGTTTTGCTTGCCGGACCTTGATCGCCGTCTCGGGCGAGGAAGCGGGTCAAACGTCGAGCCTCCCAAGCAGGCCGAGACAATCTGAACGCATGGTCCATTGCCGGGTTGCATCCAGTTGCCATGCAGAACCGCAGCAGCGAGTGATGCAAAACGGAATCAAAAGTTTAAACGATATTAATTGGGGTTGCTCAGAGTCCATGTTTTAGGATCAATAAGGGCAGTTTAGTAAAAGTAATATAGTTAAAGATCGCAACTTAAGCTGATGCAGTGTGTTGGCACTTTTACTGCTTCAGAAGGGCTCAAAGAGGGGAAACCTTCAATAAACCTGATTCCAGAAAGCGTGACGTGTCTTCTCTGAAGAAGCCCCTCGCTCACGGCCGGTAGCTACCCGGCCTGCGGATGCGCCCGCACACCAAGGCGTGTTCGACAGCGGCTGAAGCGGTCGCCCTGCGGTAGGGTGAACCGCGCTGGCCGAGCGGTTGTGGCCTGCGCGCGTAGCGCACGGTGCTTTTGACTGCTCGCTATGGGCGGGTGTGCGCGTTTTCTGGGGGGGGGAAGAATGGCAGCGTTCTACCGGTCCGACGGCCGCGCCGTTGGGCTCTTCGTCGCCGCGAGCGCGGCGCTGTTGATGTTAAGTTTGAGTTCGGGAACGGCGAGCGGCGCGGGACGTCGCATCAGGCGCAAGCCCACGCCGACCGCCACGCCGACACCGATTCCGACAAATGTCGGCAACGAGATAACCATCAATTCGCCGCCCAGCGGCCAGATTGTAAGTGGTATGATCGCGATCAACGTCACGCTGGGTCCAGACGTTTATTGGGATCAGTTGATGGTTGACGGGACGGCGGTAACCTCGGCTTCAGGCAATTTCAGTTGGGATTCGACTGCCGTTGCCAACGGCTTGCATACCCTGATGGTCAGGGCCTTCCAGAAGGGCGGGACCACGCCAATCGGCACGGCCTGGGTTGGCGTCGAGGTCAGCAACCCGGCGGCGACTGCGTCGCCGACTGCTACGGCCACGCCGAGCGCGCTGCCGCAGACCATCACTATCAGCGCGCCCGCCGACGGAATGGTCATTTCGGCCGACACCACGGTTGCCGACGACGACTCGACGGCGCAGTGCGAGGGACTGGCCTGGTATGATTCGCTGTACGTGGACGGCAAGCATATCGCGGACTGCAACTTCGGCACCTGCGTGTTTTCGCCTGCCTCGTTTTCCTCCGGCGCGCATAACATCGCAATTCATGCGCATACGGCTAACAGCCCAACCGGCTTCGAATGCGCGACCAGCCAGAACGTGAGCGTGACCGTCTCGCTCTCGGCGTCCCCTTCGACAGCGACGCCGACTCCGACGCCAGACTCGCCGGTATCCGGGCTCGTGACGATGCTGCCGGCGATAGACGCTGGGCAGCCGTTGTTCGACGTCACCGGCGATCCGAGCGCGATAATCGCGGGAACCTACAACGCCAAGTCATATCCGTCTCAGGCTTACGGGAGTTATGACGATCCCAACGCAACAATGGGCACTGGCGGCACAGTCAACGCGGGCTTCGGTCCGCTGCTCGATGATCGCCAGGCGGCCTCGGTGACGATGGCCACGGTGGAAACCAACGTGGCGAGCAGCGCTGACATCGCGGCCAACCGCTACTACCAGGACCACGTGGCGGACAGTGCCGCCGACCAGCAGAACTATCTCAACCAGCTCAGCGCAGTTAACCAGTACTGGTCAGGCGCAATGGCGACGGTGATGAAGCGTGTGGACGGAGCCTGCCCGATCCAGAATCCGACCACTGCCGAGATCATTCAGTGGGCGGCCAACAAGTGGGGCTTCAACCCCGAGTACGGCTACGCCGAGGCCTGCGACGAGGGCGATTGGAAGAACACCTCGCTGGGGGATAACGGGACCAGTTCGGGCGTCTTCCAGGTCGCCGACCGTGGCGCCAACCACGGATGGTCGGCACTGGTCCTGGCCAACTCCAATCTGGCGCGCGAGAGCACCTGCTACAATGCCGACTTCTTCTTCGCCACCCGCTGGGCTTCGTTCCACTGCGCGCAAGCGGGTTGCTCGATTGGGATCACGGGCGAGACCCCGCCGAACTCGATGGCAAATGCGGTCGAGAGCTGGTTCTCGGGTTCCTCGTACAGTTGCCCGGGCGGCACCGGTTGCGATTACCAGGCGATGATCTACTCGGACATCGTCTCTGGCTGGCGCAACGCCGGTTATCCCAACAATGGGACCAATCCGCCGTGCTGGTACGTTGGTAGCTACTACTTCAATTCGGCCATCCCGACGCAGGCGCCGGCGGGGACGGTGCCGCATGAATAGCCGCGTCCGCCGGCTTCATTAGGCGCCGAAGGGCCGCCCGTGGACGACCGTATGGTTGGCCACGGGCCGCCGCCTCAGGTCAGGAACACCTCGCGCACGAGGTTGGTGTCGTTATATTCGCGGCCCTCGGCGATCAGGTCGCCCTCGAAGCGCAGGTAAAAATGGTAGCGCTGCTTGTACGACCGCCCGTTCATCGCCACCGTGTCGGCCTCCGCCTGCACCGCGACGTGTGGCCCTTCGCAGATGACGGTGCCGATCTTCATCTTGAGCCCGTCGGGGAAGAGCGCCTTGAGCCGCTCGGTTTCGCCTGCGGCAAACTCCTGCTTGCCGCGGGCAGGTGGGAAATCCTTGATCGCGGTGACGATCTCGAACGTGAAGTCGTCGGTGATAAGTTGCTCGAAGACCTTTTGGTCGGGATGGTTAAAGTTTTCGAGGAATCGGATCGCGCGCCGCTTACGTTCTTCCGCCGTCATCTTGTTACCGCCTGTGAGCAGTCAGGCGCCCGCGGCTTGCTGTCGCCGCCGACTCCGGACCGCATTCTTATACCACGAGTCGGGCGTGCAAACGCACGGCGCAATTTAAGACTCGGCGCCGGCAGCGGCCGAGCGATGCGGTCCGGCCGGCGATAATCCACGCGCGTTGAAGGTGTGGTGGTTGCGGGGGAGGGATTTGAACCCACGACCTCCGGGTTATGAGCCCGGCGAGCTACCAGACTGCTCCACCCCGCGCAGGCATACTAGCGGCGGCTGCCAAGCGGGGTCAATACGAGTGCGCGCGGCGCGCACTGCTAGGCGCGCCCGCCGGCGCGCATGATGCGTAGCAGATTGGCCGGGGCGTAAAACTCGGCCTGGGCCACGCTGGTCGCCATCGCGCCCATGAAGCGGCCGGTATCCTCGGAATTGCCGGCCAGCGCCCGCATCAGCGCTAACAGCATCTCCGAGGGCCCCTCCAGTCGCGCCTGTGCGCAGGTGAAGCGGTACAGATCGAGCACGGCGGCGTTGCGCGCGCTCTCGTAACGCGCGAGCGCCTGTTCCATCGGCTCGCGCCCGGCAAGCCCGGCGTCAATCGCGTCGGCGAGCAGTTCGGCGTCGCGAAAGGCGTCGGTGATTCCGTAGCCGGTGATCGGATCCTTGTGGCAGCCGGCGTCGCCGACCAGTGCCCACCCGGAGCCGTACGGCCGGCGCAGATAGTTGGGAATCCCAGCGGTGCCGACGAAGCGCTCTTCGCGCCGGCCCGCGCGCACTCGCTCGTATAGCTCGGGCGCCGCCGCGAGCGCCTTGAAAAAGCCGCCTTCGATATCCGCGCGCCAGCGTGCGAAGACGGCGCGCGGCCGCTCGACCGCCACGCAGACCATCGCGTCGTTGGTCGGAAAGCCGAGGATCTCGCATCCCTGGCGCGGATAGACCTCGCAGGCCTCCATCGGCACGCCGCTGAAGTACGCGTAATAGCCACAGGTCAGCGCCTCGACCGCCTCGTACTCCGACGCCTTGACCGTCCGCGCCACCATCGACCATGGCCCGTCGGCGCCGACTACGATTCGCGTGCGCTCGACGGCCTCGGCGCCCCCGCGCAGATCGCGTCCGCGGATGCCGCTAACCCGGTCGCCGTCGCTGGTCAAATCGCTGACGACGAAGCCCTGGCGCACCTCCGCGCCCGCACGGGCCGCGGCGTCCACCAGAATCTTGTCGAGCCCGATTCGCCGCGGACAGAGCGCGATGTGCGTGCCGTCGAAGGGCGCGGGCGCACCTTCGAGCCGGACTTCCGCCGCGTCCAGCATGACACGCTCGATTGGCGGGCAGTTGGTGGCCAGCACCGCGTCGAGCAGGCCCCATCGCGCCAGCCGCGCCACACCGGGCTGATGGATGTAGTGGGTGGACATGATGTCGCTCGGGAAAGTGGCGCGGTCCACCAGCAGCACACGATAGCCGCGTCGCGCGAGCAGCATCGCCGTCGGCGCCCCCGCGCATCGTGCACCCACTACGATCGCGTCGTACATCGGTGCTTGCTCGCGCCTTGTCGCGCGCTCAATCGGGAACGATGCGCAGGTTGCAGTCGCGGTGCTCGCGGCCAAAATCGTTGAGTTCTTTCTCGATCGGGGTCGGGTTCGGCTTGGGGGCGCCGAGCAGGTTCTGCTTGGCCGTCGCCACGTCCATCCCGTCAGCCTCGACCGAGAGGCTGTGATCGTCACACATCACAAACGCCATCGCGTAAAAACGCTCCTTGTGAATCCCTTCACGCTATCCGATTGCGGCGCGGCTGTCAGTATCGCGCCGTTTACCCGTCGCAGGCGCTTTGTGGTAGTCGATACCAAGCCTCTTGGATGCGAAACGGAGCGTGTGGGATGAGTCTTAAGGGAGCGGCCGCCGTAATCGGAATCGGCGAGCTCAAGCCGACCAAGGATGCCCCGCCGGACGCGACCGCGCTCGGCCTGATGAGCGCCGCCGCGGCCGAGGCGATCGCGGACGCCAGACTGGAGACGCGCGACATCGACGGCTTCCTGTGTGGGATGGCGTTCGCCGACCCCGGGATGCTCTACCCGGCGAGCGTCGCCGAAGTGATGGGGATCAACCCGCGGATGCTCAACCAGGTCGATATCGGCGGCGCCAGCCCGGCCGGGATGGTATGGCGGGCGGCGGCGGCGATCCAGGCCGGGATGTGCCGCGCGGTGCTGTGCGTGGTCGGCGATCTCAACCGGATGGGCGAGCAGCGGCCGCCGGTTATTTCGGTGCAGCGCGAGTTCGAGGCACCTTACGGCAATATCGGGGCAAACTGCGGCTACGCAATGATCGCGCAACGCCACATGTACGAGTACGGCACTACGCCCGAGCAGATGGCGAAGGTCGCCGTCGATCAGCGTCGCAACGCGGTCAAGAATCCGCTCGCGACCTTCAACGACCGCGAGCTTACCATCGCCGACGTGCTCAACTCGCGCATGATTGTCGATCCGCTGCACCTGTTCGAGATCGTCAGCCCGTGCAGCGGCGGCTCGGCGGTGGTCGTCGCCTCGCCCGAGGTCGCGCGCGGCGCCCAGCATCCGCCCATATGGCTGCTCGGCGCCGGGGAGTACTCCAACCATGCGACGATCACCTACGCGCCGTCGCTTACCGATTCGCCGGTCAAGCCTGCGGCCGAGGCCGCGTTCAAGATGGCGGGCGTCGCGAACAAGGACATCGACCTCGTCTGTCCCTACGATTGCTACACGATCACGGTGATCGTGACCCTCGAGGACGCTGGCTTCTGCAAGAAAGGGCAGGGCGGCCCGTTCGTGTGGGAGCGCGATCTATCGTGGTCGGGAGACTTCCCGTGCAACACGCATGGCGGGCAGCTCTCCTTCGGCCAGCCCGGACTGGGCGGCGGGATGAGTCACGTCACTGAGGCGGTGCGCCAACTCATGGGCCGCGGCGGCGAGCGCCAGGTCAAAAATGCCCGGCTCGCCTACGTCAACGGCAACGGCGGAATCATGAGCGAGCAGGCCAGCCTCATCCTGGAGCGCCGCTCATGAGCGAGTATCGCAAACCCCTACCCAGGCCGACGCCAACCAGCGCGCCCTTCTGGGCCGCCGCGCGGCGCCACGAACTCACCCTCCAGCGCTGCGGCAATTGCCGCAAGTTCATCTACTACCCGCGCGAGCGCTGCCCGCACTGCTTTTCCGAGCGTCTCGGATGGGAGCGGGTGAGCGGGCGCGGCAAGGTGTACAGCTACACCGTGGTGCGCCGCGCCTCGAGCCGCGCCTTCGACCGGCCCTACGTGCTGGCGATCGTCGAGCTCGACGAGGGCGTGCGGATGACGACCAATATCGAGGCGCCGCCGGAGAACGTGCGGATCGGGATGCCGGTCGCCGTTTGCTTCGACGACGTCACGCCCGAGCATACGCTGGTCAAGTTCAAACCCGCCTGAGCGCGCCATCATCCTGTCGGACCGTCCGCTTAGGAGGTTGGTCAATATGCGCCGCGGAAAATGTCGAGTATCCGCTGCGTGTGGTAATTGATCAGGTAGGCATCGTGCCCAAGCATGTACAGCCGCGAGTTCGGCGGCAATGGCCCCAGGTGGCCGAGCACGCACGGATTGGCCGGCGACATCCGCTTCTGCAGTCCCGGCGGCAGCGTGCCGTTGCGCTCCAGATGTCTTTCGAGGCCGGGCGGCAGATGGCCCGTTTTCTCGACGTGCTTTTGTAGTCCCGGCGGCAGGGCGCTCAGGTCCGCGCCCTCGTAACACTTGCGGAAGTAGCCCGCGTGGGCGGGGCGGAAAAATGGTCCGGCGTAGTTTTCCTCGGCCTCGACGCGTTTGGCCTTGCGCTTGTTGTGCTGGTGTCGCTTGCCCTGGGGCGGGACGTAGGGTTCGCTCTCAGGCTCGACGTAGTCGTTGTCTTTGTCGTGGCGCGCCAGTTGCTGCGCCCTGGGCGTAGCCGCTAAAAAGGCCGCGCCTTGCTGGATGGCGCCAACCGTTGGCGCCTCGGCGGCGAGCGCCAATGCGCCAAGTCCTACGGCCAGTACTCCTCCCCAAGCCATAACGAACATCGCCGTCGTCTTCATGGTTCCCCCTCCACTCTCGATTCGGCGATCGACGGTTGTCAGGCCAACAGCACTGCGACGATGCCGGTCAGGAAAATTCCGTCGAAGGTGCCCGCGCCGCCGATCGAGGCGACCGGCGCACCAAGCTCGCTTAGTCGGCCGAGGTTCATCAGATCGGCACCGATAAGCGTTCCCATCACGCCGCTGACGTAGGCGATGGCGCTTGCGTGATGGTAGAAGCCGCCGCCGAAGACCCATCCCACGATCGCCGCGATAATCGGCGGGACGAAGAGCGGCGTTGCAATGCCTACTCCCGGGATTGGACGGGCCGCGCGATGCACAACCAAGGTCACGATCACGGTACCCACGATCGCCCACAGGAAGATCTCGGGATGGCTCGCGAGCACCCACGCGGTGATGCATAGCGGGACGATCGCACCGCCCACGTTGAGCGCGATCACCGTCGAGTTGCCCGACGCCAGATGGAGCGGCACCCGGTAGCGGATGCCATAGTGGCTGACGATCTCGACCGGGTACGGCGCGCTGCCTTCGATGCGCGTGATCGGGATATTGATGTAGCTGCCGAGCAGGCTCGCCAACAGCGCATAGAAGGCGGCGTTGGGCGGCAGGCCGAGCGCTTGGAGGGCGTAATTGATCGCGCCCACTCCCAGCATCGCAAACAGGAAGATAACGATAGCGAGGAAGATGAACCAGTAGATGAGCAGGAACGGCGCGAAGAACATGGCAGCCAATTCTATCAGGACGCCCTCGCGTCGGCACGCTTTCCGCTGCCCCCCGAGAGCCGCCCGCCCCACTCTTGTGTCCAGCCGCGCGGCGGATAAGATCGCGCGCAAAGACCATGGACCCGGCCGAACGCGCTGAGTTGCTCTCCCTGCTCGCCCGCGAGTCGTACTTCGAGCGCGCCGCGCTCACGCTCGCCTCCGGGCGCGCGTCGAACTATTACATCGACTGCAAGCGCACCCTCTATCTGCCGCGCGGCGCTTACCTCGCCGGCGAGTTGATGCTCGCGCTGGTGCGCGCCGAGGGCGTCGAGCAGATCGGCGGGATGGCGGCCGGCGCGCTGCCCGTCACCGACGCGATCATCGCCGCGGCCCATCGCCACTCGGTCGAGCTGCGCGGCTTCTTTGTGCGCAAGGAAACCAAGGCCCACGGCCTGCAGCAGCAGATCGAGGGCGCCTTCCGCAAGGAGCTGCGCACCGCCGTGATCGACGACACGATTACGACCGGCGGCTCCAGCCTGCAAGCCGTCGCCGCGCTGCGCGACGCCGGTGCTACGGTCACCCACGCCTTCGCGCTGGTCGAGCGCGGAGAAGGCGCGGCCGCCGCCTTCGCCGCTGCCAGGCTTGAGTACCGCTGGCTGTACACGGCGGAGGAGGTGCGCGCCGCCCGCGCCCACATCGGAAGTGGCTGAGCCGCGCAGCCGCCTGCGTCCCGTCGCCCCGATCGGCGGCGCGACCCGCCTGACCGCGATCTTTGGCGACCCGGTCGAGCATTCGCTCTCGCCCGCGATGCATAACGCGGCCTACGCGGCGCTCGGGATGGATCGCGTATACGCGGCGTTCCACGTCACGCCGCCGATGCTGGCCGCGGCCGTGCGCGCGATCCCGGCGCTGGGAATCGCCGGAGTCAACCTGACCGTCCCGCACAAGGAGCGGGCGGTGCGGATGGTCGCGCGGCTGAGTGCCGAGGCGCGTCTGCTCGGCGCAATCAACTGCATTGCCAACCGCCCGGGGGGACTCTGGGGCGACAACACCGATGCGCGCGGGCTGGAGTGCGACCTCGAAGCGCTCGGCGTCGGGCTCGGCCGCGGGCTCGCCATTGTGATCGGCGCCGGTGGTGCGGCGGGCGCCGCCGTCCTTGCCTGCCTGCGCCGCGGCGCCACGGAGGTCGTCATCGCCAATCGCAGACCGGCACGCGCCGGCGCGCTCGCGCGCCGGCTGGGCGCGCGTCTGCCGCGCACGCTCAGGCGCACCGCGCTCAAGCCGCGCGGCCTCGACGCGCTGGTTGACCCGGCGCTGCTTGCGGAGGCGGCGGCGATCCTGAACGCGACGCCGATGGGGCTTACCTCGGCGGGCTTCGCGCGGCTCGATTATGCGCGCACGCCGCGCGGATGCTTCTTTTACGACTTGATCTATGCGGCGAGGCCGACGCCGTTTTTGCGGCCGGCGATCGCGCTTGGGCGGCCGCACGCGGACGGCGCCGGAATGCTGGTGAGGCAGGGCGAGCTGGCTTTCGAACTGTTCAACGGCGTCGCGCCGCCAGCGGGCGTGATGCGCCGCGCGCTGTGGTCGCGCCTGGGGCGGCGATGACCCGAGCGACACCGCGGCCCCGCGCGTGATCCGCGTTTCGGCCGCAGCGGTTCAGGATTTGTTCGGCGGCTCCCACAGCCGCTGCCATGCGCGCAGGCTCTGCTGCAACATCTCCTGCACGGCCTCGGCCTGCTTGCGCGCCTCGGCCACCAGCGCGCTCGAACCGGCGAACGTCTCGGTCGCTTTGCGCCAGTTTTCGGCCCACGCTTCGATCGGGTTGGCCGCCTTGCGCGCGCCGCCCGATCCGCCCGCGGCCATCCGGCGCACCTCGCGCTCCCAGAGCTCGAAGCCCTGCTCGAGCGCGCCGACGACGCCGTCCTTGCTCATCCGCGCGATGCGCAGCCAGTCCTCGACCATCCGCTCGCGCTCGGGACCGCCGGCCTGCGCCGTGAGCCTGGTGAGCGCCCGGGTTACCGCCGTGAGCGCCTCGACGTACGCCTCGCTGGCCTTGCGGATCGCTTCGCCGATGCCCGACAGGTCCTCGCTCGCCATCGTGCCGCACCTCCCGCGTTGCCGTTTCGCTTACCGCATCCTCCTACAGATTGCGGCGAAGTTCGAGAGCGCGCGATCCTGTGTGGCCTTACGCGGCCCGCGATGTCCGCTGGACCCCCGCCGGCCAGGGCGGCGCCTGCTACTGACCAGCGCCGCGCTTGGCGCCGCGGTTGCCGCCGGCGGTGGAGGATGCGGCGCCTTGAGCTTCGCCGCCACGCGGCGCCGCCCGCTTCGCTGCTGCGCCGCGCTCGGCCGCGATTGCCTCGCGTACGCGCGCGCATTCGGAGCTCATCCGCTCGAACATCGCGCGCGCTTCGTCGGCCCGCTCTGCCCGTGTCGCCTGCTCGACCGCACTGCACAGCTCCTGCAAGCGCTTGGCCCCGAGCCCCGCGGCGCTGCCCTTGAGCCGATGGGCCTGGATGCCGGCGGTCTTCAGGTCGCCGCGTTCCAGGGCTTCGCTGATTTTTTGGACTCCTGCCGGCGCCTCGGCGTCGAACAAGTCGAATAACTCCGCCAGCAGATCCGCGCCTTCGGCGCGCAACTCCTCGAGCGTGGCGCAATCGAGCGCGGGCTCGGTCTCTTGGGCTGGATGCGATTGCATAGCGACCTCCACATTCGCTGATGCCGTCAGCGCTGCGCTTTGGGCGAGCGCCGTCGGCTGCGATCCGTTGTGCGTGATTTGCCGCATCGCCGGCTCTGCGCCGGCGGGTGGCTCCGATTCCCCCTGCGGTTGCAGGTTAAAGACTCGCCCCAGCACGGCCGCCAGCTCCTCGGCCTTCACCGGCTTGCTCAGGTAATCGTCCATCCCGGCGGCGAGGCATTTTTCGCGATCGCCGGCGAGCGCGTGCGCAGTCATCGCGACGATCCTGGTCCGCCGCTTCGCGTGCTCGCGCCGGCGAATCTCGCGCGTCGCCTGGTAACCGTCCATCTCCGGCATCTGGCAGTCCATCAGGACCACGTCGTAGGGCACGTGCAGGACGGCTTCGAGCGCCTCGCGCCCGTTGGCGACCGTGTCGGCCTGGATGCCGAGCTTTCTTAGTTGCAGCCGCGCCAGCTTCTGGTTGATCGGGTTGTCCTCGGCGACCAGCGCGCGCAGCTTGCGCGCGGCCAGGGCGCGGGCGACCTCGCCGGTCGCCCACGGTGCGGGCCCCGGCGCAGACGCCGCTTGGCGAGGCGTGCGGCGCTCTTCGCTCTGTGCGATCGCGGTTGCAAGCTCGTTGTAAAGGGGCGATTGCTGGAGGGGCTTCGTCAGCCAGGCGCTGATCTCGACGCCGCGCAGACGCCCGGCGAATTCGCTCATCGGCCCCGCCGACGAGATGACGATAATGGGGATTTTCGCGATCGCCGGGTCGTCGCCGATTCGGCGGGCGAGCTCGATGCCGTCGGTGCCCGGCATGACGAGGTCGATGAGCGCGGCGTCGAACCGCTCGCCGCGTGCCGCCGCGCGCAGCGTCTCGAGCGCGGTCTCGGCGTCGGCGGCCGTCGCCGGCGCCATCCCCCACGCCGCGATCTGGCGCGCGAGAGCTTCGCGGCTGTCTGCGTCATCGTCCACGATCAGCACCCGCCGGCCTGCCATCGCGGGGAACGGTTCCGGCGCGCTGCGCACGCTTTTGGCCTGGCGAGCAAAGCGCGCGGTGAAGAAGAAAGTCGAGCCGTGGCCTGGCTTGCTCGTCACCCCCACGCTGCCATGCATCCGCTCCACCAGCGCGCGCATGATCGACAGGCCGAGCCCGGTGCCGCCGAACTGTCGCGTGGTCGAGGCGTCAACCTGGCTGAAGGGCTTGAAGAGCAGCGGCAGTTTCTCCTCGGCGATGCCAATTCCGGTGTCGCGCACCTCGAAGCGCAGCAACGCGTCGGACGCGCTCTCGCTGACTTTGCTGACGTGCACCGCGATTTCGCCGCGTTCGGTGAACTTGACCGCGTTGTCGAGCAGGTTTAGCAGCGCCTGGCGCAGGCGGCCGGGATCGCCGCACAGCAGGCGCGGTGTGTCAGGATCAAGCGACACGCTCAGCGCGAGTCCCTTGTGGCGCGCGCGTTCGGCCACCATCTCGGCCGCAGCTTCGACCACCGCCGTCAGCTCGAAGTCGATCTCCTCGAAAACCAGGCGGCCGCTGGCGATGCGGGAAAAATCGAGGATGTCGTTGACGATGCCGAGCAGCGCCTCGCCGCTGTCGCGCACGTCGCGCACGTACTCCAGCTGCTCGGGGCCAAGCGGCGTGTCGAGCAACAGCCCGGTCATCCCGATGATCGAATTGAGCGGCGTGCGGATCTCGTGGCTCATGTTGGCAAGGAAGTTCTCGCGGGCCTGTGCGGCGGCCAATGCGGCGTCGCGCGCCGCGGTCAGCTCGGCCTCGATCCGCTGGCGCTCGCCGATGTCGCGCGCGATCACCGACACCGCGACCAGTTGCCGTTCGGCGTCGAAGATCGGCGAGGCGACCACCGAGACGTCGAGGCTGGCGCCGTCCTTGCGCAGCCAGCGAGTTTCGTAGCGCAGGCTTTCGCCGGACTTGCGCAGGCGAGCAAAATGAGCGTCGAACTCGCCGCGCAAGTCGAGCGGCACCAGCAGCTTGGCGCTGCGCCCGACGACTTCGGCGGCCGCATAGCCGAACAGCCGCTCGGCCGCCGCATTCCAGGTGCTGATCCTCAGGTCGGGTCCGACGCTGTAGATCGCGTCACCCGAAGAGTTGACGATCGCGGCCAGCAGCGAGCGTTCGCGCTCGGCGCGCCGGCGCTCGGCGATGTCGCGCGCGCTGATCACCACCCCGCGCACCTTGCCCTCGGGGTCGCGATAGACCGCGGCGTTGAGCGAGACCGCCAGCGCCTCGGTGCTCTTGGTCAGCAGGTCGAGTTCGGCCTCGCGCACCGCGCCCTTCGCCAGCGCCTCCTCGACCAGCCGGCGCGCGCGCTCCGGATCGATAAAAATCGAGGGCAGTTCGATACCAATCAGCTCGTCGCGCGAATAGCCGGTCAAGCGCACTGCCTGCTCGTTGACGTCGATCAGTATGGCGTCGGAGTCGCTGACCAGCAGCGCGTCGAGCGAAGCCTCGACCAGGCCGCGGGTGTAGGCCTGCGCCTCGCGCAGCGCGTGCTCGATCTCCTTCTGGCGCGTGATGTCACGGGCGACCCCGGCGGTGCCGGTGATGTTGCCGGCGGCGTCGTAGGTTGGCGAGATCACCACCCACACGTCGAACCATTCGCCGTTGCGCCGGCGCCGGCGTTGTTCGTAGGCCGTTGGGCGCCCGTTCGCGAGCACGCGCGCCGCTTCCGCGCGGACCTGCGCGAGCCCCTCGTGGGGGACGAACAGGTCGAAGCCCCGGCCCAGCGCCTCGTGCGCGCTGTAGCCGTAAAGCTGTTCGGCGGCGGGGTTCCAGCTCGTGATTTGTTCCTCGCGCGAGACGCTGATTATCGCGTCGTGCGCCGCGCGCACGATCGAGGCCAGCAGGTCGCGCTCGGCTTCGACCATACTGAGCTCGGTCATGTCGTACACGCTGACGGTCGCCGTTGGCTCGCCCGCCGCCGAGGCGGGGTCAAGACTGGCGCACGCCTCGACGATGCGCCGGCGTCCCTTGGCGGTGATCGCTGCCGTGCGGAAGTGGTGAACCGCGCCGCCGAAGACCAGTGCGGCCGCACCTTTGACCGCCTCACGGAACTCGGGGGCGACGAAATCGAGTAGCGAGCGGTCGCGCGCCTGCTCGACGCTGTCGAGTTCGGCCCACGCGGCGCCAGCGGCGTCGACGTCGCGAATGAGCAGCTGCTGGTCGACCGTAACCGTGCATACCGGCGTACCCACGATCAGCGGTCGCGCCGCCTCTTCCGCCAAGCGCATCCATTCGCCGGTCGGTCGCCGGTGCGGGCCTGTGGCGGCTTCGCGCACGCTTGCGGCGGCGCGCGTTTCGTCATCGCCGATGCTCGATCGGAACTGGCCCATCCTGACAGCGCCGCTTGTAGAGTGGCCCGCATACAGGCGGTGCAAGAAGGGGACCGCGCGGGCAAATGCAATCGCATAGCGATCCGCGTCTCTGTCCCCCGCGCAGGAGCCGGCAAATGGGCCGCGTGATACCGATACCCGTCCGCTTTGCGACATGTATCAGCACCGATACGGGGGCGCCGCTTCACATTGGCCGCCAACCGCAGCATGATGGAGTCGCGCGACTCGCTGATTCAGCCCTGTCCGGGCGCGGACGGCGCGTGCGGAGAAAGCCGTTGGCAACCACCACCGTCGTGACGCCGCTGCGCAGCCGGACCCGCCCGCGGCGGTCGGCAGCCGTTTCGGCGCGCGCGCAGCTGGAATGGCTGCTGCGCGATCGGTTGCGCAAGTTCATGGCGCTGCTGCCGGCGGTCCTCGCCGAAGACGGCGCCGACCCGGTTCATGACCTGCGCGTATGGAGCCGGCGGCTGCAGCAGGTCATCGTCGCGCTGTCGCCCGCGCCGATGCCCGAGGCGGCGCGCGCGATGGTGCGCGAGGTCAGGCGGGCGCGCCGCGCGCTCGGCGTATGGCGCGACTGCGACGTGCTGCTCGAGCTGCTCGAGCGCAAGCTGCGCCGCCTGCGCAACCCGGCCGAGCGGCGCGCGTGGGAAAGGGTCCGCAGCTTTGCGCTCAAGCGGCGCGAGCGCGAGATACGCCGCGCGCGGCGCAAGCTCGCCAAGCGCAAGCTCTTCACACTCGCCCAGAGCGCGCGGCGGCTGACGGAGCAGGCGTGGCCCGGCGCCGCCGACGGCGCGCCTGACGTGACCGCGATGCTGGCCGCGGCGGTGAGCGAGGGCTACGCGCGATGGCGCGCCGCGCTCGCCCGCGCGCGCCAGACGCTCGCCGCCTCGGATGTCCACGCCTTCCGCATCGAAACCAAACGCCTGCGCTATCGAATCGAACTGATGCGCGATCTCGGCGACGCGGAGGCCGAGCCGGCGCTCGCCGGCCTGCGCGCGCTCCAGGACGCGCTCGGCCGGTGGCACGATCACCGCGAGCTGGCGCAGCTGGCGGCCGAGGCGCTCGCCGACCCGGCCTTTCTGCTCGAACAGCCGCGCGTGGCCGGCACCGTGCTGCGCAAGCTGGCGCGCGACCACGCGGCGCAGGCGCAGCGTATCCATCGTCTGCTCGAAGCGACGCACGCGGGGCTCGACGCGTCGGCGCTCAATCAGTGGATAGTACGCCGCTGCGCCGCGCCCGCCGCCGCCGGCGGCGTTCCTGCGGATTAAAGGAGAAGCCGCGGGCGCCGCTAGCGCGCGAGCGGCGACGACCGGGTGGCGAAGCTTATGCTGGCGTCACGGCTGCAAGCGGCGATACACGTGGGTGAGCTGGCGAACTGCCGCGCTTCGATCAGCGAGTCCGGCTATGCGTCGTTCGGTGCGCGGGTGAGCGAGCACGATGACCTCGCGCTCGCGCTGGCGCCGGCGCTGTGGTGGCTCACCGGCGACGCTGCTCACAACGCCTGCACGCTCGAGCCGCTGCCCTGCGGGTGAGCGTCAGGGCGCATCATACGTTCGCACCCTTTGCTCAATTGCATAATTCGCACAGGAGTCGGATGTCGCGTGCAGTATTGCTCGCGCCAAGCGCTATCGGGATCACGCGATCGAATTCCAGCCGCGCGCGCAAGCCGCATTTGACGCATTACCCGTAATCCTGTTGCCAAGCAAAAAGTCGAACTCTCTCGATATGTCCAAGATCACCAGCAGCAACCGTCTTTAACATCCGCGCCCACGCCCTTACTCTCTTCCCTTTCTCCTCGTTTGGCCGCGGATATTAAACACGGTTGGTGCTAGTCGCGCTTCCCGTCGAGCAGCTTGAGCAGTGTGTGAACGGTCTCGGTGGCGGGCACGCTCAGCCCGTGGCGGCGCGCCGCGCGCACGACCGCGCCGCTTATCGCGTCGTACTCCAGGCGCTTGCCGCGTTCGAGGTCCTGGAGCGTCGAGGTCTTGATCTCGCCCGCATTGGAGAAGCCGCGCGCGAGGTTGTACAGCTTGTCCACGTCCTCGTCGCTGATCTTCGCGCCCTCCGCTCGTCCCACCATCGCGGTCTCTTCCATCAGCCGGCGGGCGAGCGCGGCGCCGTCAGGGTCGGCGAACATCACGCCCAGCGTGCAGCGCGCGAGCGCACTTATCGTGTTCGTGCTGTTGTTACCCATCAGCTTGTTCCAGCGCACTGTCTTCAGATCGTTGGTCAGGCGGCCAAGGATGCGCGCGCGCCGGAAGGCCTCGGCGATGCGCAGGGCGCGCGGGGTCTCGCGTCCGTCGAGCTCGCCGAACTCGATGATGCCGAGCGCGGTATGGAGCAGGCGGCCGGGCGCGAGCAGCTCCGCGCCGACCCGTGCGTTGCCGCCCATTACCGACTCCGGCGGCAGAATCGTGCATAGCGCGGCCTCGTTTTCGACCCCGTTCTGGATCGTCATCACCGCGCCGCCCCCGGCGAGGCATCCGACGATTTGCCGGCCGGCGTTCAGCGTGTCGTACGATTTGACGCAGAACAGGATCAGTTCGTAGGGGGCGAATTCGCGCGGGTTGTCGGTCGCGCGGAGCGCGAGATGAAAGTTGCCGTCGGGGCTCTGCACCTCGAGCCCGCGCTCGCGCAGCACGCGCAGGTTCTCGCCCCGCGCACAATAAAAGACGTCTTCGCCGGCCTGCTGGAGGCGCGCGCCGTAAAACAGCCCTACCGCGCCGGCTCCCATCACGAGGATCTTCATCGGCTGCTCCTGCGTCCGACTTGCGATGCGCGAATTGCCCGGCAGCCGTGCTGCCGCCCCGGTTTCGCGACACGCCGACACGCCCTCTCGGCGTCGGCGCTCCACGTCGCTGGTATCTCTTTTCGCCCCGCCGGCGCAGCGGGTCAAGCGATCAGGCGGCGCGCGCGAGCGCCTCGCGCCACAAGCGCGTGACGGTTGCGCGCAGGTCGTCGAGCGTGCCGTCGTTGGCGATCACGATCGTCGCGTGCTTGCGCCGCTCGTCGTCGGAAAGCTGGGCGCGGATGCGCGCCTCGGTCTGCTCAGGCTTCATCCCGCGGTCGCGCTCGACCCGCTCGATAACATGCTCGCGCGAGGCGACGACCAGCCAGATCTCGTCGAACAGGGGCTGCCAGTTCGCCTCGATCAGAATGGCCGCCTCAATCACGATCGGGCGCGTCTCGCCCGCGCGCCGCATCGCGGCCACCATCTCGCGCATCCGCGCGAACATTTTCGGATGCACGATCGAGTTGAGCCGCTTGAGCGCCGCGGGATCGCCAAACACGATCGGCCCGAGCTTGCGCCGGTCGATGGTGCGGTCGGGAGCGAGGATCTCCGCGCCGAAGGCGTCGATCAGGTCCTGGTAGGCGGGGCCGCCGGGCGCGTAGATCGCATGGCCGACCTTGTCCGCATCGATAATCGGCGCACCCAGCTCGGCCAGTATCTTCGCGGCCGTGCTCTTGCCCGAGCCGATCCCGCCGGTCAACCCGATCGTCAATTGCTTCACCGTTGCCGCTCCCGTGCGATTCTCAGCCTGCGGCTTCGCGTCCCCACGACTGAAGGTTGTAGAGGTAGCTGAAGAAGCCGCCTTGCGAAAGCAGCTCGCCGAAGGTTCCCTGCTCGGCAATTTGACCGTCGCGCAGGACCAGGATGCGGTCGGCGTTTTGGATGGTCGAGAGGCGATGGGCGATGACAAGGGTCGTGCGCCCGCGCATCGCCTCGCGCACCGCCGCCAGCACCAGCGCCTCGGTCTCGGCGTCGAGCGCGCTGGTCGGCTCGTCCATCACGAGGATCGGAGCGTCGCGCAGCAGCGCGCGCGCAATCGTCACGCGCTGTGCCTCGCCTTCGGACAGGCTGTGGCCACCTGGGCCGACGACTTCGTCGAGCCCGTTGGGCAGCCGCGCGATAACGGGATCGAGACGCGCCAGCGAAGCGGCGCGCTCTATTTCATGGGCGCTCGCGCCCGGGCGGCCGAGTGCGATATTCGCGCGCATCGTGTCGTACAGCACCAGCGGCGGCTGCAACACCATCGCGACATTGCGCCGCAGCGACTCCAGCGTGAAATTCGCCGCGTCGTGCCCGTCGATTCGCACCTCGCCCGCCTGCGGCTCGTAAAAGCGCACCAGCAGGCTCGCCATCGTGGTCTTCCCTGCGCCGCTCGGCCCGACGATCGCAACCGTCTCGCCGCGCCGCGCGCGAAAGCTCACGCCCTTGAGCACCGGATGGCCGGCCTGGTAGGCGAACACGACATTGGCGAATTCGACGTCGCCTCCGGCGCGGCCGAGCGCGCGCGCGCCGGGGTGGTCTTTTATCTCGGGCTCGATTTCCAGCAGCTCCAGGCATCGGCGCAGGCCCGCGGCCGCAGCCTGCACCAGCCCGTAGGTCTGGAACATCTGGTTGATCGGCGCATAGAGCGAGGCGAGATAAGTGGCGAACACGATCAGGTCGCCGATCGTGAGCCTCCCATCGAGTACGTGCCGCGCACCGATGTAGATCACCGCGGCGGTGCCGATTGCGATCAGCACGTTGACCGCGCCCGCGTACATCGTCTGCAAGGTGTACAGGCGCAGCGTCTCGCCGAGGCTGTCGCTGCTCGATTCGACGAACTCGCGGTACGACTCGGCCTCGCGGGTGAACGCCTGCACGACATGGATCGCGGCGAGCGAGCGGTGAGCGACGGTATAAAGGCGGCTTTCCTTGACGCGCGCGAGGGCTGCGAGCCGCTCGATCGGGCGGCTCGCGGCCGCGATCAGGATCGCCAGCAGCGGCACCACCAGCAGAGCGGCCAGCGTAAGCTCGGTGTCGATCCGGACCATCACACAGAACATCGCAACCAACATCACGGTCGACGACAGCAGCGGGAACAGGCCGTTCATGGCGATCTGCTGGACCGAGAAGGCGTCGTACGCGATGCGCACCATCAGGTCGCCGATCCCGCGCCGACGATGGAACGAGAGCGAGAGTCGCTGCAGATGGTCGAACATCTCGGCACGCAACTCGTTGACCATCCGCTGACCGATCGAAATGGAAACGTAATTGTTGAAGACGCTGACCAGGCCGAGCATCAGGTAGAGCGCAACCAGCCCGAGGCATGCCCATGCGAGCAGCGCCGTCGGCGCCAGGTCGAGCGCGCGCGCCGGAACCCACGCGCCGGCAAGCGGAGCGCCGCGCAGCACGTTGTCGATCACGATCTTGAGCGGCCAGGGCTTGAGCACCTCCAGCCCTGCCGCCAGCACTACGCCGAGGATCGCGAAGGCAAGCCGCCCCAGATGCGGCCGCATCCGGCGCACGACCATGCGCAGCAGAGCCGGTGTGCTCATCAGGCGGCCTCTTCTCCTTCCACTTCGGCGCGCGCGCCGAGCGCGGCGAGCGCCTCCGCCGCGGCGGCCGTCAGATTGGCGGGCAGCCATCGGATGCGCGCCAGCTCGATAAGCGCGACGCCCAGCGTCGAAGCCAGAACGATCGCGACGACCATCGCGGCGTCGAAGCCGCCGAGCGCCAGCACCAGCGCCCATCCGCCGAGCCACAGCGCTATGGCCGGCGCGTTGACCGACACCCGCCACGAAAGCGCGACACGGCCGTCGTCCTGCGCCAGCAGATTCAGTCGCAAGCGCAGCGGCTCCGGCAGGACGACCATCAGATCGTACGGCTCGTAACCGTCGCTCTTCGCCGCGGCAAAACCCCGCCGCACGAGCGCCGCGCGCAGCGCGTCCGCCGCGGCGTCGCCCGGTTTGAGCGCGCCGCCCTGGGCTCTGAGGACGATTCGCCCCCGGGTGTGCAGCCACTGCGCGACGCGGTCGCCCTGTTGCGCCAGTCCGTACGGCCATCGCCGCCTGCGCGCCCACGCTCTCACCAGGGGTCCGGCGAAATTCGCAAGGCCGAGCCAAATGCGTGCAAGCTGGCGGTCGCGCGCCGGTCCAAAGCGCTGTCGGGCGGCGGGAACGATCGCGCTTGCGAGCGCGGCGGCGAGCCCGGCGAATCCGAGCCACGACCACGGGGCCGTCGCGATTCGTCCGAGCAGGATCAGCAGAATCGAAATCCCGAGCCATAGCGGCGTTAGCGGAATTTGCAGCAGCGGTGAGCCGTCCGCCCCCGGATAGATAGTCTGAAACAACCCGCGACCGAAGGCGCCGTAATAGATGCGCGCGCCACCGAGCAGCGAGCCGAGCCAGGAATCGCCGCCGTAAACGCCCCCAGGGCGGGCGCGCGTCGGATATTTGCGAAACAGCAGCTCTTCACCATGGCCATAGCCGCGCTGCTGCTGAAGATACGCGCGCATCGTCGGGCGGCGTTGATGAATTACAACCGCGCCGGGCGCGCATGCGATCGCCGACTTCCGCTCGCAAAGCCGCCAGGAGAAATCGACGTCGTCGCCCGCCGCGGTGAACATCGGGTCGAAGCCTCCGAGCGCCGCGGCGGCTTCGCGGTCGATAATCATGTTGCATCCGCAGAGCTGCGCGAGCGTATCGTCGCCGGCGCGCACTTCGCGCGGCTGGCCGGGCGCCACGCAAAGCGCGGCCGCCAGCGCGGAGGCGGGCGGTGGGGGAAAGTTCGGGCCGCCCGCCGCTGCGGCCTCGCGCCGCGTGATGGTTTCGACCAGATGGTAGAGCCAATCTCGGTCGGCGCGGGCGTCGGCGTCGATGAATGCGATGTAGCGGCCCGTGGCGGCCGCCAGAGCGGCGTTGCGCGCGGCACCGAGTCCGCGATGCTCCAGGCACAGCGTGCGCACGCCGGCGTGCTCGGCGATCTCGCGCGTTGCGTCGGTCGAGCCATCGTCGGCAACGATCGTTTCGTAGTCGGGATAATTGAGCCGGGCGAGGGAGTCGAGGCACGCGCCCAGGGTTGCCGCGGCATTGTAGGCGGGCACCACGACCGACACCTTCGGATATGCGCCAAGCGGCGGCGGCAGCGCACCGCGGAAGACCGCGTTCACCGCGTCGAACGCGCGTTTTTTGGTGCGTTCGCGAGTCACGAGGCCGAATGCCCAGTCGGTGATCTCGGCGCCGCCGGTATGCCATTCGTCGGTGAAAGCGAAGACGACGAAGCCCGAGAGCCCCAGCTCGAACGCCGCGCGCGCCTGCCATCCGAGCAGCTCGGCTTGATGCGCCTCGCCCTCGCGGATCGTGTCCATGCCGGTTTCGCTCAGGACCAGCGGGCGTTCCCCCGTCGTCGCCATCAGATGGGTCAGGTAGCGGCGGAAGTCGGCCTCGCGATGGAGATAGACGTTGAAGCAGATGAGGTCGAGAAAATTCAGATCAAGATACTCGGCCGAAGGGTAATTGGAATACGTAAATAGCGAGTCAGGCGCGAGGCTTTTGCCGATATCGTAAAGCTCGGCGAGGAAGCGACTGACTGCTCGCGCGCCGTGCCAGCGCACGATGTCCGAGCGGATCTCGTTGCCGATGCTGAAGGCGAGGATCACGTCGGCGAAGCGGCGCATCTCGCCGACCGAGTCGCGGATGGTCTTGCGGATATCGGCGGCCATCCGGCGCGAATCCAGAAACGCCATGTGGAACGGCCACGGCATCCCGACCATCAGCCGCAGTTCGTGTTTCGCCGCCAGCTCGAACATCCACGGCGGCGGCGGTACGTAGGTGCGCACGACGTTGGCGCCCAGCTCGCGCATCATGGCGAAATCCGCGGCCGCACGCTCGGGCTCGGGATACCGCTCGCCGCGCGAGTTGGGGTGAAACGGACCGTAAGAGACGCCGCGCGCGTAGAACTTGCGCTCACCCTCGAACAGGAATTTGCCGCGAGCAACGAGGCGATCCATCCCGATGAGCTAATCGCAAACCGTCGGGGCGCGCAACGCGGCTTTCCGCGCGCGAAGGTTTGATCGGAGCGTCGGCTCGCCTGTATTTTGCGCTTCAGCATGGACATCCGAACCGACGAACCGCGAAGCTTTTTCGTTGACGCGAACGGAATCCGCCTGCACGCGCTGGACTGGGGCGGCACCGGCGCGCCGATCATCATCCTGCACGCGACCGGCTTTATCGGGCGGCTGTACCGGCCGATCGCGCTCGCGCTGCGCGAGGCGGGCCACGTTTACAGCTACGACCAGCGCGGCCACGGCGACAGCTCGCGTCCGGCCGACGGTGACTACAGCTGGGAGCGCACGGTCGATGACCTGCGCGCATTCATCGCGGCGCTTGGGCTCGAAGGCGCGCGCGGGTTGGGCCATTCGGCAGGCGCGACTGCGGTCGGCGCACTCGCCGGCGAGCGACCGGACCTGGTCTCGCGCGCCGTGTTGGTCGAGCCGGTGGTCTTCGATGAAGTGCCGATCGAAGGGGAGAGCGAGCGTCAGAACGAACTTTATACGCGGACGATTAAACGCAAGCGATGGTTCGAGAGTGTCGATGCGATGTTCCGCAATTTCGGAAACAAACCGCCCTACGACACCTGGCGGCGCGACATGCTGCGCGAGTACTGCGAGCATGCGACGTGGCCGGCGCCGAACGGCGGCGTGGAACTCAAATGCCCACCGGAGGTCGAGGCCGAGTATTACGCGCGCTCGCGCCAGTACGTCGGTTTGCCGCTCATCCTGAGCAGTCGCGCGCCGCTGCTGGTGATGTTCGGCGCGAACAGCGATTCGGTCGGCAACGCGATCTCAGAGAAGATCTCTACACAGCTCAGGCACGGGCGCGTGGTGACGATTGCCGGCACCGGACACTTCCTGCCGATGGAGCGGCCGGAGGAGGTCGCGCGGATGGCGCGCGAGTTCTTCGCCGAGGCGTAGGCGAGCGGCCGTGGCCGGGCGCGCAGCATCGCCGGCTATGGCCGCCCCAGCAGCGCGCGCGCCTCGACGCTGAACACGCCGGGCGCGCGGTACATCACCAACGGCGGCTCGACTGCGACTTCGACGCCGCCGCCCTTGCGCGCCTCGACCAGCACGGTCGAGGCGCGCGCGTCGGCAGCCGGGTGGACGAAGCGGATACGCTTGGGCTCAAGGCGTGCGGCGCGCAGTGCCGAGACGAGCTCGGCGCTGCGCGCCGCCGCAAACACCATCGCGACGCGCCCGCCGTGGCGCGTCCAGCGCGCGGCGGCGGCGACAAAGTCGGCCAGCGTCGCGGCGCTCTCGGCGCGTGCCGCGCGCCGGCCCGGCTCGGGGCTTTCGCGCCCGCTCTGGCGGGCGCGAAAGGGCGGATTGGCGACGACCAGGTCGAAGCTGCCAGGCGCAGCGCCGAGCGCGTGCCGGCTGCGCAAATCGGCGCATACGGCGCGCACGCGCGAAAGCCCGTTGAGCGCCGCGTTGCGCTCGATCATCGCCCCAAGCGCGGGCTGAAACTCAAGCGCGACGACTTCGCGCGGCGCGCCCAGCCGCGCGAGCGTCAGTGCAACGACGCCGCATCCGGCGCCCAAGTCGAGCACGCGCTCGCCCGCGCGGGCCGCCGCGAAGCGCCCGAGCAGCACCGCCTCGACCGAGAAGCGGTAGCCGCGCCGCGGCTGGTAAAGGCGCAGCGCGCCGCCTAGGATCGCGTCCAGCGTTTCAGCGGCGGCCTGTTCGTTCATGGATTCCAGTGCACAAGGCGAGCGCTACGCGCGCCTGTTCCGCAAGGCCGGCGCGCATCTCGCCAAGGGCAAGGTAGCGCGCGCGCTTGAAGTGCTCAAAGAGGGGCGCGCGCTCGCCGAGCGCAACGGCCATCTCAGGATGGCGCGGATGTTCGCGGCCGAGATCGAGCGCGCCGGACGCGTCCCCGATCGGGACGCCGGCGCGTAATCATTCCGTGTCTTCCGGTCAAGCCCCGTTCGACGCATAAAGCCGCACGCCCCGTGCGGTTTTTGTATCGAACACTCAAGCGGCCGGCGCTTGACGGCGGGCGGTTCGTACTTAGTTTTCGATCAGCGAGGCGCGAACGAAAAGCGGGCGCGCCGGCCACAATACATAACACGCCACTGTTGGCGGGAGGGTTTTGACTATGGAAGTGATGCTCGGAGACGGATACGCGAACGGATGGCTCTACGACAGGCTCAACCGCTTCTTCAACGACGTGCCGTGGGTTCCGGAGACGGAACGGCGCCCGGCGACCGACGTGATCGAGGACGGCGAGGGATACCATTTCTACTTCGAGATGCCCGGCATCAAGGCCGACTCGGTCGAGGTTCGGGTCGAGGATGGTCGGCTGGTGATCGAAGCCGAGCGTAAGCGACCAGAGTGGCCGAAGGACGCGCAGGTGCACGTCGCCGAGCGCACCTGGGGCAAGCTCACGCGGGCTTTTGTGCTGCCCGAGGATGCCAGCCATGACGCGATCAAGGCGACCTATCGCGACGGTGTGCTCGAAGTGACGGTGGCCAAGAAGCCCGAGGCCAAGCCGACGAAGATCAAGGTCAACGTCGAGAACTGAAGCACGCAAGCGCGCGCCGCGCGGCCGCGGCGCGCAAGCATCGCGCGCCGGCGGCGCGGACGACGTCCGCACAAGGACGCTCGCTCGGTTCACCGGCGCGCGTCTGCTATTCTGGATTGTGCGCGGCAGCGGCCGGCGAAAGGATGGTCCCGAATATGAGCGGCTCAACGGTCGTGCTGATTGTCGTGCTTCTGATCGTCGGCTGGGCAGTGGTCGCTTACAACGGCCTGGTCAGCCTGCGCAACCAGGTGCAGAACGCCTGGCGCCAGATCGACGTCCAGCTGCGCCGGCGCCACGACCTCATCCCCAACCTGGTCGAGGCGGTCAAGGGCTACATGCAGTTCGAGCGCGACACTCTGACCCAGGTGGTCGAGGCGCGCGCGCGCGCGGTCGCCGCCACCGACCAGGCCTCGCGCATCGCGGCCGAAAACCAGATCACCGCAGGATTAGGTCGGCTGCTCGCGGTGATGGAAAACTACCCGCAGCTCAAGTCGGATCAGAACGTGCTCAAGCTCCAGGAGGAGGTGACCACGACCGAGAACCAGATCGCGTTCTCGCGCCAGGCGTACAATGACTCAGTGATGCAGTTCAACACGCGCATCGAGAGTTTCCCCTCCAACCTGATCGCCAGCAACTTCGGCTTCAAGCAGGCCGACTACTTTCAGGGCGCACCCGAGGACCAGGCGGTGCCGAAGGTCGATCTGTCGATGCGCGCGCCGGGCGCGCCGCGCGCCTGAGCGCCGGCACAAAGGGCGGACGGAAGGCGGATGGCGGCCGCGCGCGCCGACTTCTGGGAGATGGAGCGGCGCAATCGCCGCCAGACCGCGCTGCTGGTCGCGGTCTTCGTCGCGCTGTTCGCCGCGCTCGGATGCGGTCTGGATTTCGAGTTCGGCAACCTCGCGATCGTCGACGGCGCGCTCGTCGGCTTTCCGCTGCTGACGATGATCGCGCTCGTCTTCGCGAGCTTCCAGTCGCTGCTCTCATATTACGGCGGCGCTTCGTTGGTGCTCGCTTCGGTGCAGGCGCGCGAGCTCACGCCCGACACGCCGCGGCATCAGATGGTGCTCGATGTGGTGCGCGAGATGGCGCTGGCGGCACGGATGCCGGTGCCGAAGGCATACCTGATGGACGATCCGTCGCCCAACGCGTTCGCGACCGGGCGCGACCCCGAGCACTCGGTCATCTGCGTGACCCAGGGGCTGCTCGACACGATGGACCGCGAGCAGTTGCAGGGGGTGATCGGTCACGAAATGGCGCACGTGCGCGACTACGACATCCGCACGATGATGATGATCGCGGTGCTGGTGGCGGGCGTGGCGATGCTGGCCGACTTCATGTACCGCTCGATGTGGTATACGGGCGGGATCGGCGGCGGGCGGCGGCGCGGCGGCGATGACCGCGAGGATGGCGGCGGCAACGCCGGCGCGATTATCGCGCTGGTCGTCTTCATCCTCGGCGTGCTCGCGCCGATCTTCGCGCAGCTGCTCGCGATGGCGGTGTCGCGCGAACGCGAGTATCTTGCCGACGCCGCTTCGGTCGAGTTCACGCGCAATCCGCGCGCGCTCCTGCGCGCGCTCGAGCGGATTGCCGAGACCGAGTCACCGCTGCGCCGCGCCTCGCGCGGCACCGCGCACATGTTCATCGTCAATCCGCTGGAGGGCGCGCGTGAGGACGACGAGGGCTTCTTTGCCAACCTGTTCTCGACCCATCCGCCGCTCAGCCGCCGGATCGCGCGGCTGCGCGCGATGGCGGGCGAGATGCCCGTGGACGCTTCGGCGCCCGTTGCCGAGGGCGCGGGTGCCTCGCGAGCGTAGCCGCGGCCGGCGGAGGCGGCCGTCCCGCCGAGGCAAGGTTCCCGGCGATCAGCGGTTGCGATGGCGCAGTTCGCGCTCGACCTCGCGCCGGCTGGTCTTGCGCGCGATCGCCTCGCGCTTGTCGTAGAGCTTCTTGCCCCGGGCCAGCGCGAGCTCGACCTTGGCGCGCCCGCGGCGGAAGTAGATCTTGAGCGGAACCAGCGAGTAACCGCGCTCGCGCACGCGCCCCCACCAGCGGTCGATCTCGCGCCGATGCATCAGGAGTTTGCGCGGGCGGGTTTCCTTATGGCTGAACTGGCCGGCCGGTGCGTAGGCCGCGATATGCACGCCGTGGAGAAAGGCTTCGCCGTTCTTGATCCGCGCATAGCTGTCGCGCAGGTTGACACGATGCTCGCGCAGCGATTTGACCTCGGTGCCGGTCAGTGCGAGCCCGCACTCCAGCGTCTCCTCGATGAAGAAGTCGTGGCGCGCCTTGCGATTATCGGCGACGAGGTCGTAACCGTCCTCGGCCGCCCGGGCCTGTTGCTTCACCGCCATCGCCGCGTGCCTATCCGGCAAGCCTGACCCAGTCGGCGAGGGCGGCGGTGGTGGTGCGAAAGGCGATTTCCTCCCACGGGAGCTCGGCGGGCGCGAAGTAGCGCACCTCGCTCGCCTCGCTGGAGAGGCCCGGATGCTCGCTGCCCGGCCGCGCAAGATAAACAACCACCGCGGCGACCGGATGATGCGGGTCGGCATAGACGCCGAACAGCCGCTCGATCGCGACGTGCATCCCGACCTCCTCAGCGGTCTCGCGCAGCGCCGCCGCCTCGGGCATTTCGCCGAAATCGACGTAGCCGCCGGGGAAGGTCCAGTAGCCAAGCCGCGGCGGAATCGCGCGGCGCAGCAACAGCACACGCCCGCCGCTGCTGACCAGGCATCCGGCTACCAGCTTTGGGCTCTGGAAATCGACGAATCCGCATCGCGAGCACACCCGTTGGCGCCTGCGGTCGGGCAGCACCAGCCGCGGGCGCATCGCGCCGCCGCACAGCGCGCAGAAGCGCACGTTCTGCGGGTACTGATGCTGGATCTCGTGGCGCGGTTCCACGGGCTCGTCGTCGAGATAGTCGTCCTCGCGATCCATGGCAATGAGCTTGACGAAAAGCGCCGCCGCGATGCAACCGGGCGCCCGGTGCAACGCCACGCGGCTCCGAATCAGAACGTCAGCCGGCGCACCAACGCCTCGCCGATCACGAGCACCATCGCAAAGAACAGCGGATACGCCGCCATCGATTGCGTGATCTCATGCTCCGGGCGAGTCAGCCCGACGTCTGCGGGCGAGGGATTGAGCCGCCCCCCGGTCGCGGAGGCGAGCCGTTCGAGCAGCGTGTAGTTGGGCTGCGGACGCGGCAGTTCGGCGTTGACGGCCGGGCTCACGGTGTAGGCGAGCGGCGGGAAGGGCAGCGCGTCGGCGGTCGCGGCCTTAAGCGCGATGTTGTAGGTGCCCGGGCGCGGGGCGTCGAAGCTGCCGTACAGCTCGCCCGGCACTTCCTCGGAGAGCGCGCTCTGCACGCGGCTCCCGTCGGGACGAGTGACGGTGACCTTCACCAGGCCGGCCGACGGCGCGGGCCGTTCGCTGTAGTTGGTCAGGCGCAGGCGAATCCGGCCGTCGCGGTAGCCGAGCGCGATATCGAACTTCTGCTCGGTGTTGGCGGTCTCCGGCGTCATCCAGGACAGCAACTTGCTCCAAAGCTGGCTGAAAACGCCGTTGCGCACCCACGCGGCCGACCAGCGCCCGCTCGCGTCGGTGGTGACCGCGACCGCCTTGCCGGCGTCGTAGCGCCAGCTCGCGATGAGCGGTTCACGCCTGCCGCCGCGTTCGACGAAGGCGTCGAGGGTCGCCCGCGGCTTGAGCTCGGTGCTGACGAAGCCTTTGATCGCGGGAAGCTGGCGGCCCGCCAGGTCTTTGAGCACGGGGTCGGGATGCGCGGTTATGGGGACGAAGTCCTTCTCGACCATCGTCGCCTCGCCGCCGTGCGTCTTGACGTCCTGGAGGAACAGCTCGGGCAGGTTGGCCGCGCTGTCGGTCTGGTAAAAGCCGCCGCCGCCGTAGCGGCTAATCGATTCGAGCAGCGGCAGATTCGCCTTGCGCCCGATCGCGATGGCCGAGATCGTCACGCTGCCCTCGCGATGCATGGTTGAGACGAGGTCGTAGTACATCGCGGCGGTGCCGCCGGTTTCACCGTCGGTCAGGATCACGACGTGCTTGATCGCGGCGTGGCTCGCCGCCAGCATCCGCTCCGCCTCCTGGAGCGCGGGCAGCAGGTAGGTGGTGCCGCGCGCGATTAGCTTGTCGATGAGCTGATCGAAGTAGGGCCGGCTCTTGCTCAGTGGTTCGAGCGGCACCATCACGAACGGCTGCGAGTCGAAGCCGACGACGCCGATGAGGTCGTTGTCAGCGAGCGTCTTGGTCACCGTACGCGCCGCCAGCTTGGCATAAGTCAGCTTGTTGTCGCGCCCCATCGAGCCCGACTTGTCGATCACCAAGACCAGCGCGCGGGTGCGCTGGCGATGCTGCGGCGGCTTCATCACCACCGGCATCACACTCGCGAGCGGACTGCTCTCGTAGCCGCCGAGGCCGAAGCTCTGGTCGCCGCCGACCATCGCGAGCGAGCCTCCTTCCTGGACGTAATTGACCAGCGCCTGCTGCGCCGCCGTGCCCAGCCGCGCGCGCGGCACGTTGTTGAGCAGCACGGCGTCGTAGCCCTTGAGATTGCCGCTCCATGAAGCGGTCGGGGTGATCACCGTCGGCTCCAGGCCCATCCGACGCACCACGGTTTCGAGATACTCGGCGTCGCGCGTCGTGTCGGTCAGGATCAGGATCTTGCGTTGGGCGCCGATCCCGACCCATCCGGTGAGCGAGTCGTCCTCGCCGTAGGCGTCCTGGGCCGGGTTGGCCGGCTTGAACGAGGCGGTGTACGAGGTCAAGCCGGAAGACTCGGCGTGGACCGGAAAGTCGAAGCGCTGCTGGCCACTCTGCAAGGTCACCGAGCGGCTTTCGAGCACGCGTCCATTCTGGGTGACCGAGAGCGTGCCGCCGACCGGCGTAGAGTTGTAGTTCGTGGCGGTGACGCTGAGCGCGAACGGCTGCGACTTGGCGAGCGCTGGCGGCATCGCCAGATCCGTAATCGCAACGTTGGGAATTCCGCGGGCGCCGGGCGGGGTGAAAATATATAGCCGCACGCCGGAGGCGCGCAGCGCGCCCAGCGCGCGCTCGGCTTCGCCCCGATTTTCCCATCCATCGGTGACGAGCACGACCGGGCCGTTGCGGGCCGCCGGATTGGCGGCGACCTTCTCCAGCGCCGCTTCGAGATCGGTCGCCGCCGGCGCGCATCCGGCGCATCCGCCGGCGGCGCTCAGGGTCTTGAGCGCTTCGGAAACGGTTGCCGGCTCGGGGTTGGTCGCGAAGACGACCGCCGGGTCGGCGCCGCGAAGCTTCAGCTCATCGCGCAGCAGTCTTTCCGTCCACTCGCGCATCGCAGGCGTGACGCTCGACGACACGTCAACCACCGCCGGCCGCGTCGTGCCCTCGATGCGGTTGACGCGCTGCGGGCCCGCCAGCGCGATCACGCATAGCGCCAGGGCCGCGGCTCGGATTAACGGCGCGAACAGTTTGCGCCACGCGTCGGCGCCGAGCAGCGACCACGCCAGCACCGCCGCCACCACGACCAGCAGCCACAGCGCGTGCGGATTGGCGAAACTGACGCCGTCGAGCAGTGCGCCCGGATTCATCGCTTCACACCGTGGCCATCGAGCGGCGCCGCCGATAGGCAAGCAGCGCTTCGAGGATCCCAAGCGCGATCATCGCCGCGATGAATTTGCCCGTCAGCGGTTCGCGCCGCGGCGCAACCTCGGCGACGGCGCCGCTGCCGCCGCCCGCTTCGATCTTCAGCGCCGGTTTGTTTTCGAGATCTGACTCGCGCAGGTCGGCGAGGTTGACCGCGCGCATAGTCTTCGCGCCGTCCGACGCCGTCAGTTGATAGAGCCCCTGCTGGCTGGTGTCCGTGAAAAGCGTGCCGGGAGTGACCTCGACCCGGGTCGCGTCGGGCAGTGCGATCGTGGTCACCGCGGCGGGCACCGTCCACGGCTCGCCGGTATGGTAGCCGGTGGCTTCGGCGCCGAAGCCGGCAAGATAGCTCAGGCAGTTGAGCGTCAGCACCGACATCGGCAGGTTCTGCCTGCCGAGATACGGAAACGGATTGAAGCCGAGGGCGACGAACCGATGGCCCGCCCGCTCGCCAGCGAGCATCAGCGCGCCATTGTTGCCGCTGACGACCGGCTGGAGCCAGGGATGCTGGGCGAAGTATTCGCCGGCGCGCAGATTGAGCAGGCGGAAGTTGACCGAGTCGGTCAGCGGATTGGTCGGCGGCCATCCGGTGATCGCGACCGCGGCGGATGGCTCGATCTTGAAGTCAAAGACCGCATCGCCCGGCGGCGGCATCACCAGCAGCGCATTGAGCGGCGGCATCTCCTTGGGCACCGCGTACTCGAAGATCGCGAGGTCGGCGCGCGCCAGATCGGTGGGCGTAAAGTCCGCGGGCGAGGCCACGCGCACCGAGATTCCGGGCAGCGAGTCGAGTCCGGCTGCATCGGCGGGCGTCGGCGTGACGAACAGGATCGAGATCGACTTGACCGCGCCGGCGGTTGCCCATGCCGTGTTGTCGAGCATGAAGCCGTCGGCGGGCTTCAGCTCCGCCCGATAGACGGCGGCCGGCGCCAGGTTGGAAAATTCGATCGCGCTGGCCTGCCCCGGGTCTAGGCGCGCCTGGGCCCGGCCCACCGGCTTGCCGTCGCCGCTGATCGCGACTTCCAGCGTCTGTGCGGCGGGGCTGAAGTTTGCCACCGTGAGCTGCGCGTGGAGCGCGGCGCGCCCGAGCGCCTCGCGGCGCAGGGCGAACGATCCGATCGCGTAGTTGGGCGCCGGACTGCTGACCGCAAAGGCCTCGATGCGCGCGGGCACCGGCGGGGCGAGCGGCAGCGCGCCCGCGTAAAGCACTCGGCGCAGGCGCCGATCCGCCGCGAGCCGACTGAGCAAGGAGGTGACCGCCGCGGGATCGGCCGGGGCGTCGCTCGGCTTAAGCGCCTCGAGCGCGGCGGCGGCCGCGGCCGTGCTGGGGAACGGCGTGCCGAGGCGATGGGGCTGCGGCGCGGTGAGATAGACCGTGACTTCAGCCTCGCCGCTCTCGCGCTCGAGCGCCTCCCTGAGCGCCGCGCGCGCGGCATCGAAGCGTGTGCGGTTCCCCGCCGACGTGGAGGCGTCGGGCCTGGTTGCGGCCGCCTGCATCACGGCCGAATCGTCAAGCACCACCGCCATCGGATTACCTGCGCGGGTTACGTACGGCTCGGCGATCGCCAGCACCGCGAGGCTTAAGATGAGCAGCTCGACGAAGAACATCCAGTCGGGCCGCGGCCATCCGCCGAACCGCTTGCCGCGCCGCGCGCGCAGCGCGCGGAAGGCGATCACGCTGGATACGGTGACCCGCCGTGGGCGCTCGCGCACCAGGTAGGCGACGGCGAGCGCCGGGACCAGCGCGAAGAGGTACAACGCGCCTGGATAGACGAAGCCCATCGCCGCCCGGCTAATGCCTCAGACCAAAGTCCGCGAACGCGCGCAGGAAGAAGTCATGGAAGTTCTGCTCGGTCGAGTACAGCGTGTAGTGCAGGCCGCGGCGCAGGCAGAAGGTTTTGATCTCGCGCGCCAGGCGATGGAGCGTCTGGCGGTAATGCTCGCGCTCGCGGTTGCCGATCGAAACCATCACGCGCTCGCCGCTCTCGGCGTCGACCAGCTCGACGTCGCCGCCGAGGCCGGCGGCGCTAAGCTCGCTGCCGCCGAGGATCTGCACCGCGGTCACGTCCATGTTGGCGGCGGTGAACAGTCCCAGCCCACGGGTCACCGAATTTATCATCATCAGGTAGTCCGAGATGACGAAGACCTTGCCCGCGCGGCGAATCGACACCAGCTCGCGCGCAAGTGCCGCCGCCAGGTCCAGCTGGCCAGCGGGACGAACCGCGCCCAGCCGCTGCGCGAGCTCGACGATCCGATGGCGGCCGTAAACGAAGCCCGGGGTGGACGCCTTGCCGTCGCCCGCCAGCACACGCACCATCACGCGGTCGCCCTGCGCCAGCGCGACGTAGGCGAAGGCGAGCGCGGTCGCCACCGCCATGTGGAACTTGCGGTCGGCCTCGGGCAAACCCATCGAGGCGCTGGCATCGAGGAAGATATAGGTCAGAAGGTCTTCCTCTTCCTTGAAAAGCTTGATGTAGAGCTTGTCGGTGCGGCCGAAGAGGCCCCAGTCAATATAGCGGAAGTCGTCGCCGAGGGCGTAGTGGCGAAAGTCGCTGAACTCCAGCGACGAGCCGCGCCGGGGCGAGAGATGGGAGCCCTTGCCCAGCCCCGCGTACTCGCGCCGGGTCTTAATCCGCAGTTGTTCGAGCCGGGCCAGGAAGTCCGGCGTGAATTCCTCGGGCAGTCCCAGCATCGCGGGCTACGCGCGCGGCCGCTTGAGCCGCTTGGTCACCTGTTCGAGGATCGAGTCGGTGGTCACGTTCTCCGCCTCGGCCTGGAAGTTACGCAGCAGGCGATGGCGCAGGGCGGGGAGGATCGCGTCGGCGACGTCGTCGTAGCTGACGCTGACCCGCCCGTCGAGGAGTGCGTTAACCTTGGCGCACAGGATCAGCGCCTGGGCGCCGCGCGGGCTCGGCCCAAAGCGCAAGTACTGCGAGACCTCGGGGATCGCGCCGGGGCCGTTGGGTGTGCAGGCGCCGATGATTCCGATCGCGAAGCGCTCGACCGGCTCGGCCACCATCACCTCGCGCACCAGCGCCTTGAGCTGTTCGATCGCGGCGGGTGCGTTGGCCGGACTGAAGATCGGCTGGGCGACGTGGGCCTGCGCGCCGGTGGTGCGGTTGAGGATTTCGCGCAGCTCCTCGGGCTTCGGCGAGCCCATCACGACTTTGAACAGGAAGCGGTCCATCTGCGCTTCCGGCAGCGGATAGGTGCCTTCCAGTTCGATCGGGTTCTGGGTGGCGAGCACGAGAAATGGGGGCTCGAGCGGATAGGTGTTGCCGAAGACAGTGACCTGCCGCTCCTCCATTGCCTCGAGCACCGCCGACTGGGTCTTGGGCGTTGCGCGGTTGATCTCGTCGCCGAGCACGATATGGGCGAAGATCGGCCCGGGCTTGAAATGGAACTCGCGCCGGCCGTCGGTCTCAGTCAGGACCTGAGTGCCGACGATATCAGAGGGCATCAAATCGGGCGTGAACTGGATCCGCTTGAAGCTGAGCCCCAGCGCGTCGCTGGCGGTCTTGCACATCAGGGTCTTACCGAGCCCGGGGACGCCCTCGATAAGCACGTGGCCGCCGGCAAACAGCGCGGTCAGAAGTTTGCGAATTACGTCCAGGTGGCCGACGATTACCTTGCCGACTTCGGCCTCGGCGCGTGCAAAGACGCGGCGGAATTCATTGACCCGCTCGGCCGGAGTGATTTGCGCAGCCGCTCCCATGCCTTCTCCTTCGTTTAGTGAATCAAATCGCGGTAGCGTGGCGGCACAAGCTGCCGCTCTTGGGGCGCCAGGTCAAGCCGCTCGGCCTTGAGCGGAACGTTGGCGTAGGGGGCGCTGGCGACCGGACGATTGGTGTCGGCCACCAGCTTGCCACCGTCGCCCGTGGCGACCTCGGTCGGCAGCCGGAACAGGACATAGCGCGCGTCGCGAATCTCGATCGGCGCCCCGGTTTTGCCCAGGCTGAAGCGCTGGAACTTTTCTGCCGCCGGGAACTGTCCCAGATGGGTGTCGCCGCTTCCGCCCTTGTCCTGCTTGCCGCTCTTGCCGCCAGAGGGCATCCGCTCGCCCTTGGCCGAACTGTCAGGCTTCGGAATTTTGGCCTGCGCGAGGGCATCGGGCTGGTTTGCTGGCCCCTTCCTGTCCTTATCGCTGCCCGGCTTGAGCGCGTTGCCCTTCCCCCCGTTGGCGGGTTTTGGCGCATTGCTCTCGTCGTGGACGCCGGCTTCGATCTGCTCCTGCGCTTTGCTGACGTCGTTGCGCAGTTCGGCGATCTGTTGGTCGCTCTTGGCGCCGTTAGGTTTTTCGCCCGCGCCGGCGCCTTGCCCCGCTCCTTGTCCCTGACCTTGCCCGTTGCCTTGGCTGTTACCCTGGCCGTTGCCTTGGCCGTTGGCGCTGCCCTTGGTGTTGCCGCTTTGCGCGCTCTGCTCAGTGGAGGAGCCCTTGGGCGGCTGCTTTTGCAGCTCGCGCATCACCTGGTCCAGCCGGGCGAGCTTCTCCTGCGGGGGAAGGGCGGGATTTTCGAGCGCGGTGGCCGCCGCGAGCACCTTTGCGGCGAGCGTACGGTCAGAAGGATTTTCCGACTTGGCGATTTGCTCGGCGATGGCCCGCAGCTTGCTCGCCTGCAATTCGGCGGGCGACGGCGGCCGCACCAGGGCCATTGCGGCCGCGACTAGCAGCGCCAGGATCGCCACCGCCAGCGGTAGCGAGCGGACGAGCGGCCGGCGGAGGTCGAGGGCAAATGCACGATTGGGGTCAAACCGTTCCAGATAGCCTATCGCGCGGCGCCACAGCAGGGGGAAGAGCGGCGTTCGCCGCGCCCGCTGGCTTTCGCTCTTCTCCGGCTCGGCCAGAGTCGCCAGGGTGACGATCTCCTGGCGGCCGCCGACCGCCTCGTCCACCCGCTGTGCGGCTGCGACGAAATCGCTCGCCTCCCGATACGCCGCCCACGCCATCCACCCGCTCGCGCCCGATGTCGCCGCGCCGAGGGCGAACAGGGCAAGGCGCACGTCGGCAAGAGTTTGCGCCGCCATCACATAGCCCATCCGCTGCCACGTGAGGCCTGCGATCGGTTCGAGCGCGGCGCCCAGCGCGAGCGCGGTCAGCGCCGGCAGCGAGAGCGTCAGCCCCGCATGCACCGCGGCGAGCAGCCGCAATCGGCGCCGCGCAAGGGAGATCTGCTCGACTGGGTTGATCACGACGTGGTTTACCGGCGGGCGGCGGCGGACGCGAGCCCGGCCGGGCGGCCCTGTGCCGAGCGCTTTTTCACCAGCGCGATCGCGCGTTCCTGTTCGAGCAACGTGCGCGAGAAAATGTGAGTTCCGTCGTTGCGCGCCACAAAATACAGATAGTCGGTGTGCGCCGGATACAGCGCCGCCATTATCGACGACATTCCAGGGTTTGCAATCGGTCCCGGCGGGAGTCCGGCAAATGTGTACGTGTTATAGGCCGAGGCAGTATGCACTGCCGCCGCCGCGGACTCCGGTTCCCCCAACGGATTATACTGGGCCGTGGGATCGGACTGAAGCGGCATCCCCAGCCGGAGCCGATTGTAGAAGACGCTGGCGATCGTCGGACGCTCGCCCGGAACCTTAGCCTCTTTTTCGATGATCGAGGCGAGCGTCAAGAGGTCGTGCGCTCCAATGCCCAGTTCGAACATCCGCTGCTCGACCTCGGGTGTCAGGACCGAATACAACCGCGCGAGCATCGTAGCCAGGATTTCTCGCGTGCTCGCATGCGGCGCGAAGCGGTAGGTTGCTGGAAACAGGTAGCCCTCGGCCCCCAGCGGGCGCAGCCCGAGCGCATCCACCAGCGGCCCGTACTGCGCGGCCGCCTCGAACTGCCACTGGCAAACCAGGCCCGCCTCCGCAAGCCGCTCGGCCACTTGATGCAGCGTCGCGCCTTCGGGGATCGCCACCGTCACCACCGTGAAGTCGCCGTTGACGATATGGCGCAGGACGGTTGGCAGGTCCTCGCCGCCATAGAAGGCGTAGTCGCCGGGCTTCAAATTGCGTCCGCCGCCGGTCAGGTCCGCGTACAGCGCGGCCGCGCGGGCGCTGCGCACGACCCCTGCGGCCTCAAGCCGCCGCGCCACAGTCGCCAGCGAATCGCCCAAATTTACGGAAACCATTCGAGGTTCCGCAAATCTGGGTGTCGGAACGAAGCAGTCGTAAACAATCCACCCGGCGGCGACAACAGCGCCGACCACTGCGATTGCGGCTGCGGCAAGGACGTAGCGGGTCACCCTGGCACCGTCGCGGAAACGAGACAGTTCTGTTCGAGCATAGCTACCCCTTGCGCCGGTTTCATCTCGGCCGCCGTTTTGCCCCAGAGTATGAGTCGCCTTTGAGGGCTTACGGGCCTAACCGACCTGCGCGGCGCTGCAGCCATCCTTCCAGGATCACCACGGCCGCCATCACGTCCACCACGCCGCGCCGCGTCCAGCGCGAGGAGGTTGCCTCGCGGAGTCGCTCCCTGGCTTCGAAGCTGCTCAGCCGCTCGTCGTACAACTCGACCGGAATACCAGTGGCGGCCGCTAGCCGCTCAGCAAAGGCGCGTGCTGAGCGCGCCATTGGGCCTTCGCTACCGTCCATGTTGAGGGGCAGCCCGACGACGACATGGCGTATGTCGCGTTCGGTTAGGTAGGCGCGGAGGGCCTCCAGGTCGGCCTTCATCGAACGCCGTTCTATTAAAACCCCTGGATAGGCGTTGACGTCTCGGTCGTCTGTGACGGCGACACCTAGGCGCTTGCGTCCAAAATCGATAGCGGCCGTTGCCATCAGGGCTTAGTTCATCTTATTTTCCAAATAAGTAGATCTGGCGAAAATCATGTGACCAAAGTGTTGCGTCTTGGCACCAATTCCCCTACCTTGGCGACAATGCTTCGGGGGAGCAGCACACGTGCCTTTCCGCGCCTGTTCACGGCGTTAGTGGTCGCCGCGGCGGCGACTTTTGCTTCAATACAGCTTTTTTTCCAAGCTGGCGAACCTCCTACCCCCGCTACGGCGATACTCCAGCTCTCCGCTGGCAGCATCCAGGACATGTCGCTGGAAACCGCCGAGAGCGCCTCACCCGCTGCGGACCCGATTATCATCGAGTTGACGCTCGATCGCTCCTCTTCCCTGTTGCGCTATCTGGAAGACGCCGGGCTCGACCCGGCGGAGGCGCAGCACTGGGCCGACAAGTTCCGGGAAGTGGCGAGCACGCCGATGCTGCGCCAAGGCCATGCGCTGGTGCTCTACAAGGACCCCGAGACGGGTGACTTGCGCGGGCTGCGCTACGACCTCAACACCAACGTTGCGATCAATGAGCGCGGACTTGGCGCCGGCGTTATTCGCACTTCGCGCGAGCTTATCCAGTACGACATTCGGCGAGTGGCCGTCGCATTTCAGGTCACCCGCAGCTTCCGCACCGCCGCGCAGAATCACAACCTGCCTGAGCCGGTCGTCTATACCTTGGAAAGCGCGTTCAGCGACCATCATCTGGACGAGCTTCCGACGGGCTCGGTGGTCAAACTTATCTATCAAGAGAAGGTCAGCCGCGACGGGCGCTACCGGCTGGTCACAGGCGTTGAGGCGGCACAGGTCGAGGATGGCGAGCACGTGATGAGCGCCTTCGCCTTTCGCGACGAGCACGGGCAGCCGCGCCTGTTCGACGCCAACGGGCAGGAGCTGGGTGAGCCGCAATCGCTGCGCTACCCGGTCAAATTCGAGTACATCTCCTCCGGCTTTACCTTCCATCGCTACCATCCGATCCTGCACGAGTACCGGCCTCACGTCGGCGTTGACCTAGTGGCGCGCTACGGAGCGCCGGTACAGGCGATCGCTGACGGACGAGTCGAGACCGCGGGATGGTGCGGCGAGCTCGGGAGGTGTGTGCGGCTTGATCACTCGCACGGCATGGTCAGCATTTACGGCCATCTGTCGCGGATAAGTCCAGGGCTGCAGGCCGGTTCGTGGGTATCGATGGGTGAAGTGATCGGGCGGGTTGGCTCAAGCGGATTGTCCACCGGTCCCCATCTCCACTTCGCGCTGGAAAAAGAGGGCCGCTACGTCAACCCGCTCACGCAGAGCCTTGGAGTCAATCATCAGGTGTCGCCGCGGATGCGCTCGCTGTTCGAGCAGTTCAAGGAAAACTACCTCGCGATGCTGGCGAAGCTACCCGACCTCGGCGGCCACTTCCACCTCGGTATCTCCGAAGCGTCAGCCTCGTCGGGCGCGGCCGGTGCATCCGGCAGCCGGCTCGCCCCCGCGCGCGCCTCGCGCCACCACGGGCGTCGGCGCTGGCGCCCGGTGCGCACAGCCCTCGCACGCTGACGTTGCGGATGGCCGGCGCCGCGCAGATTGCGGCTCATCTGCTGTCTAGTATGACAAAATGCCTTGCGCCGGCGATTCAGGTTTGCCGGCCTGCCGATCTAATTCGGCGCCGGCCGTCTTTTGGTGATGCCTCCGGAATACGATAGCGAGTTCTTTGTTCCTTCCCGTCCGCGCATTATCGCTCACCGCGGCGCAAGCGGCGAGTATCCGGAAAACACGCTGGCAGCCTTTCGCGCCGCCGCCGAGGCCGGCGCGCCGTACTTCGAGCTCGACGTGCATGCGACCCGCGACGGCGTGATCGTCGTCAGCCACGACGCCGAGCTCAGCCGCACCTGCGGAATCGACGCCGCGATTGCCGAGATGACCTCCGCTGAGCTTGCGCGGGCCGACGCGGGATGGGGATTCAGCGTCAGCGGCAGCGGCGAATTTCCCTTCCGCGGACGCGGGCATCGGGTCCCGACGCTGGAGGAAGTCTTCGCGGCCTTTCCGCGCCATCGGTACATCATCGAAGTCAAGCAAAGCGAGCCGAGCCTGATAGTTCCGCTGCTCGAAGTGATTCAGCGCTCCGGGATGCGCCGGCGGGCGCTAATCGCGAGTGAGCATCAGGCGCCGATTGACGAAGTGCGCGCGCTGGCCCCGGATATCCCGACCGGCTTTCCTTCCGCCGAGGTTGCCGGATTCATGAAGGCGATGGCGCCGGAGGGCGAGCCCTTTCGGCCCCGCGGCGCCGCGCTCCAGATTCCGTCCGAGTACGAATCGTGGCGGCTGGTCACGCCTCAGAGCGTGGCGGCTGCCCATCGGATGGGCGTTGAGGTTCACGTCTGGACGGTCAACGAACTTGCCGAGATGCGCGCGCTGCTCGCGCTGGGCGTCGATGGCATCCTGACCGACTATCCCGCGCGTCTCGCCGCGCTTCTTTAAAGAGCGTCCGGCCTGGTGGACGCCGGTTCCCCGCAAAGTCGGCTTTCTGTTAGGATTCCCCGCGCTTTGCGATCGGGTCAGTGATGGGAGGCCTGAAGCGATGAAACTCGACACGATGCTTTCGGCGCGCGAGCTGCGCGAGGTGCCGGCGGCGGCGCGGGCGGCCGAAGAGGCCGGTTTCGACGCAGTATGGTCGATGGAGGCCGGCAACGACGGCTTCCTGCCGCTGGCGCTCGCGGCCGAGCATACGCGGCGGATCAAGATGGGGCCGGCGGTCGCGATCGCCTTTCCGCGCAGCCCGATGGTGACAGCCTACACTTCTTACGACCTTGCGCGGCTGTCCGAGGGTCGCTTCATCCTCGGCCTTGGCACCCAGGTAAAGGGGCATATCGAGCGCCGCTACGGGATGCGCTGGGAGCCGCCGGTGCCTAAGCTGCGCGAGTACCTCGAATCGCTCAATGCCATCTTCAAATGCTGGAATGAGGGCGGAGCCAAACTTTCGTACAAGGGCAAGTACTACAATTTCTCGCTGATGACGCCGTTCTTCGCCCCGCGCCCGCATCAATACAAAGTCCCGGTTTATATCGCGGGGGTGAACCGGCATATCCTGCGCCTGGCCGGGGAGCTGTGCGACGGCCTGCACGCGCATCCGTTCAACTCGCCCAAGTACCTGCGCGAGTTTGTCCTGCCCCATCTCGAGGAGGGGCTGCGCAAATCCGGCCGCACGCGCAAGGACTTCACCATCTTCACCACCGCCTTCGTGGTGGTTGGGCGCAACGATGAGGAGATCGAGAAGGCGCGCGCCGGCGTGCGCCAGCAGATCGCCTTTTACGCCTCGACCCGCACCTACCAGGTCGTACTCGACACCCACGGATGGGGCGAGGTCGCCGCGCGGCTCAACGAGAAGGCCGCCAAGGGCGACTGGAGCGGGATGGCGAAGGAGATCACCGACGAGATGCTCGACGTCTATTCGGTGAGCGGCAACTGGGACAATATCGCGGCCAAGGTCAAGGCTCGCTACGACGGCCTGCTTGACCGGGTCGCCTTCTATATGCCGTACAAGGCGGGCGCCGACGAGGACGCCTGGCGCGCGCTCTGTAGGCAGTTCAACGGCTGAGCGAAGCGACCTTGCACCCTGGTCGCCTGGCGGGGCCTACTTGCTCAGCGTCTGTTCCAAACCCCGGGTCTTTTGCTGGAGCAGCTTGACCAGCGCGGGATAGCCGTCGTCGTTTATCACGCGGTTGAACTGGTTGCGGTAATTGGCCATCACGCTGATCGCGTCAATCTCGAGGTCGTAGATTTTCCAGCGGCCGCTGTCGCGCTTGAGCAGATAGTCCACCTTGACCGGCTGCGGGCGATCCTTGAAGGCCACCTTGCTGTGTACTTCGGCGTAGTCGGTCCCCTGAAAGTCCTGGCCGGTGAAAGTGACGTTGGTGGTGCTGATATCCTGGCGGATTTTTTCGACCCCGTAGTCCTGCATCTTGCTCAGGTAAACGTTCTCCATGAACGAGGTGAAGAGGGAAACGAACTGCGCACGCTGCGCCGGCGTAAGCTCGCGCCAATGGTAGCCCAGGGCGGTGCGCGCCATGTCGGCGAAATCAAAATTGGCCTCGGCGATCGCGCGTAACCTGCGGTTGCGCTCGGCCGCCGGCGTCGCGCTGTCGCGGACCACGGCGCTCGCCTGGTCGATGACCGACTTGACGAGCGCCATCGGATCGGTTGGTCCAGCCTGAGCGGCGCCGGCCGATACTGATGCGGATTGCGGCGGCTCGTCCGAGGCGGCGGCGGCCGGCCAGGCGACGAATGCGCGAAGGAGGATTGCGCCGCCGGCCGCTAGCGCCAACGCAAGCCGGGGTATTCGACGGCTGTTCGCGGATACGGTATGCATCACCAGCCATTATCGGCCGATGCTTCCGCGAAGAAAATCGCCGCGCGGACGAACGGCGCCTGCCCCAAGCGGCGGACGACCCGCGATGACCAAGCCACGCGGATGGGATAGGCTGTGATTCGCATGCGCAAGCGCCTCGTATATGCGGCCGATCCGCGATGGGCGGAGGCAGCGCGGCAGCTCGATGAAATCGTCGCCGCCTGCGGATCGAATGCGTTGAAGGACGAAGGCCGCACCCGGGCCTGCCTGGTGCCGGGGCCGGATGGCACGCCGGTTTTCGTCAAGCGCGTGCGCACGGGCTCGTGGCTAGGCGGCTTGGCCGCGATGGCGCGCGGCTCGCGCGTCAGGCGATGGCTCGCCGGGGCGGCGATGCTCGAAGCGGCAGGTTTCAACCACCCGACGCCGCTCGCCGCGCTCGAGGTGCGCCGCGCCGGCGCGGTGACCGAATGCTACCTGGCGTGCACGGCGCTGAGCCGGGCTACCATCCTAAGCCGCGCCGTCTTTGGCGATGGCAGCGTTGATTTGCGCCGCCGCCGCGCATTGTTGGGAGCGGTGGCGCACGAGGTGCGCCGGCTTCACGACGCCGGCCTTTACACCCACGACTTGCAGGAAACCAATTTGATGGTGGAGGCGGGCGCTGGTGCCGCGCCTCGCATTTGGTTCGTCGATCTCGAGGATTTTCGCCACGCGCGCACGGTTTCATGGCACCGGCGGCTGACCAATCTGATCCATCTCGACCGCAGCCTCGGCCGCTTTCTGAGCCGCGGCACCCGGATGCGGTTTCTACGCGACTACGTGGAGGGGATGGCGCCCGGACGCAACGAGCGCCGCCGCCTGGTCGCGGAGTTTTTGCGCATGCGCGCCCGGGTCGAGAAACGCCGGCGTCTCCAGAGCCCGCGCCGTCCGACCCTGGACGATGCGGCGGCTGTGCCCGCCCCTTCCCCACGTCGGGCGGGCGCCGGGGGCCCCGTCGAGCTTGCGCCGCGAGCCGGCGACTGATCCGCCCTGCCACGACAACGGGCTAATCGGCGACGATGGCATTTGCGATCCGCAAGCGCGAGTACGACCACCATACCGAGCAGGTCCACGCGGCAGGCGGCACCAGCGTGCGCGACCTGATGCTGGGGCTCAACGACGGCCTGGTGGCATCGTTCGCGGTGACCTCGGGAGTGGCGGGCGCGTTTGCCGCCAGCCAAATCGTGGTGATGGCGGGGCTGGCCGAGACGCTGGGCGGGGCAGTCTCGATGGGGCTCGCCGCGTTTATCTCGGCGCGCTCGCAACTCGAATTCTATCACAGCGAGATCGCGCGCGAGCGCGACGAGATCCGGCGCTGGCCCGAACGCGAGCGCGACGAGATCCGGGCGATCTATCGCGCCAAGGGCTTCACCGGCGAGTTGCTCGACACGGTCGTGCGTCACATCACGGCCGATCCCGAGCGCTGGGCCAACGTGATGATGCGCGAGGAGCTGGGGCTCGCAGTCGAGTCGTTCGATCGACCGCTGCGCTCGGCGCTGACGGTCGGGTTTTCCTACCTGGTGGGCGCGCTGGTGCCGGTGCTCCCCTACCTCTTTCTCGCGCCCCATCCGGGAGTGGTCGCTTCGGCCGCGACCACGCTGGCCGCGCTGTTCGGGGTGGGCGCCGCCAAGACCGCTATCACGCTGCGCCCGTGGTGGCTGAGCGGGCTGGAGAGCATGGCCACCGGAATCGCCGCCGCCGCCGTGACTTATGGCGCCGGCCGCCTGTTCGCCGCGCGCTAGGGATTCGGCACGCCGTTGCCAGCGCGGCGGGCTTCGTAGCCGGCAAGTCCACACAGGTGCCGATAGATTTGGCCGACGCGCCGCGACACCGCCACCGTCGGCCGCGAGCGGTTCAGCTCGGCGGTGGCGAAATCGCGGTCCAGCCGCACGCCGAGCCGCTCCTCGATCCGTGGGTAGGCGGAATGGTCGAGCAGCTGGTCGTAGTGCACGAACAGCCAGTCGCCGCCCTGCGGACGGTGGACCTCGAGGATCCAGCGGTACATCGCCTCCCACACCTTAAGCGCTCGGCTCGCATCCATCGCGACGCCCTTCATGTAATCGGCGGCCGCGCACTCGCGCACGATGCTGTGCGCGGTGACGCTCGGATCGCGGAAGACGCACAGCAGCAGCGCCTTCCCAAGGCAGGCCCGCCATGCGCCGAGCGTGTACGAGAACCGCGGATCCTTGAAGCAGAACGGCTGGCGCGCGGTGAGCGCCGCGATGCGCCGGCGCATCTCCGGATTGCACGCGATCGGCGCCCCGGGCTTCAGCACGGCCACCCAGTGCTGGAACTCGCCGAGCGGCGGAGTTTCTCCCAGCAGCAGCTTGCGCAATCCGCGCCGCGCCGTGGCGCAGACCGAAGAGGCGATCAAACTGTCATTGATCGCGTTGACCTCGCGATCTTCGAACTGGCCCTTGGGATTACCTTCGTTGGCCGGCCACAACTCGCCGCCCATGAAATAGCCCGCCTGCGCCAGCAGCCCGGCGGCCATGCTGGTGCCGCTGCGCCCTGAGCCGAGGATCACGCAGTTGCGCGGTGGCATGGTCGGTCTAATACAGAGCCAGCGGATGAGCGCCGGCCAGCAGTTCCCTGGCAAAGTCGGCATGGCTCGGCGGAGGCGGGGGAATCTCCAACAGCCCGCTGCGGCGCATCAGCGCGATCGCGTGGCGCCGCGGCAGGAGCGAGTACCAGGCCCGGAGCGTCTCCTCGCGCCTTTGCGGAAACGAGCGGACGCCGTTATTCATGTTCTTCGCGACGAGCGCTGGCGTCGCCGGCTCGGCCGAGGCGGCGACACCGCCACCGAGCGCCGGGCCCTCGGCCGCGCATACGCCGGCGCCCGCGGCGATTTTGCCGGCGGCGGGCGCCAAGTTGTTCGCCGCGCGCGCGCTTACGAAACGCGCCCGCCGCCGCTCGTCGCGCCGCATCCGGCGTCCCGGAGCGGCTTGATAGCGCAGCGCGCAGAACAACGCGTTGCGCGCCTGGCGCATATCGCCCGCCTGAAGGCATTGCAGTCCCTTGACCGTGAGCAGCCATCGATAGAGCGCCGCGCAGCGCAAGATTAGCTTTTCGCCGGCCAGTCCGTAGCGTTTGCGTATCCGACGGGCGAACAGCCGAAAGCCGGGCGCGTACTTCCGCATCCGCTCGACGAACGGACTGAGGCGATACTGCACCAGCGGTTCCGGGACGAAGATAAAGTCGCCGAGCTCGCGCAGCCGGAACCACACTTCGGTGTCCTCGAAGCCCGAGGCACCCTGAAATCCCTCGGCGAAGCCGCGGACCCGGCGCAACGCCCGGCGCTGGACAGTTACGGTGCTGGGCAGGATCGGCCACCAGCCTTCCTTGAGCAGGTCGGTCAGCATCGGCGGCCGCGCCATCCCTGGATGCAGGTAGGAGGGCGCGAGCGGGGTGTAGCGGTCGTCCACCGGCACCACGTCGGAAAAGGACAGGGTCGCAGTCTTGCTGGCTTGCAGCGGGGCGACCGTTCTGGCCAGCCGCCCGGGCATCCATACATCATCCGCATCGAGGAAGGCGATGTAGCGGCCCTGGGCGCGCGCCACTCCGCGATTGCGCGCGGCGGCCAGGCCAAGGTTGCGCGGCAGGCGGATGATCCGGATGCGCCGGCGGTAGCGCCGCAGGATACGGCGGGTGGAATCGCGCGAGCCGTCGTCCACCACCAGGACTTCGTAATCGGTGAAGTCCTGGGCCAGCACGCTGTCGAGTGCGCGCGCGATACAGTCCTCGCCGTTGTAAACCGGGATTATCACCGAAACCAGCGGCGCCGCCATCGTGCTCTGCGGGCCCCGCGCGCGGACTAGCCGTTGACGGCGCCGCGCACGGGCGCCTCGGTCTCCTCGGGCAGGTAGAACTGCAGGTCGCACAGCTTGCGGTAGGCGCCGTCGAGCGCGAGCAATTCATCGTGGGTGCCCTGCTCGACAATCTCGCCCTTGACGACGACGCAGATGCGGTCGGCGCGGCGCACGGTGGAGAGCCGATGGGCGATCATCAGCGTGGTGCGGTTCTCCATCAGCCGCTCGATCGCGTCCTGCACCACGCGCTCGGCCTCGGAGTCGAGATTGGAGGTCGGCTCGTCGAGAATCAGGATCGGCGCGTTCTTGAGCAGCGCGCGCGCGATCGCCAGCCGCTGGCGCTCACCGCCGGAGAGCCGCACGCCGAACTCGCCGACCACGGTGTCATAGCCGTCGGGCAAGCGGGAGATGAAGTCGTGGGCGTTGGCGGCCTTGGCCGCGGCGACGATCTCGTCGAGGCTGCGCGCGGCGCTGCCGTAGGCAATATTGGAACGGATGGTATCGTTGAACAGGAAGGTGTGCTGGGAGACCAGGCCGATCTGCGCGCGCAGCGAGCGCAGCGAGTAGCGGCGCGCGTCGACGCCGTCGATGAGCAGCATGCCTTTGCCGGGGTCGTAGAAGCGCGGAATGAGGTCGGCGAGCGTCGATTTGCCGCCTCCGCTCATCCCCACCAGCGCCACCGCCTCGCCCGCGCCGATCTTGAGGTTGACGTTGCGCAGGACCCACTCAGCGGTGCGGTCGTAGCGGAAGCTGACGTTGCGCAACTCGATCGTGTGCGGCCCGGGCTCGAGCTCGAGCGCGCCGGGCGAGTCATGCACCTCGGGCGGATGATCGATGACCGCAAAGATCCGCTCGGCCGAAACCAGGCCCTGCTGGATCGCGTTGTTGGTGCCGGCGATCCGTTTGAAGGGCTTGTAGATCACCAGCATCGCGGTGATGAAGGCGGCGAAGGTGCCCGGCGTGCGCGAGCCGGTCATCACCAGGTCGGCGCCGTACCACAGCACCGCGATCACCCCGCACGCGCCCAGCACCTCGATTATCGGGTCAGTGATCGCGCCCGCGCGCAGCACCCGACGCATGATCCGCAGTTGCTTGTCGAGCATGGCGCGAAAGCGCGTGCGCTCGTATTCCTCCATCCCGAAGGCCTTGACCACCCGGCAGCCCTGCGCCGCCTCCTGCATCATGACCGACAGGTCGCCCAGCCGCTTCTGCGCGCTCTTGGACATCTTGCGCACGCGCCGCGCGGCGCCGATCACCGGCAGGACCGCGATCGGGAAGACCACGAAGGCGAGGAACGCAAGCTTCCAGTCCATCCAGAACAACGTTCCCAGCATCGCCACCAGCGTGAAGCTCTGACCGACGAGCGAGAACAGGGTGTTGTTGATGATCGAGGAGGTGAGCTGGACGTCGCTTATCGCGCGGGTGAGCAGACCCCCGGTCGGCGTCCAGTTGAAGAACGACAGCGGCAGGTATTGCAGCCGATCGTTGAATTCACCACGCAGATCCATCGCGATCCGCATCCCGATGTAGTTGCTCAGGTAGGTGCCGGCGAAGTCAGTCAACGCGCGGGCGATGAACACCACCAGGATCTCGAGCGAGAGAACGTGGAGCTGATGGAGGTCCTGGGGAGTGAAGGCGCTCAGGTGGGTGATGGAAACCTTGTCGATGAACCTCTTGATTAACGGCAGGATCGCCGCGTTCACCGCGCCCAAGCCAAGCAGCGCGCCAATTGCCAGGACCGTGTCGGGAAAAATATACGGCCGCGCATAGCTCAGCACCCGCCAGTAGGTGTCGAGGTAGCGCTTGCTTTCCTCGTCGTCAGCCGAGTGCAGCAGCAACAGCTCTCCGACGCTGCGCCAGAACTTGGTGCTCATCGCCGCCTCGCTACAGAGGCGTCGCCGCCGGCGCCCGCTCTGTGCCCGTCCCGATTCATTGCCAACACTGTACGAGGGTACAGTTTAGCGAAAGTAGTTCTCAAGCTCAGGGTTGACCCGGTTTTCGCGCACCGCGCGCCCGCTGAGCGCGCGGGCCGCCGCGATCGGCAGGAAGGTGCGCAGCCAGCGCGAGGCGGTCCGCAACTCGAACGGGCCGTAGCGCAGCGCGCAGGCGAACGCCTGGCGCGCACGCAGCCTGTCGCCCTCGCGCAGCGCCACCAGTCCCGCATAACCCCATGCTGCGACGAAGGCTTTGGTCGATTCGCGGATCAACCGCCGGCCGGCTTGGCCGTAGCGCTGGGTGACCAGGCGGCTGAAGATGCGGTAGCCCTTGGCGTATTTCATCATTCGCGCGTGGGGCGGGGTGGTGCGGTAACGCACCAGGCGCTGGGGTATGTAGATGAAATCGCCCTCCTCGCGCATCACCAGCCACATGAACGGGTCTTCGAAGCCCGGCCGGGTGAAGCTCTCGTCGAACCCACCGGCGCGCTCGAAGGCCGCCCGCCGCATCACCGCCGCGCTGGTGAGGATCGGCCACCAGCGCGTGAGCAGTTCCTCCATCGTGGGAGCGTGGGCCGAGGGTGGGTCGATGAAGCAGGTGTCGAGTTCCTGGTCCGAATCGTTGACCGGTACGACGTCGCAAAAGGCGAGCACTGCGCCAGAGGTCGCGTCCAACTCGGCCACCATCGCCGCCAGCATCCCGGGCAGCCACACGTCATCGGCGTCGAGAAAGGCGAAGTACTCGGCCTCGGGACCGGCGGCAAGGGCGCCGGCGTTGCGCGCAAATGATGGGCCGCGGTTGCGCTGGCGCAGGACCTTGATCCGGTCGCCGTAGGCGTCCAGGATGCGCGCGGTGTCGTCGGTCGAGCCGTCGTCAACGACGACGACCTCGGGCGGCTCGGGCGCCTGCGCAAGGGCGCTGTCGATGGTGCGCCCGACGGTGGCGGCGCCGTTACGCACGGGGATGATGACGGAGACTCGGCTCATTCGGAGAAAATTATCATCCTTGCCCAATCACAACCAGCCAGAACATCAGCGAAGGAACCAGGACGCGATTAGCCTCAAAGCGAGGCGGCTCGCTTTTGCTCCCGCGCCGAACGGACCTTCCATGATGAAAGGTCGCGCCCGATTAGTTCCTTCAGCGCTTCGACTTCCGGAACGAAGAATTCACGCAGCCGGTGCTCGACGTCACCCGGCAGCGGCGCGAATGGGCCGCCGCCGCCAAAGCAGAGCCGCCACACCCCCAGTCGTCCGAGCCTTTCCACGGTCCGTTCAGCACGCAACGATTTGAGCGACATGCGAAGGCGCCATGCGCCGTATGCCAGGGCCGGGATGCGACAGTCGTCGTCGGCTTCGTTGCGCATCAGGTAGGCCGCGATGGTATCGACCTCGATCGAGGGAAGCCCGAGGAAGCGCAGCACCGAATCGGCGAAGCTTTGCGGATTTGCCCGCAGGTCGTCGTACAAGAAGACGCCGACGTTCTCTTCGCCGAAGCGCTCGCGCCAGGCCCGGAGGTGGAGCGCGTAACGGTTAGCCTGCCGCAGCTGCGGCTCATTTCCGCGCAGCATTTCGTCGAGAAAGCCGCGCCGTATGCGGCCTTCACGATGGAGCACGCGGTACCATGACCAGGCGCGCGACACCGGGTCGCGCAGCGTGCAAACGATCTTGCAGCCGGGTAGATCGCGGGCGATGCGCTCGCGCGCCTCGGCGAGCGCAAAATAGGTTGGCGTGACCTCCCCGACTACAGCGGTGCTCGAGCAACTGCGAAAGTAGCCCTGATACCAGCCCGCTCCCTTCGCATAGAACATGTCGAAGTAATGAGTTTCTTTGGTTCCTGCGGGCAGGCAAGCACGGTGATAGAGGAGACCGTGAAGCCACGTCGTTCCAGTGCGCGGCGGTCCTACCGCGAGGAAGGCGGGTAGACGCCCACGAACGCAACTTCGGTTATCGCTATCAGGCATCCCCCCCTCTGCGCCCGTATGCCGTTACAGCCGCGCCGCCGAAGCGCGAACATCGGCTTCGGCCAATCAAAATTGCTGGTCAGCCGATTGTACTGGTCACGTCAGGTCGGTCAAGCTAATTTCCGAGCGTGTGGAGCGCGCGAGAACAAATTAGCGCGCCGCTGGCACGGCGGCTGCGGCCGGGCTCCGCGCGTCCGCGGGCCCGGCCTGCCCGAGGGCGTCCGGTTTCCACGCGGAAAGGTCGCGACCGGTGAGTTTCTCCACCGCTTCGACCTCGGGTAAAAAACGCTCTCTCAGGCGCGCTTCGAGATGCGGCGGGAGTGCGGCAAACTCGGGGCCGCGCCCGGCGCAGAAGCGCCATAGGCCTGCGCGCCGCAACAGTTCGGCGACCCAATGTGCATGGTGTCCTTGCAGCCAATACCTCAGGCGGCGGGCGTTGTAGGCAAGTACTCGGCTACGCGATCCATATTTGACCTCGTTGCGGTCGAGGAAATGGCTAATCTCAGGCGTGAGAACCAGTGGAGGCACGCCGATGAATCGGCATACCGCATCGGCGAAAGCCCGCGGGTCCGCCTCGAGATCGTCGTAGAAGAATACTGCCATCCGGTCGCGACGCAGGAGCTCGTACCACCCGCGCAGATGCAAGCCGTAGCGGTTGGCTTCCAGCAGGTCCGCGTTAGTCGTCACCTCTTGCTCGAACGAACCTCGGATCAGGCCCTGCGCGTGCAGCAGCCGGTAATGGGAATAGACGCGCGCTACCGGCTCGCGCAGCGTGCAGATGATTTGGCACCCAGGGAGGTGGTGCGCGATGCGCTCGCGCACCTCTGGGCGGTGGAAGTACGACGGGCTTACCTCGCCGACCGGCCGCTTGTGGTCGCAACCCCTGAAGTACCTCGCGTACCACTCAAGGCCGCGACCGTAGAACATGTCAAAAAAACGGGTTTCCTTGACACCTTCGGGCAGGCAGGCGCGATGGTAAAGCACGCCATGCAGCCAGGTCGTCCCGGTTCTCGGTGGACCGATGGCGATAAAATCCGGCAGCCGCTGCCGTCTCCTCGATGGCTTAGTCATGCGCGCGCGCATCGCCGCCGCCTCTGGCCGACCGCCTGGAGAGCGCACGGATCATCGGCTGAGGCAAAAAGGTCTTGAGCAGGCGGAGGTAAGATTTCAGGCGAAGCGGCTGGAGGCGTATCGCCTGGAGCGTATATCTGCGCGCGGCAATCCGGTCGCCGCCGCTCAAGGCTAGCCGGGCATCCCGACGCAGCGCGTTGGCCCTCGCGCGCGACACCGAGTTTGCCCGCGGCGATGTCCTTGCGGCCCCTGCGGCGCCGACCGCGGACTCCTTCGGGGCGGCCGGAAAGAAGGGAACGAAATGGAAGCGTCCGCGCGGCTGTTCCTCGTTCGGCTTTTGCAGGGCGACCACCATCGCGCGCCATCCATTGGGTGAGTCGTCATCCAGTGCCACCGCATGGGGCGGATGCAGCGCCAGCGTCTGGTAGCCGTAGTTGGTCTGCACGTAACGGCAGGCGAAACGCACCGAATCCTGAAAGACATCGTCGAGCACGACCACGCCTCCGGGCCTGAGCAGACGATGGGTGTAAAACAGGTCAACGAAGACGTGGTCGAAGTGATGCAGCCCGTCGATGAAAGCGAAGTCAAAGCGGCGCCCCTCGCGCACCAGCCGCGGCAACAGCAGCTCCGAGCGGTCTTCGTGGAATTCGACCAGATAATCCAGCCCAGCCTCTCTCAGCGTCCGCAGGGCGGCGTTGTGGTATCTTTCGGCTTGGTTGCAATCCACTGCGACATGCGCCCCCGCACCGGCGCCATTGCTAAGCAGCGCCTCCAGGATGTGCAGGGTGGACATACCCCACGCCATCCCGACTTCCAGCGCGGTCGTGGCTCCTATCCGCAGGCACATCTCCCTGACGAAGGCGCCGCGGTCGGGCGTGACGCTGGCTGGAAGGATCTGCGATTCGCTGCCGTCATCGCCGCGAACCGTGCCCCTGGCGTAGGTCTCCTCGATCAGCTTTCCGATCTTCGCGGCGCTTGGGGTTTCTGTCATCGGGCTCTCTCGCACGTACGGGGGTGCTTGTGGCTATCGCACCGGCGTTCTCCACGCCGAGAGATCCCGGCCGAGCATCGCTTCGAGCGCTTCGATCTCGGGCCGCAGACGCTTGCGCAGCCGGCGTTCGAGGGCGGGGTCGAGCGGGCCGAATTCGCCGCCGCCGCGAAAGGCGAAGCGCCATAGGCCGGCCTTGCGCAGCACGGTTATCGCGGTGCGCGCGCCGCGGGCCTGAAGCCACTGGCGCAGTCGCCACGCCTGCTCGGCGAGTATCGCGACCCTGGGCCCGTGGGTGACGCTGTTGACCCGCTTGTTCAGCAACGGCGAGCCCGCAAGCGAAATCGCGGGAATCCCGATGAATTCACAGATCGAATCCAGAAAGCGCTGCGGGTCGGCTTCGAGGTCGTCATAGAGCGCGACCAGCACGTTCTCCTGGCCGACGCGTTCGCGCCAGCGCGCCAGGTGATGCGCATAGCGGTTGGCCTGGGTCGCCGGCAGCTCGCTGTACGTCAGCTGCTCGAATGTAACCCGCGTCCATCCGTTGTGCCGCATCAGGCGGTAGAACGAGTACAGTCGCTCGACCGGATCGCGCAAGGTGCAGATGATGCGACATCCGGGGATGTGGCGCGCGATCCGCTCGGGCGCCTCGGCGGCGGCGAAGTAGTTGGGCGAAATCTCGCCCGCCGGCAGCTTCGGATCGCATCCCGCGAACAGCTCCGCGTACCATTCCAACCCGCGGTCGTAATGGTCGGAGAAGAAGTCGGTCTCCTTGGTGTCGCGGGCGAGTCCGACGTGGCCGCTGAGCGCGCGGTAGAGCCAGGTCGTGCCGGTGCGCGGCGGGCCCACCGCTATGAAATCTGGCAGCCGCAGCGCCGACGATCGCCTGGGGGTCGCAGCCAATTCGGGCTCCATCAAGATGTGGAGACGCGTTGCCTCCGCGGCAAAAGCTTCAGGCCTCGACCAGCACGTCGTCGCCGTCCACGCGCACGGCGAAGCAGGCCACCTTGACGCTGGAGTCATCGAGGCTCTGCCCGTTGGTCACGTCGTACTCCCATCCGTGCCACGGGCATACCACCGTGGTGCCGTAGAGGTCGCCCTCGCCGAGCGGGCCGCCGCGATGGCGGCAGGTGTTGTCGATCGCGTAGAACTTGCCGCCGGCATTGAACAGCGCAATCTTGCGTCCGCCGAGTTCGACCGTCTTGCCGCTGCCGTCGGGAATTTCGTCGCGCCGGGCGACTTTGACGAAGCTTGCCACCGGCCGCCTACCTCCGTTCGCGCGCCGATTGTATTGGGCGGGCGCGCCCGGATGCAACGTCACCCATTCGCGCGTACGCGCCGTCTTTACGTCGTGTATTCGGCGTTGATCTTGACGTAGTCGTAGCTCAAATCGCAGGTCACGATTTGGGCGCGCGCTTTGCCCAGGCGCAGATCGACGGTCACACCGAACTCGCGCTCCTTCATCCGCGCTGCCGCGTCGGCCAGCGCCTCGGTATGCAGCGCACCATGGCTGGCGATCCGGATTCCGCCGAGGCTGACTTCGAGCTTTTCCAGATCGAGCGCCACCCCCGCCTTGCCGGCCGCCATTACGATTCGCCCGAAATTCGGATCGCATCCGAAGAACGCCGTCTTGACCAGCGGCGAGTTGGCGATCTGGCGCGCGATCCGCTCCGCGTCGGCAGCACGGCGCGCGCCCCGCACCTCGACCGTGACGAGCTTGGTCGCGCCTTCGCCGTCGCGCACCAGCTCGCGCGCGAGCACCGCAGCGACCTCGGCTGCCGCCGTGTTGAAGGCGGCGAGGTCGCGGCCTGTGAGCTCATGCCCGCCGGCCGCGCCGCTGGCGAGCATCAGCAGCGTGTCATTGGTGGACATGTCGCCGTCAACCGTGATCGCGTTGAAGCTCGACGGCAGCGCGTGGGCGAGCGTGCGTTTGAGCTCGGGTGCGCGCACGGCGGCGTCGGTGACGATAAAGGCGAGCATGGTGGCCATCTTCGGCTCGATCATCCCCGCGCCCTTGGCGCATCCGGCAATCGTCACCTCGGCGCCGCCCAGGCGCAGTTGCGCCGAGGCGGTCTTGGGACGGGTGTCGGTGGTCATGATCGCGCGGGCAAAGTCGTCGAGCCCGTCGGCGGAGAGCGCGCCGATCGCGTGGCGGATACCGGCGCGATATTTCTCCAGCTCGTAGAGGTGGCCGATCACGCCGGTCGAGCAGGGCGCAACCGCCTCCGCCGCGCACCCGATTCCCGCCGCCAGCGCCGCGCACGAGTCCTGCGCAAGCTTGATTCCCGCGCGCCCGGTGAAGCAGTTGGCCGAACCCGAGTTCACCGCGATCGCCTGGAGCCGGCCGCGGCGCACGCGTTCCTGCGCGACCAGCACCGGCGCCGCCTTCACCCGGTTGGTGGTGAAGACGCCGGCGGCGGCGGCCGGGCGCTCGGCCACGATGATTCCGAGGTCCTTGCGTCCGGGCTCCTTGCGCAGGCCGGCGGCGACTCCCGCGAAGCGAAAGCCCTTGACCGGCCGAGGTTCGAGAATCACGTCCATCGCGCTGCGCCCTCCACGGAGCGGTTGGCGATTTATACGCGGCGCGACGGCGCGCGCGCAAGGAAGCCGCGCGGAAACAGGTCGCGGGCGGGGGCAGGTCGCCAGTTATGCAAGCTTACGCGGAGCGGGAAGGCTTGCAGGCGCCTACTTGCCGTGGCAGCGCTTGTACTTCTTGCCCGAGCCGCAGGGGCAGGGGTCGTTGCGGCCGACCTTTTCGCCGTCGCGCTTGACCGTGGCCGGCGCCGCCTCCTGCTGGGTCTCGCCGCCGTGGCTCATCACGACGCGCTGCGGACGGTTCTGCTGCTCGAGCTGTTCGACGCTCTGCTCGCGCACGGTCTGCACCGAAAAGACCTTCTCGACGACGTCCGCCTGCATGGTGGCCATCATCGCCTCGAACATCGTGAAGCCCTCTTTCTGGTACTCGACCAGCGGGTTGAGCTGGGCATAGCCGCGCAGGCCGATGCTCTCCTTGAGATGGTCCATCGTGAGCAGATGGTCCTTCCAGAGCGAATCGAGCGTCTGGAGCATCACGATTTTCTCGATCTGGCGCATCACCGGCGGCGTGAACTCCTGCTCGCGCTGCTCGTAAAGCGCGCGCACGCGCTCGCCGGCGATTTCGACGAGGTCGTCGGGATGCTCGATCGAGCGGCCGTTGGCGTTCTCGCGGAAGTTGAAGTGGAAGTGGAACTGCTTGTAGAAGGCATCCTCGATCGCCTTCCAGTTCCATTCCGCGGAGTCCTCCTCGGCGCTGGCGTGGGCGGCGACGATCTCCTCGATCAGCGCGTCGCACATGTCGAAGATGTCTTCCTTCAGCGGCGCGCCCGAGAGCAGTTCCTTGCGCCGATGGTAAACCACCTCGCGCTGACGGTTCATCACGTCGTCGTACTCGAGCAGGTGCTTGCGGATGTCGAAGTTGTGCGCCTCGACCTTCTTCTGCGCGTTCTCGATCGCCTTGCTGATCCAGCGGTGCTCGATCGGGACGCCGTCCTCCATCCCGATCCGCCCCATCAGCCCCTTGAGCCGGTCGGCGCCGAAAATTCGCAAGAGGTCGTCCTCGAGCGAGAGATAGAAGCGCGAGCTGCCGGGGTCGCCCTGGCGTCCCGAGCGGCCGCGCAGCTGGTTGTCGATCCGGCGCGACTCGTGGCGCTCGGTGCCGAGGATGTGCAGGCCGCCGGCCTTGAGCACCTGCTCGCGCTCGGCCAGACACTGCGCGCGGTACTTCTCGAGCGCGGCGCGGAAGTGCTCGTCGCCGGGGTCTCTGGTCCCGGCCTCAGCCGCGGCCATGAACTCGGGATTGCCGCCGAGCACGATGTCGGTGCCGCGGCCCGCCATGTTGGTCGAAATTGTCACCGCCCCAAGGCGCCCGGCCTGGGCGACGATCTCGGCCTCGCGCTCGTGGTTCTTGGCGTTGAGCACCGAGTGCCTGATGCCGGTCTTCTTGAGCTGCTCGGCGACCCGTTCGGACTTCTCGATCGACACCGTGCCGACCAGCACCGGCTGGCCCGCCTCGTGGCATTCCTTGATCTCCTCGATCACGGCGTCGAACTTTTCCTGCTCGGTCTTGTAGACGACGTCGTGATGGTCGAGGCGGATCATCGGCATGTTGGTCGGCACCACCACCACGTCGAGGTTGTAGATCTCCTTGAACTCCTGCGCCTCGGTGTCGGCCGTGCCGGTCATCCCGGCCAGCTTGTCGTACATCCGGAAGTAGTTCTGAAAGGTGATCGTGGCGAGGGTCTGGTTCTCGGATTCGATCTTGACCCCTTCCTTGGCCTCGACCGCCTGATGCAGGCCGTCGCTCCAGCGCCGCCCGGGCATCAGCCGCCCGGTAAATTCGTCCACGATCACCACCTGGCCATCCTTGACCACGTAATCGACGTCGCGCTTGAAGAGCGTGTGCGCCTTGGGCGCCTGGTTGACGTGATGGACGAGCAGGATGTTGCGCGGGTCGTAGAGGTTGCCCACGCCGAGCATCTGTTCGACCCGGCTCACGCCGTCTTCGGTCAGGACCGCCGTGCGCAGCTTCTCATCGACCGTATAGTGCTCCTCCGGGCGCAGCCGCGGGATCACGCGGTCAACGATGTAGTAGGTGTCGGTTGATTCCTCGGAGGCGCCCGAGATGATGAGCGGGGTGCGCGCCTCGTCGATCAGGATCGAATCGACTTCGTCAACGATCGCGTAATGATGTTCGCGCTGGACGTAGTCTTCCAGGTTGAACTTCATGTTGTCGCGCAGGTAGTCGAAGCCAAATTCGTTGTTCTGGCCGTAAGTGATGTCGCAGGCGTAGGCCGCCTTGCGCTCGGGGTCGGTCAGGCCGTGGACGATCACCCCGACGCTCAGCCCGAGGAACCTGTAGATACGGCCCATCCAGTCGGCGTCGCGCCGCGCCAGGTAGTCGTTGACGGTCACGATGTGGACGCCACGCCCGGTCAGCGCGTTGAGCACGGCCGGCAGCGTGGCTACCAGGGTCTTGCCCTCGCCGGTCTTCATCTCGGCGATCTTGGCCCGATGGAGCACGATGCCGCCGATGAGCTGGACGTCGAAGTGGCGCTGGCCGAGGGTGCGGCGCGCCGCCTCGCGCACGGTCGCGAAGACCTCGGGCAACGCCTCGTCCATCGCCTCTTCCCGGCGCTCGCGCTCCTCGATCGCGCTGATCTTCGCCTTCCACTCGGCGATGCGCGCGCGCAGGCGATCGTCGCTCTCCGCGGAAATTTCGGGTTCAAGGCGGTTGATCGCCTCGACCGTCGGCCGCATGCGTTTGAGCTCGCGGTCGTTCTTGGAGCCGAAGACCTTATGGGCGACAGCGGTCAGGGTTGAGGCCATTTCGTGAGAACCATTACTAGCGCCCGCTGACGGTCAGGATCGACGGGCTGTCCAACACTTCATTGTACCTGAGCGCGGTGTGCTTTTCAGCGCTCGATGCGCACGGCGGAATCGACCTGCGGGCCGAGGAAACGCCTTCCCACGCGCACGAAGCGGTCGGGCGACTCGGTGATGAAGAAGCTCAGCGCGCCACGCCCCTCGCGGCGCATCAGCCCGAGCGCACCCAGCCGCGTGCGCACGGCGGCGGCGGTCGCGCTTGCCGAATCGACCAGCCGCACGCCGGCGCCCAGCACGCGGCGGAAAAGTTCGCTCAGCAGCGGATAATGGGTGCATCCGAGCAGCAGCGTGTCGATGCCGCTCTGCTTGAGACTCTCCAGGTAGTAGGCGACGGTGCGCTCGGCCACCTCGCCCTCGGTCCATCCCTCCTCGACCAGCGGCACCAGCAGCGGGCAGGCGCGGGTATAGAGCTCGACGCCCGCGCGCAGGCCCTGGATCGTGCGGGTGTATGCGCCCGAGGCGATCGTCGCCTCGGTGCCGATAACCCCGATCTTGCCCGAGCGCGAGGCGGCGACCGCGGCGCGCGCGCCGGGCTCGATCACGCCGATCACGGGCACCACGGTGTCGCGCGCGATCTCCTCCAGCGCGACCGCGCTTGCCGTATTGCACGCGATTACCAGCATCTTGATCCCTTTGGCGAGCAAAAAGCCAGTGTTCTCGCGCGAGTATTGCACGATGACCTCGCGCGACTTGGTGCCGTAGGGCAGACGCGCGGTGTCGCCGAGATAGATGAAATCCTCGTGCGGCAGCGCGGCGGCGAGCGCCTTGAGCACGGTGAGCCCGCCAATACCGGAGTCGAAGACGCCGATCGGACGGGCGCGATTGTCCACCGCCGCGCGCACGGCCCTGCCGTTGGCGAGCGCCAGGCCCGAGCGCGCGGGGCCGGCGCGGCGCGGGCGCGGCGGCGATCCCTGGCCGCCGCCGCGCCCGCGCCCGCCAACCTTGCCGTCGCGCGCGCCCATCAGCGCTCCGCCCCCGCCGTCCCGACGGTGGCGAGCTGCGCGCCCAGCGCCGCCACCGGCGTCGGTGCGCGGCCGAGCACGCGGCGATGGATGCTTGGCGGCTCCATGCAGAGGTAGCGCGTGATCGCGGGGTTGGCCGCCGCGATCCGGCGCTCCAGCGCGCGCAGCAGCCCAACTCGCAGCGGCGTGAAGGTGCGGTAGCGCCCGTCGGGCGCCAGCACCTCCTCGCCGCACAGCAGCGGGTCGCGTGGATGGCGCCGGCGCGCGGCCGCGCGCAGCGCCGGCGTCATCCGCAGCCCGCCCAGACTGACGAAGGAGATCCGCGCGGGCGCAATCGTGTCGAACAGCTCGTCGAGCAGCGCCAGGTAGTCGCGCTCGGCTTCGGGATAGGCGATCACGGGGTCGAGATGGAAGCCGAGCCGGTAGCCCGCGTCGAGCACCCGGTGCGCAGCCGCAAGGCGCGCGGCCGGCGGGGCCGTGCGATGTTCCGCCAGCGCGAAGACCCGCTGCGGCGAGAGTGTCCACGAGACCAGCGTACGGCCGCGCGGATCGACTGCGAGCAGGTTGTCGATTTCGTCGGTCTTGGTCTTGAGTTCGAGCGTCAGCCCGTCGCGCGCCGCGAAGTATTCGACCAGGTCGCGCGCGATCCCGGTCATCCGGTCAAAGGCCAGCGAATCGGCAAGCTCGCCGGTGCCGACCCGCAGGCTGCGCCCGCCCGCGCGCCGGCGCATCCGCTCCAGCTCGTCGAAGGCGTCGGCGTAGTTCGCATAGACCTGTAAGCCGGGATTGTCGGCAAGGTATTCCTGCAGGAAGCAGTAGCTGCAATCCATCGGGCAGTTCGACGCGAGCACCAGCACCAGGTAGCCACAGCAGGCGAAGTCGGCCGCGCCCGCCGGACAGGCCATCAGGAACGGCGCCCGCCGGCGCATCACGACCATTCGCCGCTTGCCCGCGCCGAACGGGTCGGCCGCGCCGGCGGCGGGGCGCGCGGCCTCGCGCCCGTCGACGACGTAACGGATCGATACGCCGTGCGCCGCGCGGCTCGAAACGCGGGCGGCGAGCACGCTCGCGCGGCATCCCTCCTCGATTACGATTTCGTCCAGTTCAAAGCTCATCTGGCTCAGACCCCTCGCCGCCGAGCATCCCAACTATCCGTTCGAGGCCTCGCGCGCTGCGCTCAAGCGCCGCTATCGACTCGCCAAGCTCTGCCGCGCTGCGCGCCCGGATCTCGATTCGCAACTCGTCCGAAGCGAGGTCCCTGGGCAGCACGACCGTTACCGTGCGCGGCAGCCTGAGCGCCGCGACCTCCGCCTTCACCCGTTCCAGCGCGCGCGCCAGGCGCGGAAAGCGCGTCGCGCGCAGCGCCTGGACAAAGACGCGTGCGCGCGCCGGCGCCGATCCGGCCCCTTCAAGTATCCGTTTGAGCGCGGGGCGGGCAAGCACGGCGCCGACCGTCTCGCCCTCGACCAGCGCAATCTCATCGAGCATGGTCAGCGCCTCGTGCAACTGCCCCACCCGCAGCCGCAGGGCGCGCGCCGCCTCGAGCAGCGCGGCCGCGCTCCTCTCGTCGAGCTTGAGCCAGCGCTCCAGATGCGCTCGATCCACGCGGCGCTGTGCCGCCCACGCGCGTATCGCCTCCGCAAGCGCCGGCTCGTTCATCGATGCGCTCGCTTGCTCCTCAGCAGGCGCTCAGGGGACGCCCGCCCCCCTGGAGACAGTGAGCGTCGCGCGCATCCGCGCGATCGCCCGACCCAACTCGGCGTCCGGCGCGCGGCGCCATCGCTCGACCGCCGCACGTCCCGCCGCGATGAAGAAGGCGGCATCGGCCGCGCGTCCGCGGCATGCGAGCCCGTGGGCGTAGATGGCGCACTTTTCCTCCATCACTTCGGCGGCTGCGGCACGCCGCTCGGCATCAAGGGTGCCGTCGCCGAGCAGCTTTGCCAGCGCAAGGATACGGAAGCGGTCGAGGGCGGGAATCGTGGCCGAGAGCTGTCCCGGATGTCCCGCACGGCGGGTCACCAGCGGCTCGTCGAGCAGGCCGACCGGATGACGCGCCAGGATTCTCAGCCACAGGTCGTAGTCTTCGCACGCCGCCATCGCCTCGTCGAAGCCGCCCGCCTCGTCGAGCAGGGCGCGCTTGACAATCACGGCCGAGGGACTGATGAGGCAGGTGCGCAGCGCGTCGGCGAAAAAGTAGCCTGGGCGCTTGAGATGGCGGCGGCCGGGATTGACGCGCTGCCCGTTGCGGAGCCACAGCTCGGCGGTCTGCGAAATCGCCAGATGTGGATTGGCGCGCATGAAGGCGCTCTGGCGCGCGAGCTTGTCGGGCGCCCACAGATCGTCCGAGTCGAGGAACGCGATCAGGCGCCCGCGGGCGAGCGCCAGCCCGCAATTGCGCGCGGCCGCCGGGCCGCGATTTGCAGTGCGGATTGCGCGAAGCGTCGAGTCGCCGCAGCCGGCGCGCCGCGCCAGGTCTTCCCACGTGCCGTCGGTCGAGCCGTCGTCAACCACGATCAGCTCGAAGCTTGCGCCGCGCTGGGCGAGGACCGAGGCGATCGCCTCGCGCACCATCGCGCGCCGGTTGTAGGTGGGCACGATTACGCTAATCTCGGGCGTCGTCATCGCGGCGCGGCGTCGGCGGCGCGCGTGCCGGACTGGTTGGCGGCGAGCAGATCCGGCGCGCGGCGCACGCATCGCAGGATGCGCTTGCGAAGGTCGTCGAGCCCTTCCTTGCTCAGCGCCGAGCACAGGATCGGCTCGACCCCGAGCGGCGCGAAGCGGCTAAGCGCGCCGATACGTTCCGAGCGACGCAGCTTGTCGCATTTGGTGGCGACGACGATCAGCGCAAGCCCGCGCCCGGCGGCGAGCGCGGCGAGGTCGGCTTCCTCCTTCCCGGGTCCGCGCCGCGCATCGACCAGCATCACCAGCGCGACGAGTTCGCGCCGCTCGTGCATATAGTGGCTCATCAGGGAGCCGACCCGTGCGGCCTCGTTGCGCGCCATTTTCGCGTAACCGTAGCCCGGCAGATCGACCAGCGCGAGGTCGTCGCCGACGGCGAAGAAGTTGAGTGCGCGGGTGCGTCCGGGCGTGCGCGAGGTGCGCGCCAGTTGCTTTACTCCCGCCAGCGCATTGAGCATCGAGCTCTTGCCGACGTTGGAGCGGCCGGCGAGTGCTACCTCCGCCCGCGCCCATCGCGGGTACCCCTGCGGCGTCACCGCCGAGGTCACGAATTTCGCGTCGAGCCGCATCGAGTCCGCGCGGCGCGCGCCGCGCACGACCAGCTTAGCGTGCCGGACACCAATAGCACGAGCGGCGGTGGGACGGTCGGGCCGCGAGCCACCAACTCGTCACCCGCGCCGCAGAGCCGCCGGCGTAAGGGATGGTACCCGAGGCCGACTGGGAGTGCGGCGCGCGTCGGGACCTCGCCGCCCGGGTGGTCCATGCGCACTCGATTGGTTTTTCGCCGGGCGGACGTGCGCGTTACTTCACTCGCGACCCCGGTCGTGCTCCGAGCATGCCGCCTGAGGCGCCTGTCACCGTTTGCTCCCCGCCCGCGCCATCCTGCGCGTGCCAGCCGGCAAGCAATTCGTCAACCGCGCGCTCCACGACAGTGCCCTTGAAGAAGTCAGGATTCATCCCGGCGTGCAGCTTCACCGGATTGACGAAGACGAACTCGCGAAAGTCGCCCTCCGTGATCAGCCCTTCTTCGACCAGCTCGTAGGCCTCTGCGGTGGCGTTGCGCATGTCGGCGAGGTCGCGATGGCCGATGTCGGAGCCGTAGATCGCGTTGAGCTTGACGCCGAGGGGAGTGCGGCGAGTGTCGAAGGCCCATGGGGTAACGCGGTCGTCGCCCTCGCATCCGAAGAAGAAGTTGGGCACGAAACGCTCGCGCACGTCGGCGGGCTGGGTGATGCCGGCGAGGGCGAATTCGTCGAGGTCGGCTGGGTCCTCCGGCCGTCCCCACATGACGTCGCTGACCTCGTCGGCGCTCTTTGGGAATTTTTCATAGAAGCGGCTGCCGCCGTACTGGAGACAGAGCGCGCGGAAGAGCTGACGGTCGAGATTGGCGGGATCGAACTGCGCCAGCGCATGCATGCCGTGCATCTTGAAATGCCCGATCAGGTCGCCGTACAGCACGCGCGCCCATCCGACGCCGCCCTCCTGGAAAGCGAAGCGCAAGGCGGGAAAGCGGCGCGTGACGCCGCCAAAAAAGAGCGACTTGCAGATAGCCTCGGCGGTCGCGGCGAAGTGGCCGATGTGGTTGTACATGAAGTTGGAGATCGAGTTGCGAAAGCCGATGCCTGTGCCCTTGCAATGGAAGGTCGGCGCGACCTTCAGCTCCAGGCATTTCGCCCACACCGGATCGTAGTCGTACTCGCTGTCGAGCGCGAAGGTGTCGAACCATACGAGCCGCCGTTCGAGCTCGGGAGCGCGCGCGGCCAGTGCCGGGATCGGCCGGCGCACGTAGGCGGGCATTACGATC